>CAJUTC010000001.1 GCA_910589195.1 uncultured Lachnospiraceae bacterium
CAATGAGCAAATGGTTTATGATCAATTAGATGAAGATGAGTCAGCAATTTGGAGTTTACTGCTTGCCAGCGGCTATTTAAAAGTAAAAAATCTAAATTCTTATGCGACAAATTTTGGAGAGTGGAAGCAGGAATATGAACTGGAACTGACTAATTTTGAAATAGGGGCAATGTTCCGCCAGATGATCAGAAAATGGTTCAGCCGTTCCGCGGGAGGTTATAATGATTTTATCAAAGCGTTACTGTTTAATGATGTAAAGGGTATGAATGTTTACATGAATAAAATAGCGATGGCAACCTTCAGCTATTTTGATACCGGAAAAACTCCTTCGGAGGAAGCCACGGAACGCTTTTATCATGGTTTTGTGCTGGGACTGATGAACTTGCCGATAGGTATAAACTGACTTCTAATCGGGAAAGCGGGTTCGGGCGTTATGATGTGATGCTGGAACCGAGAAGGCCAGAGGATGTTGGGATAATTATGGAATTTAAGGTACAAGACAGAATAGAAGAGAAGGAACTTTCTGATACGGTAGATGCGGCACTGAAACAGATAAAAGAAAAAGAATATGAAACAGTATTGATAGAAAAAGGAATTTCTAAAGAAAAAATCCGCAGATATGGATTTGCCTTCCAGGGAAAACGTGTACTGATAAGAAAAGGATAAATGGGAAAAGAATAAAGGAGAGTATGTGAAAAAGCTATTATAATATCCTTAATTTACAGTAAGGAAGCACTGAAGGAAAGGTTATAGAAAGATGTAGATGCAGGTATCCGTACAGCCGATGCCATTTCCAGAAATTTAGAGAGGATTTTCCTGTATGACAGACTAAATACCATTAAGCTTGATCTGTCGGCAGCTTCACCAGAACAAAGGGCAGATCAGATAATCCAGTTAGCTAACCGAAAAATGAATGATATCAAAGAAAGCTCCAGCAAGTAAATTCGTCCAAACATATTCTTCCATTTCTTTGCATATGCTGTAAAAAACATATTCAGGGGGAAGACCTTGAAGGAGTATATCGAAGAGCGGGCGGTGGCCATAGCCAATTACATCATAGACCACAATGCAACGGTGCGGCAGACGGCGAAAAAATTTGGAATCAGTAAATCAACGGTACATAAAGACGTAACAGAACGTTTGGAGCACATTAACCCATCGCTTGCCGCCCAAGCACGGATCGTACTGGATGTTAATAAATCGGAACGCCATATCCGGGGTGGATTAGCTACAAAGGAGAAATATCAGCACAGGCTTCAAATTTGCAGCAAAGAGGATAGTGGAAGGAAAGAAGATTGGAATATTGTGAAATAAGAATCAAGCCAGTGTCAAAAGCGCTGGCTTTTTATTATAACGTATCCGGCAAAATACATATATGCATTCTGCTGCGAATAGGATTTTAGACCCATAAAGTATTTTGCTCTCTGGCCATGTGAAACAGGCAAAATAAACAAATATAAAATAAAGAAATATAAATAAATATAAATAAATAAGCAAAATAAAGAAACACAAAGAAATACATTTTAGCATTGATTCCAGTTTGCTTTTCGTTTATACTTAAAGATAAGGCATGCTTAAATAGACATGATATAGGATTCAGGAAAAACTAAAAAATACAAAAATTAGAAACTGTAAAAATTGGAAAATACAAAATTAAAAAATAGAAAATAAGAGAAATTGATTTGCTCAATTATTTGTTTTCTTTATGAAATCGAGGAGAAGGGTTTATGAATGGGAAAGGGAAGGACAACCAGCCTCTTACAGCAGAGCAGGTTTATAAACAGATATTAAAAAGAATTGTGAAATTACAGTTGGAGCCAGGACAGCTAATCAGCGAAAACCAGATGGCAGGGGAATACGGGGTATCCCGCTCTGTAATTCGTACAGCCTTCGCGCGGCTTCAACAGATGGGACTGATTGAAATTTATCCTCAGCGGGGAACCTACGTAAGCCAGATGGATTTGCATCTGATTGAAGATATTCTGGTTTTGCGGACAGCGGTAGAGAAAGAGGTGGTGTATGAAATGTTTACCTCCCTGGGGGTGGAGGACAGGAAAGCCTTGGTAAAACGTTTGGAAGAAAATCTGGTGGAGCAGGAGAAGTGCAGCAATGAACAGAATTATTTTGGAAAATTTCCAAGACTGGATACAGAATTCCATAAAATCATGATTGGGGGTGTGGGGCGGTATGCTTTAGTCGATATGCTTGGTGATATTATGTGGCATCTGGGCAGATGGCGCAGCTTTGATGTAATGTTTGCCAGCCGAATCAAGGAGCTGATAGCAGAGCACCGGGCAATTGTAGAAGCGCTTGAGCAAGAGAATCTTGCACTGACTCAGGAAAGGATTGCCCTTCACTTGCAAACGATTACGCCGATAAAGGATCAGGCCCTTGCGCAATATCCGTCTTATTTCAAGCTGGACTGACGATGGCAAAATGAACGAAAGATAGAAGAAAAGAATGACTGCCAGGGGTAGTATTCACTGCGCCTGACAGCATGCGTATTTGTAAGATTTGTATATAATTGCCAAAAAAAATTATGAAAATTTTACAATTATAAAAAATATATAAATACTATATTTACAAATCGGAAAAGGTTTGTTAAGATAATAACGTCAATGAAGGGGGTTTGCTGTAAAGCAGCAAATTATTTTTTACACCAACTTGTATACTAGAACACTGAAATACTAGAATGGCATATACAACTGCCGATAATATTTCAAATTTCATCAGCAACTCAAATTCATATCAGCAGCAAACAGTCGGCAAATATTCACAGACCACAAAAATTGGAATCATAAAGAACAAAAATTAAGAAACGGACTTTTAAATAGAAATTAAAGTAAGAAAACGCATAAAAGTATGGGATATTATTTATATCGAAAATTGATAAAAAATGACAAGGTAGTATCCATCAGGAAATAACAATAAATGGAACGATGAAAGGAATCAGATAAAAGGAGATCAGGTATGGTGACATTAGGAATTGATATCGGTTCAACGACTTCAAAGGCTGTAATGTTAAAGGATGGAAATGAAATTTTGGCGTCATCTATTGTAATTGCGACAGTAGGCACAGACGGGGTATCCCGGGCAATTGACAATGTGCTAAAAGACAGCAGGATTGCGCAAGAAGAAATTGGCTGTATGGTAGCTACAGGCTACGGGCGGCAGACGTATCAAGGGTCTGATTTCCAGGTAAGCGAATTAACCTGCCACGCATTAGGGGTTCACCATATTTGCCCTGAGGTAAGAACCGTTATCGATATCGGAGGCCAGGATGCAAAAGTCCTTTCCCTGAATGAGCAAGGGCGCATGGTCAATTTTGTAATGAATGACAAGTGCGCGGCAGGAACCGGACGGTTCTTGGATGTGATGGCCACTATTTTAAAATTGGATATTTCACAGCTAGAAGTAGAGGCGGCAAAGTCCCAAAAACCAGCAAATATATCTAGTACTTGTACCGTATTTGCGGAATCGGAGGTAATTTCCCAATTAGCTTCCGGTGTGGAAATCCCGGATCTGGTTGCGGGGATCTGTCAGTCAGTGGCTACCCGTGTGGCATCGCTGGCAAGGCGGGTAGGTCTTAAAGAGCAGGTGTGCATGAGCGGCGGCGTGGCAAGGAATGCAGGCGTGCGCATGGCCATGGCCAGGGAATTGGGAGTAACGATTGTATTTGATCCCATGGCACAGCTTATGGGGGCGCTTGGAGCTGCCTTGTACGGATTTGAAAAGTCCGGGCAACAGGGAAAATAAAAAGGAACGTTACGCTGCCTTCGTTTTTGGGGCACGTGACAATAGATTCAAACCCATGATGGGAAAAACAAAAAGGAGGTAATTGGTATGGCAGAAGAAGTAAAAAAGAGCAGGCCGGCACCAGATCCTAATTCAGCAAAGTTTAAATTAGGACAGATTGCCGCAAAGGCTTACAGTGATGCCATGGAAGCAAAAAAACGGGGAGAGAAGATCGGATGGTGTGCCAGTAACTTTCCGGTAGAGATTCCGGAAACATTAGGTCTACATGTATGCTATCCGGAAAATCAGGCTGCCGGGATCGCCGCGAGAGGCGGCGGTGAACGGATGTGCAATGTAAGCGAAGGCGAAGGGTATTCCAATGACATTTGTGCATATGCCCGAATTTCCTTAGCATACGCAAAGCTAAAAGAAGCGCCAGAACAGGATATGCCTCAACCGGATTTTATGCTTTGCTGCAATAATATCTGTAACTGCATGATTAAGTGGTATGAAAATCTGGCAAAGGAATTGGATATCCCTATGATTATGATTGATATCCCCTTTAATCCAGATTATGAGGTATCAGATGCGGAAACCGAGTACATAAAGGCCCAGTTTTTAGATGCCATCCATCAGCTTGAGGACATTACCGGAAAGAAATGGAGCGATGAGCGGTTTAAGGAAGTAATGGAGCTGTCGGGACGGGCTAGCCGCGCGTGGATTGAGGCAACCTCCCAGGCAAAACATGTACCTTCTCCATTTAATGGCTTTGATCTGCTAAACCATATGGCGGTAATGGTAACGGCCAGAGGAAAGGCAGAAGCCGGAGAAGCCATGGAAACGCTGTTAAAGGAATATGTGGAAAATCATGAAAAGGGCGTATCTACCTTCCGGGCAGAAGAAAAATATCGGATTATGTTTGAGGGAATTGCCTGCTGGCCGTGGCTTAGAGTTACTTCTACCGGTTTAAAGAGCCGGGGAATTAATATGGTTACCACCATTTACGCAGACGCATTTGGATTTATCTATGATGATTTTGACGGAATGTGCCGTGCGTATGCCAATGTACCCAACTGTATGAATTTAGAGCATTCCCGGGATAAGCGGATTAAACTGTGCAAGGATAACCACGTAGAAGGCCTTTTAGTTCACACCAACCGTTCCTGTAAGCTGTGGTCCGGATTTATGCCGGAAATGAGTCGCCAGATCGGCGCCGCGTGCGGGATTCCGGTAACTTCTTTCGATGGTGACCAGGCAGATCCAAGGAACTTCTCAGAGGCACAGTATGATACCCGTGTCCAGGGCCTGATGGAAATCATGGAAGCAAATAAAGGAGGGAAATAAAGATGGCAGTAAACGAATTATTTGCGCAGCTTCATGAGGCGGCAGCAAGCCCGAAACAGCAGAAAGAAAAATATCTGGCTCAAGGACGTAAGGTAGTAGCCGTTGCCCCGGTTTATACCCCACAGGAAATTATCCATTCTATGGGTTTAGTTCCCATGGGCGTATGGGGGGCGGACATGGAAATCAATGAGGCGAAAAAGTATTATCCTGCCTTTATCTGTTCCATAATGCAGACCATCCTGGAGCTGGGAATCCGGGGAGAATATGAAGGGGTATCGGCGATCGTGATCCCATCTTTATGCGACTCATTAAAGACCTTGGGACAAAACTGGAAATACGCTGTAAAGGGGATTCCGTTTATTCCCATGACTTATCCCCAGAACCGGAAGCCAGATTACGGGATTAAATTTACGAAGGCTGGTTATCAGCGCGTGATCAGTGATTTATCAGTAGCCACAGGCGCGCAATTTTCTGAATTTGCCCTTGCAGAATCCATCAAAATATATAACGAGCACAATAAAGTAATGCGTGAATTCGCAGAGATTGCGGCAGAGGCAGAGATTACGGCGGCACAGCGCAGCGATGTATTTAAGAGTGCCTGGTTTATGCTTCCGGAAGATCATACCCGGATTGTAAAACAATTAAATGAAGAATTAAAAGCAGGGCCAAAGGCGGAAGGCAAGGTGCGGGTGCTGGTAAGCGGCATCCTGGCAGACTCTCCCAGCCTGTTAAAGATTTTTGATGAGAATGGAATTAAGGTTGTTTTTGATGATGTGGCTCATGAATCCCGGCAGTACCGGACTGATGTGCCGGATATGAATAATCCGTTAGATGCCTTGGCGCAAAAGTTTGCGGATATGGACAACTGCACCTTACTGTATGACCGGGATAAGAAGCGGATAGATTATATTATCCAACAGGCAAAGCAGCATGACGCAAAAGGCGTGGTGGTTCTGATGACCAAGTTCTGTGATCCGGAAGAATTTGACTACGTTCCCATCAAAAGGGCATGTGAAGCAGCAGGTCTGCTAAACCTGAACATTGAGGTGGACCGCCAGATGGTAAATTATGAGCAGGCAGGCACGATGATCCAGGCCCTAAAAGAAATGTGTTAATGGCCTATCCAAATTGCATTAAAAAGAGAAACGGCAGGCAAAGAAGATACACATCGGAAAAAGAAAATGACAGGGAGAACATAATATGATAAGCAAAGATAAAATGTCAGTTACGGTAGGTGTGGCATTTGTATGGTTTACAACTCAGTTTGGCGGAGGGTTCGCGTCCGGTAATCAGTTAAGGCAATATTTTGTGCAGTTTGGTGTGTGGGCGTTTATTACCTGTATTATGGCACAGTGTATTGGAGCTTTTTACCAGTGGTATGCCTTAAAATATGCCAAGAAACATGATGTATACGACTATAAAAGCTTTAATGACAGCTTTTATGGAAAGTATGCGCCAATTTTCTCAAACTTATATGAATTGGTTTATATCGTTACCATTTGTGTGGCTCCGGCGGCAGCGTTTGCGACAGGCGTAAGCACAATGGAAAGCGCGTTCGGGATCAACCATTGGGTTGGAACGGTTTTTGTTGGCATTTTTATTTTCATTGTTGCTGTGTACGGAACGAATGTTGTCCGCAAGGTGGCGGCCACCTTATCCGTATTAATTGTGGCAGGTCTGTTCATTGTCTATATTCCCAATATTATGGCACAGTGGGGAAACATTTCTGCCAATATTTCCGCCAGCGTCGCCAATCCTGCGCCAGTAGGAAAGGCATTTTGGACAGGAATTGTGTACGCAGCATTCCAGTTGGCTTCCATCGGACTTTTGGTTCAGCATGCGAAACCGTTTGAAAGCCCGAATGATGCGAAAACTTCCATGACTTACGGCTTATGTGTGAATGCGGTAATTTGTACCATGGCAGTGCTTGGCCTAATGGCCATCACAGATGATCCGGAATTTGCCCAGGCCAGCATTCCGCTGTTAATTTTGGTAAACAAAGGAGTAGCGCCCAATCTGCTTCGCCCAATCATTTCGATTTTGATTGTTTTAGGTTCTGTTTCAACAGCAGTAAACATGATTGCCGGTATGTCAAACCGTGTGTGCAAAGCCATTGATAAAGAGTTTGATCCAACGGCGAAACCGGGAAGAAATGTTATTATTGTTACATTTGTCTGTACAATTGTCGCGTTTCTGATTGCGCAGCTTGGATTAAACAAGATTGTGTCAGTAGGATATGCTTACCTTGGATATTTAACAATTCCGGTTGTTATGATTCCTTACGTGCTCCATATGATTTCCACTAAGGGCACAGCAGAATAAAGGAGTCAAAACTTAAGGAAGCGTTTTTGCCCCCGTACATCAGGGGAGCCAAGGGCGTTTCGTATAAAAAATTTAGAAAGGAGCCCATTTTTATGAGCAAACCATTAGATGGTGTTAAAGTAGTAGAACTTGCAACTTTTATTGCAGCCGCCTCTGCCGGAAGGTTTATGGCAGATTTAGGGGCAGATGTAATTAAAATCGAATCAGCAAAGGGAGATCCCTTAAGGCATACTGCCCCATCAGAGGGAAGGCCTTTGGATATGTATGAAAATACTACTTGGGATCTGGAGAATGCCAATAAGCGCTGTATTTCTCTGAACATGAAAGATCCTGCAGGCAAAGAAGCGTTTTTTAAGCTTTTGGATCAGGCGGATGTACTGATTACTAACTGGAGGGTTCAGGCTCTTCAGAGGGCAGGATTGGATTACGAAACCTTAAAGGCACGGTATCCAAAACTGGTTTACGCTATTTGCACCGGATACGGCGAGTATGGGCCAGATAAGGATCTGCCTGGATTTGACTTTACTGCATTCTTTGCCAGAGGCGGCTATTTCGATTCTCTGCGTCAGAAGGGAACGGTTCCCTTTAACGGAGTGCCGGGACTTGGGGATCATAACGTAGGAATGAACCTGGCAGCCGGAATTTTAGCTGCTTTATACCAAGCCAAAACAAAAGGGATTGGGGAGAAGGTAGAAACCTCATTATTTGAAAGCGCTGTTTACAATATGGGTATGATGGTTCAGGCATCCAATTATGAGGGGATTGCGCAGCAGTATCCTATCGATGTAAGAGAAGGGGCAAATCCCTTTAACGCGGCTTGGAGAACGAAGGATGATCGGTTTATCCAGACGTGTATGCCAGATTACAATACGTACTACAAGAAGTTTATTGCTGCTATTGGCAGGGAAGATTTAGCAGATAATGAAGACTATTTCCCCATTCTTACCTGTCAGGCAAAAGGCCTGGGAACCCAGGTTTATGATATTGTAATGGAACAGTTTATGAAGAAGACTGCTGATGAGTGGAGTTCTATTTTGGAAGCGGCAGATATTCCCTTTGCTCTTTGCCAAAACTGGATTGAAATCCGCAATGATAAGCAGGCAGAGGCAAATAACTGCTTTTATGATATGACGTATTCAAACGGAAATACCAGAAGGCTGGTACGCCTTCCAGTTAAGTTCCAGGAAATGGGAGTGCCGGAATACAAGGCAGGTCCCTTGATTGGAGAACAGGGACCAGAAATCCTGAAAGAATTAGGCTATGATGACGCACAGATTCAGGAGATGCAGGAAAAAGGAACCTTGTTTGTGTGGAAAGATGAGCGATAAGGGCTAACAGGGAGGATGGCTGCCGGAGGAGAGGACAAAGATTGATTCCTGAAAATCGGCAGCCATTTCTGCTTCACAAAAGCAAATTTTTATGAAACAAATATACTTCGCACTGGATTGTACTGTGGCAGCAGGCAAAGGACGTGTGCCGTAAAATCGGACCACTAGGAACAGGGGAGTCAAGTCGCGAAAACCTGCCGCAGGCAAAAATCCCGCGCTGATACAGAATCAATGATGATGGGGACAGTATGGAACTTATGAATAAGACCATTGGCCAGTGCCTGAGGGAACGGGCCGAGTTAGATGGAGGGCATACTGCCATGGAAACCGGAAAGTGGAGCTGTACCTTCCAACAAATGGATACGGTTTCCGATTATCTGGCAGGGCACATGGAGCGATATGGGATTCAAAAAGGGACTCATGTGGGAATTTGGAGTGTAAACAGCCCTAACTGGGTGTTCACATTTCTGGCACTGGTTAAGCTAGGGGCGGTTCCGGTGCTGATTAATACTTGTTACCGCCAGGAAGAAGTAAAGGGAATCTTAAATTATGCAGATGTGGAAGTGCTGTATTATGGGGCAGGGTATAAAACCATTCTGTATGAAGATATTGTGACCCAGATCCGGAATGAAACACCAAAAGTCCGGCATTTTATCCATATTAATGAAAAGGAAGCTGGCAGGTGGATGGGGGAAGACAGCTTTTTGCCGGAAGATAAGCTGCCCCAGTCAGACCAAATGCTTCAGGAAAAGAAAAAACTGGTTTCACCACAGGATCCGGCCTGTATGATTTTTACGTCAGGAACTACTTCGCTTCCAAAGGGAGTGCTGTTAAGCCATTATAATATCGTAAATAACGCGTCCAGCCTGGTACAGGCAATGCGGTGGGGGCAAGATGACAAGATGTGCATTACTGTACCCTTATTTCACTGCTTCGGAATCACAGCAGGGATTATTTCCTGCCTGCTTGGGGGAATGTCAATTTACCTGATTCCGTACTTTAAAACCGAGCAGGTATGGAACGCAATTGACCGTTATCACTGTACCATATTAAATGGAGTGCCCAGTATGTTTCTGGCCATGAACCGGAAGAAGGAGTTTGCGGACCGTGACGCGGGAGGGCTGAAATCTGGGATTATTGCTGGCTCTTGCATGTCGGAAAATGAGTACCAGGAAATCAGCGGCAGGTTTTACAATATGCATCTTCAGCCTTCTTATGGGCAGACAGAAACCTCGCCCTGTGTGTCCATTGCGGATTGGGATGAACCAAAAGAGGAAAAAGCAACCTCTGCCGGTAAGATAGCGGAATTTGTCCATGTGCGGTTTAGCAATTGGGAAACAGGGGAGATCCTGAAAGACGGGGAGCAAGGGGAAATCCAGGTAAAAGGCTATAATGTGATGCAGGGCTACTATAATCTTCCGAAAGCAAACGAAAAGGCATTTACAGAAGATGGCTGGCTGCGGACCGGTGACATCGGGCGGCTGGACGAAACGGGGCACCTGCATATTACCGGAAGGCTAAAGGAAATGATTATCCGGGCTGGAGAAAATATTTCCCCTAAGGAGATTGAGCAAGTAATTATGCGCATTGAATGGGTTCAAGCCGTTAAGGTCGTTGGGGTTCCGGCAGAAGTGCTGCAGGAGGAGATTGCCGCTTGCGTAATCCCAAAAGCAGGCTGTTTTGTGAATAAACAAGAACTTTTAGATTATATAAGACCAAGACTTGCCCATTATAAAGTTCCAGCCTTTGTCCTGCCATTTAAGAAATTCCCTATGAATGCTAGTGGGAAAATCAATTTGAAGATTCTTAAGGAGATGGCAAAGGAGATGGCAGGGCAGGAAAGGAAATAAATCAGCAGTCAAGCTGAGAAAATAAGGAGGAAACAAAAAATATGGCAGAAGCGTATTTTACAGAGCAGCATGAACTGATCAGAAAATTGGCCCGTGATTTTGCGGAAAAAGAACTGACCAAAGAAGTTCTGGATCAGGTAGAGGAAACCGAGGTGTTTCCGGAAGAAATATTAGATAAGATGGCTAAGGCCGGATTTTATGGAATAAAGATTCCAAAAGAATTGGGAGGACAAGGCGCAGACGCGCGTTCTTATGTGCTGGTAATGGAAGAGATTGCAAGAGTGTCTGGCGTGGCCAGCATCTATGTGTCCAGCCCCAATTCCCTGTCCGGCGGCCCTTTGCTTTTAGCAGGCAATGATCAACAGAAAGAAAAGTATTTAAGGCCTGTGGTAACAGGAGAGAAAAAGCTGGCTTTTGCGCTGACAGAGCCGGGAGCAGGTTCTGATGCTGGCAGTGTGGCAACGGTAGCAAAGAAAGAGGGGGATCACTACATATTAAACGGACGTAAATGTTTTATCACCATGGCGCCTCTTTCCGATTATGCGGTTGTATTTGCGAAAACCGATCTGACAAAGGGAAATAAAGGGCTGTCTGCCTTTGTAGTAGATATGCATGCCAAAGGAGTATCCTGCGGAAAACCGGAAAACAAGATGGGGATCGTTGGATGTGCTACCTCAGATATTATTTTGGAGAATGTAGCGGTTCCGGAATGTGACCGTTTAGGAGAGGAAGGTGATGGGTTTAAGATTGCGATGCAGACATTAAATACTGGCCGTCTTGGAGTTGCGGCTCAGTCCATTGGCGTTGCCCAGGGCTGTCTGGATGAGGCGGTGAAATATGCAAAAGAACGGAAACAGTTTGGACGTCCCATTGGAAGCTTCCAGGCCATCAGCTTTATGATTGCAGATATGGCAACTAAGCTGGAAGCCGCCAAGCAGTTGGTTTACAAGGCAGCCTATATGATGGATACGAAACAGGACGCAACCTTAAACGCATCCATGGCAAAGTACTATGCTTCGGAAACTTGTAATGAGATTGCGCAAAAGGCAGTACAGATTCATGGGGGTTATGGCTTTATTAAGGATTATAAGATTGAAAGGATGTTCCGTGACTGCCGTGTATTTACCATTTATGAAGGCACCAGCCAGGTGCAGCAGATGGTAATCGGAAGCAAACTGCTTAAAAAATAGGAGGAAAAACCATGAAGATTTTAGTTTGTGTGAAACAAGTTCCGGATACAAATGAAGTTAAAATTGATCCGGTAAAAGGAACCTTGATTCGTGATGGAGTTCCCAGTATTTTAAACCCGGATGATGCAAATGCCTTAGAAGCTGCCCTTCAGTTAAAAGATAAGGATCCAAAAGTAACCATAGCGGTTTTAACCATGGGGCCGCCTCAGGCTACTTATATGTTAAGAGAATGTCTGGCTATGGGGGCGGACGAAGCATATCTGTTAAGTGACCGGGCATTTGGCGGCGCAGATACCTGTGCTACATCCACCACCATTGCGGCTGGAATCCGGAAGGTAGAGGGAGTGGATGTGATTTTCGCTGGCCGCCAGGCTATCGATGGGGATACGGCTCAGGTAGGGCCTCAGGTAGCCCAGAGATTAGGCGTGCCGGTAGTTACCTATGTACAGGATATCCAGATGGGAGAAGGAAACGTTACGGTACAAAGGCAGATGGAAGACGGTTATGAAGTAATTAACGTGAAAACTCCTTGCCTGCTTACCTGCGTAAAAGAATTAAATGAACCCAGGTATATGTCAGTTGGCGCAATTGTAGATGCCTATAAAAAGGAAATTACTGTATGGAATCATACGGATGTGGCCTTAGATCCGGCAGACTGCGGCCTGAATGCATCTCCGACCCAGGTATTCCGTTCCTTTACCCCGCCTCAGAAGGGAAAAGGGGAAATGCTGTCCGGAAGCATAACCGATATGGCACAAGCTTTAGTTGGCAAGCTGGTTGAGAAGCATTTGATTTAATCGCATAGCGAGGAGGGAAAACGAATGGCAGTTCAGGTTATAAAAGATAAATGTAAAGGATGTACCAAATGTGTAAAAAGCTGTCCCTTTACCGCCATTACCATGGAGGAAAAGAAGGCAGTAATCGGGAGCGCCTGTACTGGCTGCGGGCAGTGCGTGGAGGCATGTCCGTTCCAGGCCATTGAAAAGGCAGATGATGGGAAACAGGCAGCCGATTTAAGCGCATACCATGGCGTATGGGTATTTGCGGAACAAAGAGAAGGAAAACTGATGCAGGTGGCTGTGGAACTGTTAGGAGAAGGACAGAAACTGGCGGCGGCGATTGGATGCGAACTGTGCGCTGTGCTGTGCGGCAGCGGGGTAGAAGGCCTAGCTGAGGAGCTGTTTGAATACGGGGCAGATAAAGTATATTACGCCGACGCTCCGGAACTGGGACAGTATACTACAGATGCCTATACCAAAGCAATTTATGAAGCCATTACTCAGTATAAGCCGGAAATCGTGCTTCTTGGGGCTACCCATATCGGGCGGGATCTGGGGCCATGCCTGGCAGTAAAGTGCAATACAGGTCTGACCGCTGACTGTACAAAACTGGAGATTAACCCGGAAACAAAAGGAATTATGCAAACCCGTCCGGCTTTTGGCGGAAATTTAATGGCAACCATTGTCTGCCCCAACCACAGGCCTCAGATGTCTACCGTACGCCCTGGCGTAATGGAGAAGGCTTCCCGGGAGCCAGGAAGAAAGGGACAACTGGTAAAACTTACTGTAAGCTTCCAGGAAGGGGATATCCGGACGAAGGTGCTGGAGGTAGTAAAGAGTGTAAAGGAAATGGTTTCCCTGACAGATGCGGAAGTGATTGTATCTGGCGGTATGGGATTAGGAAAGCCGGAAGGCTTTGAACTGTTAAAGAAGCTGGCTCAACGGTTGGAAGGAACCATTGCCTCATCCAGGGCAGCGGTAGACGCTGGCTGGATCGATCACGCTTACCAGGTAGGCCAGACCGGGACGACAGTAAAGCCGAAAATTTACTTTGCCTGCGGTATCAGCGGGGCAATCCAGCATGTGGCGGGAATGCAGAATTCCGGATTAATCATAGCGATTAATACAAACGAGAGCGCTCCGATTTTTGATATTGCGGACATTGGAATCGTAGGTGACTTGTATCAGGTGCTCCCCGCGATTATGGAAGAGATGGATAAGCTTCCGAACGCTTCAAATCATTAATCATTGAAATGGCAGACAGTAAGGAAAGGATCGGATTATGAAGCTTAACCGATGGATCTATGTGGCTATTGGAGTGGTTATGCTGCTTTTCGCAGGACTTGTATATGCGTGGAGCGTACTATCCCTTCCGATAGGGGCGTACTTTACGGATTGGAGCAAGGCTCAATTATCGTTAACCTTTACCATCTGCATGATGAGCTTTTGCGTCGGATGTATGGCAGGAGGAATGGTAGCTGGGAAGTTAAAGGTCAGGTTTCATGTCTGGATTTCAGGAGGGCTGTTTCTTACAGGATTTCTGCTGGCAAGCCAGGCAGGATCCCCGGGGATGCTGTATCTTGGGTATGGGGGATTTTGTGGCTTTGCTTCTGGTTTTGTATACAATGCGGTACTAAGTACTATGAGCGCATGGTTTCCGGATAAGCAGGGGTTAATTTCCGGTATTCTTCTGATGGGGTTCGGTATCAGTTCCTTTCTTGTAGGGAAAGTGTATCAGGCTGTAACCCCTTCCGGGGAAGGCATAGAAGCTTGGCGGAATTCATTTTTGGGATTTGGGATCGTTTTGGCGGCAGTATTCGCTCTGTGCGGCCTGTTTTTTGCAAAACCTTCTAAGGAGGATTTAAAGGCCCAGAATGTAATTCTTCCAGAAAAAAAGCGGGTAAGGGGAGAAGGTCTGGATATTGATGCCAGACAAATGGTTGCCAGGCCAAGTTTTTGGATATTTTTCCTCTGGACCATTGCCGTAGGCGGAGCCGGGATGGCATTAATCAGCCAGGCCAGCGGGATTGCAAAAGAAGTTGGGCCGGAAGTGGAAGCCGGAATGATTGCTACCATAGTGGGACTAATTTCCATATTTAATGGTTTGGGACGGGTATTTTTCGGGAACTTGTTTGATAAGAAGGGACGAAAAATCACTATGACGGTGGTAGGCCTGTGCTTTGGACTGTCTTCTGTGATCCTGATAGGAGCGGTGGCATGGAAGGCCTTTGCCTTAGTAGCGGTAGGGTTTATCTGCTGCGGTTTTTCCTATGGAGGCTTAAATCCCAGCATTTCTGCCTATGTAAATGACTCCTATGGGGCCAGCCATTACCCTGTCAATTTTTCTGTGATGAACTTAAACCTTTTGGCGGCTTCCTTTGGCGGAACCATCGCCGGAATGCTTTTTGACGCAAGCGGATCTTATATGACAACTTTGTTTTATATGGCCGCAAGCGGAATGGTAAGCCTGGTATTTACCATGGGGATCCGAAGAATATAAAGAAGAATGCTCAAAGAACGCAAGGAGGTTTGCGAGGAGTATGTCCGGATTTGAAAAAACGTACAAAAATTTAGTTCTTTCTATAGAAGATACCATTGCCCGGATTCAATTCAACAGTCCGCCAGTGAATGCCATCACAGTTTCGTTTATGGATGATTTAGAAGCGGCTGTGTGTGAATTGGAGAAGCTGGAGGAGATCCGTGCCGTGGTGATTACCAGCGCCTTGGAAAAGGTTTTCATTGCAGGGGCCGATATTAAAGCGTTCCAGCATATGGACGGCGAAGGGACAATGGAGGTTTCACGCCGGGGGAATCCGGTTTTTAATAAGATTGAGCAATTTCCGGCGCCAGTGATCTGTGCAGTAAACGGCGTGGCGTTTGGAGGCGGCCTGGAGCTGGCGCTATCCTGTGATCTTCGAGTATTTGATGAAAAAGCAAAAGTCGGGTTTCCGGAAACAAGTCTTGGGATTATCCCCGGCTATGGGGGGACTTGGCGCCTGCCCCGGATCATAGGGGAAGCAGAGGCAAAGAAAATGCTGTTTACTGCTGCCCCGATAAGAGCCGACGAGGCCTATCGGATTGGTCTTGCCCAAAAAGTCGTTCCTGAGGGACAGAGCGGAAACGAGGCCATAAAACTGGCAAGAGCTATCGCGCAAAATGCCCCTCTTGCGGTAATGGCGGCAAAACGGTGCGTTCAGGCCTCAAGAGAGCTGAATGGACAAGCATGTGCCGCATACGAAACAAGCCAAGGAGGCCTTTTGTTCCAGACCCAGGATAAACTGGAAGGCATGACGGCATTTCTTGAGAAGAGGCCCCCAGAGTTTCGGAAATGCTAAAAGCACAGTTAACTGATTTTGTAAACAGTCGGCGTGGAAGGATTGTAGTAAACAAGAAGCGCCTGGCCGCCGGAGGAAAACCAGAATAGGTCGTCCTTCAGGCTGGAGGTAAACAAAAGCTTACCATCCTTGCTTTTAAAAAGGATGGAAGGCTTAGGTCTGTCTGTAGAAAGGTAAGCGGTGGCGTTAACGCAAAGCAGCTCTTTATTTCCAGATAGTGCTTTACGAATTTCGTGGTCCTGAATGGAATAAGCGGCAAAGGCACTGCAGGCAGCCAGCAGCATAAAAATCCCCAGAATCACTCCGGCAACGTGGCTGTGGAAGAGCTGATAAGCCAGAAATGCAGCGATAACACCAACGACCGCAAGCTGATTTTTTAAATAAAGCTGGCGGCGGATATGAGTGCGTTCTTTCTCTAGGCTAAGAGCCAGGCCTCGGTCACGTTCGTTCATAGGACGAAGCATTTGTGGTTTAGGGGGAAGCTTTTTTGGTTTCTGTTTCATTGTGATCATAGCGAAGTATCCTTATATTTTTAATCGATTAACTGGTTTTGACATTTAAAATTATATCAAAATCAGGAAATGATGTCTATTAGAAATCAATAAAAATGGAGGGTGTTGTAGTTATTCCGTGTAAAGGAGATAAGGTATGCAAATTTTTTTGGTAATTTTAAGCTTGGCATTATTGATTTTTTTATGTTTTAAAGGGGTTCCGATTTTCTTCTCTGCTATGATCTCTGGTATTTTTCTTCTGCTTACGGCAGGGATGAATCCCATTGAACATTTAACAACCACATATGTAAAAGGGCTTTCTGGATATTTTGGCCAGTTCTTTTTTATCTTTGTGTTAGGCTCCTTGTTTGGCAAGCTGACCGATATCAGCGGCGCCGCGGATGCTATCGCAAAAACCATTATTGACAAATTAGGGGATAAATTTATCATTCCGTCAATCCTGATTGCCGGGGCAGTGCTTACATATGGCGGTGTTTCCGTATTTGTATGTATGTTTACTTTGTATCCTCTGATGGTTTCATTATTCAAGAGAGGCGATATTTCCAGAACATTGATTCCGGCAGTATATTTTTCAGGCGCCGGCACATTTACCGGCATGATGCCAGGCTCCCCTCAGATCCAGAACTTAATGCCCGGACAAATTTTAGGAACTCCCGCCACGGCTGCCTTTGTTCCCGGCCTGATTGCCGCTGCATTTGAAGCGGTTCTTGTATTCGGCTTTATGATTTGGTATGCAAACCGGTGCAAGAAAAAAGGGATGCATTTTGAGATGACCGAAAAGGACAGGGCAATGCTGGAATTAAAACAGGGAAAGGAATTACCCAGCTTTTTGATTGCCTTAATTCCTATGATTATCCTGTTGGTGGTATTGAATGTATTTAAGTTTTCAGCAGAAGTCGCCCTGTTTGTAGGCTTTATTTCTGCATTGATTTTCTATTTCAAGCAGATTCCCTGGAAGGAAATTTGGAAACATTTAAGTGATGGAACAAAGGATGGGACTGGTTCCCTGTTTAATACCTCCGCTGTTGTTGGGTTTGGTTCCCTGGTACAGGCTACGCCAGCGTTTACCACCTTGATCGGAGCAATCACCGGAATCGGAGGAAGCCCGCTGATTGCGTCTGGATTAGCCGTTACCATTTTAGCCGGTGTCTGCGGATCCGGTTCTGGCGGTCTTGGAATTATCCTTCCTGTTATTCGGGATTACTTTGTACCTTTAGGGGTTAATGTAGAAGCGCTTCACAGAGTCAGTGCCCTTGCAAGTTTAGGCCTGGATTCCCTTCCCCATAATGGCTTAGTGGTATCGGTGCTGAATGTTACGGAAAATGACCATAAGCATTCGTATTTCCCCATATTTATTACAACTTGTGTGGTTCCGCTCATCACATTAGTCTTTATGGTTATTTTATTCTATTTATTTGGGATGGCTTAAAACTGGCAGTCAGATAAGGAGGAGTTAAGATGTATATTGATTTTCCAGAAGTGCATACACCGATCCAGGGTATGGAAAACGTACCAGTTCCCAACATGGTAACCATTCGTCAGAGTTATGATCCTGCAAAGATCCAAGATGTAAAAGGCCATATGCGGTCTGAACTGGAAAAAGTACAGGGAAAGGAAACGTATAAAGGAAAACGGATCTGCGTCACCGCAGGAAGCAGAGGGATTCCGGACATGGATGTTATGCTCCGGGTTATCTGCGATACTTTAAAAGAATGGGGAGCAGAGCCATTTATCATTCCTTCCATGGGAAGCCACGGCGGCGCTACTGCGGAGGGGCAGGTGGAAATGCTGGAGGGCTACCATATCACAGAAGAAACCATGGGAGTTCCTATCCTTTCTTCTATGGAAGTGGTACAGTATGACGAGCTGAATGGAATTCCGCTGTACTGTGATAAATATGCCTATGAATCAGACGGGATTGTTATTTTTAATAAGGTAAAGCCGCATACGGATTTTAGAGGGCCTCATGAAAGCGGCCTGGCAAAGATGATTGCCATTGGCATCGCAAAGCACAAAGGGGCCAGCATGTTCCACAGCTTTGGATTCCACCGTTTTACAGAGCTAATCCCACCAGTGGCTGAGAAATTCCTTGAAAAATGCCCCTTTGCGTTTGGCGTTGGAGTGGTGCAAAACGCATATGACGACATCTGCAATATAGAAGTATGCAATCGGGATAATTTTATGGAAACTGATGCCCGCCTGCTTGAGATCGCAAAGGAGCGGATGGCAAAGTTCCAGTTTGACGATATTGACGTGTTGATTATCGATGAGATTGGAAAGAATATTAGCGGTAACGGCCACGACCCAAATGTAACCGGAAGAAATATCACGCATACGTTTGGAGATACGTTAAATTTGCGGAAATTGTTCATCCGTGGCATTACGCCGGAGGCACATCATAATGGATGCGGCCTGGGTTCGGCAGATGTAACTACCAGAAGATGTTTAAACCAGGTAGACTGGGAAGTTACCTGGACCAATGTGCTGACGACCGGACTGATGGATGCTTGCCCGATCCCGTTGTATGTGAATACAGATAAAGAGGCGGTGCTGATGTGTATCCGCTGCTGCCATAATCTGGACTATAAGAAGGCCAGAGTGGTTCACATAAAGAATACCCTATGCCTAAATGAGATTCAGGTATCAGAGCCACTGTATGAAGCAATCAAAGATCAGGAAGGAATCTCCTATGTAAGCGGCCCGGTGCCCATGTATTTTAACGAAGATGGAATGATGGATTAAACAAGATAGAAGGCTGTGCAAAATCAATGCCAAATGGCAAGGCAGATTTTGCGCGGCCTTTTCTTGGCTCTGCCGATAAAAGCGCTGGCAGTACGGTTTCATAGCGCTGACAGGGACAGGCGATTTCAAATGGGAACATGCGGTTCTGTTCGCAGGATCCTGGTGATTTAGAAACGCAAAGAAACTGCCTGCCGCACAAAGCTGTGACAAGGCTCACCTGCTGTATTGACGGAATTAGGTAGCGTATGGTATTATAACACAGATTCCGATGATTGGCGGATATGAGAAATATGTTCAAATGTTTTAAGCCGGCTAAGGCGCGGACAAAAACATATAACGAATAGCAGCTTAGCAGATAGAAGATAGCGGTTATCGCTCAGATAGTGCAAATGCGAAGAGATAATGGAGATGAAACAGTATGAAAAGCATGACGTTGCCCCGTTCCTTAAAAATAAGCATAGTAGTGATCATTTGCCTAAATATTTTTGTGTTTTCGCTTTTGGGAATATCCATTCACAAAATGAGCGAAGATACCATCGAGAACATAGGCACCGCCTATATGGCCGGGATGAATAAGCAGGTATCGCTGCATTTTGAAACAATTATTGCCCTTCGCCTTACTATGGTAGAATCCTTAGCCCATATTGCGTCAGGTGAAAAAAATTCCGATTACGGTTCGAAGGAAGAAATCGAATACGGCGCAAGGGCAAGGCAGTTTTTGTGCGTTGCCTTATACTCGGCTGACGGCAATGTTGAGATGATTTATGGCGATCCTGTGGAGCCAAACCATCCGGAACCGTTTTTAGACAGTTTGAAAAACGGGGAACGGAAAGTATCGTCTGCTGCTGATGACAGCGGGAATGGTGTAATTTTGTTTGGCGTACCCTGCCAGTATCCCATGTCTGACGGAAGCGATAGCGTTGCAATGGTTGCAGGCCTTTCTTCCAAATATATGGGTGAGGTTCTTTTCCTTGATACCGATAATCCATTAATCTATTCCTACGTGATACGCAAAGATGGCAGTTATGTTGTCCGGGATCAGGGCGGCCAAAACGAAAATTATTTCGAACGTCTTTATCGTATTTTTGACGGCCAAAATGAGGAAGCAGATTACTATATTGAGCAGATGACGGCTGCCATGAATGCGGAAGAAGATTATGCAGTTATTCTAAAGGGTGGTGAATCACGCCGCCATCTGTATTGTACCAGCCTTCCCTACTGCGAATGGTATCTGGTGACAGTCCTTCCGTTTGACGGGTTGGATAATGAAATTTCTGGTATGAGCCGTCATTGGCTGACGATTGTTTATGCTGCTTCTCTTGCTGTAATTGCCATGCTTTTGTATATCTTCTTCCAGTATGTAAGAATATTCAATAAACAGGTATCCCAATTAAAGCGTATGAATACGGAGATGGATGCAGCGCGTAAAGCGGCTGAAAAGGCGCAGAAAGAAGCAGAACATGCCAATGCAGCCAAACAGGAATTCCTATCCAGTATGAGCCACGATATACGTACTCCCATGAACGCCATAATCGGCATGACATCAATCGCCGTAGCCAATGTACACAATCAGGAGCAGGTTCAGGAATGTTTGAATAAAATTACATTATCCAGTAAACATCTTCTGGGCCTTATCAACGACGTGCTGGATATGTCTAAGATTGAAAGCGGAAAAATGACGCTGAATGTTTTACCGGTGTCACTAAGGGAGATTATGGACAGCATCGTAAATATCTTGCAGCCCCAGGTCAGGGCGAAAAATCAGCAGTTTGACGCTGTTGCCTATGAAATTCTTACAGAAACCGTGTGCTGTGACAGTGTGCGTCTTAATCAGGTATTGATTAATCTGTTGGGAAATGCAGTTAAGTTTACTCCGGATAAGGGCTCTGTCCAGGTAGTTTTGTATCAGGAACCATTGCCGGAGGATACTTCTAAAGTCCGCACGCATTTCATTGTGAAAGATACAGGGATTGGCATGTCAAAGGAATACCAGAAGAAATTATTTGATTCCTTTAGCCGGGAAGACAATGCCCGTGTACAGAAAACAGAGGGCTCCGGTCTTGGAATGGCAATTACCAAGTATATTATAGACACTATGGGCGGTACAATTTCTGTCCAAAGCAAGCAGGGCAAAGGCAGTGAGTTCCACGTTATTCTTGACATGGAAAGGGCAAACCAGCAGAAGACTCATATGGCGCTCCCTGATTGGAATATGCTTATAGTTGACAGTGATGAGAGGTTATGTATAAATGCTGTTGATTCCTTAAAGTCAATCGGGATCCATGGGGAATGGTGCCTAAGTGCAGAGCATGCAATGCAACAGATAGCAGAACGCCATCAGCAGAACAAGGATTATCAGATGATTCTTTTGGACTGGAAATTACCAGGCATCAATGGGATTGAGGCGGGGCGGGAAATCCGTTTGAAATATGGGGAAAATAGTCCGATTTTGCTGATTTCCGCCTGTGATTGGAGTGATATTGAAGAGGAAGCCAGAGAAGCGGGGATTTCAGGATTTATCTCAAAACCTCTGTTTCAATCTACCTTGTTTGATACCTTAAAGTCATTTGTCCATACTTCTGATGAAGAAACGGTGAAGACTGAAGAAACCATGGATATGGAACTTAGAGGGAAGCATATTTTACTGGCAGAGGATAATGAGCTGAACTGGGAGGTTGCAAGGGAGCTGCTTTCTGTCCTTTTAATGGAACTGGATTGGGTGGAAAATGGGCAAGCATGCGTTGAGAAATTTAAGAAATCCCCGGTTGGATATTATGACGCAATTCTAATGGATGTGCGGATGCCTAAGATGAATGGCTACGAAGCTACCAAGGCAATCCGGGAACTGGGACGTGAGGATAGGGATATTCCCATTATTGCCATGACTGCTGACGCTTTTTCAGAAGATATTCAAAAGTGCTTAGAGTGCGGTATGAACGACCATTTGCCAAAACCCATCGATATCCAGGTTATCGTTCACAAATTAAAAAAATATCTGAAATAAAAGGTAAGGCTGCATATGGCATGTCTTAACTCAATGTGTTAAAAATTAAATCAGAACAGGAAAAGGAAGTATGAAAGAAAATTATAAATTATTGATTGCTTATGATGGAACCCGTTATTTAGGGTGGGAGCGTCAACCGGGCACAGACATGACCATCCAGGGAAAGCTGGAGCATGTTTTGTCACGGATGGCTGGGCAGCCGGTTGAGATAATCGGCGCCGGGCGTACCGACGCAGGTGTTCACGCCAAGGGAATGACTGCCAATGTGCATCTGGATACCGATTTGGCCCCAGATAGGATTCGGGACTATATGAACCGCTATCTCCCTGATGATATTGGGATCCGGGAAGTTAAAAAAGCTTCTAACCGGTTTCATAGTCGATATAATGCCTTTGGAAAAACCTATTGCTATACCTGCTACATAGGACAGATAAAGCCGGTTTTTAACCGGAAGTACGTTTATATTCCGGAGGAAATGCCAGATATTAAGAAAATGCAGGAAGCAGCCGGGTATCTAACCGGGATTCATGATTTTAAAAGTTTCTGCCATAATGCGAAGATGAAAAAATCCACAATCCGCAATGTGGATCGGATAGAAATTGTAAAAAAAGGCGACTACTTAAATTTTACGTATCATGGAACTGGATTTTTACAGTATATGGTGCGGATATTAACAGGGACTTTATTAGAAGTGGGAACTGGAAAACGTACGCCAGACAGCATGGAAGAGCTTTTGGAGGCCAGGAACCGGTCACTAGCAGGATTTACGGCTCCGCCTCAGGGATTATGCCTGATGGAAGTGGACTATGACTAAACTGGCTGTGATTTTTATACATTTGCGCTAAAGGGTTCCGGGGAAGAACGTGCGGCAGAAGAAACGAAAGCAAAAGGGGGAACGGATGTGAAACTAGGAAAACAGGCAATTCTTGTGGTAAGTTTTGGAACCAGCTATAATGAGAGCCGGGAAGCAACCATCGGAGCAATAGAGAACGCAATTAAGGAAAGATTACCTGAATTTGATGTGCGGCGGGCGTTTACCAGCCAGATTATTATTGATAAGCTGAAAGATCGGGACGGACTTGCAGTTGATAATGTTGAAGAGGCGCTAAAACGGGCGGAGGCGGATGGGGTTACAACATTAGTGGTGCAGCCTACCCATTTGATGGATGGATTTGAATATCTGGATTTAGCAGAAACGTTGGAGGATTACAGGGAACGGTTTGAAGTAATTTCCCTGGCGGCACCCCTTTTAAGCAGTGATGAGGATTATAAGGCGGTTGTCCGGGCAATTACTGGCCATACGGCTTCTTATGATGACGGGGAAACTGCAATTTGCTTTATGGGGCATGGAACAGAGGCTGATTCCAATGCAGTTTACGGGAAACTTCAGGAAACCTTAAGGGATGAAGGGTTTTCCAACTATTATATCGGAACGGCAGAGGCAGAACCTACCTTAGAGGATTTGACAGAAGCAATTAAAGAAAAAGGGAGCTATAGAAAAGTGGTTTTGGAACCGCTTATGGTAGTGGCTGGCGACCATGCAAATAATGATATGGCAGGCGATGAGGAGGATTCCTGGAAAAGCGTGTTGGAGGAAGAGGGCTATGAAGTAATCTGCATTCTTAAAGGGTTGGGAGAGCTTTCGGATATTCAGGATATCTATGTTTCTCATAGCCAAAATGCCATCAGGCAGATTGCAGAATAAGCGCTGGAAAGGAAAGGCTGCAAATATAAGAAACGGCATAACAAGATGGACTTCTACAGTCTGCTGATGGACAGGAATATTTTTCCTTCTTTCAGAATATCCTGTTATAAACCCGGTTTCCCGTTGTTTTTGGACAAGGGCTTATCCGGAAAATATGAGGAGGATATTGTGATGAGGAAAGCGGCAGATCGAAGGTTGGTATTATGGGCGCTGATGATTGGGTGGGTATTGATTGTGAGGTGCCTAAGCGGCTGCAGCGTGGAAAAGGATGACGGGGAAAAAGTACGGGATTTGGAATTTACGGTAGTAGGGGATGAGGAAGTGCCCCAGGAACTGATGAAAACCATTGAAGAAAAAAAGGAAAATGTATTTAAACTTACGTATTCAGACGGCCAAAATCTTTACATAATAACCGGATATGGGAAGCAGCCCAGTGGAGGCTATAGCATTCGTGTAGAAGAACTGTACCTGACAGAAAACTCCATTGTAATTGATACAGAGCTTCAAGGCCCAGAAAGTGGAGAACAGGCAGGAAAGGAGCCGTCTTATCCCTATATTGTTATTAAAACAGAATTTTTGGAAAATCCTGTGGTATTCCAGTAACCATTCTTAATATTACTTCTGCCAGGTTCCGGGAAAACAAGTGGCTGAAAATATTTTAGTAATATGTTTTTAATATTCCTTTTTCATCAATCTGTCATATGATATAATGTGAACACTTAGCCAGGTTTTTCCCTGCTTAGTGAGAGCGGATATATCTGGCCGCTTAGGGATTGCCATTTAACGGTTCGGCATGAGCTGAGGGCGTGTTTTAAGGTGGCAATTTGCCGGATACGCATCTGTTTTTGGCAAATTCGCCAGCTTAAAAAGAGGATTTGATAAAAGGAGAACGATTAATTATGATATTAAAGGATATTTGGCTGGATGTAAAAGCGGTACAGGCTAGGGATCCGGCTGCGAGAAGCGCTTTGGAAGTTTTGATTTTGTATCAAGGGGTTCACGCGCTGATCTGGCACCGATTTGCCCACTGGTTTTATAAACATAACATGTTTTTTATCGCCCGTCTGCTGTCCCAGATCAGCCGTTTTTTAACTTTAATTGAAATTCACCCAGGGGCCCAGTTAGGACATGGAATCCTGATTGATCACGGCAGCGGAGTTGTGATTGGAGAAACCGCGGTAGTAGGAGATAACTGCACCATTTATCAAGGCGTAACATTAGGCGGGGTAGGCCTGAATAAAGGAAAGCGCCATCCTACTCTGGGGAATAATGTAACCGTTGGATGCGGCGCTAAGATTTTGGGGGCTTTTGAAGTAGGGGATAACTGTTCCATTGCCGCAAACGCGGTGCTGCTAAAGCCTTTGGAGGATAATGTAACCGCGGCCGGGATCCCGGCACGGCCAGTAAAAAAGGATGGGGTTAAGATTCCTGCCAATCAGGTAGTACGTTCCGAGGAGATTGAACAGCTTCAGGAACGGATCTCATGCCTGGAGAAAGAACTAAATGAGTTAAAGAGGAATGAATAGAAAC
The DNA here is from genome assembly GCA_910589195.1 of uncultured Lachnospiraceae bacterium. GTDB lineage: Bacteria > Bacillota > Clostridia > Lachnospirales > Lachnospiraceae > Caccovicinus. The sequence continues at coordinate 25,377 of CAJUTC010000001.1, forward strand.
AGATAATCGTTGTTACTCCCTTCTAAAACAGACAGATTCGATTAAAAATCTGCTGCTTTGGAGGGGATTTTTTGACCTATGGGAAGCTTTTTGGGTTTTCCATTGGATAAAAACTGATTGACACGAGTAACTACATATTTTATAATGATTTTCACACATAATTCACGATAATTGAGAAACAAATGTGTAAAATATGTTATAATGTAGGTGCGCAGGATGATAAATAATAAAACGTGTAAAATGGACGCAAATCAAATGAACCGATATTTGTCTGCGATCATGGATCTTGGGGAGCTGCTTTTAATGCATGGGGCAGAGGTAAACCGGGTGGAAGATACGATCACCCGCCTGTGCAGCGCATATGGGTTTATCCGATCCGATGTATTTACCATTACATCCAGTATCATAGCAAGTGCTATGCTTCCAGACGGAAGCACATTGACCCAAACCAGACGAATTAAGGAGCGGGATACAGACCTGGGCAAGGTAGAGATGGTTAACGGGCTGTCAAGAAAAATATGCGGCGCCCCTGTGACGGAGGAAGAGCTTTTGAGGGAAATACAAAAAATCCGTCAGGGGAGAACCGTATCCTGGCCGGTAAAGCTTGGAATGTATATGTTGATTTCAGCTTCCTTGTCTGTTTTTTTCGGCGGAGGCACCTGGGATGGCATTGCGTCGGCGATTTCCGGGGCGGTTTTATTTGGAACGTTATGTGTAAGTTCCGGATTAAAGCTTAACAGTATTGTCCAGAGCATGGTCTGCAGCGGGGTAACGGCCCTTGCTGTTTCGTTTCTGGTAAAAATCGGGATAGGGATTCACCCGGACAAGATTATGATTGGAAATATTATGCTGGTAATTCCGGGAATTCAGCTTACCAACTCCCTTCGTGATATGATTAACGGAGATATGATCAGCGGCCTTTTAAATATGAGCGAAGCGCTGCTGAAGGCCATTGCGGTAGCTATGGGCTTTGCGATCATATTAATTTTTGGAGGTGTGTAATGGGGTTTTATATTGTACAGACTGTAATGGGGATTATTGGTTCTCTGGGGTTTGCCGTCCTGTTTGGCGTGATTGACCGGAAACTGTTTTGGATTGCCGCTGGAAGCGGGATTGGCTGGGCCGTGTATTTACTGTGTGCCGCCAGGGGATACGGCATGTTTATGGGGCTTTTTGGGGCAAGCCTGTTTGTAGGCCTGCTCAGCGAAATATTGGCCCGGATTTTAAAAACGCCTGTAATTTTAATGCTTGTGCCCATGCTGATTCCGGAGATCCCCGGAGGGGATTTATATTATACCATGCATGATTTGGTGCAGGGGCATTATGTAGAGTTCGGAAATTCGTCCAATCAGGTGCTGATGGAAGCAGCGGCGATTGCGCTGGGGATTATCCTCGCCTCTTATGTGGCGAAATTTGTAAGAAGCATACGGATCCATGTACTAAAGCATTCCCTGTGGTAACGGGAGGACTGCCAGTGAGCCTGAAAGCTTATGGGAAAACATGATTTGGCTCCAATAGAAAAAGGGGGATATCATAATTGAAAAAGAAAATTACACGAAATGATGTTGCGGAATTAGCCGGGGTTTCCCCGGCAGTAGTTTCTTATGTGATTAACCAGACGAAATTTGTCAGTGAAGAAAAGACGCTGGCTGTAAAGAACGCGATTAAGGAGCTGCGCTACCGGCCCAATGTATACGCAAGAAGTTTAAAAACCAATAAATCGATGCAGATTGCGTTTGTGTGTGACAATCTGCGGAATAATTGGCTGGATATTGTAGAAAATATGTTTTTTGACAAGGGGTATTTTGTTTCCCACTGTTATAGCCGTGACGGGGAGGACTTTATCCAGATGCTGATCGAAGGAAGATTTGACGGTGTATTTATGTTATCAAACCGGTACACCGCAAGCCAGTTAAATGAAATCGCGAAGGCGGGAATCCCGATCGTGCTTTACAAAACAAGGGACTATAGCTTTTTAGAATCCAATATCGTTACCGTTGCGCCGGATATTTACGGAGGCGTTGCCAAAACAGTCAGTTACCTGATTGCCAAAGGCCATGAAAAAATTGTGCTTGCGCCGCCGCTCCGATATAATATGAACCTGAAAAAAGGATTTCGGGAAAGAGCCTATAAGGAAACGTTAGAGGAAAATGGCCTGGTGTATGATGAAGCCTTTGTCTGCCGGGATACCAATTCCATGCAGGCTATATTTTCATCCATATTCGATTTGATTTTTTCAGGGAAACCAGCCGAACGTCCTACGGCGATCATCGCAGGTGATGATTACCTTGCAGGAAATATTATGCAGTATTTAAAAAAGCTTGGTCTTCAGGTGCCGGCAGACTTGGCGGTGATAGGGATGGATAATACGTATCTGTCAGAAATTTTATCTCCGCAGCTTACCAGCGTTGACTTTTCCAAAGAAGAATTTTCAAGAAAGCTGGTTGATACCATGCTTCGTCTGATTCAGGGAGAACCGGCGGAAGATCAGTTTATCCGTGCGTCCCTTACCGTGCGGGAAAGCGCATAGACCCATAAAAAAGCGGCCATCTAAATTGATTCCCTTATATTGGAATCCACCGCCGAATAGGCGGCATGCATTCAGGGATGCCAAGTGCGCCCGCCGGACTTTCATGGGTGGTGGTGCGTCCCATCTGGAGTATGAAGGTTTACTCTGAGAACGTTTCCAGATTACCGGCTCTGCCATGGGCAAGAAAAGAAAATTCAATATAAGGGAATTAAAAAAAACTATTTACACGAGTAAAAAAGTGTGGTAGTATATAGACATCAAAGGGAAAGAAAAACAATGAATGTGTGAAGAAAAAAATAAATACGCATAAAATTGATGAAAAAATGGAGAAAAAATACGAAACAATAGGAATAAAGATGCAGATAGATGAAAAATAAATGAATTTTATTTAAGTAATTTTTTTCTCTGATATTTACACGAGTAACTAAACACATGCCGCATTATGCAGGGCAAAGGTGTTTGTTAATAAAAAATATATAAAGCACAGGAAAGGAGTTTTCAAATGGCAAAGAAAATTTATGAAGCATGCAGACGCCTTCTGACGATTTGCGCAAACTGTCAACCGGAGGAGAATATCCTGATCGTTACGGATACCGACAGCCTGGAAATCGGTATGGCGCTTTGGGACGCGGCGGAGGAATTTCCGAATAAAACCATGGTTATGATGGAACCGAGAAAGATGCACGGAGAGGAGCCAACCGCCTTAGTAGCTGCCGCTATGCTGAAAGCGGACGTTATCTTTCGCGCCACCAAGTTTTCATTGTCCCACAGCCATGCCAGAAGGGACGCGTGTGCTGCAGGTGCCAGAGATTTAAACTGCTGTGATTACAGCATTGAGATGCTGGAAAAGGGCGGCCTTTATACGGACTTTGAAGCAGATAGAAAATATGTTGACCAGATGTTAAAAAGCATGAAAGAGGGCGATCAGATCCACATTACAACAGAAGCCGGAACGGATTACTATGCAAGCATTAAAGGACACAAACTGTTCCCACAGTACGGAATGGTAAGGAATCCTGGAGAAACCTGTTCCCCGCCAGATATTGAGATGGCTTCCGGCGCGATTCCTGGAACGGCTCACGGCAAAATCGTGGTAGACGGCAGCATTACCCATCCGGCTATGGGCGTACTGAAAGAACCGATTACCCTTTATGTGGAAAATAGCTTTGTAACTAAGATTGAAGGCGGCGAAGAAGCAAAAACTTTTGCTGCTGAGTTGGCTAAGGTTTACGATCCCAGAATGTACCGGGTAGGTGAAATCGGAATCGGCTTAAATCCGGACGCGTCTTTGTGCGGAAGAATGTTAGAGGATGAGGGCTGCAGCGGATACGTTCACGTTGCGCTTGGGAACAATGAAACCGATAATCAGGACTTCATCTTACATATTGATATGATGTTTAAGGATCCCACCATTGAGCTGGACGGCAAGGTAATATTTGATCACGGCAAAGTGGTATTTGACTAATCGTCCAATAAGCAGACAGCCAGGTTGGCTGAGCGGATAACCAGTCAGAAAAAATAGCAGTAACGTAAATTGTTTAAATTAAAGAGAGGAATAAAAAATGAGCCAAACTTTGAAGAACGGCCAGATGATGCCGGCAGAATTAACAGCGCAGATTCGCGATAAATATTATTTTGTAGACGAAGATCCATTTACAAAAACCAAACGACTGTTTTTTGATAACTCCGGCGGTTCTTTCCGCTTAAAGGCAGCCAGCGAAGCATTTAAGAAGGTAGACGACCTTCCCAACTGTGGCGGGCATGGCGGCGCCGCGTCGAATTATCTGGATTCCCTTCGTGATCAGGCTTGCAAAGACATTTCTACCATGTTTAACGCAGAGAACGGCTGTATCAGTACTTCTATGACAGCTTCTATCATTATTTTCGACGTTTCAGAAGCAATCATCGCAAATGTGCCGGGCACGAATGTAGTTACAACCGCCTTAGAGCATCCATCCGCTTTTGACGGCTGTGCCGTTCCAGCGGAAAAGTACGGCAAAGAGCTGAGAGTAGCTCAGACAGATCCTAAGACAGGAACCATTAAGCCGGAAGATGTGATTAAGCTGATTGATAAGGATACCTGCCTGCTGAGCGTGATTATGACATCAAACATTACAGGCGCAATCCTGGATATTGAAACTATTGCCAGGGAAGCAAGAAAGATTAAGCCAGATCTGTTTATTGTCTGTGATTCCGTACAGCATACACCTCACGGATTAACCGATATGAAGGAATGGGGACTTGACTGTGTAAACTTTGCTCCCTACAAGTTCGGCGGCGCGAGAGGCCTTGGCGTAGGCTGGCTGTCTGAGCGGGTGATGAACCTGCCTCACAGAAAACTGATTCGTGAGAAGCAAAGCAACTGGGAAATGGGCGGCTGCGCGCCAGGAATGTATGCGATGCTCAGCGCAATCTTTGATTATGTATGCTGGATTGGAAAACAGTTTGTGGATACCGAAGACAGAAGAGCTTTATATGTAGAAGGTATGACAAGAATTACCCTTCACGAGCGCGCCCTGCTGTACCGTCTGCTGCACGGATCCGATGAGGTAAAGGGCCTTCTGGACATTGAAGGCGTAAATGTAGCCGTTGAGATGGACGACCTGACAGCAAGAGATTTGATCGTTCCGATTGTATTTGACAAGCTGAGCTGTGAAGAAGCTTCCAGAGCTTACGAGGCAAAAGGCGTTGTAGTTCATGAGCGTACTGATGCCAGCCTTTATTCTGCGCGGCAGGTAAATTCCATTAATCAACATGGTATTGTAAGGATTTCACCTCTCCATTGCCATACATACACAGATATTGATGAATTCTTAAAAATTACGGCAGAGATTGCCAAATAAACCATCATGCGCCCGCAAGCAGTCGCACCACCATAAATAAAAGCCTGCTGGGCGCACTTGGAATCCCTGAACTTAGACCGCCTATTTTGGCGGCAGGCTTTTAATGTAAAAATAATAGCTATTGCACGATAAAAGATACAGAAAGCACGCCTGGATCCGTAAGGTTTCCGGGAGTGCTTTTGGATACATTTAAGAATAAATCAACAAGAAAGGAGAATCACAATGAAAAAGATTTTGGCATGGGGGATGGCTCTTTTGATGGCAGGGACGCTGGCTGGCTGCGGCTCTTCTAACGATGCGGGCTCCCCCGCTGCTTCGGTGGCAGGTTCAGAAGCGGCAGCGGGAGGTGCTGCGGCTTCATCTGGAGAAACATTCACACTGGGGCTTATTTGCCCGCTTTCTGGTTCGTCAGCAGTTTCCGGGCAGATTTTAAAGAACGCGACACAAATGGCGGTGAATGAGATTAATGCGGAAGGCGGCATTAATGGGTCAATTCAAATTGTTATGGCAGAGGTTGACGATGAGGGTGTTCCCGCAACATCGGTTACAGCTATGCAGAAGCTGGTAGAACAAGATAAAGTAAACGCAGTAATTGGCGCCCAGGCATCTTCTTGTACCTTGGCAAATATGGAAATTACAAAGGCGGCAAAGATTCCACAGATTACCCCTGCGTCCTCAAATGTCGCGGTTACCCAGAGTGGAAATCCTTATATTTTTCAGATGACAGCTACTGATGAGCTTCATATGCGCAATATTATGAAATTTATGTCTGAGGAAAAGGGAGCAAACTCCTTTGCGATTCTTTATGAGTCTTCTGATTTTGGTACCGGAGGATATAATATTGCAAATAATGTCTGCGGCGATTATAACCTGACCATGGTAGACAGTGAGGTTTATAATGCAGGTGATACGGATTTTTCCGTTGTACTTGGCAAAATGCAGCAGGCAAATCCTGACTTTTTTATTTTCTGGGGCTATCATACTGAGGTTGCCATGATCTGTAAGCAGATGCAGCAGTACGGTATTGAATACCCAGTTATCGGACAGGGATACAACTCTCCTGAGCTTACGAATTTAGGAGGCGCCGCAGTAGAGGGCGTTATGATTGATACAGCCTTTGACGCTGCGAACCCAGATGAGAAAGTACAGGAATTTGACAAAAAGTATACAGAGCAGTTTGGAGAAGGATATGACCAGAACGCACCCCAGTCTTATGACGCAGTGTATGTAATTAAGGACGCGGTTGAGCGCTGCATCGCTGATGGGAAAGACTATAAGGACGGGGAAGTCCTGAATGAGTATATCAGGAATACTTTTTGGGATGGAGTAACCGGCGTTACTACGTTTGATGAAAATGGACGCATGGATAAGGAGCTGCTTATTATTACTATCGAAAATGGTGAGCATAAGATCGTGAAGAACTAATGTTAGGGAGGAGGTTACATACATGCTTTTCCAGCAGGTTTTAAATGGTTTAACAAACGGCAGCCTTTACGCGTTAATGGCAGTCGGTGTTACAATGATATATAAATCACTGGGTATGCTGAATTTTGCCCATGGCGATACAATGATGATCGGAACATTTATTACGTTAACATTTATCAATATGGGCATTCCGTTTTATCTTGCGGCGCTTTTTGGAACTGTCTGCGCGGCGGTTATGGGATTTTTGCTTGAACGGATTATCCTCCGCAAGGTTAAGTTTTCCTCTTTTGTAAATTTGCTGATTGCGACGGTTGGCGTTTCTTACGTTCTTCGGAATACGGGTATGGTTATATGGGGGACCAGTCCCCAGTTATTCCCCAGCATGTTCCCTGAAACACTGATTAAGATCGGGAATTTCAGCATTACGCCTCAAAGTATTGGCATTATTTTGATTTCACTTGCCATTATTACAGGTCTTCATTTATTTTTTACCCGGGTTAAGGTAGGAAAATGCATGCAGCTTGCCAGCTCAGACGCGGAGGGCGCGGCAATGATGGGGGTAAATGTAACGTATATGCGGTTTTTAACCTTTGGAATTAGCGCTGGTCTTGCGGCGATTGCGGGCATTATGATTGCGCCTTTAACGTATGCCAGAGTGGATATGAGCGCAACCATCGGTATGAAAGCGTTTGCGGCAGCAATTCTTGGCGGAATCGGAAACCTTTGGGGTGCTCTTTTAGGCGGCGTTATTTTAGGAATTGTAGAAGCTGTAGGAGCGGCTTATATTTCTACCGCTTACAGGGACGCGTTCTCCTTTATCATTCTGTTCGTAGTCCTGTTTGTGAAACCGACTGGTCTGCTGAATAAGAAAATTGAGAATAAACTGTAGGGGGTGGAGTGATGGCAAATAGAAAGAACAATCAACTGTTAAAGATTCTGATTCTTGCGGCAATTATTATCGTAATTCCGATTCTCACCCCCAATATGTATATTATGCAGATTATTAATATGATTTGCATTTATATTATCTTAGGTACAGGAATCAACGTGCTGACCGGTTTTACCGGGCAGCTTTCCCTAGGGCAGGCAGCATTTTTTGGAATCGGTGCGTATACGGCGGCCCTTATGAATACAAGGGGCGGAATGCAGTTTTTCCTCTGCCTGATTGGATCTGTACTGCTTACGGCGGTGTTTGGCGTGATTTTGGCAGTTCCGGCCCTTAAGGTAAAAGGTTCTTACCTGGCCCTTTTAACCATGGGCTTTGGCGAGATTGTCCGGATTGTAATGATTAACTGGACGCCAGTTACCAACGGAACCGCTGGCATCTTAGGCATTGAAAGCCCAGTGATTTTCGGATTTGCGTTTGATACCTTGAAAAAGTATTATTTCCTGATTATGGTATTTGTGGTGTTAGGTCTGCTTTACCAGAACGTGTTAATCCATACCAGGACAGGCCGGGCACTCGTAGCGGTTCGGGAGGACAATGAGGCCGCGGAACTTACCGGAATTGACGTAACCAGATATAAAATCAAAGCCTTTGTACTTAGTGCGGTTTACTGTGGGATCGCCGGGTGCCTATACGCTATGATGATTAAGTATGTAAGCCCGGATACCTTTACTAACAACGTATCCAGCGTTATCTTGTGGACCGCGATCGTAGGTGGTTTTGGAACGGTTGTGGGGCCTGTACTTGGCGGAATTATTATGCAGGTTCTCCCAGAAGCACTGCGGTTTTTAGGGGATTGGCGGCTGGTAGTTTACGGTGTGATCCTTCTGGTAGTTATTTTACGGTTCCCAGGCGGTCTTTATCCGTATATCCAAAAGTTCCTGGAAAAACGCCAAAGTAAGAAAACTGCTGGGATCGCGGCAGGAAAGGGGTGAAATCAATGGCAATTCTTAATTTAAAAGATGTAACAAAAAAGTTTGGCGGACTGACAGCGGTTGACGGCGTCAGCCTGAAGGTAGAAGAAAACCAGATCTGTGCGTTGATTGGCCCCAACGGAGCGGGAAAAACCACAGTATTTAATATGATTACCGGGGCTTACCAGGTAACCAGCGGCGATGTTATTTTTAATGGCGAAAGCATTTGCGGCAAAAAGCCTCATCAGATCGTAGAAAAAGGAATTGCCAGAACATTCCAGAATATCCGCCTGTTTAAATCAGCCACAGTTCTTGAAAATGTTATGACAGGCTTCCATTGTAAAACGAAAACTGGTATGATTAATGTGGTGTTCCAACCTGGAAAATGTCGCAGGGAAGAAGAGGAAACCAGGCAGAAAAGTCTTGAAATCCTCCGGTTTTTGGGATTGGATGGAGTAAAGGATTCCCAGGCCGGAAGTATTCCCTATGGGCATCAAAGGCTTTTGGAAATCGGACGCGCCCTGGCTACCTCCCCAAAGCTTCTGCTTCTTGACGAACCGGCTGCAGGTATGAATTCCCAGGAGAAAAAAGAGCTGGTGGAAACCATCCGTAAGATCCGGGATACTTACCACCTTGCTGTTCTTTTGGTAGAACATGACATGGAACTGGTTATGGGAATTTCCGAAAATATCACGGTAATCAGCTTTGGGCGCCCTATTGCTGACGGGACAGCAGAGGAAATTCAGCACAATAATGATGTAATTGAAGCATATCTGGGAAGGAGCGATGATTGATATGGCAGAAACAATGTTAAAAGTCACCGATCTGGTATCTTCCTATGGAAATATAAAAGCGCTTAAAGGAATAAGCCTGGAAATTAATAAAGGAGAAATCGTTTCCCTTTTAGGGGCAAATGGAGCAGGAAAATCCACCCTGATGAAATCCATTTTGGGTATGGTTGCCATCGAGGGCGGCAGTGTCCAGTTTAAGGGGCAGGAGCTGGTGGGAAAGAAAAGCCATGAGATTGTGCCTATGGGGATCTCACTGGTTCCGGAAGGAAGAAAAATTTTTGTTGATGTAACCGTAGAGAAAAACCTGGAAATCGGCACATTTTTCCGCAAACGGGAAAAATCCAGGGACAAAGAACTTTTGGATATGGTATATGAAATTTTTCCAAGAATGTATGAAAGAAGGACTCAGCTTGGCGGAACCCTTTCCGGAGGCGAGCAGCAGATGCTTGCGGTTGGACGGGCCATTATGTCGGATCCTCAGCTTCTGATGCTGGATGAGCCATCTATGGGTCTGGCGCCTTTAGTTGTAGCGGAAATTTTCAATGTAATCAAGAAGGTTCACGATATGGGCATTACCGTTTTGCTGGTGGAACAGAATGCGAAGATGGCCTTAAAGATCAGTGATAAAGCATATCTGTTAAATACAGGTTCCATTGTGGCCAGCGGAACCGGAAGCGAATTCCTCCAGAGCGATGTGCTGACCAGCGTATATCTTGGCGGAAAGAAGGAGTAAACATGAAGCTTGAAAATATAAAATTAAACCTTGAAACAGAATTAGTATTAAATGTAGGCGATCCCATTGGAAAAACCAATGCGCCCCGCTGCTATAACAAGTTGTTTGAACGTTTGGACATGAATGCCATCATGCTTCCCTGCGAAATTAAAAAAGGGCAGCTTCCCCAGTTTATGGATGCCTGTCGTCTAATGGGGATTCATTATCTGTGCCCCACCATGCCTCATAAAGGTGACTTTGTGGATCTGTTAGACGATGTTGATCAGGTTTCCAGACTATTCCGCTCAGTGAATGCCATCCGCATTGACGAAAACGGAAGCCATGGCACTGGGATGGACGGAAAAGGCGCTGTAAAAGCGATGTTAAATAATGGCGCCAAACTGGACGGGGTGAATGCCCTCCTTTATGGGGCTGGCGGCATCAGCGGCGTAATTTCTTATGAATTATCTCAGCATAATGTGAAAAAGCTTTACATAGCCAATATTACGCCAGAAGAACCAGAACAGATTGCAAAGGTATTAAGGGAAAATACGGCTATGGAGGTAGAAGTGCTCAGCTTAGATCCTAAGGGGCTTGACAAGGCGGCAGAGAACTGTGAACTGTTTGCTAATTTAACTCCATTAGGTATGAAAGGATTCCCGCACCGCCATGAGTACTTAGGCTTCATTGACAGGATGCCAAAGTCTTCTACTGTATTTGACTGCGTTATTAATCCGCCTATGTCAGAAACCATTGAGGCGGGACAGAAAAATGGCTTAAATACAGTGCCAGGCATGCAGATGCTGGTATCCCAGATGGATGTGATTTTTGATTTCCTGTTCCATAAAACTATAACGGCAGAGGATAAGGACGCCTGTATTGAAGAATTATGTAACTATTTGAATGTGGCAAAGCCTGTCCGTAACCAGTAAGCGTTTCAAAAGACGCATGCGTAAGCGAAATACTGTGCGGCAGACGCAGCTATTTGCCGCACAGTAAAATGTATCACGGAAGCGATCCGCCACAGGCGGGGAATTTCGCAAAGCGGGATTCTTTTTATAAAAGCATAAGGAGATAAAATGATGAGAGTTTCCTATGAAGAACTGCTAAATGAATTTAAACGGGTTCTGATGAGCCGTGGCTTTCAGGAAGAACTGGCAGAAGGCGCCGCCGCTGTATTTGCCCAAAACAGCCTGGATGGTATTTACAGTCATGGCATTAACCGGTTCCCCAGAGTCGTATCCTACCTGGATAAAGGGGAAATTAAGCCGGAAAATGTGGCGGAATGTGTAGACGCAAAGGGGGCGATTGAGCGCTGGGACGGCCACAGGGGATTTGGGCCGTTAAACGCAAAACTAGCCATGGACCGGGCCTGCAAGCTGGCAAAGGAATACGGCGTAGGCTTGGTGGCTCTTGGGAACAATAACCACTGGATGCGTGGCGGCACGTATGGCTGGCAGGCAGCTGACCAGGGCTGCATCGGGATTTGCTGGTCCAACACACAGCCAAATATGCCGGCATGGGGAGGAAAGGACAAAAAGATTGGAAATAACCCCTTCATTTTTGCTGTGCCAAAGTCCAATGGCCAGCATGTAGTCGTAGACTGCGCAGTGTCCCAATTTTCTTATGGTAAAATTGAAGAGGCTAAGCTTAAGGGTAAGCAGCTTCCTGTTCCAGGCGGCTATGATGAGGAAGGCAACCTGACTACTGATCCGGCAGCTATTGAGAAAACCTGGAGAGTGCTTCCGATGGGATACTGGAAGGGCAGCGGGATTTCTATTCTTCTGGATTTGATTTCCACAGTTTTGACCAATGCGAATTCTGTACAGAAAATTGGAACCTTTGGGGATGAAGTAGGCCTTTCCCAGATCATGATTGCCATTGACCCGGAAAAATTCCAGGACAGTTCAGTAACGGATAAGATTGTGGATGAATTAGTTGCGGATCTCCATGATTCCGTCCCGGCAGAAGAAGGTGGCAAGGTATTTTACCCTGGTGAGATTGAAATCGGAACCAGGCAGGATAACATGGCCAATGGCATTCCGGTAATTGAAGAGGTTTGGCAGCAAATTAAGTCATTCTAAGGAGAGAAATATGAAAGCAATTAAACTTGATACGCCGTGGAAGGTGGCGTGCGTAGACATAGAAAAACCGGTTCCTGGTGAGGGGGAAGCACTGATTCGGATTGTGACAGCCGGAATCTGTGGCAGCGATATCGGCGCGTTTCGGGGAACCAATGGCCTTGTTACGTATCCTAGGGTGATTGGGCATGAGCTGGCAGGTGTGGTTGAGAAAATTCCGGAACCCAATAAAAATGGCATTAAGGTTGGAGATCGGGTTGTAGTGGATCCGTATATCTACTGCAAAGACTGTTATCCATGCAAAATCGGAAGAACCAACTGCTGTACCTCCCTTAAGGTTTTGGGGGTTCATGTAGACGGCGGCATGGCGGAATATTTTACCCATCCGGCGGATTTGCTGGTAAAGATCCCTGAGGATATGACCTGGGAAGAGGCGGCGATGGCAGAGCCTTTAACCATTTCCCTTCACGGAGTCCACAGAGGCGGGTTCCATAAAGATGAATACTGCGCGATTATCGGAGCCGGCCCTATCGGTTTAGTGGCAGGTATGGTTGCCCAGGCTTACGGCGGCCACGCAATCCTTCTGGATTTGGTACAAGAGCGGCTGGATTTTGCGAAATCCTTGGGCATTGAGTATGTAATCAACTCTGGAAAGGAAGACGCAACCCAAAGAATTGGCCAGATTACCAATGGAACTATGGCACAGCAGGTAATGGAATGCTCCGGCGCGAACGGGGCAATCCGGAGTACGCTGGATTACGTTTCCAACGCGGGCCGGATTACGTTAACTGGCTGGCCGAAAAAGGAAACCTCTATTCCTACAGATGTGATTACAAAGAAGGAAATTGATATCCGGGGTGCAAGAACTAGCGCAGGAGAATTTGAGGAAGCTTTAGAATTAATTAATACCAAACGGGTGGATATGAACCGGATCTTGACTAAGGTGATTACCCTGGAAGAGGTGCCGGAAACCATTATTGATATTGAAAAAAATCCGGGAAATTATATGAAAGTAGTAGTTCGGATTTCTGATGATCCCAATCCTGCCAAATAGGAAGGTTATGCCTGGAACGGCAGTCAAAACCTCAGGATAAGGAAGGTGATGAAATGACTCTTGAAAATGTATCGAATATTGAAGGTCTATTTGAAGTGATCAATACCTGTAAGGGAAATGTGGAGCTGGTTTCAGAAGAAGGAGATAAAATTAATTTGAAATCAAGGCTTGCCCAGTATTTAACCATTGCTGGTGTATTTGCGCATGGATATGCGAGAGAGCTGGAGCTGATTATTGAAGATCCGGATGATATGAATAAAATTATGGAGTTTATCGTAAGCGGAGAGTCTACAGAATAAAGAAAAGCCAGCAGATTGTTTCAGGAAAACCAAAAACAGCCAATGGGGAGGCGAAATGCTTCCACGCTGGCTGTTTTTGGTCTAAAATCGGCCAGGTCAAGCTGTAGTTACGGTTGAAAGGGCAAATTCCATGTGCTAGAATAAATACAGGAACGAAAAATCTTGATTTTGTTAACGGAGGCAGCAAGGATGGAAAACCAATCACTTTAATGGTAAGATCGATGACTGTGACCGGTGCCGCGGTTCCGGAAAATGTTCCGTACGCTACGGGACTGGAAAAATTTATTAAGTAAAGTAGGGAAGCAATAATATGGACGAGTTTTGCCGCCAGCTAGAGCGGAGCATTATAAAGGATTTCAGAAAAACCATTTGGAAGCCGTTTATCAGAGGGCTAAATGAATATCAGATGATACAGCCAGAAGACAACATTGCCGTCTGTATTTCCGGAGGGAAGGACTCTATGCTGCTTGCCAAATGTATGCAGGAAATCCTCCGCCACGGAAAAATGACCTTTGGCCTGCATTTTTTGGTGATGGATCCAGGCTATAACCGGGAGAACCGGGAATTAATAGAAGAAAATGCCGGACGCCTGGAAATTCCGATTCACATATTTGATTCGGATATATTTAATATTGTGGCAGATGTAGAGCAGTCGCCCTGCTACCTTTGCGCCAGGATGCGGCGGGGCTACCTGTATGCCCACGCAAGAGAATTGGGATGCAATAAAATTGCCTTAGGCCATCACTTTGATGATGTGGTGGAAACGATTTTGATGAGTATGCTTTACGGCGCTCAGGTGAATACCATGATGCCAAAGCTCCACAGTACCAATTTTGAGGGAATGGAGCTGATCCGGCCTCTGTATTTTGTAAAGGAATCAGATATTATTGCCTGGAAGAAACAAAATGGCCTTCGTTTCCTTCAGTGCGCCTGCCGATTTACCGAGGAGATTGAGCGGGAGAAGGGAATCTTGGCAGAGGCAAAACGTTCAAAGCGGCAGGAAATGAAGGAGCTGATTTCCCGGTTTCGGGCAATTAGCCCCCACATTGAAACTAATATTTTAAAAAGCGTGGAAAACGTAAATTTGGATGCCTGCTTAGGTTATGTGCACAAAGGCGTACGCCACCATTTTATGGAAGACTATGATTTTCCTGCATGATCCATTTCTTATCTGCATACACTTTCCTATAAAGGATTAGAGGGTCTTTTACGGGTCTAATCCCATAAGAGTATTTTTGAAGGATACCGGCTCTTATTTAAGAAGCCATAGATGGTCGTTCAAAAATATTCCCAAGAAAATCAGGAAGGCGGGCAGCATAACTATGGAATTGGTGAAAAAGCAGATACATATGAACCGGATGAAAGGCAGGGCGTCTACCCAAATCACCATGGATGATGATTTTATCGTTCCGGATACTATGGACGATATGGCTCAGGTTTTGCTAGATACGGGTGACATTCTGGTTGAATTGGTGAAGCCTATGGCAGAGAAAGTCCAGATTAAGGGGAAGCTGGACTTTCAGGTGCTGTACCGAAAGGACGAAGGAGGCCTTCAGACTCTGGCAGGCTCCATTCCTTTTGAGGAAACAGTGAACCTTTCCGGACTAAGCGAGCGGGATGATGTGAGCATAAGCTGGAGTTTAGAGGATCTAAAAACTGACATGATCCATTCCAGAAAACTGGGAGTCAAGGCTTTGGTGGGCTTTTTGGTTCAGGCAGAAGCGCTGGTTGAGGAAACGGCTGCTTTGGAGGTGGACATGGAGCCGGAGGAGGAGGTACAGGTACGCAAGGAGCAGGTGGAGCTTGCTGCTATTGCCGTACGCCGCCGGGATACCTTCCGGATCCAGGAAGAAATAGCCCTTCCCGCCAATAAACCGAATGTGGATCGGTTATTATGGAAAGAAATGGAACTGCGAGGTGTGGTTACCCGGCCCATGGACCGGAATCTTTATATCAGCGGGGATTTAATGATTTTCCTTCTTTATAAAGGGGAGGGGGAAAATATTCCGATTCAGTGGATGGAAGAAAGCATTCCGTTTTCCGGGGAGCTGGAGCTGCCGGAAAGCTCAGAAGATATGGTTTCCATGGTAAATGTAAGGATTGCCCATAAGGAGCTGGAGGCAAAGCCGGATTATGACGGAGAAATGCGGGAGTTTAACGTGGACGTGGTATTAGATTTGGATATTCGGCTGTATCAGGAGGAAGAAATCAGCCTGCTGGGAGATGTTTATTCCACAAAAGAGGAACTGCAGCCCATTACCCAGACAGCCAAGTTCCAGCAAATTTTAGCCAAAAACGCATGTAAGTGCAAAGTGTCGGAAAAGATTACTTTAAATGAGGAGCGATCCGTTTTGCAGATCTGCAGAAGCGATGGAGCGGTAAAGCTGGATGAGGTAACGGTTCAAACAGATGAGCTGCTGTTAGAAGGCGTGCTGGAAGTTTCCCTCTTATATCTTACCAGTGACGACAGTGCTTCTATTCAGGCAGAGCGGTTTACCTTGCCCTTCCAGTGCAGCGCCACAGTGCCCAATGTGGATGAAACCAGCATTTACCAGATTATTCCGGGCCTGGAGCAGATGACAGCGGTGATGATGGGAGGAAATGGGGTAGAAATCAAAGCTGTGGTGAATTTAGAAGTATTAGTGCAGCAGCCGATTGAACAGCCTGTAATCACAGGGATTGACCGTCAGCCGTTGGATTTGGAGAAGCTTCAGAAACTGCCGGGGATTGTAGGCTACATTGTGCAAAGTGATGATGATATCTGGGGAATCGCGAAAAAATTCCACACAACCATTGATACTATTGTCCGAACCAACGAACTGACGGAAGATACAGTAAAGCCGGGACAACGGCTGATTTTAGTAAAAGAGATCGGGAACACGCACAAATTTCCCAAAACATGATATACTATTTATATAGAAAGTGAAAGTGGCCGGGGCCAAACGAAAGTTTGGCCCCTATGATACTACGAATTTTTGGCAAAGCAGACCGAAAACAGAAGAAGATTGGCCATGGGGCAGCATGTTCCGCGCATCCAGCTGGTGCTTTTTCATAGATTCGGATTTTTCCGGGACGGCTATGACGTATTGCAAGGCGTCGGAGCCGTTTACATAGTAAACCTCCATGCCTCGCTGGGGCGCCGCCATATATGAAAGTCTGGCCGTCTGTATGATGGCTGGTTTTTGCGGGAAATAAAAATTACAGAAAGATTAGAAAGAAGAATTCATATGAGTTCCTTGCAATTAATAAAAGAAGTGGATGGGAAACCAGTAACATATTTAGTCCGGTGCGCAGACGGGACTCTTTACTGCGGCTGGACAAACCATGTGGACAAACGTGTCAAAGCGCATAATGAAGGAAAAGGGGCAAAATACACCAGGAGCCGCAGGCCAGTCAAACTGGTGTATTTTGAAGTGTTTGAAACAAAGGAAGAGGCCATGCGTCGGGAAGCAGCCATTAAAAGGCTTGCTAAAAAAGAAAAGGAGCGTTTGGCCACAGACGGCAGAAAGCAACTGCTTGATTCCGAAACACGCTTTAAGCTACAAACTGGTACATCATAATGTAGTGGCACATGCTTCCGCCCATTACAAACAGATGGAATATTTCGTGGGACCCGAAATTTTTGTGGCGGGAGTTAAATATAGGAAGCTTTAACGCATAAATAATACCGCCTGCTGTGTAGATAATGCCTCCAGCCAAAAGCCAGCCAAAGGCAGCTCCAGGAAGAGCTTGGATAATCCGGGTAAAGGCCAGAACACAGATCCAGCCCATGGCAATGTAAAGCATGGAAGAAAACCATTTAGGACAGGTAATCCAAAAGCCTTTAATCAGGATCCCGCTGACAGCGATTCCCCAAACCAGGGCCAGCAAGTTCCAACCTGCCTGATCACCTAATACAACCAAGCACACAGGAGTATAAGTTCCGGCGATCAGGATAAAAATCATCATATGATCCAGCTTCCGCAAAAGCTTATTAATGGCCGGGGAAATATCCAATGTATGGTAAATGGTGCTGGCGGCGTACAGCAAAATCATGCTGAACATAAAAACAGAGAGGGCCAGAATATGGATTTGATCCGGCTCATGGGCGGCTTTTACTAATAAAGGGGCAGTGGCGGCAGCAGCGCCTACCATTGCGATAAAGTGTGTGATGGCACTTCCAGGATCTTTAATATGAAATTTCATAGATGATACCTCCTTTTTATAATAACTATTATATGTAGTATTAAAAACCATATGATATTATATGCAATACTATAACACTCTTTTGCCACCTGCGCAAGAGATTTTTGGAAGTAGGGAAAAATAATGTTGACAATACGGTATGAAGATAAGGAAATTATTGTTGTGGAAAAGCCTTCTGGAATGGAGTCCCAGGCTTCAAAGGGGTTGGAGCCAGATTTGGTTAGCCAGATCCAGAATCACATTGCCAGAAATTTAGGGAACATTGGGGAAAATCCGGGGAAGATATACACAGAGTTATCCACAAATTGGGGAAAACTATCCACAAAACCGGTGCAAAACCATAAAAATATGGTTGGAATAAGCAGACCGCCGTATGTAGCGGTTATCCACAGGCTAGATAAGCCAGTAGCTGGAATTTTGGTATATGCCAAAACCAAGAAAGCGGCAGCAGCCTTAAGCAGCCAGATAAAAGAAGGGAAAATGGATAAAACGTATTATGCTGTGGTTTGTGGAAAACCTGTGGATAATGTGGGTAACTATGTGGATTATTTGCGAAAAGATGAGAAAACCAATTGTTCCCAGGTTGTGGACAAGTCCGGGAAGGATGGAAAACGGGCTGAACTACAGTATCAAGTGATGGAAACTGTAACAAAGGAAGAGGAGGTTTCCCTGGTTCGAATTCAACTGCTTACAGGCCGGCACCACCAGATTCGGGTACAGTTTGCGAAAAGAGGGATGCCCCTGTGGGGAGATAACCGGTATCATCCGGATTTCGCGTGTAAAAAACGCAGAGGGACAATCGCCTTATGTGCTGCCGGCCTTTCCTTTGACCATCCGTCTTCAGGAGAACGAATGTGTTTTTGGATGAAGCCGGAAGGCCAGGCATTTTCCTGGTTTTGCCAGAAGAGTTTTGATAACCATGTATAATATTTAGGATTTGATCCATACTAGGAGGGTACAAAGGAAGTACAAATCAGAAACAGGTGAGTCCATGGGAGTGCCCAATAAGAAACTGAAGAAATTGATCATGACAATAGGAATTGCTCTTGGGGTATATGCAGGTTTAAAATATCTGCTGCCCCTGGTAGTTCCTTTTTTCATTGCTATGGGTCTGGCAGAAGCCCTGCGTCCCTGGTCCCTTTGGATCCAGAAAAAACTGTCCTTCACTGTAAAAGGGCATCACTTTCAGCCGCCTCTGGGCCTGGTAGGAGGGATTCTTCTTTTTGGAATTATGATTGCTACAGTAATGTTGTGCTATCTGACAGGGGGAAAGCTGCTTTTGGAGGGAAAGATGTTTTTGAGGAATCTTCCGCAGCTAACGGAAGAAGCAAAGCAAAATGTGGCTGAATGGTGCAGGTATTTGGAGGATGCGCTCCGGCTGGAAACAGGGTGCGTCTTACTATGGGCAGAAAATTTGCTTAAGAATTTGGGAAACCAGGCTTGGGAGCTGATGATGCCTTATGTTATGGGAAATTCCATGGCATGGGCCAAAGCTGTGATCAAAGCAGTCGTTTTGCTTGTTGTGATTGTATTTGGAACCATACTGGCTCTTCAAGAGGGGGAAGGGATCCGCGGTTATTTTCGAAATTCTGCCTTTCATCAGGAATATGTGCAGATGGGGCGTATTTTAAAAGTAATTGGCGCCGCTTACGGAAAAACCCAGCTTTTAATCCTGGCGGGAACGGTAATGATATGCATTGGCGGCTTATTTCTGGTGGGAAATCCATATTATGGAATATTAGGTTTGCTTATTGGCCTTTTGGATGCCCTTCCATTTATTGGAACAGGAACCATATTTTTTCCATGGGCCTTAAGCTGCTTTTTGGGGGGAAATGGAGGGAAAGGGGCCATTTTGCTGGGGATCTACTTAGCTTCCTATTTCCTGCGCCAAATTATGGAATCGAAAGTTATGGGGAAAAAAGCCGGCTTATCTCCGTTCCTTACCCTGGCAGCCGTTTATGTAGGGATCCAGTTATTTGGCATTTTGGGGGTGGCGCTAGGGCCATTAGGTTTTTTGATAATCCGGGAATCGGTTGACGCCTGAGAAAAGAAACGGTATACTTAATGGAAAGATGAATGGATGGGATGGGCAGATGGATATGGATTTATTTGATTATATGCGGGAAACCGCAAAGGAAACTGAAGCCCCGTTAGCTTCCAGGCTGCGCCCTAGAACCTTGGACGAAGTTGTGGGGCAGCAGCATATTGTGGGAAAGGATAAGCTGCTATACCGGGCAATCCAGGCGGACAAGCTTGGCTCTGTTATTTTTTATGGCCCTCCGGGAACGGGGAAGACCACATTAGCCAAAGTGATTGCCAATACCACCAGCGGGGAATTCCAGCAGATTAACGCCACTGTTGCAGGAAAAAAAGATATGGAAGAAGTGGTGAAAAAGGCTCAGGACATCCGGGGGATGTATGGAAGGAAAACGATTTTATTTGTAGATGAAATTCACCGTTTTAATAAAGGCCAGCAAGATTACTTGCTTCCCTTTGTAGAGGATGGAACGTTGATTTTAATTGGCGCCACTACGGAAAACCCGTATTTTGAGGTAAATGGGGCATTAATTTCCCGTTCCCGTATTTTCGAACTGAAGCCTCTGGAAAAAGAGGATATTAGGGAGCTGATTCGCCGGGCGGTCTATGATCAAGACCGGGGAATGGGGTCTTATGAAGCGGAGATCCATGAAGAAGCCATGGAATTTTTGGCAGATACGGCAAACGGGGATGCAAGGGCCGCGTTAAATGCAGTAGAATTAGGGATTCTTACCACAGAGCGCGGTCAGGACGGCAAGATCCATCTGGATTTGAAAGTGGCCCAGGAGTGCATCCAGAAACGGGCTGTCCGGTATGATAAAAATGGTGACAACCATTACGATGTGATTTCAGCATTTATTAAAAGCATGAGAGGGTCGGATCCGGACGGGGCTATATACTATTTAGCACGGATGCTGTATGGAGGGGAAGATATTAAATTTATTGCCAGAAGGATCATGATCTGCGCTTCTGAGGATGTGGGCAACGCAGATCCCCGGGCAATCAGCGTAGCGGTAGCGGCATCTTTGGCGGTTGAGCGGATTGGGATGCCGGAAGCTCAAATTATCCTGGCTCAGGCGGCTGCCTATGTGGCAACAGCGCCGAAAAGCAATGCTGCCTGCGATGCGATTTTTTCTGCTATGGATGTAGTGAAATCCAAACGGACAGGAGAAGTCCCGGCTCACTTAAGAGATAAACATTACAAGGGGGCAGAAGCGTTAGGGCGGGGGCAGGGCTATCTGTATGCCCATGATTTTCCAAACCATTATGTAAAGCAACAGTATCTGCCAGACGAATTAGAAGGAACAGTATTTTATAAGCCTTCTGACAATGGGTATGAAAAGCAGATAAAAGACCATATGGAATTGATCAAGAGGCAGGCAGGGCTGTGAAGGATACCAATGGGAGGAATTTATGAGCAGAAGAA
Organism: uncultured Lachnospiraceae bacterium; assembly: GCA_910589195.1. Lineage (GTDB taxonomy): Bacteria > Bacillota > Clostridia > Lachnospirales > Lachnospiraceae > Caccovicinus. The sequence continues at coordinate 46,620 of CAJUTC010000001.1, forward strand.
TGAAATACATAGGGAAAAAAACAAATAAGATGCTGGTGATTTCGCTGGATGCGGTAGGAAGCAAGGATCTTAAGTTTTTGGAAACCCTTCCTAATTTTAGCCGGCTTGTACGCCAGGGGGCAATATGCCGCCATGTAAAAAGCGTTTGCCCCAGCCTGACCTATCCAGCTCATGTGAGTATTGTTACGGGAAAGCTTCCGTCACATCACAAGATCGTGAATAACCTGCGGTTTCAGCCGAAACGGGAAAATCCGGATTGGTTTTGGCAGAGGCGGTTTATCCGGGGAACTACCCTTTATGATGAAGCTAGGAAGGCGGGACTTAAAACAGCCTCCCTTTTGTGGCCGGTAACCGGAAAAGCGGATATTTCCTATAACCTGCCAGAGGTGTGGTCAAACCGGTTTTGGGATAACCAGCTTATGGTTTCGTTTCGAAATGGTTCACCTTGGTATGAATTGGATTTATTCAAACGGTATGGCCACATGCTGGATGGGATCCGCCAGCCCATGTTGGATCATTTTGTCCAGGCCTCTCTTCTCAGAACCATAAGCCATTACCGGCCAGATCTTACGCTGGCGCATTTTACCGATGTGGATACCATCCGCCATGAGTTTGGCGTAGATTCAAAAGAAGCAGAGGAAGCCTTGAAACGCCATGATTTACGGATTGGGGAACTATTAGGCTTGATTGATCGGCTGGGGGAAACAAAAACAACGAACATCATACTCCTGGGAGATCATTTTCAGAAGAATGTGAACCAGGTGCTGTATCCCAATTACCACATTGTGCAGAAAGGCTGGGCCAATCGAAAGGGAAACCGACTGTCTAAGTGGGAGGTGGCAGCCCAAACCTGCGATGGAGCCTGCTACATCTATCTGAAAAACCGGAAGGATAAGGAACGGATGCTTCAGGTAGCGTTGTGGCTAAAGGAATGGAAGAGCAGCCCCGGCTCCGGCATCCGAGCGGTTTATACAGGAAAGCAGGCCAGGGAAAAGGGAGCGGATCCAAGATGTTCCTTTATGCTGGAGGCAGAGGACGGGTTTTATTTTAAAAACGGTTGCGGGGAGCCGCAGCAGAAGGCAAAAAAAGGGAATGGAGTCCACCGGGGCGCCCATGGCTATGATCCGGACAGACCGGACTATGACACCTTTTTTCTGGCATCCGGGCCGGACTTTCAGCCAGGCATCCAGATCCCTGGCATGTATCTGATTGATGAAGGGCCAATTATGGCAAGAGCCTTGGGCTTGGAGCTGGAAGACGCGGACGGAGTGGTAATCAATCAATTCTTCACCTTTGGGAATTCATGCTGCGGCGAAGGCTTTATAGGAAAATAAAAGAAGGGCAATATCCCTTTTCCGAAATTTGCGAAAAGATGCAGAAGGTATAAAAAGGGCCCAGACAGGAATCAGGCATTTGCGCAAGTATGCAGGTGCCATGTTTCTGTTTGGGCCCTTTATCTTATTAGTCTAAAAAGAATATGTTGGCATTTCTCAAAGAATTTATCAGGCTGGGTTCATCGGTAAACTCTGTGTATGCTGCATTATCAAAGAAAGCGACAAACATACCGTCATACCCTACCGGAACAAGGCAGGAGAAAGAACCATTTACTGCTCTATAACCGTTCCAGTTTAAAGAGAGAGATTTTTTGCATTCGGTAAAATCAGTACCATTAACATTAAGAGTGAAGGTGCGTTCCGCTCCATCCCAGTCTTTAAACAAATCAATGTTGTTTTTATCCTGGAAGGCAAAGGCATACGATGTGCCATATAAATTTGCGTTGGCGTCATTAAATGAAATCGCTGCCTGAACGGTTTTCCACTCATAACCTTCTTTTGCCGGATGGGAAGCATCTGACGCAAAAGTCTGATAATTGTAAAATGTCAAGTTCCCTATGGTTTTAAACGCAGGGTTACTGCATGTGGTAATATAATTGTAAGTTACATTCTGCTGGGCATTCTTCTGAAGCCCGGCTTTTTCAAACCATCCTGTAGCCGCGGCTGTGGACAAAGCTTTGGTTTTTACCTGTCCGTTTTCCACCCAGGCTCCGCTGGCATTGACCAGGCAGTTATCGGGCGTAACGGTATCCGTATATAACCAGCCCTCGGCGTCAAAATAATAACATTCCGCCACCCCGTCGCTGTTGCCATCGATCCACTGCCATCCATTTTGGGCATATGTACCATCGCCATTATCATACCACCATTTGCCCTGATTGGCATTTTCACCATTTTTCCATGTCCCGGCAAATGCGGCAGAAGCCATCAGCGCGGTAAATGCCGCTGTTACCAAAAGTGTTGCTAGTTTCCTCATTAAGATATCTCCCTTTTCAACAGATATTTGATCAGGCGTTTGCGAAACGCCTTTGGATGAAAGAGAGGAGGATCAAAGCAGACAAAATTAGGGCAAATGCCACTACGCCGGGTCTGCTTTTATCTGTTTAGGACAGCTCCATTACACCAAGAGAACGTTTCATAATTGCCTAAATAAAGTTGCTTTCATTTTTAGCATATATGCTGCGATAGTTCTTGTCAACTAGTTTGACACCGTAAGAAAGATTTTGCTGTCCAGATGAAATCCCATTTAATAAAGATGGCAAATTAAGAAGGAAAAAACCTTTACTTATATGGAAATAAGGATTATAATAGAATCGTCTTTTTATAGTAATCAGATGATAGCAGGTTTAAAGGCAGGTTACCCCTGGTATTATTTGATTGTAATAATTCGATAGATTCTGAATCTGAAGAAAATCCCCATTACGATGATTTTGATAATTAAAAATGATATAGCGATCTATAGAAAGAAAAAGAAATATGGTTTGGCGTGATCCTGCACAGATGCCGGATCCGCTCAAGAAAAGGAGAAATCATGCGTGAAAAATTGAATACGCTTCCATTAAGCGAACTGAAAGAACTGGCAAAGGAAAAGGGTTTGAAAGGAATCAGCAGCTTAAGGAAAGCCGAGTTAGTGGAACTGATTTGCCAGGCAGGAGAATCCAATGAAAAAATACCGGAGGAGAAAGAAAAGGAACCTGTTTTGGCGGCAGAGGAAACCCAACAGAAAACGGTTCAAAAGACAGTGGAACCATCTGAAAAATCGGCAGAGAAAACCCGGAAATCGCCAGAACGATCGGAAGGACAGGAACGGGCAAACGGCCTTAGAAGGACGGAAAATGGGACGGGCTTTATAAAAAGGGATTCTCAGACTCCCAGAAGAGATGGGAATGGCACAAGCAGTCGTCTGGCAGGGCGTATGGAGGGCAAGCAGATCCGGGTGGTGAACCGCCATGAGAATCGGAACGGCTATCAAAACAGGGGGAGAAGTCAGGATAACGGTACTGGCGGGGCCGATTCTTCTCATAGTCCGGAACGGGTGAATGGAGGCCAGGATGGGGCCCGCGCTCCGGAGCGGACAGGCGGAAACGGAAGCCAGGATACCGCCAGCGTTCGGCAGCAAGACAATTTGATCCGGGAAGGGGTTCGGCCTGACGGCAGGAATATAGAGATGAACCCGGATGAGATCCAGGAGCTGGACAGCGGCATGGAAGCCAATGGGATTTTGGAAGTTATGCCAGACGGATTTGGATTTATCCGCTGTGAAAATTTCCTTCCTGGTGAAAATGACGTTTATGTGGCGCCGTCCCAGATCCGGCGTTTTAATATGAAAACGGGAGATATGGTTAGGGGAAACCGCCGGGTAAAGGCGGCTACGGAAAAATTTGCTGCTCTTCTTTATGTAACCAGTATTAATGGCTATCCTGTAAACGTGGCTGAGAAACGGCCCAATTTTGAAGATTTAACGCCCATATTTCCAAATGAACGGATTCATATGGAAACAGCAGGTCTTCGGAATTCTATGGCCATGCGTGTTCTGGATTTAATGGCGCCTATCGGAAAGGGGCAGAGAGGCCTGATTGTGTCGCCTCCGAAAGCAGGGAAAACCACATTGTTAAAGCAGGTAGCCAAAGCGATTACCACCAACCAACCCAGAATGCATTTAATTATCCTTCTTATTGATGAGCGGCCTGAGGAGGTTACCGACATTAAGGAAGCTATTGTAGGGGAAAATGTGGAAGTGATTTATTCTACATTTGATGAACTTCCAGAACGCCATAAGCGTGTTTCCGAAATGGTGATTGAGCGGGCCAGAAGGCTTGTGGAGCATGGCCGCGACGTAACGATTTTGCTTGACAGTATTACCCGGCTTGCCAGGGCTTATAATCTGGTGGTTCCGCCAAGCGGGCGCACTTTATCAGGAGGTCTTGACCCGGCGGCTCTCCATATGCCGAAGCGGTTTTTCGGAGCAGCCAGGAATATGCGGGAAGGAGGCAGCTTAACGATCCTGGGAACGGCTTTGATTGATACAGGGAGCCGCATGGATGACGTGATTTATGAGGAATTTAAGGGTACTGGCAATATGGAGCTGGTGTTAGACCGAAAGCTTTCAGAAAAGCGGATTTTCCCGGCAATTGATATTTTAAAATCGGGAACCAGGCGTGATGATCTGCTGTTAAGCCGGGAGGAGGCAGAGGCTATGGAAATTATCCGTCGGGGGACGAATTCTATGAAATCCGAAGATTCCGTGGAAAAAATACTGGATATGTTTACGAAAACCAGAAGCAACCGGGAGATTGTAGACGAAATCCGCCGCAGGCGGTATTTATAGCACCATTGGGAAACAAGAATGTATGGCGGCTTAAATGGCTTAAATGAGCTGGAAAAAGTGATTGCAATTTCAAATTTCTTGTGATATACTGATTAGGCTGTCTATTGATATTGCAAATTCATATAGACATTTCAGAGAAGAACTGTATTTCTGTGCGGTCGGAAACCGCAAAAAACATGAGTGAGGTGAAAACATGAGAGAGGGAATCCATCCAAATTATTACCAGGCAAAAGTAGTATGCAACTGTGGAAATGAATTCGTAACCGGATCCACCAAGCAGGACATCCATGTGGAAATTTGTTCCAATTGCCATCCGTTCTATACTGGCCAGCAGAAGACGGCTGCGGCTCGGGGACGTATTGACAAGTTTAACCGTAAGTATGGTATTAAGGCTCAGTAATAATTTAGTATAAGGAATGTAGATAAAGCGTGCTCTTATGCGTATACACGTATGGAAGAGGACGCTTTTTTTACCTGATGTGCTCCCAGAAAACCGTATGGGACTTTACCACCAGTGATATGAGAGGACAAATGTGTATTGGCATCCTTCCAAAATAACGGTTTAGACATTGCGGGAGGGAACGGGTGCAGGATGCAAGGAGGTTTTGCTGCATGAAATATTCAGGAATCGGCGGACAGGCAGTGATTGAAGGGATTATGATGAAAAATAAGGACGAATATGCCACCGCGGTCCGCAAGCCTGACGGAGAGATTGAGGTTTCAAAAGATACCTATGTAAGTTTGACAGAACGGGTAAAGCTGTTTTCTCTCCCCTTTATCCGGGGAGTATTCAGCTTTGCCGATTCCATGATTCTGGGGATGAGGACTTTGACCTGGTCTGCCGGGTTTTTTGAAGATGATGAAGACAGCCAGCCGGGGAAGTTTGAACTTTGGCTGGATAAGGTGTTTGGGGAAAAGCTGGAAGCGGCGCTAATGAGTGTAGTTATGGTGTTTTCGGTGGTAATGGCCATTGGGATTTTTATGGTGCTTCCCCTTCTGTTGGCAAATTTTTTCCGCAGATTTATCCCCTCTGCTACGGTAATGGCTGTGTTGGAAGGTTTGATCCGGATTGGTATTTTTATCACATATATTAAACTGATTTCCAGGATGGAGGATATCCGCCGCACATTTATGTACCACGGAGCAGAGCATAAATGCATTAACTGCATTGAACATGGCCTGGAGCTGACGGTAGACAATGTGCGCAAAAGCTCCAAGCAGCACAAACGCTGCGGAACCAGCTTTCTTTTAATCGTTATGGTAATCAGTATCTTATTTTTTATGGTGATCCGGGTAGATACCGTCTGGCTGAGGATTGTAAGCCGGATCGTATTGATTCCGGTGATTGCCGGGGTTTCCTATGAATTTTTGCGGCTGGCAGGGCGCAGCGATTCAAAAATTGTAGATTTTTTAAGCAGACCTGGCATGTGGATGCAGAATCTGACTACCAAGGAACCGGATGATGGTATGATTCAGGTGGCAATCCAGGCGGTGGAGTCCGTATTTGACTGGAAAGCGTACTTGGATGAGAATTTTCCGGGCTGGGAGAAAGGATAACCGGGAGAGATGAGGCAGACATTGCAGAGCCTTCTTACATTTGGAAGGGAAGAATTGAAACGCCATAACAATCCGGAGCCGGAGCTGGATGCCAAATATTTGCTGCTGGAAGCCTTCCGGACGGATATGGCACATTTCCTTATGAACCGGAGCCGGGAACTGCCGGATAACCAGGAAATACGGGAAATGACAAGACGTTACAGGGAAATGATCGGGAAACGGGCTTTGCGGATCCCCCTGCAGCAAATTTTAGGGGTTCAGGAATTTATGGGGGTTTCATTTTTTGTAAACCGCCACGTACTGATTCCCAGGCAGGATACGGAAACCTTAGTGGAACTGATACTAAAGGAGCATCCGGGGCAGGGCGAACGGATATTGGATCTGTGTACCGGATCCGGCTGCATTGCTGTGAGCCTGGCGCTTCGGGGACGGTATAAAACGATCACAGCCGTGGATTTATCATCAGAAGCGCTGAAAGTGGCGGCTAAGAATTGTGAGCGGCTGCTGGGAGAAGGGGAAAACGAGGGAAGGCAGTATCCGAAGGTTGATTTGCGTCAGGGGGATTTGTTTATGGCGTTAAAACAGGGGGAAGAACCATTTGATCTTCTGGTATCCAACCCTCCCTACATCCCCACAGCGGTTATTGAGGGATTGGAACCAGAGGTCCGGGATTTTGAACCCAGGATGGCGTTGGACGGAAGCGGTGACGGCCTGGAGTTTTATAGAAGGATAGCGTTGGAAGGCAAAGCGTTTTTGAAAAAAGGGGCTTCCATTTATCTGGAAATCGGTTATGACCAGGGGACATCGGTAAAAGCGATTTTAGAAAGCAATGGCTTTCGCCATATCCGGATCGTCCAGGACCAGGCTGGACGGGATCGGGTTGTAACAGCGGCAACAGATTCAAATGGTCTGTAATGGCTGGCGGCACAGGAAAGACAAAACTGCCATAAAAGCTATGACAGGAGATTTGTAGGAAAGGAGAAGCGGAAATTCTTATGTTTGATCGATTAGAAGATATTTTAGTTCATTTTGAAGAGTTGATGCAGGAGCTGGCAAGCCCAGGGGTTACAGATGACCCCAAGCGGTTTCAGCGCCTGATGAAGGAACAGGCGGACTTAACACCTTTAGTAGAAGCATATAAGGAGTATAAGCAGGCAAAGCAGAATGTGGAGGACAGCTTGCTACTGCTGGAGGAGGAAAGTGATGAGGAGCTGAGGGAACTGGCAAAGGAGGAGCTTTCCGATGCCAAAAAGCAAATAGAAGAGTTGGAATATCAGCTTAAAATTCTGCTTCTCCCCAAGGATCCCAATGACGATAAAAATATTATCCTTGAAATCCGCGCAGGGGCAGGCGGTGACGAGGCGGCATTATTTGCCTCTGAACTGTACCGGATGTACGTAAATTACGCAGACAGCCAGAGATGGAAGGTGGAATTAGTCAGCGTCAATGAAAATGGGATTGGCGGATTTAAGGAAGTGGTAGCTATGATAACAGGAAAAGGCGCCTATTCCAAGATGAAATATGAAAGCGGCGTCCACCGGGTACAGCGGGTACCAGAAACAGAATCTGGCGGAAGAATCCATACATCTACTGCCACCGTGGCCGTGATGCCAGAGGCAGAGGAGTTTGACATTGTAATTGATGATAAAGATATTCGGATTGATGTAATGCGAGCGTCCGGCAATGGAGGCCAGTGCGTAAATACTACAGATTCCGCGGTGCGTCTGACCCATATCCCTACCGGAATTGTAATTTACAGCCAGACTGAAAAATCCCAGCTCCAAAACAAGGAAAAAGCCTTCCGTCTGCTTCGTTCTAAGCTATATGACATGGAATTGGAAAAACGGCAAAACGCTGAGGCGGATGAGCGCCGCAGCCAGATCGGAACTGGCGACCGCTCAGAAAAAATCCGAACTTATAACTTCCCCCAAGGACGGGTTACAGATCACCGGATTAAGCTAACTCTGTATAAAATTGATTCTATTATGAACGGAGATATCAGGGAGCTTTTGGATGCGCTGATTACAGCAGACCAGGCGGCGAAACTGAGCCGGCTGCAGGAAACGGCGTAGCGAACGTCTTCATACAAAAGGAAAGCCGCTGAACGCAGGCGAAGCAAGCCTGCCGTCAGCGGCCATAGGCTGAATTCACTGTGATTTTTAGAAGTTGCAGCCTATATGGAGGTTGCACTGAACGGATCTTGATAAATAATCCATCCATGTAAGATTGTATTCCTATTATAAAGCAAATTTTCAGGAAAAACCAGACAAGATAATGGCGATATCAAAAATAACCTTAAAAAAGGCTATTTTTGATATCGCTGCTATTTTTTACTGGCATAGGGCATATATTATATCCCCATGATTCTGAAGGGGAAATGTGTAATTTTCTTGACAGGGAAAAAGCCGGCTGGTAAAATGAGCCGGAAAGGTTTTAAGCAAACGTAAAAGGCAGAAGGCGCTGTGGGGCTCCTTTCCGGTTACAGAAAAAGAAAGAATCATCCTCTTTGGAACCATGTTTGACAAAGGGAAGACTGAAAGGAATGAAAGTGATGGGAAAATATTTTGGAACGGATGGCTTCCGAGGCGAGGCTAATGTGGATTTGACAGTAGAGCACGCATATCAGGTAGGCCGGTTTTTAGGCTGGTATTACGGGCAAAAGGATTCTGACAGGCGCTGCAGGGTGGTAATCGGGAAGGACACCAGGAGAAGCAGCTATATGTTTGAATATTCGTTGGTATCCGGACTTACCGCTTCTGGAGCGGATGTTTACCTGCTCCATGTTACCACAACTCCCAGCGTATCGTATGTGGTGCGCACAGAAGGGTTTGACTGCGGCATTATGATATCTGCCAGCCATAATCCTTTTTATGATAACGGAATAAAGGTGATTAATGAGAACGGTGAAAAGCTGGAAGAAAGCGTAATTGAGAAAATTGAACGTTACCTGGATGGGGAGATGGGACAGATTCCGCTGGCAAGAGGGGAATATATTGGAAGGACTACTGACTTTGCGGCTGGCCGGAACCGTTATATCGGATATCTGATTTCCATTGCTACCCGTTCCTTTAAAAATATGAAGGTAGCGTTAGACTGCGCGAATGGAAGCGCATCGGCTATTGCAAAAAATGTTTTTGACGCGTTAGGGGCGGAAACCCATGTAATCAATAATCAGCCCAATGGCGTAAATATTAATACAAATTGTGGCTCAACCCATATAGAATACCTGCAAAAATATGTAGTGGAGAAAGGCTGTGACGTGGGCTTTGCCTATGACGGTGATGCGGACCGCTGCCTGGCGGTAGACGCGGAGGGAAATGTGGTAGACGGGGATGTGATTATGTACATCTGCGGCAAATATATGAAGGAGCAGGGAATGCTGCCTCATAATACGGTAGTAACTACAGTCATGTCAAATTTCGGTTTGTATAAAGCGTTTGACAGGGAAGGAATTCGTTACGAAAAGACGGCAGTGGGTGATAAATACGTTTATGAAAATATGTCGGTTAACGGCCACGGTTTAGGCGGGGAGCAATCCGGACATATTATTTTCAGCAAGCACGCTACCACAGGCGATGGGATTTTAACTTCTTTGAAAGTGATGGAAGTGATTCTGGAGAAAAAGCAGACATTAACGAAACTGGCTTCCGAGGTTGCGATTTATCCGCAGGTACTGAAAAATGTACGGGTTAAGGATAAAAAAGCGGCTCAGGACGATCCGGCTGTCCAGGCAGAAGTTGAAAAGGTAACGAAAGACCTGGGCGATAATGGAAGGATTCTCTTGCGCCAGTCTGGCACCGAACCGGTGGTACGGGTAATGGTAGAAGCCGCTTCCCTGGAAACTTGCGGGAAGTGTGTAGACCAGGTAATTGAGGTTATGAAAGAGCGGGGACATTTTGCCTGAAACGTAACGGATATCGTAACCCTGAATGATCGGAATGAAACAAAACGATTGCCATGAAAAGTAGCATGTGCTATAATACATGGTAACGCTGCGATGGCAAATAGCCGGCGCGGGCGGAATTAGAAAGAAAAGGAATGATGAAAGATGGGGTTAGACCTGTAACGGCCACGTTATTCATTGTTAAGCATTACGGTGTGATTGAACGACTCCATGGCCTGTGGGAAAGGCTGGATAGAGAGAATAGGACAATATAAAAAGGAAGCAATGTAACCCAGGAGGTTCCCGGAGTAGAGAAACGATACTCACGAAAAGACAATGGAGGAAAAAATCATGTTAAATTATCAAAGATATAAACGGGTTCCCGTAGTGGATTTCCCGGAGAGAACCTGGCCAAATAAGGAAATTAATCAGGCGCCAGTATGGTGCAGCGTAGATTTAAGAGACGGAAACCAGGCATTGGTGGAACCAATGGTGGTGGAAGAAAAAATTGAAATGTTTAATTTGCTGGTTAAGCTGGGCTTCAAGGAGATTGAAGTAGGGTTTCCGGCGGCATCCCAGATTGAATTTGATTTTCTGCGTCAATTGGTAGACCGGAAGCTGATTCCGGATGATGTTGTGGTTCAGGTGTTGGTTCAGTGCCGTGAACATTTGATTAAACGGACGTTTGAGGCGTTAAAGGGCATCAAGAAGGCGATTGTCCATATTTATAATTCCACATCCACCTTGCAGAGGGATGTGGTGTTTCATAAAGATATGGAGGAAATTAAAGAAATTGCCGTAATTGGAACGAAACTGGTTCAAAAGTACGCGACGGATTTTGACGGGGAGATTTTACTGGAATATTCTCCGGAAAGCTTTACCGGGACGGAACTGGATTTTGCTTTAGAGATTTGTACGGCAGTCCAGGAAACATGGGTGGCTTCGGCAGATAAGAAAGTGATTATTAATCTGCCCTCTACAGTTGAGATGAATACCCCTAACGTATACGCAGATCAGATTGAGTGGATGAATACCCATTTTAAAAACAGGGAAAGCATTATTTTAAGTGTCCATCCCCATAATGACCGGGGAACCGGAATCGCAGCCACAGAACTTGCCCTTTTAGCAGGAGCCGATCGGGTGGAGGGAACGCTGTTTGGCAATGGGGAACGTACAGGAAATGTGGATATTACTACTCTTGCTTATAATATGTTCTCCCAGGGAATTAATCCGGAGTTAAATCTGGAGAATGTAAAAGAGATTGCGGAAGTTTATGAGCGCTGCACTAAGATGGATATCCATCCCCGCCATCCGTATGCGGGAAAACTGGTATTTACCGCGTTTTCCGGATCTCATCAGGACGCAATCAACAAAGGGATGCAGGCGCTTAAGGAGCGGGGCGGCCAGCATTGGGAGGTGCCCTACCTTCCTATTGATCCGGCTGATATCGGGCGTCAGTATGAACCAGTGGTACGGATTAACAGCCAGTCCGGCAAAGGCGGCGTAGCGTTTGTAATGGATACATTCTATGGATTTAAGCTTCCTAAGGGGATGCATAAAGAGTTTGCCGATGTGATTCAAAAGATTTCGGAACAGCAGGGCGAGGTGGCTCCGGAACAGATTATGGCAGAATTTAAGAAGCATTACCTGGATCGGAAGGAACCCATGCATTTCAGAAAATGCCGGATTTCCGACGCGGATGTGGGGAACGGGGAATTTGCCACATTGGCGAAAGTGACGTATACAGCTCACGGGATTGAAAAATACTTTGAAGGTGTGGGAAACGGACCGATTGACGCAGTACAAAGGGGCTTAGAGGATGAACTAGGAATCGAAATTAGGGTAATGGATTACTCAGAGCATGCGCTCAGTTCCGGTTCCGGCGCGCAGGCGGCATCGTATATCCATGTGCTGGATGTGAAAACAGGAAAGGCAACTTACGGAGTAGGCATCAGTTCGAATATTACACGAGCTTCTATCCGTGGGATTTTCAGCGCGGTGAACAGGCTGTTTTATTAGTGAATTAAATTTAGGAAAGGAATCCTGCTATGTGGGATTCCTTTTTATGATGCAAAAAGAACGCTTAAAATTTGGAGAATTCAACAATATACTGCAAAAGGCGTTGCTATCACTCAAGAAAAAGACCGGTAAAATAATAAAAATTCCCTCAATTTTATGATATGAAACGGTTTTTGTAATGATAAATATGCTATCATATGATTCATATATGGAAATTTTGGTATGGCGCTCAAAGAAATTTATCGGAGAATGAAAGAGTGGTGCGATGTGAAGGAAGGGCTATGTGCAGGTTTTTCCTGGAATTTGAAGGGAAACGGATTGTAATCTCTAAAAGCTTGAAACAGAAAAGCATACAGCTTTTGATGCTGCTTCTGAAGGCGGGAAGCGATGGGATTCCCAGAAAGAAGCTGGCAGAGATGCTGGAGTGGGAGATTGACGGCTGGGAGAAAAAGCTGAATAACCTGCGCTGCCAAACCTATCGGCTTCGCAGGCTGATAGAAGAGCTAGAGTTTCTGGCAGGAGAAAACCGAATATTTCCGAAATATGTCGGAGATGATTAAATTAATGGATGCGACTGTTGAACCAGAAGAACCAGCGCTGGCAGGAGAAAAACACCGTTTGGAGCAGATTTTTTCTGGACATGGATTTCTATGGGAAAACCGGAAAATCAGAAAAGAGGATACCAAACCATGGATGAGAACTTAAAAATGGGACAGCATCCTTTTTTCATGCCATAAAAAAGGGAATCTATCCTATTGTCAGGATAACATTGAAAGTCAGGGGAAATTATAGTAGAATAAATGTCAGTATCAGGACAAAGCGGATGAAATAAGGAGAAAAAACATGAAACAGTATGATTATATTTTAGTAGGAAGCGGGCTGTACAATGGAGTATTTGCTTATCTGGCAGGGAAAAAGGGAAAGAAGTGCCTGGTGGTGGAAAAGCGCGGCCATATAGGCGGGAACATTTACTGCCAGGAGGTAGAGCAAATCCATGTGCATAAGTATGGCGCCCATATTTTCCATACCAGCAACAGGGAGGTTTGGGATTTTGTAAACGGTCTTGCGGAGTTTAACCGCTATACCAACAGCCCTGTGGCAAATTATCACGGGGAAATGTACAATATGCCTTTTAATATGAATACCTTCAGTAAAATGTGGGGAATTTCCACTCCTGCTCAGGCAAAGGCCAAGATCGAGGAGCAGAGGGCAGGGATTACCGGAGAGCCAAAGAACTTAGAAGAGCAGGCAATCAGCCTTGTGGGCACCGATATTTACCAAAAACTAGTAAAAGGATATACAGAAAAACAGTGGGGGCGTGACTGCAAGGATCTTCCGGCTTTTATCATTAAGCGGCTTCCTGTCCGCTACACCTATGACAATAACTATTTTAACGATCGTTATCAGGGAATTCCCATAGGCGGATATAATGTGATCATTGATAAGCTGTTTGCGGACTGCGATATAGAAACAGGCGTTGACTACTTGGAAAAGAAGGATTATTATGACAGCCTTGGCCAGAACGTTATTTATACCGGAACCATTGACGCTTATTATGGCTACCGGTTTGGCAAACTGGAATACAGAAGCTTAAGGTTTGAAACCCAGTGTTTGGATGAAGAAAATTACCAAGGGGTGGCGGTTGTAAATTATACGGCCAGGGAGGTTCCGTATACCCGGGTGATTGAACATAAGCATTTTGAGTTCGGAAACCAGAAGAAGACTGTGATTACAAAAGAATATCCGGTTACCTGGAGTGAGGGGATGGAACCTTATTATCCCGTTAATGACGAAGCCAACCAGGCGCTTTACCAGAAATATGCCAAGCTGTCGCAAGAAGAAACAAAGGTGAAGTTTGGAGGGCGTTTAGGAGAATACAAGTACTATGATATGGATAAGGTGATTGAATCAGCGTTAGCGGCTGCCAGAAGCGAATTGGAATAACAAGGATTAGGAGAAGGTAGTATGGATGTGGTATATGCTTCCAATGATAAGTATGCCAGGCATCTTGCGGTATCCATGTATTCCCTGATGGATCATAACCAGGTGGAAGAGCGGATCCGTATTTTTGTGCTGGCAGTAGATCTGAGCCAGGAAAACCGGGACAAGCTAAAGGAAACAGCAGACCGGTTTGAACGGGAAATTATTTTTATTTCTATGGGGGACTTAAGGGAGCGGTTTCCGTATCCGGTTGATACAGGCGGCTTTGACCTCAGCGCTATGGGGCGATTGTTTGTGGGAACCGCTTTGCCAAAGGATGTGGGACGGGTACTTTATTTAGATTGCGATACAGTTGTGGTTTCTTCTTTAAAGAAGCTGTGGGAAACGGATCTAAAGGGACGTTTGCTGGGGGCGGTTATGGAGCCTACCATTTATCCCCAGGTAAAGGCAGCTATTGGGTTAAAGGAGGAAGATCCCTACTATAATTCAGGGGTGCTTTTGATTGATTTAGCAGCCTGGCGGAAAAAAGAGGCAGAAAAGAAGTTGGTGGCGTTTTATGGGAAACTGGGTGGAACTACTTTTGCGTGTGACCAGGACACATTAAACGGCGCGTTCAAGGGGCAGATTAAGGCCTTATCTCCCAGATATAATTTTTTTACGAATTACCGCTATTTTTCATATGAGGAGCTGGCAAAGCAGTCGGCATCTTACCGGTCTGTGCCGAAGGCACTTTTTAATAAAGCGAAGAAGCATCCAGCCATTCTCCACTTCGCCGGAGATGAACGCCCTTGGAAAACAGGGAATTTGGGGCATTACCGCATTGTGTATGAACAGTATTTGGATATGACACCATGGCAAGGAACGCCGAAAGAGGGTGGCGGCTTAAAGCAGAGGGCGTATCTGTTTGCGTACCATATGATGGATTACGTAACATGGGCCTGTCCGCCAGCGCGCAGGTGGATTAGCCGGAAACTGGGGATGAAAGTCATTCAGGAAAGAAATTTGAACCATACAGGGCAAAGGCCTTCTATCAGCCAGAGGAACGGGCGAAAAAAAAAAGTAAGTTGTGTAATTCTAAATTATAACGATGCAGAAACCACAAAAAAACTGGTACAGAGGATTTTTCCCTATGAAGAGCTGGATGTTATTGTGGTGGTTGATAACCATTCCACAGATGACTCTGTAAGTAAGCTGAAGGCTATGGTGGAGGAACTGGGCCAGGAGCGGGTCATTTTATTAGAAGCAGAGAAAAACGGAGGCTATGGGGCAGGAAACAATCTGGGGATTTTCTATTCCTGCCAGAAACAGAAGGCCGACTATGTGCTGATCGCAAATCCGGATGTGGAATTTTCCGAAACCTTAGTGACACGTCTTGCCCACCTGCTGAACGCTCATCCCACATTAGGGGCGGTATCTGCCGTAATGGAAGATCCGGTTTATGGCAGGCAGAAAAACGGCTGGCCTATCTTGGGACTTTGGGGGGATCTGGCCAGAAGCGGCCCAGTGTGCCGGAGACTTTTTGGAACCTTGCTAGAATACAGGGAATGCTATTTTCAGGGAAAGAAAGCCGTCTATGTGGATGCGGTTCACGGCTCCCTTCTTATGGTGGACGGGTTTAAGATGATGGAGTGCGGCGGTTATGATGAAGGGGTATTTTTGTATCATGAAGAAGAGATCCTGGGGAAGAAGTTAAAGCAGAAGGGCTATCAAACCGCCCTTCTCTTAACGGATCATTATGTACATCGCCATTCGGAAAGCATTTCAAAGACGTACCAGGATATCTGGCAAAGGCAGAAGCTGAGGAACCAAAGCGCCATGTACTACTATAAGAAGTATTGTGATATCCATCCCCTTCAGGAGCAATATGTCCGGGTCTTTTTCCAGGTTGTCCGGCTGGAAATCTGGTTTTGCGGTAAGGTGCTGAAATTAAGCTGGTAAGGGCGCCAGGTTTATGCTGGCTGGAAACTTGGAAAGGATATCACATTTGCGGGAGGTGTTAGAAAAATGGAAGGGAATGATTTGGTTTCAATCGTAGTCCCGGTTTACAATTCAGAAGCATACTTGGCACGGTGTATCCGTTCCCTTCGGCTTCAAAGCTATTCCCATTTGGAAATCATACTGGTAGACGACGGATCCACAGACCGCTCTTTGGAAATCTGTAACAGGGAGGCCTGGGAGGATAGCCGGATCCAGGTGCTCCATAAGAAAAACGGAGGAGCGTCCAGCGCCAGAAACGCAGGGCTGGATCAGGTAACTGGTCAATGGCTTCTTTTAATTGATGGAGACGATTATATTCACAAGGATATGGTGGCCACGCTGCTGGACAGTGTAAAAGCGTGCCATGCCCAGACCGCGATTTGCGGCTTTTCAAGGGTTTACGGGGATCAAAGCCCGCCAGAGATCCATGAGTATTCTAAAAATGCTGGAAGGCAGCAGATGTGGCAGGGAACCTTGCGCCAGTTTTCGGAAGAATTATTCCTTCCATTATATGAAAACCTGATGCTGCGCACCCAAAGCAATAAGCTGTACTGGGTTCCGCTGATCCAAAAGCATCAGCTCCGGTATCCGGAAGGGATCTCCATCAATGAGGATATCTGGTTTTGCGTGCGCTATCTTACTTTTTGCGAACGGATTGCGTGCATTCCAGGAAGCTATCTGTACTACTGGCAGGACAGTTCTCAAAACAGCTTAATTAGCAGATACCATCCAGAGGGAGTAGAAAGCTGTTTCCTGCTGCTGCGGGCGATGGAGGAATTTATGGAAGCGGCAAAAAGCTCCCAGGCCGTGCACCGCAGGATAGATCAGGAAATGCTGTTCCATATCTGCGGGTTTGCCGGGCATAGCTATTATCGAACCATAAAGCCTTTGCCGGAATGCTACCAGGAAATAAACGATCTGGCCCGAAGAGAGGAATTCCAAGACCTGATCCAAAGAATTCCCTTTTGGGGCTTTAAAACGAACCGGGTGAAAAACCAGGCTGCCGCTTTTTTGCTGGGGCATCATTGGTGCCGTCTGTATCATTGGCTGTGCTTAGGGGTATATGGAAGGCAGAGGCAGGCGCTGAAAAGGAAGAGAAGAAAGGATCGTGCCGCAGGCGCAAACGATAATATGATAAAACAAGAGAAATCATCAGATGAAATTCTGGTAAGTGTTAGCTGCATTACCTTTAACCATGAAAATTATATTGCAAGGGCGCTGGACAGCTTCCTGATGCAGAAGACAAATTTTAATTTTGAAATCTTGGTTTATGATGACGCGTCCACAGACAGAACCCAGGAAATTATCAGGGAATATGAAAAAAAATATCCGGATCGGATTAAGCCATACTACCAGAAGGAAAACCAATATTCCCAGGGAAAATACAATGTGGAAGGATTTTTTAATTATCCAAGGGCAAACGGAAGGTATATTGCCATGTGCGACGGGGATGACTATTGGACCGATCCAAATAAGCTGCAGCTTCAGGTGAATTATATGGAAAACCATCCGGAATGCGCCATGTGCCTTCACAGCGCTAAAATTGAAACTCAGGAAAAGGCGATCCAGTCCCTGGAAATCCGCCCGTATCGGAAAAACCGCCTGATTTCACCAGAGGAAGTGATTGACAAGGCGTCAAATTATCCCACCGCCTCCCTTCTGTTTCGGACAGAATATACCAGGGATCTGAAGGATTACTATTACACCAGCCCAGTGGGGGATATTCCCATCCAGCTCCACATGGCGGCAAAGGGAACGGTATTCTATCTGGATCGGAAAATGTCTGCTTATCAGCAAGGGGTGTCAGTATCCTGGAGCGCGCTGATGAAACAGGGGGATTATAAGCAGAACTTGATTGAACATCATAACGCTATGAAGGTTATGTACCGGGGGTTCTCTAAGGAAACTGGAGGGATTTATGATAGCTCCATTCAACGAGCCTGCCGAAGAATGGACTTTCTTACGTATTTGAATGTAAAGGAATATAAGAAGGTGCTGGCTATTGGCTACCGAAGCTTTTACCAAGAACT
Organism: uncultured Lachnospiraceae bacterium; assembly: GCA_910589195.1. Classification (GTDB taxonomy): domain Bacteria; phylum Bacillota; class Clostridia; order Lachnospirales; family Lachnospiraceae; genus Caccovicinus. The sequence goes on from CAJUTC010000001.1 coordinate 64,689, forward strand.
GGATTTGCGCACCCGGTTTTTTATCCGGTTTGAGATAATGGCGCCAGGACTGTACCGCTTCCTGCGAAAGCTGGCATTTGGAAAGGATCGCTGTTAATGGCAGAGAGAGGAACCAGGAATCAGATCGTTAACGGTCTGTTTTGGAAGATAATGGAAAATGGGGGTTCCCAGGGGATCCAATTTGTAATTTCGATTCTGCTGGCAAGGCTTCTTTCGCCAGACGAATACGGAATTATTAATATTGTGCTGATTTTTGTTACCATCGCAAATGTAATTGTGCAGAACGGTTTCGGAACGGCGTTGGTACAGAAACAGCAGGCGGATGAGCGGGATTATTCCTCTGTGTTATACGTGAATTTAGCTACGGCAGCGGTGAGCTATGGGTGTTTATTTTTGATGGCGCCATGGATATCCCGATTTTATCAAAACCCGGCCATGACATCCATTGTCCGGATCCTTTCTCTGGTTTTATTCCCCGGGTCTGTCATTTCTGTGCAGAATGGATTTGTAGCCCGGAAGATGCGGTTTAAAGGTTTGTGTATCGCTACTGTGGCGGCAGCTATCATTTCTGGTGGTGTGGGAATTGGAATGGCAGTGGCTGGTCTTGGGGTGTGGGCGCTGGTAGGGCAGCAGCTTGTCTATTATTTTGCCCTGACAGCGGCTTTGTTTTTGTCAGTACCCTGGAAACCGAAATTAATTTTTGCCCTGGAACGGGTGGAAGCTATGTTCAGGTTTGGCTGGAAGCTTTTGTGCGCGTCCTTAATTGATACATTATTTATGAATCTTTACGGTCTGGTAGTCGGAAAAATCTATAATGAACATACAATGGGGATTTACAGCCGGGGAGAGCAATTTCCCAAATTAATTGTAACGAATTTAGGAACTGCCATCCAGTCAGTTATGCTTCCTGCCTTATCTGCCCATCAGTCCCATCCAGAGGAAGTGGCCCGTATGCTCCGGCGTGCCATAAAGGTAAGCGTGTTTCTGGTGTTTCCCATGATGGCAGGAATGGCTGCGACCGCGCATAATTTGATACTGGTGCTTTTGGGGGAAAAATGGCTGGCCTGCGTGCCGTTTTTGCAGATTTCCTGCCTTGCTTACGCCGTTTGGCCTATGGATATCGCAAATCTCCAGGCACTAAACGCAATGGGGCGCAGCGACTTATTTTTAAAGTTGGAGATTATAAAGAAGCTTGTGGGAGTGGTAATTTTAGTTTTTACCATCCGCTGCGGCCCGTTTTCCTTTATTGCCTTTAAAGCGGCAGGGGATTTTCTGTGTACGTTTATTAACGCGTGGCCAAACCAGAAGCTTTTGGGGTATTCCATCGGGCGCCTTTGGAGGGATATCCTTCCGGCGCTTGCGGTTTCGGCTGTTATGGGGGTATCTGTTTACGGGCTGCGGTTTCTTTTGCCTTCTGGCATCCTGGGCCTGGCGCTGCAGGTGCTTTTGGGGATTGGGATTTATGGAATTCTTTCGGTAGGATTCCGTCTGGAAAGCGTTTGCTATTTGGCGGGGATTATAAGAGAACGGATTTTGAAACGGTAAGAGGTGGAAGGATTATGAAAGAATACGGAGGATATATTCAGCTTGATACTTACAGGGGGCAGGAGTACTACCCAAACCTCCTGGCATTTAATAGCGGGCGGGGAGCTTTGCGGTTTTTAATCCGCATAAGAAACATAAAAAAACTGTATCTTCCGGGATTTTGCTGTTCAACCGTATGGGAGGCGTGTGAAGCAGAGGGGATTTCCTGGGAATTTTATCAGGTGGATGCTGCCTTCCGGCCAGTTTTTGACAAGGAATTAGCGAATGGGGAATGGCTGTATGTGGTGAATCATTACGGCGTGTTTGCCTCTTGTGAGATGGAAGCGCTGCGGCGAACGTTTCACAAGGTAATTGCAGACAATACTCATGCGTTTTTCCGTCACCCGCTTTCTGACATGGATACTCTTTATAGCTGCCGCAAATTTTTTGGTGTTCCAGATGGGGCCTACCTGTCTTTAGGGATGGAGGAAGGCTGGGAACATGCTGGAAGAATGAAGCGGTTTTTTGAATCCGCCATGCAGCAGTATAGCCTGCTGCCGGTGGATCAATCTTTTGAACGGATGGGTTTTCTGCTAGGGCGATATGAAGCGCCGGCATCCGAATTTTACCAGGAGTACGCAAAAAATAATGACAGATTTTCCGGTGAGCCAGTAAAGCAAATGTCAAAGCTAACCCATAATTTGCTGCGGGCAATTGACTATGAAGAGGTGAAGTCAAGGCGTACTCGAAATTTTTCGTTCCTTTCCCGCCAGTTAAGTAAGATGAACCGATTAGTTCTTCCCTTGATTCCAGGCGCCTATGCATATCCGCTGTGGCTTAAAGAAGGGATGGGCCAGGGCTCTAAAATCCGCCAGGAGTTAATCAGGAAAAAGGTGTATGTTCCCTGCCTGTGGCCGGAAGTAGAGAACCATTGCCCCAAGATGTCAATAGACTGCCAAATGGCTTCGGATATTTTGCCGTTACCGGTGGATCAGCGATATGATGAGAAGGAGATGGAGGAAATTCTTGCGATCCTGTTTTCTGTTTGCGAGTAACAACCATCATTCCAAAGTATATTCGGTTAAAAACTGCCGTACGGTTTGCTTGTCATTAAACATTAACACATCAATAATAGACAGACCTGGTATAAAAGGTGATTGGAACTGAGGATATTCTATGGGGTTCATCCGGATAAAGTACAGGCAGATTCCGGCCTGCTCAAATTCTTCCCGGCTGTAAAGAGCCTGCCCGCCAATGGCGTTGATATAGGTATCGGCGCCCAGACAGCGGCAAATGTCGATTACCTTTTTTTCTTTTGCCAGACGGCTATCCTTTTGAGTGATTTGGGAGGATACCAGGATTTTTGTATCGATTTCCAGATAATCGCATAAGGCACAGATGGAGTATTCCAGGTAGCGGGCCAGATTGTCCTCGGGATGGAGAATGATCGTTTCTAAAACAGGAAGGATCTCATGATACATAGGAGCCTTTTGATAAGCCATCTGGAGGGTGGACAGCAGCTTTTTCCCCGGGTGAAACCGGGGGCTTCGCATCAGACTAATTTCGTTGATCTTCTTATTGGGGCTTGCGCCGCTCATAGTAATGTTAAAGTATTTGGCTTCCCCCTGGTACAAATAACGGTTCCGGTTGATCCAGCCTCCTTTTATAAAGTTTACATCATCATAAATCACAAAAGCATCGCTGCTGGCAATCAATTGCCAATAACCCAGATAAGGGAAAAAGTAGGGCTGCATAATGGAAAGTTTCATAAGGGTTCCTTTCAAAAAGACCGCCGGCAGTAAGCATCCACTTTCGCCGGCGGTTTTTCATTGTTTCTTATAGGGTCTTTGTTTCCGATTAGCTGATTGGGTCAGCAGGCATGGGAACGGAAGCATCTTGTCCGGATGATTCCCCTTCACCGGTATCCTGAGTGTTTCCTGCTTCCCCTGCCGCGCTGGCATTCTGAGTGGCTGCTTCCTGCTGCGCCTGCTCTTCTGCCTGCTTCTGCGCTAAGGCGGCCTGCATTGCGGCTACCGCTTCCGGAACGGTAGGATCCGTAGGATCATAGTTCTGATCTGGTGGAATGGTAGCATCCAGAACAGGGGCTTCAAATGGCCCTGGTATATGGGAGTCATAAATTTGTACGGTGGTTCCTACTGGACAGTTATCATAAATCCACTTCATTTCCCCGGTTTTTAAACGGGTGCAGCCGTGTGAGCGCCCAATACCTAAGTTATTATAAGTAGATGCGTCCAGGGAGTACGGATTCTGATGGTTGAAGATAACAGAATGCACCATAAAACCATCTTTTAAACGCATGGCATACTGGGTATAAACATTGCCAATCATCAGCCTCCAGCGATATTTTGCTGGAACATGGAAGGTGCCGTAAGGCGTATCATCTCCGGTGGTTGTTAAGAAGGAAACAACAGGAAGGATATAGCCGTTTGCGCCATCCTGGGCATATACAGTCAAGGTATCGGTTGCGCGATTGATTTTCAGCATGTAAGGACGAGCGTCCCCTAAAATTTCCCGAAGATCCGACACCAGCATACCGTTATCATCAAAGAGGTATTTATAACCGTCTATGTACTGCCATCCGGTAACAGCCTGGTCATTTACAATATAATATCTTTGGTTATTCACCCATGCCCATCCGGTAAAAGGCTGTCCGCTTCCATCCTTATAGGTAGGGACGCTTCCAGTAAACTGGATTCCGTCTGTTCCGGCAGGAGCCGATACTGTGTGCTGGGTTGCATAGGGAAACTGGGTGTTTTTGGGAATCAAAGCCATGCGGAAACCAATCATCCATTTTCCTTCTGCCATGGATCCGGAGGTTTGCCCATTCTTAGCCCAGTCTAAAACTGTTCCATCCGATAAGGTGGAATGGTAGTAAATGTCGTAATCATTGCTGATAACTCCGGCAATGCGCACCTGTATAGCTTCTACAACAGAACCATCGGTTAAATGTGGGGTTTCGGCTCCATTCATTACCCATTCTGACCAGCCTACCGTACTGGAATAGGTGCGGTAAAGGATATTGCCAAGGGTATTTCTTAAAATCATCTGTATGGAATACCAGCCGTTTCCTAAGTTATGGATGGTATCATCCCCGATAAAAGAAGGAGTCCAAAATCCGCCGTTTCGAAGGGCGCTGGCAGCAATATAAGGAATGGTTTCCCCAAATTCCTGTGTGCGCAGATAAGCTCTCATGGCTGCTTCTTCATCGGAAGTAAAGGTAAAGGCAGGGGTTTCCTGGGCAGTTGGTTCTTGTCCTTCCGCCTGGGTGCCATCGCCTGTTGTTTCCGCAGCTTCTGCAGGTGTTGTCGCTTCTGCATTTTCTGTTGGCGTAGTTTCGCCGGTGCCTTCTCCAGCGGCGGCAGTTTCGCTGGTGCCAGTTCCAGAAGCCTCCTGGCTGTTTGCGTCGCTGTCAGTACGGATCACAGTGGTCTGGCCGGATTCCCCTTCTGCCTGGGGGTCTGCAAAGCCGGGACCGATTTGGGAATAGTCCACGGTTTGGTCTGCGTATGCGGTCATCATCCCGGCAGAAGCCATGGAAAGAGATAACAGCACAGCAGCAGAGTAACGTGTTAATTTGTGCATAATCATAGTTCCTCCTGATAAGTCTCTCTTTGATATTTAGAATGCAGCTCCATTCCAAAATGAAAAGATATCAGTATTAATTTAATATATTTGGAGGAAAAAAGCAATAGAAGCTTTACTTTTATTTGGTGATATTGTAAAATCGTAACGATTATGACTAAAAAATGTAATGATAATGGTTTTTATTTAGAAAAGGAGGAAAAAAATGGGGAGGAGAGAAGAACCCATTCGAGTTACCAGGTCTTCCATGCCGCCATTTGCGGAATATACCAAGATGATCCAGGAACTTTGGGAGAGCCATTGGCTGACGAATATGGGGGATTTCCATCAAATGTTGGAGCGGGAGCTGAAAGAATATCTTCAGGCCGAAAACCTGTCCCTGTTTGTAAACGGCCATCTGGCGCTGGAAATGGCGATTCAGGCCTTTGGCCTGACAGGTGAGGTGATTACTACGCCATTTACCTTTGCCTCCACTACCCATGCCATTGTGAGAAATGGCCTGACTCCTGTGTTTTGTGATATCCGGGAAGATGATTATACATTAGATCCTGAAAAACTGGAACGCTTAATTACCAAACAGACTTCGGCGATTATCCCAGTTCACGTATACGGGAATTTGTGCAGGGTGGAACAGATTGAAGCCATCGCAAACAAGCATCAGTTAAAGGTAATTTATGACGGGGCCCATGCGTTTGGAGAATGTCTGGATCAGAAAGGCGTTGCTTCCTTTGGCGATGCCTGTATGTTCAGCTTTCACGCGACCAAGGTTTTTAACACAATTGAAGGCGGGGCAGTATCCTATCAAGATCCGGAGCTTGCCAGTGAGATAAACGGGCTGAAAAATTTTGGGATTTTAGATGAAGAAACCGTTGCATTGGTAGGAGGCAACGGAAAGATGAATGAATTTCAGGCCGCCATGGGCCTTTGCAATTTAAAATATGTGGAGCAAGAGATCGGAAAACGGAAACATATATACAGGCAGTACCAAAACCGCTTATCTGGCATTCGCGGAATTCGGCTGTGTCCAGAGGATCCCAGGGTAAAGCGGAATTATGCCTATATGCCTGTGGTATTTGAAGGATACAAAAAAGACCGAGATCAAATATTTAGAGAATTGGAACAGCATGAAATTCATCCCAGGAAGTATTTTTACCCCTGTGTCAATGCATACCAGTGTTACAAAGGGCGCTTTTTGCCAGAAGATACCCCTGTAGCGCGGCGGATTTCCCAGGAGGTGCTGACCCTCCCCATGTACGCGGATTTGCCGCTGGACGTGGTGGATGAAATCTGCGATCTTATTTTGAAAAACTGATTGGGGAAGGGATGTCTGCTAACGTATGGCAAAAAGCTGGCAGCTTTTAAGGGAAATGAAGAAAGGATGGCGGATATGCAAGATATTTTGCTGATTATCCCGTCTTATAATGAGGAAAAAAATATTGAAAAGGTGGTAGGGGAACTGGAACGGGATTTTCCGCAGCTAGACTATCTTGTGGTAAATGATGGTTCCACTGACCAGACGGCCCGGATATGCCAAAGGAATGGCTATCATATGTTGGATCTTCCGGTAAACTTAGGATTGGCCGGGTGTTTCCAGGCTGGGATGAAATATGCTTATGAAAAAGGGTATTCCTATGCAATCCAGTTTGACGGCGACGGACAGCACAGACCAGAGTATATTGAAGGGATCCGGAAAAAAATGGATGAAGGGTATGATCTGGTGATCGGTTCACGGTTTATCAACCAGCAAAAAGGGCTTTCCATGCGTATGATAGGAAGCCACCTGATTTCCTGGGCCATCCGTTTCACCACAGGGATTTGGGTTGCGGATCCCACATCCGGGATGCGCATGTTTAATCGGCAGATGATCCAGGAATTTGCCCTGAATTTAAATTATGGGCCGGAGCCGGATACGGTTTCATTTCTGATTAAACAGGGAGCCAAAGTGGCGGAGGTTCCGGTAACAATTGCCGAACGGCTGGCAGGGGAAAGCTATCTGAAACCGGTTGTAGCGGCGGCATATATGGTTCGGATGCTGATATCCATTTTGGTGATCCAGAACTTCCGGATCCGAGGATGAAGGGCGGAGTTGTGATGAATAAACTATCCGGGTTCCTGATTTATAAAGGGACCCAGCTTGAAAAACAGAATATGGCATGGAATATGCTGGGAAGCTTTTGCTATGCGTTTGCCAGTATGGTTCTTTCGTTTTTGGTGATGCGCATTTCCGGGGATGAGGCTGGAGGCGTATTTGCTATAGGCTATAGCGCCTTTGGCCAACAGATGTTTACGCTGGCTTATTTTGGTCTTAGGCCGTTTCAGATTACGGACCGGGGCGCCGGCCAGGACGGATATTCCTTTGGGGAGTACCGGCGCCACCGCCAGATCACAACCGGTATGGCTGTAATAGTAGCTGCCCTTTTTTCCGCGTGGATGGGGGGAAGCGGAGCCTATGGGATAGAAAAGGCCCTGGCAGTCTTTCTTTTGGCGCTGTATAAGATTATTGACGGATATGCCGATGTATATGAATCGGAGTTCCAGAGGCAGGGCAGCCTATATCTTACAGGAAAATCGAACACCTTCCGTACGCTTTTGTCTGTGGCAGTCTTCCTTATTATGCTGGCAGTAACGAAAAACCTGGTATTGGCTTGTGCGGCGGCAGTGGCTGCCCAGGTTCTTGGGGTAGCCCTGTTTGATTGTTCGGTCATTGGCGCCCTTCCCCGGGTAGATGATAGCTGCCGGGAAAAAAGTATGTCAAAGCTGTTTCTTCAGGCAGGCCTTTTATTCCTTTCCGTGTTTTTGGATTTTTATATTTTTTCTGCCGCCAAGTATGCTATTGACAGCCAGCTAAATGACGCGGCATCCGGATATTTTAATTTGATTTTTATGCCAACCTCCGTTATTTACCTAGTAGCAAATTTTGTCATCCGGCCATTCCTGATCCGGATGACCATGTGCTGGAATCAGGGGGATAAGAAGGGGCTTATACGGATTTTAAGAAAAATTGGTGGAATTATTGCGGGTCTTACGGTTTTGGCGGTTTTGGGATGTTTGGCTCTGGGGCGGTTTGTGCTTTCAGTTATGGAATATTTGCTGGGAACGGGATACGATGGCCGTCTGACCAGGTATCTGGTGCCGTTTACGGTGATCGTAGCGGGCGGCGGAATTTATGCCATGGCGAATTTGATGTATTACTGCCTTGTCATTATGCGCCGGCAGCGGGGAATCTTCCTGGTGTATGCCATAACCGCGTTGGGTGCCCTTATGTTAGCGCCTGCGCTGGTATCCAGGTTTGAGATTTTTGGAGCGGCTCTTGCCTATTGCGTATTTATGGCAATGCTGCTTTTGGGATTTGGTCTGCAGACCGCATGGATGCTGCGCAAGGGGTAAGGAAAGGAAGGCTGTATGGAGCTGAAAACAGATTTGTTAACCATAGATATTTTGATACCCACTTACCGCCCAGGAGAGAAATTTGCGAAACTTTTGGAAATGCTTAGAAGGCAGACGTATCCAATCGGGAACATTATTGTAATCAACACGGAAAAGAAGTACTGGGAACAGGGCGGGTTTTCTAAATATGAAGGGGTACCCGGATTTGAAGTACATCATATAAAAAAATCGGAGTTTGATCATGGAGGAACCAGGCACCAGGCGGTGTCCTTTTCCCAGGCGGATTTGGTTCTTTTTATGACAGATGACGCGGTTCCGGCGGATACCAGGCTGGTGGAGGAGCTGGTGGCCGGGTTCCAGAAACGGGGGCCCAAAGGGGAGGTGCCTGCCATGGTGTATGCCAGGCAGCTTGCGGATTCTGGATGCGGGTATATTGAACGATATACCAGAGCGTTTAATTATCCGGCAAACGATCAGGTTAAGACCAAGGCGGATATCCCAAGGCTTGGAATCAAAACGTATTTCGGATCCAATGTATGCTGCGCCTATAACCGGAAGATCTATATGAAACAAGGCGGCTTTGTCCGCCATGCTATTTTTAACGAGGATATGATTTTTGCGGGACATGGGATACAGGATGGATATGCCCTGGTGTACCAGGCAAAAGCACGGGTAATCCATTCCCATAATTATAACTGCAGGCAGCAGTTTCGCAGGAATTTTGATTTAGCGGTTTCCCAGGCGGATCATCCGGAGATTTTTGCAGGCCTTCCATCTGAAGGGGAGGGAATCCGGCTGGTGAAAAAGACGGCTGCCCATTTAATCAAAAGCCGCCGCCCCTGGCTGATTCCGGAGCTGATAGTAAAAAGCGGCGTAAAGTATTTGGGGTATTGCATGGGGAAACGGTATCAGAAGCTGCCAAAGAAGGTAGTGTTTTGGTGTACCATGAACCAAAATTATTGGAAAAAGGCGGGAGAGAAAGGGTACAAAAAATGATGACAACCATGCTGCGGGTGATTTTAATTATCGTATCGGCCGGGACGATGACATTGATTATCCGAAAGATTCGAAAGGCAAAGATGCAAATTGAAGATGGGATTTTCTGGGTTCTGGTTTCCATGATGTTTGTAATATTCAGCCTTTTCCCAGTGGTGGCGGATGTTTTGGCTCATATGCTGGGGATTTATGCCACAGTAAATTTCCTGTTTCTGTTTATGATTTTCCTGCTGCTGATGCGTGTGTTTTTTATGACCATCCGAATTTCCCAGTTAGAAACAAAGATAAAGGAACTGGTGCAGCAGATGGCGCTTTATCAGCTTGAACAGGAAGAAAAGAATAAAAGCCAGACAGGGCGGCAGGATACAGAGGAGGATGGCCATGGACCATAAGGTATTTTCCTGGATGCAAGGAAAGAAGAAAGGGAAAAAAAACAAGGAATTTGCCAGTACCCAGCTTCTAAAATACGGCCTGGCAGTTTTGATCGTATTTTTTTTAGGTGCTGTTCTGGAATATTTCTGCCATGTTCCGGTATTGCGTCAGGAATCCAGAGGAGAAACCCCCATTCCTTTGGAAACGGTGGCGGCAGAGGGCTTTGAACGGACAGAAGAAGGATTTCGCTTAACCGGGGAAAGGGGGACATTAAGCATTCCCCTGGATGGGAATTATGTGGAACAGTTTGCCTATTATTTTGATTATGATCATTTGCTGAACGCGAAGGCGTATGTCTGTTATTATAATGAATACGGTGAGGCTGATCCCAACCAGGATCTTCTAATCGAAGACCGCAATAATAAACTGGCAGAGGCATCCTACTTAACCATCCGGAAAGAAGTGGAATCCATTGTCCTGTCCGTAGAGAAATCAGAGCTGGGAGAGCCTGGAACCAGAGAGGAAGCCGGAAAAGTACCGCTTTTGATAACCGGATTTGCCGTATGCAATGAATTGGTGGTCAATGGATATCGGCTGGCCTTTTTCTGGCTGGTCTTTGGCCTGCTGGCCTTTTTCTGGCTGTTCAGAGGATATCTGGGAAACCATATAGAAATGGGATTTTTAGTCGTATGCTTAAGTGTAGGAACGCTGTCAATTTTTGCATTTCCGGCCAATAAAGTAGGATTTGATGAGGAAACCCACCTGTATCGGGCCATGGGAGTGGCCAGCTATCCCCATGGAATGAATGTGAATCAGACCGTATTCAGCTTAATGGTGCCTAACCTGGATGCCTGGCCGGATAATCAGCCAGGGTCTATGAAGGAGCAGGAAGCCCTTCTCTCCTACCGGAATGAGTATGGCGACTATAAAACAGGAACCATCCATTTGGAACCGGTGATTCCAAAAGGAGCTATACCAGCATATCTGGGCCAGGCTCTGGTACTGAAGGTGTGCAAAGGCTTTCGCGTGTCATGGGGAACCATGCTGATTCTGGGGCGGCTGGGAAACCTGTTTGTATATGGGGCGCTAATGTATGCCGCCATTAAAAAGACACCTGTGGGAAAAGGGATTATGGCGGTAATTGGCCTGATGCCCACTTCCATGTTTTTGGCCTGTACGTACTCCTACGATTCCTGGGTAACCGGGTGGATTTACCTTGGCTCGGCCTGCCTGTTAAAAGAGGTTCTGACGCCGGAACAGACCATCACCTGGAAATCCTATCTGTGGATTCTGCTGTGCTTTCTGCTGGGCTGCGGCGTGAAAGCAGTATACGCGCCAATGGTTTTTATTGCCCTGCTGCTTCCGGCGTCAAAATTTAAGGACAAAAAGCAAAAGTATCTGATGCGGGCAGGGATTTTCCTGGTTTTGGCCGGACTTCTTTCTTCCTTTGTGATTCCGGTGCTAGTTGCACCGAAAGATACCGGCGATATCCGGGGCGGAGCTACCAGCGAGGCAGGACAGATGAGCTATATCCTGGGTCATTTTACGGGATATCTGAAGCTCCTGTTCCAGAATATTTTCCGCGCCATGCCAGAAATGCTGTTTGGGCGTCAAGTTTTTAGTGTCCAGGGCCATCTGGCAGACAGCCCCTTTACCTGGTTTGCCATGGGTCTGGCCGGGTATGCGGTAGTAACCGATACCAGGAGTACAGCAGCGGCGGCATTGAACGGATTTCAGAAACTGTGGATTTTCCTGATGCTGGGAGCAAGCGCCCTCCTGATCTGGACTTCTATGTATATCGCTTATACGGTGCCCGGGCAGCGGATCATCGCAGGCGTACAGGGAAGGTACTATCTTCCGATCCTGTATCTGTTTTACCTGCTGTTTAATTCCAGGATGGTCGTTGCGCGATTTAAAAATATGTGGTATCATACAGGAATATTAACTGCGTCAGCCGTGCTTTTGCTGGCTACCATGTGGGTAACGGTGCTGACGCCCATGTGCATGTAGGGAAATGTAGGTAGTTAAATCAATGAATTATGTTATCTCACTTTTAAAAGAGATTGTGAAAAAGAGAAAGCTAATATGGGATTTGGCGAAAGCGGATTTTCATAAGCGTTTTGTCGGGTCTTATTTCGGAGTGGTCTGGATGTTTGTACAGCCCATTGTTACGGTGCTGATTTATTTCCTGATTTTCGGGCCTTACGGGTTTAAATCGTCGCCTCCGGTGCCGGCGCCATATGTGCTGTGGCTGGTTCCCGGAATCGTACCCTGGTTTTTTTTTAGCGAAGCATTAAATACAGGAACCGGATGCCTTCAAGAATACAGCTACTTGGTAAAAAAAGTGGTATTCCCGGTAGAGGTGCTGCCGATTATCAAGTTATTGTCCTGCGCCATGGTTCACGGTTTTTTTGTGCTGATCATGTTGGGTCTAAACTTGTGCTATGGCTGGTGGCCTGTGCTCACCTGGATCCAGGTAGGATACTATTCATTCGCCGCTTCTATGCTGGCATTGGCCATCAGCTACCTGACCAGTTCCATTCATGTGTTTTTTAAGGACATGGCCCAGATTGTGGGAATCAGCCTGCAGTTTGGCATGTGGATGGTTCCCATCATGTACGATGAGGGAATGTTTACCGAAAAAACTCCATGGCTGGCCGTGATTTTTAAATTGAATCCCGTTTATTACATTGTAGCAGGATACAGGGACAGTATGCTAACAAGGAACTGGTTTTGGGAGCGGCCCATGCTAAGCCTTTATTTTTGGGGAGTGACGGCTGTGCTGATGCTTTTGGGACTGAAAGTATTTAAGCGCTTGCGTCCTCATTTTTCCGATGTACTGTAAGGCGATCGGCATGTTACAGGGAGGGGCTGTTTGTAACAGCCCCTTTCCTTACTTAACGGATCCGGGTGCCAAACGCGCCAGAGCCCGGCGAGCCAGACGCTTTGCTTTTGGGATACGGACTGCTTGAATACGAATTAAGAAGGGGCATAACAGAATGTTAAGGCAGATGAAGCTAAGATTTGCTTATAAAGGGCAGGAAAAGGAAATCCTTATTGATGTAATATACTCAGGACGCAGTACATTGGGTCTGGAGGTTGGGGGAAATGGAAAAGTGAAACTAAGGGCTCCCAAGAGTGCCACAGACCAGGTGCTGCAGAAATTTGCCCGGCAGAAGGAAGCCTGGATTATTAAGAAGTATTTGATGATGGAAGAAAAGCAAAAGGCTCAAATGGAGCGGGGTCTTCCAGACTATGTAAAACATCCGGAGCTGGAACAGGTGTACCGGAGGAAGGCAGAGGAACGGCTGGGAGAGCAAGCGGCCTATTTTGCCCGGAAAATGGGTGTCACCTATGAAAAAATTTCCATCGGCGCAGCCAAGACCAGGTGGGGAAGCTGCAGCGGGCGGGGAAATTTAAACTTTCACTGGAAGCTGATTTTGATGCCGCCTCAGGTGCTGGACTATGTGGTAGTCCATGAATTGGCCCATCGGAAGGAAATGAACCATTCACCTGCTTTTTGGGCAGAGGTAGAAACGATCCTGCCAGACTATAAAGACTGGAGAAGATGGCTGAAAACGTATGGGCACACAGTATAGGAAGAATTGGCATAAGGCGGTTTTCGGGATATCAATGATAATTGCGGGAAAAATAGGATGAAATGGATACTTTTTATCGCAGCAACGGCGCTGATTGGCTGGATTCATTTAAAAAATCGGAACAGCATGAAGTTAAGCTGGCCGGATTATGGGAAAACCCTTCTTGGTATCGGGCCAAAGGCAAAGGGCAGGAAGGAATACCTAGATCAGCTCCGATTTCTGTCAGTAATGCTGGTGATATTAGTCCACAGTATGCAGTCAGCGGCATCAAAGATTTTGGAAGCTTCCAGACTGTGGTATGTTCTCACAGGAGCAGCAGGCTTAGGCCTATGCTGCAACCTGCTTTTTGTGATGATTAGCGGAGCCCTGCTTCTGCCTTGCCGGGAGGAATCCGCGACAGCCTTTTACCGGAAACGGCTGTCGAAGGTGGTTCTTCCGCTGGCCGCCTATTACCTGTTTTACCTTCATCGGTCTGGCCTGGTTTCCCTTTCGCCGGATTCCTTATGGTCTGCCTGCCTGCGGATTTTATCCGGGCCGATGGAGCTGGTGCCTCATTTTTGGCTGGTTTATGTGCTGATCCGCCTATATATCCCGGTTCCCTTTTTCCGCAGGATGACAGGGAATCTGACAGATTCCATGGAAAAGGCCATTGCCTGGGTGGTGATTCTTGGGGCAGCGTTTAAGACAGGATGCTATTTTCTGGGAATTAGTTTTGGCTTTGATACCGTCTGGTTTTCCTGGGAAGGGATTTTTTTACTTGGATATGTGCTGTCAAGGGATAGAGGAAGAACGTATGATAAAGGAATCTGGGCAGGAGGCCTTTGCGGCGCCGTTTTAATTGTCTGGGTTCACGCTACCAGGACAGACGGCGCCGTTTGCGCAGCAAACGATTCCCTGCTGATGGTTTTGTTTTCCATGGCAGTATTTTTGCTGTTTTTGCGCTGTGACGGCTTGGCAGGAAAACGGAAGAAAACACCTAGTGGCATCTTGCGAAAATCTGTTTCAGCTGTTGTGAGGATGATAAGCCGCTACAGTTATTCCATACTGCTAATCCACTGGTTTATGCTGTTTGTAGTAGCAGAAAAGCATATGCGTTTGGGCCCCTTTTTCTTTGGCCCCTCCCATGTAGCAGCAGGCCTGCTGCTACAGTCAGCCGCCGCGCTTATGCTCAGCCTGGCTTTTGCGGTGATATACGATAATACGGCGGTACTTTTAGCAGAATGGCTGTGGGAAACCTTTTGGAATATTCTGCGGCAAAAGGGGAAACCAGGAAGGTTTTGATAGGAAAAAGAAGGGTTTTATGATATAATTGTTACGATTTACAGCAATTTATAATTCCCCGCAGAGGAGGAGCTTATGCCCAAGGAGAAAAAAGAATACGCCATATCAGTAGAGGATGTGACGAAAGTATATAAAATGTATGATAAACCCATTGACAGGCTAAAGGAATCCTTAAGTTTTTCCCACAAGGAATACCATAAAGATTTCTTTGCGTTAAGCAAAATTTCCTTTACGGTGGAAAAGGGCCAGACCGTGGGGATCATCGGAACCAACGGTTCCGGAAAATCTACCATACTAAAAATTATTACGGGTGTGCTGACTCCAACAGCCGGAAAGGTGACAGTAGACGGAAAAATTTCCGCCCTTTTAGAGCTGGGGGCCGGTTTTAACATGGACTATACGGGGATTGAAAATATCTACATGAATGGAACCATGATGGGATATTCCAGGAAGGAAATGGACGAAAAATTATCTGAAATCCTGGATTTTGCTGAAATCGGGGATTTTGTGTATCAGCCGGTGAAAACGTATTCCAGTGGTATGTTTGTGCGGCTGGCGTTTGCGCTGGCGATTAATGTAGAACCGGAGATTCTGATTGTGGATGAGGCGCTTTCTGTGGGAGATGTGTTTTTCCAGGCCAAGTGTTACCGGAGGATGGAGGAAATCCGGAAAGGCGGCACTACGATCCTGATGGTAACTCACGATATGGGAAGCATTATCAAATATTGCGACAAAGTCGTTTTGCTAAACAAAGGCCAGTTTGTGGCAGAGGGAAGTGCCGGCCATATGGTGGATCTGTATAAAAAGATTTTGGCGGGACGGATGGAGGCCTTGGAAGAGGAACTGGAGCTATCTGACTTTTCCGGCGGGATGCTGAATGAAATATCTCACAGCGGATTAAACGGACAGACTGGTAAATTGATGAAAGAACAGATTACCATCAATGCCAACCGGACAGAATATGGGGATGGCCGTGCCGAAATTTATGATCTTGGCCTTTTAGACGAGCGGGGAAATTTAACCAACCTGCTTTTAAAAGGGGAGCGGTTTACCATCCGAGAGTGTATCCGGTTTCATGCGGACATTGAGGCGCCTATTTTTACCTATACCATAAAGGACAAAAAGGGGACAGATCTAACCGGAACCAATACCATGTATGAAGGAACCGATATTAAGCCGGTGAAAAGCGGGGATGAATATCAGGTGGAGTTTACCCAGAAAATGAACCTTCAGGGCGGGGAATATCTGTTATCTATGAGCTGCACCGGATTTGAACAGGGAGAGCATGTGGTATACCACCGATTATATGATGTGGCGAATATTACTGTTATCTCCAATAAAAATACAGTAGGTGTATATGACATGGAGTCGTTCGTAACGGCTGTAAAAAGATAGCCATGGAATGGAGGATGCTGTGAAAGATATCAGTTATGACATTTTAGATCTAATGGAACAGTACGGTTCCGATGAAGCGGGAATCCAGAAAATTTTAGAGCAGGGAACACGTCCGGAGCTTTTAATGGCCTTATCGCCCATTCGGGAAAATTTAATTGACTGGATGGAAATCGGGCCGGAGGAGCGGATCCTTGAGATCGGCTCTGGTTATGGGTCTTTAACCGGATGCCTAGCTAAAAAGGCAGGGGATGTACTGGTGGTGGATCCCAGACCGGAAAATTTAGAAGTAAATAAAAGGCGGCATAAAGAAAAAAAGAATATCCGCTACCAATACGGGGAATTGTCTGGTATTGAGGAAACCGGATTTGACCAGGTATATCTGGTAGGCCCCAAAACCAGGGAAGCGGAAAATGGAATCGAGAAAAAGGGAGAAGGCCATAACAAAAGGGCACAGGATCTGTTATACTGCAAGCAGTTAATTAAGAGGGCAGCAGGCTTTTTAAAACCTGGGGGACAGTTGATTTTGGTGCTGCCAAATTCTAAGGCTTTGAAAATCTGGGCCGGGGGCGAGCTGGATGAACAGGAGCTTTCCATAACCTTGCAGGATTTAAAAAACATTCTGGAGCAGCTTGGGGGCCAAGGAAGCTTTTATTATCCTCTTCCGGATTACAAGCTTCCCACGGCAATTTACTCGGATGCCTATCTTCCGGCCAAAGGAGAGCTTCCTAATTTATTTGCCGAGTACGAAAAGCCCAGATACCGGCTGTTCTCAGAGGAAGCGGTATATGATATGATCTGCGAGGCCGGTGGTTTTCCGCAGTTCGCGAATTCTTTTTTTGTGATTTGGGAGAAGCGATGAAACGTACATTATTTGTGAAATATAACCGAACCAGAAAACCGGAATACCAAATCCGCACCAGGATTTTAGAGGAGGATGGGATCCGGCATGTAGAAAAACTGGCTCTCCTCGAATACGGAGAGAGCCATATCCGCTCATTTGAGGATAAGTACCAGATGTTGTCTGGGCAGAATCCGCGCCTTTTGGTTTTGAAGCCGGAAATCGGAATCAATCCGGTTGGGCTTCTTGAGGCGAAGTTTCCCTTTTTAACGGGAGAAACCATGGCTCAGAAGATCGGAAAGAACATACAGAATGGATATCCGGTAAAAGAAGCGTTAGAGGAAGGCCTTGGCCTGGTTCTGGCAACAGGCCAGGAAGACCAGGTGAGAGAATTCATGGTAACGCCGGAATTTACCAGGGTTTTCGGCCAGGTTCCAGAGCTGGAAGACAAAAGCCTTTTCGTGTCCAATGTAGACGGCCTATTTGAAAATCTGATGGAATCAGATGGAACGGTCTGGGTGATGGATTATGAATGGGTATTTGCATTTCCGATTCCCTTGGGCTTTTTAAAGTACCGGAACCTATATTATTTTTATGAGCGGTTTAAGGAAGCGTTTGGCTGGGACAGCCTGAGCGATTTTTTGCGGATTTTTGATATCGGGGAGGAGCTTTTTGCCATTTACCGTTCCATGGAAGAGGCGTTTCAGTCGTATGTCCATGGTGACAGCAGCCAGGGATATTTAAAGGCTTACCAGCAGACCATAACCTCTTTTGAAACGTTAAAAGATGAAGAAGGGGCACTGTTTAAAACCAGAGACTGGGTAACGCTTCTGCAGACAGAAATTGAAGAAAAAAAGACGGAGATCCATAAGCGCCGGGAGGTGCAGCGGCTTTCTAATAACCATATTGCGAATCTGGAGGGGATGGTACGGGATTTAAGCCATGAGCTGAACGAAGCGGGGCAGCTCCTTACCTATCTGGACAAGCATGAGAGCCTGGTATTTAAGTATTGGAGGCGGTTTAAGGATAAGGTACGCCGCCATTTCCCAAAGGATACGAAAAAAGGAAAGATCCTCACGTACGGGATCAGCACCATCCGGCATCCGATGCGCTATATCAATTTATATGTTACTAGAGAGGGCCGGAAACGGATTGCGGGAGATTTTGCCATTGGTGACGGATACTTAGAACATGGTAAGCTGCGCTTTCCGGAGCATACCCAATCTCCTCCTGTGGTTTCCATTGTGATTCCGGTTTATAACCAGATTCATTATACCTATGCCTGCCTGCTTTCGATTTTAGAAAATACAAAGGATGTATCATATGAGGTGATTATAGCAGACGATGTGTCTACCGACGCTACTAAGGATCTAGGCAATTATACGGAAAATCTGGTAATCAGCAGGAACCAGACCAACCAGGGCTTTCTGCGTAACTGCAACCAGGCTGCCTCAAAGGCCAGGGGCCGTTATCTGATGTTTTTGAATAATGACACCAAGGTAACGCCGGGCTGGCTAAGTTCACTAGTGAACCTTATGGAATCGGATCCATCTATCGGTATGGCAGGCTCAAAGCTGGTTTATCCAGACGGCAGGCTCCAGGAGGCAGGGGGGATTATCTGGAGCGATGGTTCCGGATGGAATTACGGGCGGTTAGACGACCCGGATAAGGCAGAGTACAATTACGTAAAAGATGTGGATTATATTTCCGGAGCGGCAATCCTTCTGCCAGTAAAGCTGTGGAACCAGATTGGCGGTTTTGACGATCGGTTTGCACCGGCTTACTGTGAAGATTCCGATCTGGCATTTGAAGTGCGCAAGGCGGGATACCGGGTTGTATACCAGCCTCTTTCTAAAGTGATCCATTTTGAAGGTGTTTCCAACGGAACCGATGTGAATGGATCTGGTCTTAAGCGGTATCAGGTGGAAAACGCAAGGAAGCTTAAGGAAAAATGGGCAGATGAATTTAAGAACCAGTGTGTGAATAACGGAAACCCCAATCCCTTCCGGGCAAGGGAGCGGAGCATGGGAAAGCCGATTATTTTGGTAATCGACCATTATGTGCCCACATACGATAGGGACGCAGGTTCAAAAACCACCTTCCAATACCTGAAAATGTTCCTGAAAAAGGGATATGTGGTAAAGTTCCTGGGGGATAACTTCCTCCATGAGGAGCCATATTCTACCACGCTGCAGCAGATGGGAATTGAAATTTTATATGGGGAGGAGTACCAGACAAAAATTTGGGACTGGCTGAAGGAAAACGGGGATCAGATTGCCTTTGTCTACTTAAATCGTCCCCATATAGCCAGCAAGTATATTGATTATATAAAAGAAAATACAAATATCAAAGTGATTTATTACGGCCATGACCTTCATTTCCTGCGGGAGCTTAGGGAATTTGAATTAACCGGGGATTTAGAGAAGAAGCGGGATTCGGATTACTGGAAATCAGTTGAATTTTCCATGATGTATCAGGCCGCTATGTCCTATTACCCTTCTGATGTTGAGGTAGAGGCCATTCATAAAATAGATCCGTCCATTCCGGTAAAAGCCATTACTGCCTATGTATATGAAACATTTCTGGATTCTGTTCAGGAAGATTTTTCCAGACGAGAAGGGCTGCTGTTTGTGGGAGGTTTTGCCCATCCGCCCAACGCAGACGGAGTATTATGGTTTGCAAGTGAGATTTTCCCATTAATCCGGAAAGAACTTCCCCAAATCCGGTTTTACGTGGTAGGTTCTAAGGTGACAGACGAAATTAAGGCTCTGGAGGCGGAGGATAATGGAATCGTAATCAAAGGCTTTGTAAGCGAGGAAGAGCTTGCTAGCCTTTATGAGAGCTGCCGGATCGTAGTGGTTCCCCTGCGCTATGGAGCCGGAGTAAAAGGAAAAGTAGTAGAAGCAATCTATAACGGTGCTCCCATCGTTACCACATCCGTAGGGGCGGAAGGGATTCCGGATGTGGAAGAGATGCTGGAAATTGCCGATGAGCCTTTGGAATTCGCTCAAAAGGTGGTGGCCCTTTATCAAGATGAGGCCAGGCTTTTTAAGATGGCAAAGAAAACCCAGGAATATATTAAAAAACATTTCAGCCTGGACGGGGCATGGAGTGTAATTGAAGAGGACTTCAAGGAGGAAACGCAAGAATGCAGGCAATAATACTGGCAGGAGGTCTTGGAACCAGGCTTCGCAGTGTGGTGGCAGACAGGCCAAAGCCCATGGCCTTGATTGAGGGAAAACCGTTTATGGAATATGTGGTTCGTGGTCTGGCTGCCCAGGGAATCCGGGAACTTGTTTTTGCGGTAGGATATAAAGGTTCAATGGTGGAAGAATACTTTAAAGATGGAACCAGATTTGGCATAAGCGCTTCCTATGCTTATGAAGAGGAACTGTTAGGAACTGCCGGAGCCATTAAAAATGCCGGGAAGTATATTACAGACGACTGGTTTTACGTCCTTAACGGCGATACGTTTTACCAGCTAGACTATGGAACGCTTTACAAGATAAAGGAAAAACGACATCTTGATTTTGCCCTGGTACTTCGCCGTGTGGAGGATGTATCCCGCTATGGGCGGGCTATCCTGCAAGATCAAATGCTGGTAGAGTTTAACGAAAAAACAACAGAGCCTGTGCCAGGTACCATTAACGGCGGTGTTTATCTGATAAACCGCAGCCTTCTTAGGGAGATTCCGGCGGGGAAAGTTTCATTAGAAAACAACATGATTCCCCGGTGGATGGAGGAAGGACGGCGCCTTGGCGGATTTGTAAATGAAGGGTACTTTATTGATATTGGGATTCCAAAAGATTACTTCCGTTTCCAGGAGGACGTAAGAAAAGGAGTTATTGTATGGTAATCAGAGGACGGGCCCCTTTGCGTGTCAGCTTTGGCGGCGGGGGAACTGATGTAGAGCCCTTTTGCCTGGAACAGGGAGGGGCAATTTTAGGAAGTACGATTAACAAATATGCTTATTGTTCCATTGTGCCAAGAAAGGATGATCAAATTGTCGTCCATTCGTTGGATTTTGATATGACAGTAAAGTATAATACCAGGGAAAATTATGTGTATGACGGAAAGCTGGATTTGGTAAAAGCGGCGTTAAAAGCTATGGAAATTCAAAAGGGCTGCGAAGTATACTTGCAGTGCGACGCGCCGCCAGGCTCCGGCCTTGGGACTTCTTCTACGGTAATGGTAGCCATGCTGATTGCTATGGCACGGTGGAAGGGGATCGAGCTGGATGGTTATCAGCTGGCGGATTTGGCCTACCAGGTAGAACGCAAGGATCTTCAGATTGCCGGCGGGTATCAGGATCAGTACGCCTCTACCTTTGGCGGCATTAACTTTATTGAATTTCACGGAAGGAATAATGTGGTAGTAAATCCCCTGCGGATAAAAAAAGAAATCCTCCATGAGCTTCAGTATAACCTGATTTTATGCTATACAGGAAATGTGCATGTATCGGCTAATATTATTAAGGATCAGGTCAGCAATTACGGGAAGCAGGACGCGTTCCAGGCCATGTGCGAGGTAAAGGCTTTGGCCTATGCCATGAAAGATGAGCTGCTAAAGGGGAATTTATACAGCTTTGGCAAACTTCTTAATTATAGTTGGGAAAGCAAAAAACGAATGAGCAGTAAGATTACCAATCCTCAGGTGGATGAGCTGTATGAGGAGGCGGTAAAGGCGGGAGCCCTTGGCGGAAAACTTTTAGGGGCCGGCGGCGGCGGATATCTTTTAATGTTTTGCCCGTATAATGTGCGTCATAAGGTGGCGGCACGGATGGAAGAGGTGGGCGGCCAGCACACAGACTGGAATTTTGAGCTTCGGGGTGCCCAAAGCTGGATTTCCAATGAAGAACGCTGGGACTATGGGAAGGTGAAGATACAGCTTCCGGACAAGGAGTATGTATTCCATGTATAGAACCATATTTTTGGATCGGGATGGTACGATTAATGAAGAAGTGCATTACCTTCACCGGCCAGAGGACTTTAAGCTTCTTCCCATGGCGGCGGAGGCTATCCGCCTGTGGAACTGCCATGGGTTTCGGGTGGTAGTGGTAACAAACCAGGCCGGGGTGGCAAGAGGATATTATCAGGAAAGGGATGTGGAGGCTCTCCACAAGTATATGAACCAGCTTTTAGGGGAGTACAACGCCCATGTGGACGCATGTTATTATTGCCCCCATCATCCGGAAAAAGGTATCGGGCCTTATAAGATCCGCTGCCATTGCAGAAAACCGGAAACCGGAATGTTTGAGAAGGCAAACCAGGATGCGTTGGTGGATAAGGCACATTCGTATATGGTTGGGGATAAATGGCTGGATACTCAGGCAGGAGCCAGGTTTGGCCTTCGCACCGTATTAGTGGGAACCGGATATGGGAGCCAGTTATATGAGGAATATTGCAGGAATGGGAAAACGGGCTTAGATAGCAGCCATGTGGGATGTTTGGGGGAGCCAAAACGGAATTTGGAGTATCCAATGGATTTTTTTGCCAACACCTTGTATGACGCAGCCTTATGGACATTGGCTCAGGAAGGGGAAGAGGCAGAGGTTTTCCAAAAATACGATAATCAAGCAGAGAAAGGAAATAGCTAGAGATGGAACCGGAAAAGCAGTTAACAATATTAATCCAGCGTTACCCGGTGCTGGCGCCAATAAAAGAACGTATTTATCAGGCATATCAGATTCTGGAACAGTGCTATGAAACAGGCGGCCAGCTTTTTGTAGCCGGGAATGGAGGAAGCTGCGCGGACAGTGAGCATATTGTAGGGGAATTGATGAAGGGGTTTTGCAAAAAAAGGCAAGTGCCAGAGGCGTTTTCCAAAGCGCTTGTTAAGGCAGATCCTAAGAGGGGAACAGAACTGGCCCAAAAGCTCCAGGGAGCTTTGCCGGCAGTAGCCCTTACAGGACATCCAGGTCTTTCTACCGCGTTTTTAAATGATGTGGATGGCCTTCTGATCTATGCCCAGCAGCTTTATGGCTATGGAAAGGAAGGGGATGTGTTTTTAGGAATTTCCACTTCCGGTAAGGCTCAGAATATTATGTATGGAGTTGCTGTGGCAAAGGCAAAAGGAATGAAGGTTATTGGCCTTACTGGGAAGGATGGCGGTGAGCTAGGACAGGCGGCAGACGCGGCGATTATTGTGCCAGAAGAGGAAACGTACCGGATCCAGGAGCTTCATTTGCCAGTGTATCACACCCTTTGCCTGATGTTGGAGGAACACTTTTTTACGAAGTAAACCTTCATGCGCCCGGATGCGGATGCACCACCACACATGAAAGTCCGGCGGGCGCACTTGGAATCCCTGAACTTAGACCGCCTATTCGGCGGTGGACTTTTAAAGTAAAGGAGCCGGAAGGCTGTGAAAACAGATGTGCCCTTTTAATAAAGGAACATGGTTAAGAGGAGAAAGACAAGGAGAAACATGAGAAAGACGTATATTGATATCGCCAAAGGGATTGCTATCCTTTTGGTGATTTTAGGCCATATGAACCGTTTTTTTGAGTATAACGGAAGGCTGAATCAGATCGTATACAGCATCCAGCTTCCAGTGTTTCTGCTGATTGGCGGGTACTGGCTGAGGCTTAAGGAAAATGAAAGCCCGATGGAGTTCCTGGCGGGAAAGTTTTACCGTTTGATACAGCCTTATTTTTTATTTGCCTTTTTTTCTATCATCTATATATGGCCGAAAGATGCGGGAGAGTTTGGCTACTATGCGGCAGGAATGTTATGGGGGATAGGGATCCGCAATTATCTTCCGAATCTGCCAATCTGGTTCCTGACCATGTTTTTCGTAGCAAATATATGGTTTTATCTAATCCTTAATATGGGGAAGCTGGGAAAAAAGCCTTGGCAGAGCTATTTGCTAAAAGGCGCTGCCGTGCTTTTCATTATGTATGCCGGATGGAAGATAAAGATGAGAGAAGTCAGGCTTCCCTGGGGATTTGAGCTGGCTATGATTCTCCAGGGTTTTTTCTTTGCGGGCCATTTGTGGAAGGCCTGTGAGGAAAGGTGGGGGAAGGAACCGCTGATGTTGGGAAAAAGAAAGTCAATGGTTTTGCTTTTGGCAGCGGTAATCGCCTTTCCGGTATGGCTGCTTTGTGTGAAATGGAATGGACGTGTTGATATTAACGCAGCTTGGTTTGGGCAAAAGGGGATGTGGAGCTTTTACCTGGCAGCTTTGGCAGGCAGTTATCTGCTCATACTGCTTTCGGCAGCTTTGGCCAAATTTCCTCCGGCAGCATGGGTGCTGTCGCTGTTTGGGAAAAACAGCATGGTAATTATGGCCACGCATGTTCCGGTGCTTCTCTGGCTGGACGGGGTAGTTACGCCGCTAATGCCGACAGTAATCCAGATAAACAGCAGGTCAAAAAACTGGATTGGAATTTCCTACTACTTTACGGCGGATGTGCTCCTTAGTTTATTTGCCGCGTTGCTGCTGAAACGAAATCCGTATTCCAGAAGGAAGAAGATACATAATATGGATGGCCCCACAGCATAGCTTAATACCAAGGCCGTTTGGCTTTAAAAGCGCTTTGCCAGGCAACTGCTTAAAATGCCTATTATTTAAAGAAAGGAGAGCGGCGCTATGAAACATTTTCATACCTTTGCTATCTGCGCTTACCGGGATTCCCCTTATCTGGAAGCCTGCATCCGTTCGGTGAAGATGCAGAGCTGCCCTACTCATGTAATCTTATGCACTTCTACCCCAAGTCCCTATATCGAAAAGCTGGCAAGCGCTTACAAAATCCCGGTACTGGTCCGGAAAGGGGAAGGGGGGATTGGGCAGGACTGGAACTTTGCGTATGAGATGGCGGATTCTTGGTATGTTACTATAGCCCACCAGGATGATATGTATGGGAAACATTATGTGGAAGAGCTAAAACAGGCAGTGAGCCGCTTTCCGGATACCCGGCTATTTACCACAGATTACGTAACAGTAAAAAACAAAAAGCTGGCCCGGGGGGAACGGATGGAATGGGTAAAACGGTTTTTGCGCCTTCCCTTACGCCTCCCCTTCCTGAACCATTTCCCTTTGGTAAAAAAGGCAGCGTTATGTTTTGGAAACCCCATCTGCTGCCCGGCCTGTACCTACAAGAAAGAGGAAACGATTCAGGAGGGAAGGCCCTTTTTTAATAATTCCTTCCGGTTTGCGCTTGATTGGGAGCGGCTAATCACCATGGCGGAAGGTACAGGGCGGTTTATCTGTGTGGAGAAACCTTTGGTATACCATCGGCTTCATCCGGATGCCGCTACGAATATTTGTATGAAAGACCATCTGCGTTTTGAAGAGGAACGCAGCATGTTTGCCCGGCTGTGGCCGGCTGCGGTGGTCAGGTTTATTATGAAATTTTACCAGAAGGCTTACGATTCCTATGAGATATCCGGGTAAACGTAAAAAAGAATCCTGGCAAAAGCACATAGAAGAGGAAAACAAGGTAGCGATGGAGAATAAAGGGAAACGGACAGTTTTTTATCTGACAGGGGGGATTTGCCTGGTGGCAGGGATGTATTTCCTGTTTCTGAAAGGCCCGCTGAGGGAGAATATTCTGGATTCCCGAGGGAGAATAGCCTTTCTGGAAACCATGGCATGTTTGATGTGGATGCTGTTTTTTTGCTGTGTTCCCATGAACGGATGGAAACGTTTTTGGGGAATTGCTTTAGGGATGTTTTTGGAAAGCTGGCTGCATCAGAGTTTCCTTCCCCTTGTAGTTTCCGGCTTATGGCTGTTGGGAATTTTTATGCTTGGTGATTGGGTTCGGAAAGAAGCTGCAAAAAAGATGGGATCAGGGGAAACGGAATATTTGGGCGCATCTTTCAAAAGACAAGATTATTTGCGGTGGCTGACAGGGGATTTTTTGATTGGAGCAGGAACCTGGATTAGTATAATCTGCCTGCTTTCCGCATTTCGGATTGGAGGTCTTGTCAGGATCCGGTGTGGGGCGGCAGGGTTGTTTGCGCTACTTGTGATATGGAACCTGGCTTATTTACGAAAGAAGAAACCTGAGGGCGCCGTTTTTAAGAGGATGGTATTTGGAAAAGAAACCAAGGTATGGGATGGAGTATTTCTGGCAGTGATCCTGACCATGGTATTGATCCAGGTAGCAAGGGTGAATAACTGGCCTGATTATGATTCCCTTCATTATGGCCTTCGCTCCCCCTATATTTTGGATAATGGAAGAGGGATTTATGAAAACCTTGGAAATATCAACCTGGTATACACCTATCCCAAAGGGTTTGAAATCCTTTCATTTCCATTGGCGGGAACATCAACGTTTGGATATGGATTGTGCTTTAATATCTGGCTTACCGTATTTGCTCTTATACTGGTTTATGGTCTTGCTTTCCAATTATCAGAATCTTCTCTGTTAAGCCTGATAACAACTGCCTTTGTGTCTATGATACCGGGAATTATGAATATGGCAATTACGGCAAAAAGCGATACTGCAACACTGGTTTGCCAGCTTTGCGTATTATGCGGCGCTGTGGGAATTTCGATTGATGGGGAACGAAGATCGAAGCAGCAGTGGTTTGGGATTGCGGCAGGAAGCTGTCTGCTTAGCTTTTCCATGAAACCCACTTCCATGGTTTTTTCCGTGGCAGTATCGTCGGCCTGCCTGATCTATCTGCTGAAAAAAGGGGCATTTAGCCAGAAAGGCCTTTTTACTGGCAAGGAGTTCTGGCAGTTTTTAAGGGCAGCGTTGCTTCCGGCGGTGGGAGCGTTAGCAGGAACCTGGATCCGCACCTACCAGATGACAGGAGTTCCCACCACATCCGTGTTTACTTCGGTATGGGAAAAAATGGGATTTGTGGTTCGGTGGCCCTATGCGTTTCTTGCAATTCCCAACCAGGGGTTAAATTTGGGCGTGGGACAAAGCCTGATTTTTCTGGGTAAGCGGATGTTAGGCACATTAGTTGCCCCTGTAGGGGAAGACATGGAACATGTGATCATTGCCTGGGGAAGCAGCTTGATGGTATTGTTTCTTTTGGCATGGCTGCTGTGGGGAACAACATGGTCAAGGAACAAAAAAGATACCCAAAAGGGCAATGCCTGGGTTTGTATCCAGATAGCGGCTGCTGTCACAGGCCTGCTTAGCCTGATAAGCATCTATCTCTTATGGCAGGTGGACGGAAACTATTTTATGCTTTTCTATGTGCTGCTGGCAGTGGTGGGAACGATTTCCCTGTCAGAGCCGGTCAGGCAGGGTTTCGCACCGGAAAAAAAGAAAAGGCCTGCCATTTTCACGGTTTTGTTTACTGGGTTTTTGCTGTTTCAGACAGCGGTGACCATTAGCACAAATTGGGCGGGAGCCGTAGGGTTTACCCCGGTTAAAGTAAAGCATAAAGGCTATTTCAACCACCAGCAGGCAATATACCAGCAGATGTGCAGCCAGGGAAACCAGGCTATCTGGTCTATTTTATCCCAGGCTCCAAGGGCAAGGGTAATCGCGGTAGGGGATCATCCCGCTGTCTTGCAGTTTCCCTGTAATGTTCAGAGCTACTACGATGTAACCGGAAGCGGGGGAAATGTAAGGCTGGTGAAAACCCTGGAGGATTTTAAATCTTTTTTACGATTTGCGGGCACGGAATATT
This sequence comes from uncultured Lachnospiraceae bacterium, assembly GCA_910589195.1. GTDB lineage: Bacteria > Bacillota > Clostridia > Lachnospirales > Lachnospiraceae > Caccovicinus. The sequence continues at coordinate 92,279 of CAJUTC010000001.1, forward strand.
TATATGTGCAGGCGGGGTATCTGGAAGAGGGAACCCGCTGTTATGATGTAGTTCGCTTTTTAGTAGAAGAGGGGAGCCTGTGGGATATCCGGTACGAAAATGGAAATATGATTGCGCGTATGAATTTAGACGGAACCTATCCGGTAAATCCGGAATGGGAAGCGGCAGAATTTTACCGTAATATCCGCATGAAGGAGCCATGAGAAGAGAAAAGGAGGCGGGTCAGTTGAAACCACTTTCTATGGAGCAAAAACTGCAGATAAAAAATGATATCATTGCGCTAGGTCTGTTATTGGGATTTGCGTGTTTTATAAATCGGGGAATTTCCATCAAAGGCCTCTATATGGATGATCTTTATCTTTGGTCTTGCTATGGGGAACAATCCTTTTTTGAGTATGTCTTTCCTATAGGAAGCACAAGGTTCCGCTTTCTGTACTATCTGGCGGCATGGCTGGAGCTGGCGGTTACAGGGCCTCATGTGGAATGGCTGGTTCCAATTAATATTATGCTGAACGGCCTTTTGGCCTGGTTCCTTTACTATTTAGGGCGTAAGCTGTCTGGAAGAGGGATTTTTGGATTTTTTATCGGAATTATGTTTCTGGCTTCCCGAATGTCTTACTACCAAATCGCACAAGTTTACGGCCTGATGGAAACCATGGCGCTTTGGATGGCCATCGGGATTTTATACTGCCTGTATGTATACTTAAATGAAAAACAGGAAAAAATCTGGTATTTTCACGGAGCCTGCTGGCTGTATTTTTTCATTTGCTTTGTCCATGAGCGGTATATGGCACTGCTGCCCTTGTTTTATCTTGTGCTGATTTTGAAACGCAGGTTCCATTTAAAGAAATGGTTTTGGCCTTTGCGCCAATTTCTTCTGGTGCAGGTAATCCGGTTTGCCACCATTGGAACTTTGTCGCCTGCCGGGACGGGAGGAACTCAGGTGGCTGATACCTTTTCCTTCCGCCAGGCTATAAGCTATGCATTGAGTCAAGTGGCTTACGTATTTGGGATCAACGCAGGCCCCCAACACTTAAACGGCCTGTCATGGGCTCATACCCCTGGCCTGATTAAAAAACTGGTGTATGGAGCCGATGTGGTGCTGGCCCTGTTTTTGGCTGCTTTTTTGATTCAGATCATCCGTGACAGGGAAAAACGTGGCTCATATCTTTCCAATGGAGTCCTGTTCCTGGCTTTTATCGCTTTGTGCATTGGTTCTTCTAGCGTAACCGTCAGGGTAGAAATGCGCTGGGTATATGTTTCCTACGGGGCAGCTTTGCTGTTTCTTGCCTATATCTGCGGGATTCTGGCTCATGATAGGGAAGTGGCTGGAAAAAGGGGAAAAAAGCTGTTTTATCAATTGGGAAGCGGCTATGGGGGACAACCGGAAAAAAAACTGACCGGAGACAGCGCCGAGGCCAATTTCCAAGCCCAGCATACTATGCAGCTAGTGCCGAAAAAAGGCCATTCCGCTGCCATATGCGTAAGCGGATGCTTGCTGTATTTGCTTTTGATGATGCCGGTGGAAGTTTTTTTCCGTGGCTATTTCCCAAACCTTTATTTTTGGCCCAATCAGCTGCGCTATAACTCCCTGGCAGAAGAAACGTATGGACGGTATGGGGAGGATATATTTGGAAAAACAATTTATATCATTGGAGATTCTTATGAGATGAGCAGCTTCACAGCAGAAACCTTTTTTAAAGTGTTTGATAAGGAGCGGAAGGCAGAAGGCACAAAAGTCGTGAAGATTGACAGCATCTGGGATGTGGGACTGATAACCGATGACATGCTGATCCTGCGGGAAGATCCGGCCCACAACGGGTTTCAGGATATTACCCAATTTGTTAGGGAACAGAAACTAAAAGTAGATTATGGATTTTATCAGGACGGATGGATGGACGAGGAGTGCAGCTTTTCTGTGTTAAGCGGGAAAGAGGGAGAGATATCACTGCGGTTTCTTTATCCGGGAATCCTTTCGGGAGGCGAGGAAACGAAAATCTATGTGAATGATCAATTATACCAGTCAATTCCGGTAACAGAAAACATTTACTATGCCCAGATCGACACAAAGGCTTACCAAACGTTAAAAATTCGGATGGAAAGCAACTTTTATGTCCAGGATGCCAGGGAGCAGAGAGGGAAAACAAGGCTGACGGCACTGGTTGAAATTATTGCAGAGTAACGGGCAGACAGGATTGGGATATGAATAAAAGGATGAAAAAACGAAATTGGCTGTTTCTCGTTCCCATATTCGGTACAATATTCATTGTGGGTTACATTTTAGCAGCCGCCAATGATGTGGTGTATTCTGACTATATCCGGCTGATTAATAGCTATTTGCCGGACATATGGAACCCGAGAAAATTTTTTGTGGCAGATTTATTTACCAGAATGCCCATAAACTTTCTGGAACGGATTATTAATGTATATCTCTTTGGCTATTCTACCATATTTGAGATGATTTTAGGAGCGATTTGCCTGGGACTGTCTGCTGTGGTGTTAACTATCTACTGTCAGGAAAGGCAGATCGGAACAGGCTGGTATCTTCTTTTAATGGCTGTGATGTTCAGCCTGAATAAATGGGAGATGGTAACCAATGGAACGGGCTGGTGCCACTTTCTGGCATTTGCGGGATTTTATTTCCATTACCTGATATGGGATCGGGCCTGGAGGGAGGAAAAGGAAAGCAAGTTGTTGTTTTTGCTTCCCTGGCTGATTACATTAGGTACGGCAGGGCCTTACTGCGGTTCTTATTCATTGGTGCTGCTGCTTACGTATGGCTTCTGCTGTTTCCTGGACTGGAAGCAAACAAAACGGCTAAATTACCGGTATGGAGTGTACGGGTTCCATGTACTGGCGCCCCTGAGCCTATACCTGCTCAGCAATTCCTTTGCCGTAACGGAACATGCGGGAGCCACCGGGCGCAGCCTTTTGCAGGTTTTAGGAGATCATAAAGACCTGTTCCCCAAGTTTATCATCAAAAGCTTTTCTTCCATGGCAGTGGGTGAGGAAGCGCTAATGGAATTGCTTACGAAACAAAACCAGGGAATGGCACTGTGCTACCTGGCAGGGGGGCTGGTGCTTCTTGGCTATTTGCTGGCCTTGTGGATGCAGCTTCGGGCACATCTGTATAAAACCACCATATTTCCTCTGATGCTGATTTTTGCGGGCGGATGTAACCATCTCCTGGTGCTGGCCGCCCGGTGGATCTTTGAAAACAGCTCCTACGGCATGAGTTCTCGCTATGCTCTTCAGTACCAGGCCGGGATTTTTGGGATTTTGCTAACCTTCGGCCTGTTCTTTTCCTGGATGAAGGAAGGACAGACCGGGATCAAGCCAGAGGGAAGAGCCAGAAGAAACAGATTCCACTGCAGAACCAGAGTCCAAAGAAAGAGAATGACATTTTTTCCGGAAAAAGTAATGGCAATATTGATTTCTCTGGTAATTCTGGCAGGAAACGGTTATACTACCTATAAAGAGATCCAGAAAGCGCCGGCCAGGAAAGAATATGGCCAGAAAGTAGAAGCGGCAGCCCGCAACTATCAGGAAGTGCCGGATCAGGAATTGGAAGATTTGTTCCAGTACCGCCATGGACCAGAGAAAATTCGGAACGCGTTAGGAATCCTGGAGGAAAACAAATGGAATCTATACAAAGGAAATTAGTGGGACTAGGGAGGAATCAAGGATGAAAGTAGTACTGCTGGCAGGAGGCTTCGGCACCAGAATCAGCGAAGAAAGCCATTTAAAACCGAAACCGATGATTGAGATTGGGGAAAAGCCAATTCTTTGGCATATAATGAAGTACTATTCCCAGTACGGGTTTCATGAATTCGTAATCTGCCTGGGCTATAAACAGTATGTGGTAAAAGAGTTTTTCGCAGACTATTTTCTCCATACATCCGATGTTACCTTTGACTTGGCCAATAACCAAATGGAGGTTCACAACAATTATTCGGAACCATGGAAAGTAACCCTGGTGGATACAGGCCTGCATACCATGACAGGAGGCCGAGTCAAACGGATACGCCCCTATGTGGGAGAAGAACCGTTTATGCTGACTTATGGCGATGGCCTGGCAGACGTAAACTTAAAAGAACTGGAACAGTTCCATCGGGCTCACAAAAAAATCGCAACTATCACGGCTGTTAATGTGGGTCAGCGGTTCGGCATTATGGATATCCGGCAAGACGGAGCGATTCAGGCGTTCCGGGAAAAAAATGATAAGGACGGCGCGCTGATTAATGGCGGCTTTATGATAATGAACCAGGAGGTATTTGATTATCTTCAGGATGATCGAACCGTACTGGAAAAAGAGCCTTTGGAGAATCTTGCGAAAGATGGGCAGTTAATGGCATATCCCCACAATGGGTTCTGGAAATGTATGGATACCCAAAGGGATAAACATCAATTAGAAGAATTATGGCAAAGCCAGAAGGCGCCATGGAAGATATGGTAATTGCGGGACAGAAAAAATCGGAAGCATGTATCCGGGAAACCGCATCAAAGTATTAGTTGAAAGAGTGGAGAAACTATGGCGAATCTTTCGTTTGAAGCATTAAAAGAATTTTATCAGGGAAAATCCGTGCTGGTTACGGGACATACTGGCTTTAAAGGTTCTTGGCTCTGCCGGATCTTGACGCTGGCAGGGGCAAAGGTAACAGGATATGCACTTGAGCCGCCCGGGTATCCGGCCATTTTCCAGGCAGCAAGGCTTGAGGAAACTATGGACTCTGTTATTGGAGATGTGCGGAACTTAAGGGCTCTGCAGGCTGTGTTTGAACGGGCGCGCCCTCAGATTGTATTTCATCTTGCGGCCCAGCCGATTGTCCGGGATTCCTATAAAAATCCGGTGGAAACTTATGAAACGAATGTAATGGGAACGGTGAATGTGCTGGAATGCGTCCGGCTATCTGACAGCGTAGTTTCGTTTTTAAATGTAACCACAGACAAAGTATATGAAAACAGGGAATGGGAATACGGCTACCGGGAAAGTGATCCATTAGACGGATACGATCCCTACTCCAACAGTAAATCTTGTTCGGAGCTGGTAACCCACAGCTACGAAAAATCCTTTTTAAAGGAGCAAGGCTGTGCCGTTTCTACCTGCAGAGCTGGAAATGTAATCGGTGGCGGTGACGTTGCCAATGACCGGATTCTTCCAGACTGTATCCGGGCGGCAGGGAACAAGCAGAAAATTATTCTGCGAAATCCCTGCTCTACCCGGCCATATCAACATGTACTGGAGCCTTTGTCCTTGTACCTTTCGATCGCCATGAGGCAGTTTTCGGACAGGCGCTTTTCCGGCTGTTATAATGTAGGGCCGGATGACTGTGACTGCGTTACCACAGGAGAGCTGGCTGATTTATTTTGCAGGTTCTGGGGCCGGGGAGCGGCGTGGGAAAGCCATGAAGATGGCGGCCCCCATGAGGCGAACTTTCTGAAACTGGATTGCTCCAAGGCCAAGCATATGTTTGGCTGGAAGCCAAGGTATCATGTGGCAGAAGCTGTGGAAAAAACGGTAGCGTGGTTTCTTGCCTTGCGGGAGGGGGAAGATATGCGGCAGGTGACGGATCGACAAATATTAGAATTTTTTGGAAGAGAGGGGACAGAAGCCCATGTTTGAACATATGACAGAACAGCAGGCCCGCCAGGAAATCTTAAATCAGGTGGCAGAGTACTGCAAAATATTCCATAATAAAAAAAGCAGTTTTAAGGAGGGGCAGAGAATCCCTTACGCTTCCCGGGTATATGATGAAAAGGAAATGGTAAACCTGGTGGATTCTTCCTTAGAATTCTGGCTTACTTCCGGACGTTTCACAGAAATGTTTGAAACGAAACTTGCCGAATATCTGAAAGTAGGGTATTGCTCTGTGGTCAATTCCGGTTCTTCCGCCAATTTAGCCGCCTTTATGGCGCTAACTTCCCCGCTTTTAGGCGACAGGCAGATTCGGCGGGGGGATGAAGTGATTACCGTAGCTGCCGGATTCCCCACCACGGTTACCCCTTTGATCCAGTATGGGGCGGTTCCGGTTTTTGTGGATGTAACGATTCCTCAGTATAATATTGATGTAGCCTGCCTGGAACAGGCGCTGTCCGAAAAAACAAAAGCGGTTATGTTAGCCCATACCCTTGGAAACCCATTTGATTTGACGGCAGTTAAGGATTTTTGCGATGCCCATAACTTGTGGCTGGTAGAAGATAACTGTGATGCCTTAGGAAGCCTTTATAAATATCACGGGGAAACCAAATTAACGGGAACCGTAGGCGATATCGGAACCTCCAGTTTTTATCCCCCTCATCATATGACCATGGGGGAAGGAGGCGCTGTTTATACCAACAGCCCCCTGCTTCACAAGATTATCCGTTCGTTCCGCGACTGGGGGCGTGACTGCTCCTGCCCCTCTGGCCGTGATAACCTGTGCGGCCATCGGTTTGACCGTCAATATGGAGAGCTGCCCCTAGGATACGACCACAAGTATGTATACTCCCATTTCGGATACAATCTGAAAGCAACTGATATGCAGGCCGCCATCGGCTGTGCCCAGTTGGAAAAATTCCCGGGATTTGTAGAGCGCCGCCGTTATAATTTTGAACGGCTAAAAGCAGGCCTTTCCGGAACAGAAGAAAAACTGATCCTTCCAAAAGCCTGCGACGGTTCTGTTCCCAGCTGGTTCGGTTTCCTGATTACCTGCCAGGAAGGCGTGGATCGGGGCAAGGTCGTTCCGTTTATTGAAGAAAAGGGCATTCAGACCAGAATGCTGTTTGCAGGCAATCTGACCAGACATCCCTGCTTTGACCAGATGCGGTCTGAAGGGAAGGGCTACCGGGTCGTTGGCAACCTGGCAGTAACGGATCGGATTATGCGGGATACGTTCTGGGTGGGTGTATATCCAGGGATGACCGACGAAATGATCGATTATATGGCAAAAGTGATCCGGCAAGCGGCAGGCTGTTAAACAACAGGTAAAATGGAGACACAATATGTATGATTTAACAAAAGTCCATCAGGCAAATCTTAAGATTTTAAAGGAAATTGACCGGATTTGCCAAACGTATAAATTAAAGTATGTATTAGACTCCGGGACGCTGATTGGCGCGGTACGGCATCAGGGATTTATTCCCTGGGACGACGATGCAGATGTGGCCATGACCCGGGCAAATTTTGACGCCTTTTTAAAAGTGGCTCCCCGTGAACTGCCAGCTCAGATGGAGCTGGTGATGCCTGGGCAGTTCCATGGCGGGAAAGGTTTTTACGACTTTACCCCAAGGATTATCTATAAAAACAGCCGAATCCATGAAGACAACGAAGAAATGGCATTTTATGACGGGAAGCTGAACCATCTTTGGGTGGACCTGTTTGTGCTTGATGCGCTTCCAGACAGCCGCCTTGGAGCAATGATCGCAAAAGGACTGCAGGCAGGAATTTACGGCCTGGCCATGGGGCACCGCTACCAGCTGGATTACAAAAAGTACAGCCTTCCCCAAAAAGTTATGGTAGGGGGTCTGGCAGCCACAGGACGTATGATCCCCATGAAATGGCTCATAAAACTACAGCGCATATGCGCCATAAAAGATAAGAAAAGGAAAACAAAACGGCTGTACTACAGCAATTACCAGCCAGATTACCTTTACGTTACGCTAAAACGCTGCTGGAGCACAGAAACCGTGTTTCTTCCATTTGAAGATACCAGGCTCATGTGCCCCAAAGGATGGCATCAGGTGCTTACCTGGGTTTACGGCAATTATCGGAAGCTTCCGCCCAAGGAGCAGAGAAAACCAAGTCATGCAACAGTGGAGATCCAGGTAGGAGAAGGGGAAAAGGCCGAGAAAAGAATCAGAAAGGATTAGAACAGGTAATGCAGGAGGCGGAACAGGAAAAGCTGCTTTCCGTGGTAGTGTCAGTCTATAACGAAGAACCGGCGCTGCCAGATTTTTACCGGGAAGCCAGCCAGGTTTTAACAGATCTTGACTGGGAATATGAACTGATATTTGTAAATGACGGAAGCCAGGATGGAAGCTTGTCCATATTGGAACAACTGTCCCAGCGTGATTCCAGGGTAAAAGTAATTAATTTTTCCAGGAACTTTGGCCATGAGGCTGCTATGATTGCGGGCCTGGACTACAGCCAAGGGGATGGCGTAGTATGCATGGACGCGGATTTACAGCATCCGCCAGAATGCCTTCCAAAAATCACGGAATGTTTTGAGCAGGGCTATCAGGTGATCAACATGGTCCGAACGAAAAACGAGGATGCGGGCCTGATTAAGAATATTACTTCCTCAGCCTTTTACCGTCTGATTAATGCCATATCAGACGTGCACTTTGAGCCAAACGCCTCGGATTTTTTTGCCGTAGACAAGGCTGCCGCCCAGGTACTGCGTACCTGCTGCAGAGAGAAAGTCCGCTTTTTACGGGGATATGTGCAAATCATAGGCTTCCGAAAAACCACCTTGTCCTATGAGGCCAGGGCCAGGGCAGCCGGAAAAAGCAAATATAGTCTGAAAAAATTGTTAGTGTTTTCTGTAAATACCATTTTATGCTTTTCCAATATGCCCTTAAAACTTGGAATCTACGCAGGTATGTTTTCTGCCCTGATGGGTCTGGCAGTGATGGTATATACCTTGTTAACCAGAAAAGGGGCGCCAAGCGGCTATGCCACCATTGTAGTTTTGATGTGCTTTATGTTTGCCATGCTGTTTGTTGTTATCGGAATAATTGGCGAGTATATTGCTATATTGTTTACAGAATTAAAAGATCGTCCGGTTTATATTGTGTCAGATACAAGGAATATGATTCAAAAAAAGGAAAATTAAGGAATAATTTTCCTTTTTTGTAGCAAATGGCGGATTGTTAAAAACATGTACAAATAAATTATAAAATTTTTGTAAATTTATACAAAAAATAAAAATTACATATTGAACTTCCAAAAAAAAAATAGTATACTAAAAACAATTTAGGGGGATCAATACTTAAAGGGGGAACTTATTAATCAATTGGTTCATTTTGGAACGGGGTGGTGTACATGTTGTCGAAGCAAGTTGACATTACTTCACGCTCTGCCCGTCCATTGCCGATTTCTTATATTATCCGAATTGCTCAGCAGTGTTCCTGTGAAGTGTATATTCAGGAAACGAATATGCGGATTAATGCCAAAGATTACAACCAGATGAAGCGCGATTGGAATCCGCAGGGAAATCGGCTCGTCTTCTATCTGAATGGGGCAGACGAAGTTGCGGCTGGAAACAAGCTAAAAAAGGCATTGGAACATTAGGATACAAAAGACCATTGCCAAAGACGGTACTGGCAAGATTGGATATGAATTAGTTTCTGAAACGGCGTAGCCTTAGCTATGCCGTTTCTTTGCGGGTTTCATTTAAGTACTGCTTTGCGTCCCGAAAAAAGCTAACGATAATCATAAGGATGATAAATCCGATGGGAAACGCGGCAATAATCGATACGGTCTGCAAGTTTGCCATAGAACTGTCGTTAAAAATTAGGGCTATAGGAAACAGAATGAGCAAGATGGCCCAAAACAGCTTAATTTTCTTGGCAGGCTCTTCCCCATCCTTTAATTCTTTGTAGGAATAAGTCGAGGCTACCATGGTAAGCGCGTCAAAAGAGGTGGAATAAAAGGCAACCATAGTGAGAGCTAACAGGATCAGGCCGGCATTGGGAAAGGGCAAGGAATCAAAGATCAGGAGAATGGACTGATACAAATCCTGGCTTGATTCATAAAAGCCTAATAGATCCAGCTTTTGATGAACCTGCAGACCAAGGCCGTGGTTTCCTAAAATAATAAATGAGGTAAAGGTGCCGGACAGGCCCCAGAAATATCCGCCTAAGATAGTTTGGCGGATGGTTCTGCCCCGGCTGATGGAGCCAATAAAAAACGGGGTTGCCACACACCAGACCATCCAGTAAGCCCAGTAAAAAATCGTCCAGGTCTGAGGGAAGGAAGAGGTGCGCATGGAATCGGTCCAGGTGGACAGGCCAATAAAGTTCTGTACCAAGTTACCCACTGCGGTAATGCCGGTTTCGATAATATACCGGGCCTGCCCGCCTCCGATTAAAACGTATAACAGTAAGGCGAAAAATAGGTAGGTGCAGGAGGAGGCCAGCTTTGCTACCCCTTTCATGCCAAAATACACAGTGATGGTATAGACCATGCCGATAACCAGTAAAATAGCAATTGTAAGGAAATGGGACTGAGGGATATGGAATACATGGCTTAATGTTAATGAAAGCAAAGGGGTTGCCAGAGAAAATGTAGTAGCGGTTCCGGCCAGCAAGGCTACAACGGCAATTAAATCAATCAAACGCCCAGGCGCCTGATCTACCTGATTCCCCAACAGAGCCCTGCAGGCTTCCGAGTATTTTTGTTTGGTCCGCTTGCGCACATGGATCATAAAACCGAAGGCCACAGCTAAAACCAGATAGAAGCACCAGGGAATAGGCCCCCAATGGAATAGAGGATAGGTGGAAGACCAGTCCTGCATAGTGCCCATTTCCCCAATATGAGGCTCATTTGCGTATAACATCCACTCGCAGAGGGAATAAAACAAAATATCTGCCGCAAGGCCCGCGGTAAACATCATGGTTCCCCACTGAAAAGGCGAATAGTCCGGTTGATCGGTGTTTCCCAGCTTAATTTGCCCATACCGGGAAAAGGCGATATAAAGGGAGCAGATAAATACACCCAGACCGATTACAAGATAGTAACTGCCCATCTGATCTCCAAGGAAAAAGCGGATGGAATTCAGCGTTTGAGTAGAGCCGTCGGGGAACAGGAGAAAAAGAACGCATAAAAGGATAACCACAGCCAGGGGAATGAAAGTTGTGATCCAGTCAAGCCGTTTTGTAATAGGTTCAGATATTCTGCCTGTTTTGTGGTTGAGAATCTGTTTCATAAAAAACTCCTCCGTTTGTTCAAAAATTATTAAAATATGATTGTATTGAACATGATAACACTGAACGAAAAAAAAGGCAAGGGAAATTTGTGAAGATTTTCTGACAATTTATCGAAAACTCTACCCAAAAAAGGTTGGTTCGGATATAATACACTATTGTTACGGCATTTTGAATTCAAAGCTATAAAAATACCATGGAAGCAAGAAAGGAAGAAAAACATGAAAAGAAGGCTTTTTGCAGCGGCATTAAGTTGCGTAATCATTTTATCTGCCGGATGTACGAAAAGTAATATTCTGAATCCTGAAGGAAAGCCTCAGCCAGATTTTTCAGCGGCAGAGAACGTGGTGCTGGATTGGAATCAGGTGAGTGATGATCTTACAAGCTATTATGAATATGATGAATATCCGGAGATTGTAACCTTTAATTATGCCCATCGGGATGAGGAAAAGATGATTGTAGCCCAGCTATTTGTAGAAGATACAATAGACGGGGAAACAGCCGCCAGGTACGGGGCCGATTTGATCCGGCATATTAATGATTCCATCGCAATCCAGGATAATTCCCTGGCATTATCCGATGAAAACAGCTTTGGCGGCTTTTTTGATGAATATGGATTTACGATTCAGGTAATTCCAAATGAAACTCACAAAGATGAATCCACCTGGCTGGTTAATATGACAGTGCCAGCAGGGGAGCATACACCGATTACCCCGGTTTTGAATGAATAAAGAGGGCACAAACGATGAATCGATGGCTTCAGTTTACAAAAACCGCCTGTATCCTGCTGGTCTGCACCGTAATCATTCCGGTCGGATACCAGACGTTAAAAGGCAGGATTATGGAACCCTTAGGACAAGCGACAGAAGGGATTATCCCAGAGGGCCTTATTATAAAAAAGCAGGGATTTGAAACGGCGGTGGAAGGGAACGCGTCTGGTTCCCAGTGGAATTCTATGAATACCTCATCTTCTGGAACGGAACAATCAGGAAACCGCGTAATCCATTCTGCTGGCTCCGGAAGGCCTAAGACAGGACCGGGGGTAGAGTCCTACGCTCCGGTTACTACCGTTACCACTCCCATTACCGGGTACCTTGCAGGATCGAAAATGACGCTTCTGGCAAACCAGACAGCAAGCCAAATGTTATCGGTACTTGTGGAAACGAATCAGGGGAGGCTAATTATGATTGACGGCGGTGTGGAAGGAGATGCCGCCCATCTGATAGAAACCTTGGCAGCCAAAGGAGGATACGTGGATGCCTGGTTGGTTACCCATCCCCACTCGGATCATGTGGGGGCGCTGAACTATATCCTGAGCCATCCGGAATGCGGGATTACGGTGGCTCATATTTACTATTCCTTTGCTAATTTAAGCTGGTACCAGGAATACGAAGCTTATCGGGCGGATATGGTGGAAATGCTGATGAATACCTTTGCCGCGCTTCCTCAGGAAACGCTTCACGGAGATATTTATAAAGGCCAGGAAATCTGGGTCGATAATGTGAAAATTACAGTGATGAATAAGCCATATCTTCAGGCATACAATTCCATCAATAACAGTTCCGTTGCGTATATGCTGGATATTAACGGGAAAAAGGCGTTGTTTATTGGCGACATGGGAGTGGAAACAGGAAAACAGTTTATTGAAGATAATCCGCCAGAAACTTTAAAATGTGATATCCTTCAGATGGCCCATCACGGGCAAAACGGCGTAGGCCTGGAAGTTTATAATGTGCTTCGTCCGGAGATTTGCTTATGGCCAACGCCGGACTGGCTGTGGAACAATGACAGCGGCAGCGGATTGGATTCTGGTAACTGGAAAACCTTGGAAACAAGAAGCTGGATGGCTCAGTTGGGGGCGCCCTACCACGTATGTATTAAGGATGGGGATCAAGTAATCCAGTAACCAGTTTGAGGGCAACTTTTATGTAAGAAAAAGGTGATTTTCCTATCATTTTATTCCAATGGATGATATAATGAATGTAACGAGTGAAAACCAGATACGTTTGAGAAAAGAGGTGATTTTTTGCCCGGTTTTACAACCCATTACATTCTTGGGATGAAGGCGTATAATGATCTTCCCATGAACCAGTTAAAGTATATAATTTCCAAATACCGCTGGCTCTATCAGTTGGGGCTTCAGGGGCCAGATATATTTTTTTACAATATTCCGGTGTTACGCCATCGTGATTACCGGAATGTAGGCTCTTATATGCATGAACATCATGTAAATGACTTTTTTTCCTGCTGCTTAAATCACTTGTCGTTCATTTCTTCCCGCCAGCAGCGGGAGCAGGGAATTGCGTATACTGCTGGTTTTTTCTGCCATTATATTGGCGATTATATTTGCCACCCCTATGTTTACGGGCGGATCCACTACGATCCGAAAAGCCCCTCCGTCCATGCCCATGGTTGCCATGCCCTTCTGGAAAATGATTTGGATGCCCTTCTTCTTGCAAAGTATAAAAAAAAGAAACCTTCCCAATTTAACCAGGCGGCCACGATTTGCCTAAATGGGCTGGAAACCCAGTTTATTTCACGCTTTCTGGCTGACTGCATTAATGAAACTTACTATCCGCTGACTTATAAAAATAATTATCAGGTTTCCGCCCAGATGATTCACCGCTCCATCTTGGCGATGCGGTTTGGCTGCCGTACGCTGGCTGATCCCCAGGGATGGAAAAAAAGCAAAATTGCTTTCGTGGAGTCCATCTTTTTAAAAAATCCCGTCGCGTCTCAAAAATTGGTGACAGATGAGGTGGAAAATCCCAGGGAGAGTTTAAACTCTGCCCATCAGGTATGGAGTAACCCTTGGAACCATGCCCTGGCAAGCACAGCTTCATTTCCTCAGCTTTTCCGTCAATGCCTGGGAAAGTGCAGCCTGGTATACTACTATCTGAATGCGGCCATATCGAAAAATGGGATGGAGGAGGATGTTTTTCCTGCCCTGTTAGACGAGCTGGGGAACTATTCCTATCACAGTGGGCTTCCGGTAATTGATTTATAACGGATACGGTTTAAAAATTGTTTGCTTTTAACTCATTATATATAAAACAAAGCGTGAGAGTCCGGCTTGCCGGACTCTTTTTTACTGTTTGAAAAAGGTCTTTGGATATCCCGCAGGAGAAAAAGCCCTGCAAAAAGAACAAAAGGCATATTTGCTGCCGGTTTGCCATAAAGTGTGAAGACAGGCTGATGATATATGCTTAGAATGTTTGAAAAGCAGGGACGAAGAAACGCTTAAGGGCAGAAATGATGAAAAGGGGTGGCAACTTAGATGCTGGAGCTGGTTCATAAAATTGTGTGGGGGCCATGGCTTATGGCGCTGTTTTTGGCAGCAGGCATGCTCTATACGTTCCGTTCAAGAGGGTTCCAGGCCAGGGGCGTTAAAATCTGGTGGAGGGCGACAGCGGGAAGTCTGATTGGGGCAAAGGAGAGCAACAGCACCGTGCCACGGCGGGAGCAGTTGACAACGGCTTGTACAGCATTGGCGGCCACAGTGGGAACGGGAAATATTGTAGGGGTGGCGACCGCCATTACTTCAGGAGGCCCCGGGGCATTATTCTGGATGTGGATTTCAGCGGCAATCGGTATGATGACGGCTTATGGGGAAGTGTACCTGGGAATAAGCAGCCGTTTCCGGGATCAGGAAGGAACCCTGTTTTGTGGCCCGTTTGTATATCTGGAATCCATGGCAAAAAGGCATTGGCTTGCCGTTCTTTATGGCATTTTGTGTGTACTGTGCTCCCTGGGGATGGGATCCATGGTGCAGGCTAATTCTCTGGCGGAAACGGCCAGCTATTCATTTTCCATACCGAAAGCGGCGGCAGCCGCAGGATTAGGGATTCTTACGGCGGCTATTATCCGAGGAGGCAGGAAACAGATCGGGCAGGCAGCCGAAAAGCTGGTTCCCGTATCTGCCGGAATCTATATTTTGTTTTCCATTTTTGTTATCCTTATCTGCCGCAACAGCCTGCCTGCCGTTATCCGGGAAATTTTTCAGGAAGCATTCCGGTTCCGGGCAGCGGTTGGCGGGGCTTCTGGCTATGGCATAAGCCTGGCGATTCGGTATGGCCTTGCCAGAGGGGTTTTTTCCAATGAAGCAGGTCTGGGAAGCCTGGCAGTCCTTCATGGAGATAGCCCGGGACAGAATCCGTCACTTCAGGGGATGTGGGCCATGTTTGAAGTGTTTTTTGATACCATAGTGGTCTGTACCCTTACAGGTCTAGTGATTCTGTGCGGTTTGAAGGAAAAAGGCCTTTCGGCAGGAGGGACTGGCTTAACCGGGGCTGCCCTTACTTCCTGGTGCTTTTCTAGTTATCTTGGAACGTGGGGGGCATATCTGGTTTCCATATCCTTGATGCTGTTTGCGTTTGCTACAATCATTGCCTGGTATTACCTAGGGAGCCAGGCCTTGTGCTATCTGATAAAAAATGGGAATAAATGGAAAAAGAGGTTGGAAATCGTGTATCAAATCAGCTACTTGTCCGCCGTTATGTGGGGCTGTATGGCTGCCCTTGGAAAGGTATGGATACTGTCTGATATTCTTAATGGCCTTATGGCTCTTCCCAATATTATGGCATTGTTTCTTTTGTCAGGTTTTGTAACTTTTCCGGGGGATACGGCTTGACAAACGAAAGCCTGCCGACTATACTGAAATCCGTTGAGAAATTGATTTTCAGCATAGAAACTGGCGTTTGCAGGCAGTATCCGGTCTGCGGCCCAATCAGAAATGGCAGGGAAATGAAATATGATGTACGTACTACTGTTAGTCGGTTTTTTTCTATTAATTAAGGGGGCGGATTACTTTGTGGAGGGCAGCTCTTCCATTGCAAAGCTTTTGCGGGTGCCTACCGTGGTAATCGGCCTGACGGTGGTTGCCATGGGAACCAGTATGCCAGAACTGGCAGTCAGCGTAACGGCGGCCATGTCCGGGAACAACGATATTGCGGTCAGTAACGTAATCGGCTCCAATTTATTCAATCTTTTAGTTGTGGTAGGTGCGTGTGGTGTGGTGATTCCCCTTCCAGTTGATAAGGCCATCAGGAAACGGGATTTCCCATTTTCGATTATCATTACTGCCCTTCTTTTTCTGTTGTGCAGGTCTGGCCTTCAGCTAGGAAGGATGGAAGGCGCGCTGCTGTTTGGCAGTTTAATTGGGTATTTGTTATATATTATTCAAAATGCCATGCGGCATCGGGAGCCGGAGTTAGAGGAGGCCATCCGGGGAATCCGCCGCTCTCCGGCGGTCAGTGGCGTATATATAATAGGAGGGATCACAGCAATCGTAATTGGCGGTGATTTGGTTGTGGATAATGCCTGCCTGATTGCGGAAACATTTGGGTTAAGCCAAACATTAATTGGCCTGACCATTGTAGCCATGGGAACTTCTCTTCCTGAGCTGGTTACTTCTGTGGTTGCCGCTAAAAAAGGCGAAAACGATATGGCTATGGGCAATGTAATCGGCTCGAATATCTTTAATATTTTATCAGTGCTTGGCCTTTCAGCGGCAATCCATCCCATAAAGGTGTCAATCGTGTCGGTGTACGACATGGCAATTCTTCTGATATGCAGCATTTTAATATGGCTGATATCTCTTAGGAACCATGGCGTTAGCCGGATTCCCTGTATGGGAATGCTTTTGGCATATGGGATCTATGGGGTATATATCGCAATCCGGTAAAAGCGCTTTTTTCATAACAGGATTCATGCCTTCGACGGTTCTGTGCTGGGGATTGGTTTCATAGGATGTAGAAAGAAACCAGGAACGGAGAAACCGGAATGAAACATTTAAAATTTTCTCATGCGGCAGAAAACGGTGTGTTTTGGATGCTTATTTTGCTGGGAACGCTGGGTTTTCTATCCCTTTTTTCGGCAGGAAGACAGGCCATACAGACAGGAGGCGGAAAGATAAAAGCTTTGGCAGAAGGGCGCAGCCACAAAACATCAGAAGGATTTCGCCCCATATGCAGCGTAAGCCATGGCCGAAAGCAGGTGGCTCTCACCTTTGATATTTCAGGGGATTTAAAGGAGCTGCCTGGACTGAATCAGGTGCCAAAGATACTGGAAGAAAACCAGGTGAAGGCATCTTTTTTTGTCAGCGGGGAATGGGCTGCGGAATACCCGGAACATATTCGGGAATTAAGCGACAAAGGCCACGATATCGGCAGCATGGGGCAAAGCGGAGGTTCCATGAACGGCCTTACAACTAAAATTCGTCAGGACGAGATCAGCCAGGCCCATGTCTGTCTGGAGCAGTTAACCAGCCAGGAAATCAATTTGTTCCGACCGGCGAAAGGGGAATATGATGATTCCCTGATTACATCTGTATGCGCCATGGGCTATTATCCCATCGGATGGGATGTGGATTCCCAGGATTGGAAGGATTACGGGGCGTTTGCAATCCAAAAACAGGTGCTGGAAAACGAGGAGCTAAAAAATGGAAGCATTATCCGTTTCCACTGCGGATCAAAATATACGGCTCAGAGTTTAGCGGATATTATAGACGGATTAAAAACGTCCGGGTATGAGCTGGTGCCATTATCTCAGATGATCCATAAAGAGCAATACCATTTGGATGAACAGGGAAGGCAGATTAAAAATGAAGGATAAGCTGGAGGAACTATGGAGAATTCAGGAAAACTACTTATTATTATAAATGGAAAAGGCGGGGTAGGAAAGGATACCTTATGCGGGTTTGCGGCGAAGCATTACCAGGCAAGAAACGTATCTTCCATTACGCCAATTAAAGGGATTGCGGCGGCTAACGGCTGGAATGGGGAAAAAACACCTAAGGCCAGGAAATTTCTGGCAGACTTAAAGGAAGCATTCACCCAATATAATGATCTTCCAACTAATTATCTTTTGGGGCAGTATCAGGATTTTTTGGCAGGCAATGAGCAGCTCATGTTTGCCCATATCCGGGAGGGCAGCGAAATTGACAAACTAAAACAACGAGTTACCGGACCGGTGATTACCCTTTTGGTAAGGTGTTCCTGCCGTCAGCTTAAGAACTGGGGAAATTCATCAGATGATCAGGTGGAACAGTATCCTTATGACTGGATCTATGATAATTCAAAACCGCTAAAAGAGGCAGAAGAAGATTTTTTGGCTTTTTTAAAGGAAGTACTGAAAGAAGTGGGGAACAAATAAAATGGACATCAACCGCATTGTTATGTTCGCTATGGCTTTTGGGGCTGTGATTGGCGGTCTTGACTACATATTCGGCAATCATTTCGGCTTTGGGGCCAAATTCGAAGAAGGGTTTCAATGCTTAGGAACCACAGCCTTTGGCATGGTAGGGATCCTTTGTATAGCGCCGCCCTTCGCAAACTGGGCAGGGCCTGGAGTAGCTCCGCTTTTTAGAGCCATAGGGGCGGATCCGGCCATGTTCGGAAGCATTTTGTCCATCGATATGGGAGGATATCCTTTATCAGTAGCTCTGGCCCAAGATCCCCGGCTAGGCCTATTTTCCGGACTGGTAGTGTCTTCTATGCTGGGAGCCGCCATTGTTTTTATCATTCCAGTGGGTTTGGGAATGATTGAAGATCCGGATCGGGAATACTTTGCGAAAGGGCTTTTAATCGGCCTAATCCCCATTCCTCTGGGAGCTTTCGCCGGGGGTCTGCTTATGGGTTTAGACGCGGCAACCGTCCTGCTCAATCTGGTTCCCTGTATTTTCATTGGGGCACTAATGATTTTCGGCATCCGGTTTGCCCAGGAACGGGCAATCCGGATGTTTCTTTTATTCGGAAAACTGATTAAAACGATCACCATAGTAGGCCTTACCGGAGCGGCGGTAGAGTATATGACAGGAATTGTCTTAATTCCTGGGATGCCTCCCATTATGGACGGGATGGCCACAGCAAGCGGGATTGCAATCATGCTGATGGGGAGCCTGCCGCTCATGGAACTGATTGTCCGGCTTTTGGACAAGCCCTTTCGGGCGGCAGGAAAAAAAGCAGGTTTGGATGCGGCTTCCGTGGCAGGTCTGATTTTTTGCTGTGTCAGCGTTCTTCCCGTATTCCGCTCCCTGAAAGATATGTGTCCCAAGGGGAAAGTGGCTGTAATCGCTGCTTCCGTCAGCCTGATAGGCGTATTTGCCTCTCATTTAGGCTTTACTTCCCAAGCAGAGCCCTCCATGCTTGGAATCGTAATGGTATCAAAACTAATAAGCGGTCTGCTTGCAGTGGGGATGGCTTGCCTGACCGTTCGGGGAGAGAAGATAAAAGAGGATGAATGATATCATTAATTTATGAGAAGTAACCGCCCATTGTTGCACTTATCAGTCTGCGTTATCAGATTTTTAAGGCTATTTTATCAACAGTTTATAAAATTTTCACACCATATTAGCACTCTCCTATTGACAGTGCTAATATAGTGTGTTATATTACGTGTATAACAGAAAATGATATTAGTTGCGACCTGTAAGGAGGCGTATGTTATGAACATTAATAAATTTACTCAAAAATCAATGGAAGCGGTTCAGTCTTGTGAAAGGCTGGCTTACGAGTACGGCAACCAGCAAATTGAGCAGGAGCATTTGTTGTACAGCTTATTAACATTAGACGACAGCCTGATTTTAAAGCTGATTACCAAGATGAACATAAATGGCAGCCAGTTTGCGGAGGAAGCCAGGCAGGCCATAGAAAAACTGCCAAAGGTAAGCGGCAGCGGCCAGCTTTATGTTAGCGGCGACTTAAATAAAGTCCTGATCCATGCAGAAGACGAAGCAAAATCCATGGGAGATGAATATGTATCAGTGGAGCATTTGTTTTTGTCTGTGTTAAAGCAGCCGGATCGGATCCTGAAGGAACTGCTGAAACAGTATGGAATTACCAGGGAATCCTTTCTTAAGGCATTATCTACTGTCCGGGGAAATCAGCGGGTAGTCAGCGATAATCCGGAAGCAACCTATGATACGCTGGAAAAATACGGATACGATCTGGTGGAACGGGCCAGAAACCAAAAACTGGATCCGGTAATCGGACGTGACGGCGAGATTCGGAATGTGGTACGTATCCTTTCCAGGAAAACGAAAAACAATCCGGTGTTAATCGGTGAGCCAGGAGTAGGAAAGACGGCTGTGGTAGAGGGTCTGGCGCAACGGATTGTCCGGGGAGATGTGCCAGAAGGACTAAAAGATAAACGATTGTTTGCCCTGGACATGGGAGCGCTGGTTGCCGGGGCAAAATACAGGGGCGAATTTGAGGAGCGCTTAAAGGCCGTTTTAGAAGAAGTGAAAAAGAGCAGCGGCCAGATTATTCTGTTTATTGACGAGTTGCATACGATTGTAGGAGCGGGAAAAACGGAAGGCTCTATGGATGCGGGAAATATGTTAAAGCCTATGCTGGCCAGAGGCGAGCTTCACTGCGTTGGCGCAACTACACTGGATGAATACCGGAAATACATTGAAAAGGACGCAGCGCTAGAGCGTCGGTTCCAGCCGGTTTTGGTGGATGAACCTACGGTGGAGGATACGATTTCCATCCTTCGGGGATTAAAAGAGCGATATGAAGTATTCCACGGGGTAAAAATAACGGATTCCGCTTTGGTTTCAGCAGCCATGCTTTCTGACCGCTATATTTCGGATCGTTTCCTGCCGGATAAAGCCATTGATCTGGTGGACGAGGCTTGTGCCTTAATTAAAACGGAACTGGATTCCATGCCGACTGAATTAGACGAGTTATCCCGGAAAGTGATGCAGCTTGAGATTGAAGAAGCGGCTTTGAAAAAAGAAACGGATCATTTAAGTAAAGATCGGCTTGCCGATCTTCAGAGGGAGCTTGGGGAGCTTCATGATGCGTTCGCAGCCAAAAAGGCTCAGTGGGAGAATGAAAAGGCATCTGTTGACCGTCTATCCGGCTTAAGGGAAGAGATTGAGTCTGTAAACCGTGAAATCCAGGCAGCCCAGCAAAATTATGACCTAAACCGTGCTGCAGAGCTGCAGTATGGACGCCTGCCTCAGCTTCAAAAGGAGCTGAAGGAAGAGGAGGAGAAGGTGCGGGGTGAAGATTTAAGCCTGGTGCGGGAAAGTGTGACAGAGGAAGAAATTTCCCGCATTATCTCCAAATGGACCGGAATTCCTGTGGCAAAGCTTACAGAAAGCGAGCGAAGCAAAACCCTTCACTTAGATGAAGTGCTGCGTCACAGGGTAATTGGCCAGGATGAAGGTGTAGAAAAGGTAACAGAAGCCATTATCCGTTCCAAGGCCGGGATCAAAGATCCTACAAAGCCCATTGGTTCATTCCTGTTTTTAGGGCCTACCGGCGTAGGAAAGACAGAGCTTGCTAAAGCCCTTGCGGAAGCGCTGTTTGACGATGAGGGCAATATGGTACGCATTGATATGAGCGAGTATATGGAAAAGCATTCCGTATCCCGGCTTATCGGAGCGCCTCCAGGATATGTTGGATACGACGAAGGCGGCCAGTTGACAGAGGCTGTTCGCAGGAAACCTTATTCAGTGGTACTGTTTGATGAGGTGGAGAAGGCTCACCCGGATGTGTTTAATGTACTGCTTCAGGTGCTGGATGATGGGCGGATTACCGATTCCCAGGGGCGCACAGTAGACTTTAAAAACACGATCTTAATCATGACTTCCAATATTGGATCCCAGTACTTGCTAGAAGGGATTGATCAAGCTGGCAATATTCGTCCAGAAACAGAGGGAATGGTATTAAATGATTTGCGAGCCCATTTCCGTCCGGAATTTTTAAACCGTTTGGATGAAACCATCCTGTTTAAGCCCTTAACCAGAGAGAATATCGGCGGGATTGTGGATTTGCTGCTGGCGGATGTAAACCGCCGCCTAACAGAGCGGGAACTAAGGATCCGCCTGACAGATTCGGCAAAGAAATTTGTATCCGATCATGGATACGATCCGGTTTATGGCGCCCGCCCGCTAAAACGCTATTTGCAAAAGCACGTGGAAACCCTGGCTGCCCGAATGATCCTGGGCGATCAGGTACGGAGCGGAAATACCATTGTAATTGATACGTCATCTAAAAATGTGTTAACTGCTTATGCAGAATAGACATTTACGCAAGATAGACAGACAAAATAGAAGGATAGAGATAGAAGTAATTTTGGGCCCCTGCTTTCGGGGGCCTAAAATTGTGATTTAAAATCCTTTTCCATGACAGATTATACCGGTTTTCCTTCAAATTCATTGAAGTTTTTTCGCAAAAAGTTTATAATGATGTGATAATAGATAAGTTTGTGCTATAAGCCATAAAATGCGCAGGAGGAATATGGTATGGTTCCAAAGGATCCGATTATGCTGTTAAGCTATGTGAATACCCAGTTAAGAGATCATTATCCAAGTTTTCTGGAGCTTTGCCGTTCGCTGGATTTGGACTTGGAGGCGGTATCTTCAAAACTGGCGGATATCCAATACTATTACAGTGAAGAGAAGAATCAATTTATTAGCGGATAGCTGGTATTTGATAGCACGGCCAGGTTTTTATTTCATAGTCATTTTGTAGAAATTGACAAATTCAGGAAATTGGTGATAGACTTTTTACAATTCTATGGAATCAGGAAAGGCGGGATCGGACAAAGGCAGGATGAAGGAGATACAGATGAGATTATACAAGAATTACCAAAAGCTGAAGGAAAACAAGAAGAGTGGTTTTACATTGATGGAATTGATTGTAGTATTGGTAATTCTGGCGATCTTAGCAGCAATTATGATTCCTTCTATGCTGGGATGGATTGATAAAGCCAGGGAAAAGCAAATCATCCTTCAAGCCAGAAGCGCGTATATTGCTGCCCAAACTGTGATTATGGAAGACTATGCCATGGGGGAGGAGCTGGAGGAGGAATTAACGGACGACCAGATTTTGCGGGCGGAAGAGCTTGCGAAACTGGAAGGAACGATTGAGTCAGGAACCATCGATACGGATAGCGGAGGAATTATTGACTTTGTATATTCCCAAGGAAATTATAAAGCCGTTTACCATGAAAACGAGATCGGGTTAGAAGGCAGAAAGTCAAAGGAAGCGGCTGGGTGGAGCGTAGAGAAGCGGTAACCAATTTACCACATAGAGTCTGAAAAAGGAGGCCTTTCATAAATCCTTTGGCAGGGAATTTCTGAGGACGTCCGAAACGATAAGGCAGGTGAGAAGCAGTGAGGGGCAAAATAACAGGGTGGTTTTATCTGTCCATTTGGCTGCTTGGCACCTGCTTTTTTTCGCTGTTGAATCTTGTGATTCATGGATTTCTGAAACAGAACCAAAAGGATTTGGAAAAGAGTAAGGAAAGAAATAAGCGTAAGCGGTCTGTCTGGTATGGCGTCATAGGGGGATCTGGAGGGTTCGTGGCGATACTGTGCGGGCATTACGCAGGAACATCAAAGGAAGAAGGGATTTTGACGTTTCTTTTCCTTGGGGTTCTCACCGTAACAGCGGCAGTGGATCAGGAAACCATGGAAATACCGGACAGCCTTCCGATTACCGTGCTGATTCTTTCTGCTATTTCCGTGCTGCTTGAGCCGGAAGGACTGTTACAGATGCCCCTTGCTTCCCGGATTATAGGGTTCTTTTCGGCCAGCGTTCCTATGCTGCTTTTAGCGTTGGCGATTCCAGGGGCGTTTGGAGGCGGTGATATTAAGCTGATGGCAGCCTGCGGTGCGTTTCTTGGATGGAAACGGAATCTGTTAGCGCTGTTTTTTGCGGTGCTGGGAGGCGGGGTATGGGGAATCTGGCTGTTACTTAAGAAAAAGGCCACAAGAACAGATGCCTTCGCCTTTGGCCCTTTTTTGTGTACCGGGATGGCAATATCTCTTTTCTGGGGAGAACGGCTGCTGCTGTGGTATTTAAAGGAGCTGTGGTCCGTGGCCTTTTAATGGCAGGAGGATGCGGACTGGGCAGTTCCTAATTGTTATGTATGCCTGCAAGGGAATATGATTACAAATATCCGGGCATAAATGGCTTTGGAAAGTGGCCGGATGGAAAAGGAGGGGGAGGATGCCCTGGTACCGTTATCAAGCTGTAAACGAAAATGGAAAAAAGGTAAAAGGACGGATGCAGGCGCCTGATGAGAGGAATTTGCATGCTGGCCTGCTGGAAAAAGGGAACTACCTAATCCGGGCGAAGCAAGAGGAGGAAAGGCGGGGAAAGCGTCCTTTAAAGCTTGGAGAACTTGCGGAATTTTCCAGGGGGCTAGGAACGCTTTTACAAGCAGGAATTCCCCTGGCAAAGGTATTGGATATTCTTTCACAAGAGGAAGGCCTAAAGCCAGGCATGAAGAATATGTATCAGGCCATGGGCAACCTTCTCTGCCAGGGAATTTCATTGTCAGAAGCCATGGAACAGCAGGGCCGTATGTTTCCGGTAATGATGATTTATATGTTCCGGGCATCGGAAGTATCTGGCAGCCTTGGGAAGACTGCTCTGGAACTTGGGGAATATTACAGTCGGGAACACAAACTGGATTCCCAAATCCGCGGCGCGCTGATTTATCCGAAGATTTTGGCTGCCCTTTTGGTAGTTGTAACAAGCCTTTTGATTGGATTTGTGCTGCCTCAGTTTGAACCGCTGTTTAGTTTGCTGGAGGAACTTCCTCTTCCTACCCGGATCTTATACGGAGTTACCGGGTTTCTTGTGGAACAGTGGCATTTGTGCATTGTCATGGCAGCGGCTGTCTGGATGGGTGGGAGGATGTTTTGGAAGGCGCCTGGCATCCGCTTGTGGCTCGATAAAAAGAAGATTGTCTTTCCGATTTATGGAAAACTCCAGAAGACCATTTATACAGCGCGCTTTTCAAGAACATTAAGTTCCTTGTACGCAGCAGGCATTCCCATAGCGTCTTCATTGGAGATTTCCAGGAAAACTATTGGAAATGCCTATATCGAGAAGCAGTTTGATCGTGTGATATCTATGGTAGAAAATGGAAGTGATTTAAGCGCTGCCCTTGACCAGGCGGACGGATTTTTAAAAAAGCTTATTTTTGCCATCCGTGTTGGAGAGGAAACGGGAAGCCTGGATACGATGCTATTATCCATGGCGGATAGCCTGGAGTACGATGCTGGGCAGGTCTTAGGCAGGATGGTTTCCTGCCTGGAACCGGTAATGATTCTTGTGATGGCAGTGGTGGTGGGGTTTGTAATGATTGCGGTAATGATGCCGATCTATCAGTCGTATCAGGCGATTGAGATGGTTAGCAGTGTGTCAGGGAGAGGATTAGGGGGATGAAAACGGTCATTTATTTGTCAAATCAGACAATGAAAGTGATAACGGGAGAAGAAAAGAGAGGCGTGCTGACTGTTACCAGAGCGTTTCAGGAAGAAGCGCCAAAATTGTCCATTGTAAATGGACAGGTGACAGATGATCAAGCGTTTACAACGTTTCTCAAGGAATTTTGGGAGAATCATAAACTTCCCAAGAAAGATGTTTACCTGATTGTAAACAGTACCCAGACGGTAATCCGTTTCTTTGAACTTCCTGGCATGTCCCATAAAAAGATGATGGAATATCTGCCAAGGGAATTTTCCGATGTGGATCGGATGCGGGATCCTGTTTATGGTTACGGCATACTGGGAAAAGGAAAGTCGGTTCCCATGATGCGGATGTTTGGCGTGATGATGGAACGGGTCTTTCTTAAGGAACATATCAACAGGTTTCAAGCGTTGGGCATCAGGATTGCGTCAGTGGAAACGGAACTTACAGCAAAGCTTCATCTGCTTGAGCGTTTGGAACATATTCAGGGGAAGGTGTGCGGCGTGCTTTTGCTGGATGGAGTTACGCTATTATCGATTTTATGGGTTAACCATTCGTTTCTCCATTTTAACCGGACCCGTATGGCTGGAGGAAGTAAGAAAGAGCCAGTGGGAGAATTTTGTGCCAGAGGAATTAGCTCTCTGGTTCAGTTTGCCCGGGCACAGCGGATTGCGGATGAGCTGCAGGAAATTTACGCTGGCGGAATGAAAGAAGAAGAGTTTTCCTGCTGTGAATCCGCCCTTAGCCATATGGAGCAGGGGCTAAGGCTGCGCTGCCTGGAAGAGGGTGTGGGGAGCAGAATCAGATTGCCGAAAGAACCGTGCGAGCTGGGGACATTCGGGGCGGCAATCGGAGGCCTTTGTGTCCGGCGGGGAAAGGAAAACCTGCTTCATCAATATCGTATGGATCCAAAGTTTTTGGCGCAGAGAAGAGAATTACTTCGGTTGGCTGCTCCAGCCATGTGTTTCCTGATTATGCTGCTGCCCGCTCTGTTATTTCAGGCGGGAAACTGGTTTCACATTGCGGGACAGATTAACCGGTGCCTGGATGAACTATCGGATCCGCAGGTTTTGGCTGGAGCTGCCAGATACGATCAGCTTAAGTCCGAGAATATTGCTTTGCGCCATCAGATTGAAGAAGCAATAAGAGCAGAATCCATTATCAGCTCTTATCCGGTAATGGATGGGGAAATTGATGATGCGGTGGAGCGATGTGCCAGTGGATTGGTGACAGCAGAAGTAACCGGGTTCCAGGCATCACAAGGTCTGGTACAAGTCAGTGGTTTAGCGGAAGATGAAAGGGCGGTTCATTCTTTTATTGAAAGGCTGGTGGAAGAACGTCAGATCTTTTCGGACATTCACTACACAGGTTTTGAATATGTGGAAAATGATAAAGCCTGGCGGTTATGGGCTGACTGCTACTTAACGCCCATGGAAGGAGAGGAAACAGCAAAATGAAGCTGGAAGTGACGGAGCGGGATAAGCGGCTGTTAAGCTTTTTGCTGGCATTGCTTGTGGCTGCAGCCTGTATTTTTCTGGGAATCATACCGCTGCACAAGGCAAACATGGAAATGAAAAACAAGTTAGAATCAGTAAAGGCTGAAGTAGAGGAAAAGCACAGAAGGATTGCAGGTCTTGCCCAGATAAAAAGCGTAAATGAAGAACTTCGCGGCAAGCTGCAGACCGTAAGAGAGCCGTTTTATCCTAAGATGGAAAGCCAGGAGATTGATCGGATTCTTACGGAAATGGCACTGGAATACGGTCTGTCAATTAAACGGATGGAGATTCGGATGCCAGCGGAACCATTTAAGCTTTTGCCTTATGGACTGGATCCGGAACCGGCAGAGGACTTAAAGGAACCGGCAAGCATATTCCAGGCCAAGGTGCTGTTAGAGGTAACTGGCAGCAGGGAGGGCAAAAGCGTTCTTCTAGATAAAATTACAGGAGAAACAAAGGGAATGCGTATCCTTACCATGCGCAGGTTAAAGATGAAAAGCCGTGGCGAAGCAGAAGGAAATTGGGAGGAACAAGAGATATTGGAACTGCTTCTGGAAGTGTCTATGTGCGGGGAGGAGTAAAAAGGTACGTTAAAAGGAAAGGGTGGGAGGATGGAAGAAAAACACAGTGTTCAGGGGCTCCGCATGGGTGATGTGCTGAAAAAATCCGGATATGTAACGGATGAACAGATAGAGATTGCTTTGGCTTACCAGGAAGACCACAGCGGCATCCGCCTGGGAACAGCATTGATAGAGCTGGGATATATTTCAGAAAGGCAAATGTTAACCGCTCTGGGAATCCGGCTGGGTTTAAAGGTGGAGGAGCTGCCGCGGATCCAGGTGGAGCTGGAAGCGGTAATGAAAGTTCCGGCTCAGGCAGCCACCCGCCACCAGATTCTTCCAATCAAAATGAAATCCGGCATTCTGACGGTTTTAACCAATGATCCCTTAAACTTTTACGGCCTGGAAGATATCCGTCAGATTACAGGCATGGATCTGGAACTGTGCCTGTGTGAATCGGCACCCTTGTCCAATGGGATTCAGTATTACTATGCGGAAATAGAAGCCAGGAAAGCTGCCAGCAAGGCAAATGAAAGCCAGAATAAAAAGCAAGGCGGCAAACTGCTGATTACGGATCCGGATTTCGAAACACCAGTGATTGAGTTATTTTATAATTTTATGAAGCGGGCTTACCAAAGCCGCGCCAGTGACATCCATATAGAACCGTATGAGGATAAAACCATGGTGCGCATGCGGATTGACGGCGTTATGACCCAGTTTGTGGTCTTGCGGAAAGCCATCCACCTTCCATTGATTGCCAGAATCAAAATTATGGGCGATTTGGATATTGCAGAGCGCAGGCTTCCTCAGGACGGGCATTTTAAGATGGAAATTGATGGGGAAACTGTAAATACCAGAGTTTCCATCCTTCCTACAGTATTTGGAGAAAAAGCAGTGATTCGGCTTCTTTCAGGAAATTACCAAATTGATTCGGAAGATACATTTGGAATGGGTCCAAGGGAGTTCTCTGTTATGGAAAGGCTGCTGGAAGCGCCAAACGGCCTGATTTACTTAACTGGCCCTACAGGTTCCGGAAAAACAACAACCTTGTATCTGATCTTAAGCAAACTTTCGGGACGGCCTGTTAATATTTGCACCATAGAGGATCCGGTAGAGAAAAATATAACCGGAATCAGCCAGTGCCAGGTGAACCTTCCGGCAGGCATTACCTTTGAAAAAGGCCTCCGTGCTTTGCTTAGGCAAGATCCGGATATTATTATGGTAGGAGAAACCAGAGATGAGGAAACGGCTGCGATTTCCGTCCGTGCGGCGATTACAGGCCATTTAGTGCTGTCTACCCTCCATACAAATGACGCCGCGGCATCGATTATCCGATTGGAGGATATGGGAGTAGAACCGTATTTGCTGGCTGGTTCTTTAACCGGGATTGTGGCTCAGCGGCTGATGAAAAAGCTTTGCCCGGAATGCGCAAAAGAGAAAGACGCCAGTGAAGAAGAACGGCGGCTGCTTGGAAAGAAGGCAGTAAAGATCCGGACTTGCACAGGCTGTCCTTCCTGCAAAGGCACCGGGTACCAGGGAAGGATTGCGATTCATGAAATCCTGGTTGCGGATTCTACCGTGCGCAGGATGATTTCCCAGCATGCGGACAGGGAGCAAATTCAGGAATATGCCAGGAAAAAACAGGGAATGCGCACATTGCGGGAATGTGGGGCGGAGCTGGTTCTTAAGGGGATTACCACAATAGAGGAGTTTAAGAAGGTGGTGTATTACGATGAATGGGAGGCCTTTTAACAAGAAGCCTCTTTGCGAAAAAGGTGGCGTTACTCTGGTAGAAGTTACGGTTGTTATGGCAATTATAACAGTTCTTTTCGCTGCAGCCGCTAAAGGATTGATAGGCTATTACCAGTATGGAGAATGGAAAAGGCAGAACCAGTACGCGAAAATTATCTATTTAGCCGCCCAGTCCGAGCTAACACAGCTCTCCCAATCCGGGTGGCCTTTGGGGGAAGAAAGCTTGTTTACAGAAGAAAACCGTCTGGATGAAGAATATGGATCTGGAATTTATTTTCTGGAAGCCAGAGGAGCCTCCGCATCCAGCCATGGCTTTGAGGGAGATTATAAACGGTATCAAACGGGCGAATTAGACCAACGAAAGATAGAAGACAGAAGAATACAGGCATTATACCAGCTTTTAGATCCCTATATCTTAGACAAGTCGGTTTTTCTGAAGGGAACCATACGAATTGAGCTGCAGCCCTGGGAAGGATTGGTTTCCCGGTGTTTTTACAGCAGCCAGGGAGAACTGCCAGATTGGAGTTTGGAGGGAAAAGACAATGGTTCAAAGTGGAAAGGCCCGGGCTGCTACGGTGTGGACACCCTGCTGGATCCAGTAAGGAGAACGGCAAGCCAGCCTCAAATACAAGAACTTAAGCTGTATCAACAGCCTGTTTTAGGGGAAAGCGAGAGAAAGGATCTTTATATAAGCTGGGAGCTTTTAGGAGAAGCGCTCAATGGATGGAAACAGCTATCCTATGATATTGGAATTTACGGTGGAGACCATCACATCTGTACAATCCTGATAAATGCGGAAGATGATTTTGAAGATAGTTTTTTGGGCGGGTACGTAGGGGTGCCTAAGAAATTATCCAGCCTGGATTATGGGCAGGAACCGCAGATGCTGCAGGCCAAGGTTTGTCGGGATGGACAAATGGAATGGTATTGTTTTGAGGTTTCGCTGGATGAAAGAGAATACCAGATCACATTAAAGTTAGATTCAATGGAGGAAACCAGCGGATGGAGGGAAGAAATACCAATGATAGGAAGTGACAGCGATGCCAGGGAAGAGGAGGCCTGTTTTTTTCTTAGAAGGTTTCTTTTAGCAGAAGAAGATATTCCGGATTTTGAGGAATTAAGCTGCAGGGTAATTGGCTATCAAACAGAAGGCCCGGCTGCTTCTATGAAAGAGAGCAACCCTGTCCGATACAATTTTTGGGAAGAAGAGGAAGGCAACGACCTAGAGGAAAAGGAAAAAGAGGAAATGGCAGAAGAGGAAAAGGCGGATGAAAGGGATAAACCGTAAGGGCAGCACGTTAATTTTTGTAATGTGTGTAATGATGGTAGTCACAGCGTTAAGCTTATCCCTGCTTTTGGGAGCATCCTTCCTGCTTGCTGCCCGCCGCCGGGTTTTTCATAAAGAGCAGTGCCGCATTATGGCAGAATCCGTAAGTGCGCAGATCTACAGGGAGTTAACCAGTCAGCTTTATAACCAGATTCCATGGGAACATCAGCAGGAGGAGAGCTTGTGGAGTTATGCCGGGGCATATGCTTGCGAAGGGGATACCGCAAAACGGACATTCCGGCTGGACGGCCAAGAAAATAAAAACTGGCCACAGGAAGCAGGCAGCATTACAATTTGCCTTTCCTGTGAAGAGAAAGGCCAGGAACCTTGGGATAGGAACGGAAATTGGGCGGATTATTTTTGGGAAACGGACATTGATTTATCGGTAGAGATTAGTTGTACCAGCTACGGTTCTACTTATAAGATAACGGATATTTACCACAAAGTAAATGGCCGGGAGGTGTATTCCTGGAAGTGGTCTGGTCTGTCAGAAAGGAAGTAGGCAGGTTTGAAAAGTAAAGGCACCACTATGGTGGAAGTGATGGTCAGCTTTGCTGTGCTGGGGATGCTTGCTGTTTTGTTTTCCAATATTTTATTATTTTCCGGCCAAACGGCGGCAAAGACAGAAAAGATGATGGAAAAAGACCGCCAGTTTTATGAAAAGTATTATCTGGGGCAGGGGATCCAAAAGGAAAAGGTAGGAGGAGGAAGGGTTGCGTGTTACCGGATTGATGAGGAAGGGAAGGTGGATTTTCAGGATTTTTTTCTGCTGGAAGGAATGAATGTTTTCCGCTATACCGATGCGGAAGGCGGCCTTAGTCAGGTGTATGATGTGGCAATGGAGGAAAGGCTAGACGAGGAAGAAGAGGAAGTAAAGGAAAGCAAGTAATAAGGAAAGTAAGAAGAGGGGCAAAAAGAGGCGGCGGTATGATGAAGCAGAAGACAAAAAAACAAAAGAACCAAAACAGGAAAGGCTATACCATAATTGAGCTGGTAGTCAGTTTTGCGCTGGCTGGCCTGTTTTTAAGCGGGGCCGGCATGCTCCTTGCCCAAAGCATGAACCGCCACTATCAAATGAACCTTAGGATTGATATGATCTCAGTTAGCCAGGTTATTCTGGATAAAATAACAGGGGAGCTGGCTGCGGCCAAAAATAACGGGCATGCCAGTACCTTTGTGCGGCTGTCTTCTAAAGGCAGTACAGGAAGGCCAGCGGTTTTTTTCATATCCCGGGAGGCGGTTCCGGCAGAACTGACCTGGATAAACGAAGAAGGGCGTGGAGGGATTCTGCTTTTTTTCCAGACAAAGCTGACTGACGGCGAAACCATAACAGAGCAATGGGCATTTGATTCAAAGCTATACCAGGGCTGTGTGATTGAAGCGCTGGATTTTACCCAGCTAGAGAGGAACGATGGCAGACCCACGAATATCATTAAAGTTAGTTTAACTCTCCGGCACCAAAAAACCGGCATCCTGTATTCAGAAAGCCGGTGTGTGCCCTGCAGCCAATTCAGGGAAGCAGAGGATATCAGCCGTATTGTTGTAGACGGATCATCCAAATAGAAACCCTTATTTTATGGTTCCGATTTGATTCAATGGCCAGTACCGGAACAAGACTTTCGCGATAATTTTATCCCGGTGTACAAAAGTGTTTTCCCAATAGCGGGCATCGTAGGAGAAATTCCGGTTATCCCCCATCATAAAGTAACAGTCATCTGGCACTTCAAAATGCATGTCTTCTTCTGGAAACATTTCTTCCTTCAGATAAGGCTCGTCCAATGGGGTTTGGGAGCCATTTTTATAAACCTTTCCGTTCCGGATATCAATAGTATCCCCCGGAAGCCCGATGACACGTTTTACGTAGTAAATGGATTCATCGTCTGGAAACCGGAATATGGCGATGTCACCTTGTTGGGGAGCAGAAAACCGGTAAGTAAGACGGGAGCCGATTACCCGATCATTGGTCATAATGGTATTTTCCATGGAGCCACTTGGAACTTTGCTGTTTGCTATAATAAATGTGTTTAAAACAAACGCAATGGCGGCAGCAGTGAGTAGAATTTGAATCCAACTAAGTATTTCTGCTTTTAACCCTCCTGAGGGTTTATTTTTTTTCCGGTTATTTGACACATCATCTGCTTCCTCAGGTTGGCTCTCCAATTCTTCTGGAACATCTGGCGCTATATCCGTGTTGGCTCCATACTCCATCTCATTCGGATCCTGTTCTTCGGTCCAAATGGGAGAGCCCAAGCCGTGGTTTTCTGAATTCATAATTTCCTCCATTCTCATGTTCTTCTATCAATCAGGCGTGGCGTACATATTAGCAAAATCCAAGACCAGCACCCATATTCTTTAAAGAAGAGTATATTTTAGTTTTTCCGTTTCTGCAAGGACTTTTAGAAAATCATAAGAAACTTTTCATTGCCTGGAAATAAAAACCAGGGATTTTGCGAAAAAAGAACTGGAAGGACATGGGGAAAAAGGGTAAAATAAGAAGAAAGGTTACAGGTTGGATCATATTATGCTGCCTGCTGTGATTTTGGCGGCATTACGGCAGGAGGAAACATTCCCGATGAAAACAAAAAGAAGGAAACTAATTGGAAAGGTACACAAGAGGAACCGGTGGATAACAGGAGCAGGTATGCTTGCGGCAGCGTTGATTCTGCAGCTTTTGGCACGTTTCGTTCCAGGGTTTGGCCAATGGTATGCGGTTACAGTTTATCCGGCGCTTGTTTTGGCAGTAGGAGGAATATTTGGCCTTGTCCCATTTTCGGCAGCAGAAGTGGGGCTGTATCTTTTGGTGCCAATGACTTTATGGTACGGCGGTTTTCATATCCATAAAGGGCGTTCAGGCAGTATGAGAAAGGAGTTGGGAGCGATTGGTTCCGGGGCTTTTTGCCTGATTGGGTTTCTTGCATTTTCTTATACGGCATGCTGCGGGATTAACTATTACAGGCAGCCGTTTTCCAGTTATCTGGATCTGGAGGTGCGGGATTCCTCAGCAGAGGAATTGGAAGCGCTGTGCTGCTTTTTAAAAGAACAACTGGAAGAAACTGCCCGTGAGATTTTGAAGGAAAGAGGAACACTGGATCCAGGGATTCAAACAAGGAAAAACTTTCCAAAACAGGCCAGGGCAGATATGAAAAAGCTAGGGAAATCGTATCCTCAGTTAGATGCCCCATATCCAGTGCCGAAACCGGTTTTTATTTCAGAAATCCTTTCCATACAATCATTGTCTGGCGTGTATGCGCCTTTTACAATCGAGGCCAACTATAACCGTCATATGACAGCCTACAATATCCCTCACACAGCCTGCCATGAGCTGTCACACTTAAATGGGTTTATGCGGGAAGAAGAGGCAAATTTTATTGGGTATTTAGCCTGTGTGGGTTCAGATTCCCTATATTCCAGATACAGCGGTTACGCAACCGGGTTTGTTTATGCAAATAACGCATTATTTAGCCAGAAACCGGAGCAAGCGTTCATGCTTTATTCGGGTCTTCCGGAAGCGGTTTTAGAGGATTTTCGTGAGAATAATGCTTTTTGGAAACGGTATGAAGGCCGAATATCAGAAGCTTCTGCAAAAATAAATGACACATATTTAAAAGCGAACAGCCAGACAGAAGGGGTAAAAAGTTATGGCCAAGTAGTGGATCTGCTGCTGGCCTATTACAGGGCAGACATGGGACAGGAGGCTGAAGAAGTAGCAGCAGACTGACAAAAGTGTTAAGATTTCATTGCTATTCCAGGTATAAAATGGTAAAATAGGAATAACAAATTCAGCAAAAGGCAGAACCGGGCCTGGGCTGTATACAAATCGTTGCAAAAAGCAACAAGGAAGGGAGCAAGGGGGTACTAATTATGGACAAGAAGCTATACGATTTGCTAGACTGGGCAGCGATTGAGGAGTTGATTTATTCGGAGTCATCCGATCCCCACCATGTATTGGGACCGCATATGACAGAAAACGGACTTCTCATCCAGACATTGATGCCTACGGCAAAGTCTGTAACGGTGAAGCTGGCGGATGGGGAGGAGTATCCGATGGAGGATGTGGATCCGGAAGGGCAGTATCAAAAGTTTTTCGCGGCGCTGCTGCCCAAAAAAGCATCTAAGGGTTATACGTATCGGGTGGTTTATGATAATGATATTACAGAAGAATTGGGGGATCCCTACGCGTTTAAGCCCCAGCTTACCGAAAATGATTTAAAAAAGTTTGAGGCGGGAATTCATTATAATATTTATGATAAGCTGGGTGCCCATTTGATGAAGATTGGAAAGACAGAGGGCGTATATTTTGGCGTCTGGGCTCCTTGCGCCATGCGGGTCAGTGTAGTGGGAGATTTTAACCTTTGGGACGGACGCCGCCATCAGATGAGGAAACTTGGAGATTCTGGTATTTTTGAACTGTTTATACCGGGATTAAAGGAAGGCGCGATTTATAAATACGAGGTAAAGACCATGAAGGGCGAGCCTATGTTAAAGGCCGATCCTTATGGCAACTATAGTGAGCTCCGCCCCAATACAGCTTCAGTAGTCTGGGATTTAAACCAGTACCAGTGGACGGACAAAACCTGGATGGACGCCAGGGCGAAAACAGACACAAAGGACAGACCAGTTAATATTTATGAAGTCCATCTTGGCTCTTGGATTCGGAAAACCATATCGGTCAATGAGGATGGAAGCGAGGTAATCGGCTCTGAATTTTATAATTACCGTGAAATCGCGGTGAAGCTTGCGGAGTATGTGAAGCAGATGGGTTATACCCATATTGAGCTTCTTCCGGTAATGGAGCATCCTTTGGATGCGTCCTGGGGCTATCAGGTAACCGGGTATTATGCGCCAACCAGCCGTTACGGGACTCCGGACGATTTTATGTATTTTATGGATTATATGCACGGACAGGGAATTGGCGTGATTTTAGACTGGGTTCCGGCCCATTTCCCAAGGGATATGCATGGCCTGGCCTGTTTTGATGGAAGCTGCGTGTATGAGCATCAAGATCCCAGGCAGGGAGCCCATCCCCACTGGGGTACATTAATCTATAATTATGGCCGGCCTGGTGTTAGTAACTTCCTGATTGCGAATGCCATATTCTGGGCGGACAAGTTCCATGCGGACGGAATCCGTATGGACGCGGTGGCATCTATGCTGTATCTGGATTATGGAAAGAATGACGGCGAGTGGGTGGCCAACATGTACGGCGGCCATGAAAATTTGGAGGCTGTGGAGTTTTTAAAGCATTTAAGTTCCGTATTTAAAGGGCGTAAAGATGGCGCGGTCTTAATTGCGGAGGAATCCACCGCCTGGCCAAGGATTACCAGCAGCGTAAAGGACGACGGTCTTGGATTTGATTATAAGTGGAACATGGGGTGGATGAACGACTTCTTAAATTATATGAAGTGTGATCCCTATTTCCGCAAAAATAATTACGGAAACCTGACCTTCAGCATGCTGTATGCGTACAGTGAAGATTTTATTCTGGTATTCTCCCATGATGAGGTGGTTCATGGAAAGGCATCCATGCTTGGAAAGATGCCGGGAGAAACCTTAGAGAAAAAGGCTGAAAATCTGCGCGCGGCCTATGGTTTTTATATGGGCCATCCCGGAAAGAAGCTTTTGTTTATGGGGCAGGAATTCGGCCAGGTTCATGAGTGGAATGAAAATGATGATCTGGATTGGGATATTTTACAGTTTCCGCTCCATAAGCAGCTCCAGGATTACGTAAAGGCATTAAATACCCTTTACAAGACCCATCCGGCCATGTACCAGGAGGACTATTATCCGGAAGGCTTCCAGTGGATTAACTGCACGTACCACGAGGAAAGCCTTGCGATGTTTGTGCGCCAGACGAAAAAGAAAGAAGAAACGCTTTTATTCGTTTGCAACTTTGATAATGTGGATCGGCCTAACTTCCGTGTGGGTGTTCCGTTCTATGGAAAGTATAAAGAGATTTTATCCAGCGCTGATGTGAAATTTGGAGGCCCGGGGGCAGGAAACCCAAGAGCAAAAACGACAAAGGCAATGGAGTGGGATGGACGGAATTATTCCATTGAGATTGGGATTCCGGCTATGAGCGTGTCTATTTTTGAATGCAGTCCTTTAGAAGAACCGAAAAAACCGGCAAGGGCGGAGAAAACAAAGGCTGTTACAGCGGCAAAAGGGGAAAAGGCTAAGGCAGACCCAGCCGTGAAAGCGGGAAAGACCACGGCGGCATCAACTGTGAAAGCAGAAAAGGCCAAGACCGTTTCAACTGTGAATGCGGAGAAGACTAAGGCTGCTTCAGCGGCTAAGATGGAAGAGGGTGAAGCAGCTAAAGCAGCTCCGGCCGCTGAGGAACCAATAGAAAAGAAACCGGAAAAGAAAAAAACTTCATCAAAGAAAACGTCCTCAAGGAAGCAGAAAAAGGAATAACAGTAAGAAAGAAGAAAGCTGAAAAAACGACCAGGAACCCGAAAACGGGACAAAAGAAATAAAATGATTACTCAGGAGTAAGTGTGGAAGGTTGTGTGTATCCTTTCACACTTATCTGTTTATGGAGGTGCTTATGCAGATATTACGGAAAGCAGGCTCTGCCCATCTCATATGGAAAAACTCCATAGAAGCGATGGGGGAAGGGGCAGATATCCGGAATTTGAGCCTGGAGTCAATGGCGAATACGCTGAAATCTTGGCTTCCGGGAATTGCGAGTCTTTGTACCCGCCTGTTGCTGGCAGGAATCATCTTGTTAATTGGTCTTCGTATCATCCATTCAGCGAAAAAATTCTTAAACCAGACGTTTGAGCGGATGGAGATGGAAATCAGCCTGAGAAAATTTTTGGTATCTCTTACGAATGCCATGATGTACATGCTTTTGGCATTGATCGTGGCGGAAAAGTTAGGGATTAACCCTACATCCCTGATTGCGGTAATTGGATCTGCCGGGGTTGCGATTGCCCTTTCCCTCCAGGAGAGCCTTTCTAATTTTGCCGGAGGGATTGTGATTCTGATGATGAAGCCCTTTAAAGTAGGTGATTATATTATTACGTCCCAAGCAGAAGGTTCCGTTATCAATATTGGCCTGATTTATACCCAACTGCTTACGGTAGATAATAAATCGGTAGTAATTCCCAATGGAGGATTAGCAAATTCCTCTATTACAAATGTGACAGCCGAAAACCAAAGGCGTCTGGATTTTTTTGTGGGTGTCAGTTACCAGTCAAATTTGCGAAAAGCCAAAGAGATTCTGTTTCAGCTTATGGATACCCATCCCTATACCCTTCACGAGGAGGGGCGGATGCCAGAAGCTTTTGTCTGGGAGCTGGGGGAATCTGCCGTGGTGTTAGGCTGCCGGGCTTGGGTATCGACTGGGGATTATTGGAAGTTAAAATTTGATATAACAGAATCCGTCAAGCTGCGCTATGATGAGGAAGGAATTGAAATTCCTTACCGCCAGGTTAACGTAATATTGAAAACGAAAACAGAACCCAGTGAATATCCTGGCAAGTCTGCGTCCTTGTAGTGTAACTAACTGACATTGCCTGTGAACAGTAACCGGAAAACCAGATCAACAGGCAAGTCCAATGCCAGCGGTTGAATTTTTGGAAAAAGTCAGATATACTTAAATTAAAGAACCTGCCAATTATTGGAGCGAAAGAGGACGATGAAACCATCTGTCCAGATACAAAGAGGAGGATTATTTTTATGAGAGCATGCGGAATGCTGCTTCCGGTTTCTAGCCTGCCGTCACCGTACGGAATCGGGTCATTTTCAAAGGAAGCATATGAGTTTGTAGACACGTTAAAAAGCGCCGGCCAGCGATACTGGCAGATTCTGCCGTTAGGGCCTACTGGATATGGGGATTCTCCATATCAGTCCTTTTCAGCGTTTGCGGGAAATCCTTACTTTATTGATTTAGATGCTTTGATTGAGGAAGAACTATTAACAAAGGATGAATGCCTTCAGGCAGACTTTGGGGGAAGCAATCGTTATATTTCTTACGACAAGGTGCATGTATACCGGTATGCCCTTTTGAAAAAGGCCTTTCAGCGCTGGCTGAAAAAAACTGGTAAAGAAAAAGCGAACCAGCTTTTCCGGCAAAACTTGCTGCGGGAAACAACAGAGTATTGTTTTTATATGGCATTAAAAGATCATTTTGAGGACGCGGCATGGATCTTATGGGAGGAATCCGTTAAACTTCGGGAAGCACACGTCATGGAGCAGATGGAAAAAGAGCTGGAAGAATCCATTCTGTTTTACCAGTTTATGCAATACCAGTTCCAGAAACAATGGGATGCATTAAAGAAGTATGCCAATCAGCAAGGGATTCAGATTATCGGCGATATTCCGATTTATGTGGCCTTTGACAGCGCCGATGCCTGGGCGCATCCGGAACTGTTTCAGTTTGATCAGAAGAATATGCCATCGGCAGTGGCTGGCTGCCCGCCAGACGCGTTTTCTGCCACCGGCCAGCTTTGGGGTAATCCCCTTTATCATTGGGAATACCATCAGCAGACAGGTTATGCCTGGTGGCTGAAACGGATGGAATACAGTTTCCGGCTTTATGATGTTGTGCGTGTAGATCATTTTAGAGGGTTTGACGAATATTACGCAATTCCCTATGGCAATGAAACAGCGGAGCGCGGACATTGGGAAAAGGGGCCGGGGATCCAGATTTTCCGCCGCATGGAGGAGCATTTTAAAACCAACCACTTGCCTATTATTGCGGAAGATTTAGGATTTTTAACTCCAAGTGTGCTGAAGCTGGTAGAGGACAGCGGTTTTCCCGGGATGAAGGTGCTGGAATTTGCTTTTGACTCTAGCGGGGAAAGTATTTACCTTCCCCATAATTATACGAAAAATTGTGTGGTATACACAGGAACCCATGACAATGATACCCTGAACGGCTGGTTTAAAACCATGCCAGAGCAAGATAAGCTGATGGCACTGGAATATATTAATGGAAGGCATGGGGAAGGCCCATGGATAAACTGGGATTTCATCCGCCTTGCTTTGGCCAGCGTAGCGGATCTTGCGATTATCCCGGTTCAGGATTACATTGGTTTAGGAAGTGAAGCCAGAATGAATGAACCATCCACCTTAGGGAACAACTGGAAATGGAGGCTTCAGAAAGGCGAACTGAGTGATGAGATTTGCCAAAAGGCTCGGCGGATGGCACGGCTTTATGGCCGGTACTAATGGCACAATGCACAGTGCATAGTGGCGCATAGCGCATTGTGCTTGCGTTCCCGCGGGCAGCCGGGCAAATCTTTTGGAATGTTGGCGCAGGCCACATCGGTATTTATGGTGTGGTGGTATCAATATAAATGCTTACCTGGCTGTCCTGCTGAGATAAAGTTGGGGCAGGTGCTTCTGATTCGGAATCAGAAAGGTCTTGGGAAATGGAATCCGTTTGGGAAACCTCTGTATGGGTGCTAAATGTAGCCTGCATGGCATTTCCGGCCAGATCACAGGCATGGATCACAAGACCGCCCGCTCCTATTTCAAATGTAAAAGTA
Source organism: uncultured Lachnospiraceae bacterium (assembly GCA_910589195.1). Lineage (GTDB taxonomy): Bacteria > Bacillota > Clostridia > Lachnospirales > Lachnospiraceae > Caccovicinus. Next base: position 132,032 of record CAJUTC010000001.1, read on the forward strand.
CCGGTCTGCCGGTTAACGGAAGCAGGGGGGAGGGAAGAACCAGCGGAATCTACGGCATAGACAGACTGGTAATCTAGTCCGGACTGGCTGTCTTCTAAGGTAAGCGTAAGAATCCCGTCTTCAATAAAATACTGGTCATTCACTGAGGGAGCTACATCATCCAGAATATTTACGTGTTCATGCTGTATAGTAGTCATCCCATTGATGGATTTGGCATAGATTTCGATTACGCCATTTTTGGAAATATCCGCGGTATATCGGTTTGACTTTTCTTTTGTCAGTTCCAAAGGAGAACCTTCCTGAGTTGAGCTGAATTCTTTAATGGGAAGAAAGGAGCTTACAGTTATGGAAGCCGTGGCTGTTTTGTAGTCTTTTGTATCGATTAGCTGGATGGCAATATGGGGCCTGGCAGCCACAAGCAAAAACAGAAGACTGTTTACTGCAATAAAGGGAAGGACATAAAATAACAACACATCCACCCATTCACTGCGCTGTTTTGGTTGGCGGCCACGGCTGTGCTGCTGGCGGACGGGTGGTTTCGTATAAGGATTACGCTCATAGATACGTTCCATAAAATTCCTCCTGTGCGGGGTGAGTTACTCTTGAAATTTTCCACAAAATATGATTTACTTCCGATGATGAGCAGATTCAAACATACTCTAGCATAGCAGAAATCAAAGAATGTTACAAGTTTAACTTCAACATTTCGTCCCAATATGTTATGATATTAATTGGGAAGCAGGTCATGGCAGTATTGGAGGGAAACTATGATAGTAAAAAAAGCAGTGGCATTTGCAGAAGCGGCACATAGAGGGGCGGTTCGGAAAGGAACCGATATCCCTTATATTACCCACCCTATGGATACAGCAGTGATTGTGGCATCAATTACAGGAGACAGAGAGCTGATTGCTGCTGCTGTTCTTCATGATGTGGTGGAAGACGCGGGAGTTACAGAAGGGGAGCTGGAAGAAACATTCGGAAAACGGGTGGCGATGCTTGTGATGGCAGAAACCGAGGACAAAACAAAGTCATGGTTGGAGAGGAAGTCGGCCACCATTGAACATTTAAAAACGGCTTCCAAAGATGAAAAGATTTTAGTTTTAGCAGATAAATTAAGTAATATCCGCAGTACAGCCAGGGACTACCTGATGCTGGGGGAAACCATCTGGAATCGTTTCAACGAAAAAAGGAAATCCCTCCATAGCTGGTATTATGAAGGAGTGGCAAAGGAACTTTCAGATTTGGCAGACTATCCACAATACCAGGAATATCTTGCTTTATGTAAATTGGTATTTCATGACCAGCATATTTTTTTAGGCACCATGGAGTAAGGTGTTTGCCGCTGAAACGTGTTTTTAGGCTACTATAAATATTTATTTAAGTGAAGGGATTGGCCTGGTTGCTGACCGGATTATAATCAGGCAAAAACGGGAGCCGATGAACCATAAGCCTTCTTTATTCGGTCCAGCCTGACCATCCCCGCATTTTGAAAGGGGATTTCACAAACGCCTGGAAACCTATTTTGTATGTAAGGAGTTCTGCGGATAAAAAATAAAGGAAAATTTTGGGGATTTGCTTGAAAAATAAATGGAATAACGTTATAATATTTATACGGTGGTATCGTTCTTATATCGCTGGCCGGATATCCGGCTGCCGGTTTGTTCTGAATCGGCTGATTCCAGTAGTTGCGGTACAATGATAATTTCATAGGATAAGTTGCTCCTCGAATCCATAATTACGGAAAGGAGAGTTTATGGATCAGGAGAAATGGGAAAAAAGGAAAGGGATCAGAAAGAGGCTGATAGCGGTCTTATTAGCTCTGGCGGTGACGTTTGCTCTGTGGAATACATGGCTTCCTGACCCGGCACTGGCACAGGAAGGTCGATTTTACATTGAACGGCTAGAGAAAGAGCAAATATTGACAGATGGAGATTTCAGCTTTTTCGGTTATACAATGGAAACCGAAATTTATTATTGGATGAAGGACGACCAAACCCCTCTTTTGTGTGTCCAGAAAAGAGCGCAGCTTTCAGATGGCTATCTGGGAGCAGAGGAGCCGCAGCCTATCGGAAATTGTAAGTATTTTACTGATAAACAGTATGAGCTGGCATCTATTATTCTGCAGTGCTGCGGCCTGCGCCGAGGGGAAAAGGGGATGTTAACGCCAGGGGAGTATCTGGCAGGCCAGGCAGCGATTTGGGGCATCCAGTCTAGTAATTGGACAGGGACAAAGCAGCTTAAGGAAGAGATGGAAACCCTGTATGGACATGTAAGGGACTGGCATGGGTTAAGTGCCGCCCAGATTATTGACCAATCAAGGGAAATGGTGGAACAGATCTGCCAAGGGATCGATTCCTATTATGGGGATACCAGTCCTTATATTCCGGCGTTTGCGTCAAAGTATGAAGAGAAAAGCCCAGTCCATCTGGCAGAATGGCAGGAGGACGGAAGCTGCGGTGTGGTTTTCTCACTGGAGGATAAAAAAGAAGCGGTAAAAGAGTTTGTATACCATCTTCCCCAGGGTTGGAGCTATCAATGGGAAGGCGATCAGATTTCTTTTTTTTGCCAGGATCCAAAACCGGGAGTGGTTTCCATCACTGGTACAGCGCCAGATGGTTCCCCGCTTGAGGATGCTATGCCCATAGGTTTGATTTATATTGCGGGCCCGGCAAAATACAGCACCTTACAACGGTTGGCATCTTACCTGGATGTGAATGTGCCCTGGAGCTGCTACTTTAAAATTTCCATTCCGGATAAGCCGGAAAAGGGAACCTGGTATCTGCCGGAAACCAGACATTACCGGCATCAGGAGGACTTTAAAGCGCTGTATGGGGCGGAGCTGGAAAAAACCGATGGAGATACAGAGGAACCGCTGGCAGGGGTAGAATTTCAGGTATTGGAATATTTTGATTCTGGACAGTTAAAGGGCACCATTCTGGATAGCGGGCAGTTTCAAAGATGGGATGGCTGGAAGGAATGGTGCCCCAGGGAGATGACAGATCACGAGGGGAAGGCGCGCCACCAGGATCAAAAAGAATACCATTTTGAGAAAACGTATTGCGGCGGCCATCCGGATCCAGTAATTGAATATGAAGGAACATCCCAGGAAATGCAAGATCAGCTTGAACGTGAAGCTTGGGAGGCCTGGAACGAAGAATCAGAGGACTGCAGCCGGATCTGTGATTACCATAATATTGACGGAAGTGGGAAAGAAGAGCTGGAGCGAGATCGGAACCTGGCGTATGAACAGTTTATTCACTTAAAATACGGATATGCGTTTAAGGAAACGAAAGCTTTGGAAGGGTATCTTCTGCCAAAATCAGAAAGTAAGAAAATAATTTGCCTGCCAGTTCAAGCGGATTTATCGGAAGCTTCCAAAAAGCCAGTATATCATATAATGAGAGCCACAAGGCTCAAAAGCTTGGATGCTAGCAAAAGCAATGCTATGAAACGGGATACCCAAGGTTGGAAGATCCGGGAAGATAATGAAAAGCAAAGAATAGCAAGCCCTAGCAATGGTAAAATGGCGGGAAAGCGAAGGCTTTCACCCATATGGCTGACCAGCCTGATTGAGCCATTGGAACAAGATATGGGACAGGACGCGGATTCCGTGGAATTTTACCAATTTCATATAAAAAATTATAAACCACAAATACCAGAAGAAAGCAGACCAGAAGAAACCAGGCCAGAGGAAACCAGACCAGAGGAAACCAGACCAGAAGAAAGCAGACCAGAAGAAACCAAACCAGAAGAAAGCAGATCAGAAGAAACCAAACCAGAAGAAAGCAGACCAGAAGAAACCAAACCAGAGGAAACGCGGCCAGAGGAAACGGTTCCGGAAGGCTCTGCACCAGAGGAGGCGCCAACGACCGAACCGGAAACGGAAACGGCGCCGCCGCCCACGGTGCCTGCTCCTGGCGGAGGCGGGGGAGGTGGAGGAGCCCGCCCGCCATCATCACCCCTTTTACCTACAACAGCGGATGGACCCCAGCCTGTTTTGCGGAAAGACCTTCCCCTCAGGGGCGGATGGATTACGGCAGTTTATACCCCGGCTATTTTGCTGGATGAAAATGGAATACCATTAAATGCCAGGGAAGGAAAGGGGGCTTTACTTCCGAAAACCGGGCAGCGGGGAACAGGAGAGAGGGGCTGGGCGATTGCTACCGCACTTTTTGGGATGCTGTCCGTTTGGTGGATTCAAAAAAGAAGGAAAGGAAACCATTCTGGCTCGGCTATGGCGGCAGTTCTGATGCTGTCTGGTCTTTTTGCGGCTTCCGGCTCTTTTACGGCACAGGCAGATGAGAGGGAAGTGATTGTTTACGTTCCGGCAGAGAAAGAAGAGGCCATAACGCCCCAACAGCAGTATTTGGATGAAGAAGGAAATGAGTACACGCTGGTTTCCTGCCGTCTGGTTGAAACGGTGAAAGAGGAGTCGGAAGAAAGAGGAAAAAAGGTTTATTCTTATCAGGGCCTGGAGGAAAAGGAACAAATACCCAACCGGATTTCAGCTTCCGTTTGGAAGGATGAGGAAAAACGGAGCGGAACAGGAGAATTGGAGCAGACCAGGGTTTTAGAAACTTCCAGTTATTGGGTGGATGGCTTTATGGTGCCCATAACGTTTTACGATTATGGTGCTGATTTCTACTATTTCCAGGATGCCCAGGTGCCAAAGGGAGGAGAGCTTGCGTATCTGCTGGAAAATCAGCATCAGCTTCTTGATGAAATTGGGTGTGAGGCAGAACGGTATCAAATTGAAACCATTATTTGGGACGGAGAGGGCTATGACAACCAGGGAATTTTCTGCCGGAATGCCCTGGCAGTGGGAAAAAAATTGCTTTCTGATTATACGGTTGAGTATGAAGGGGTTATACATTATCCGGAAATCCGGGAAAACCAATGGGAGATGGTTTATCGTCCTGCAATCGGGGAGAACCGGACGGAAACGGCTCAAGCTATCAGGCCAAAACCAGAAACAAATCCTGTAATCGAAAGGAATATTACACAGCCAGCGCCAAAAGAGCAAACCAGGAGTTCACCGGAAACTGTTTGGAAAAGTTTTCGTACACTTGCCATATATTCCATATCCTTGGCAGCACTTTTGCCCATAATGGTTTATCTGTTTTTTGCCTGGAAGAAGCGCAAACATTGCCAAAAGGAAGAGAAGATGCCAAAGGACGCTCGCTAAAACAGGTGATTTCTGGAAGGCACTTGCAGTAATACCAAATATTTTCGCGGAAGCTAACATTAAATTAATAAAATTGCTTAGGATTTCTTAAACATTATCAGGTACAATATCCTTACAGGCTGCAAAAAGCAGAGAAAGAACAATTTTTTCTTGCAGCTTAGAACAATTTGTAAGGAGTGTTGTATGATTATGAAAAAAATTTATTTGATAGCAGCCGCTATTGGCCTGGCAGTAGGCATCGTGGCTTGTTCTGGAAAGACTTCTGAACGTTCCACAGAAGAAACATCCGCTTCTTCTGACGTGAGGGAATCAGAAGAAACGGCACAGGGCAGCATGGAAGAAAAGAAAGGGGAAAAAGAAAAGGAAAATCTGGAAGAAAGCACCGACAAGGAAACAACGGCTACAAAAGAAGCTGAGAAACAGGTAATAACCGGCCAGGTTCAGGCAGTGGATGGCGCTATAGTGTCCATTAGCAGTGAGGACGGGACTGAATATCAAGTGGATTTAAAAGACGCGGAAACGAGGAGCGACCTGGAAATCGGGGAAGGAGATGAAATCCAGGTGGTTTTTTTAGAAGAAGGGGAAGAAGTAAAAAAGGCCAAATCCTATGATATTATCGTATCCGCAATACTGGAAGGGGATTTGGACCCGGTAATTGAGGGAACGATTCGGGAATCCGCCCAGGATTCGCTGACCATCGAAACTGCTGGCAAAAAAACATATCAGTTTTCTACGGTAATTGCTCAGGTGGTAACAGGAGATACAGGTCTGGCCGCGGGGGAGCCGGTAGAGATTACCTGCCTTGGGAAACCAGATGAAGGAATTGCCCTCCGGGTTGTTACTGAGTCTGGCTCTGGAGATGTGGAAGCCACGTATAACGCATTACTTGGCACGTTGATTTCAGCCTCTGACACTCAGGTTACAATCCAGGCGGAAAACGGAAGCCAGTTTGCCTTTGCGGTAGGAGAAAATATTGACGTGACCGATTATGAAATAGGGGAAGCGGTAGAAATTACCTATGAAGGAAGCCTGACAAAAAAGACCGCGGTAGCGGAAGGAATTGACTATCAGTAAAACCGCAGGTATGCGGTAAATAGAATTGCCTGAATTTTTAAAGGCGCAATAATAAATAATAGAAAGGAACTCTCCGTCATGGAGAGTTCCTTCATAATTAGAAAAAGGGAGGAGAGCTGATTATTTCTAATCAGCCCGAGTATTATGAAAAAAATCTTGTAAACTTGTTTTAGTAACAAACGTTAAAACTAAGGATTCTTGTTTGTTATTTGCTTGTTTGTTATGTTTAAAGTATATCGGCCAATCATGAAGAAATCATGTTGTGCATATGAAATATTTTTAAAAGAATTTTGAACAAACTATGAACGATAAAGTGTTCCGAAACCTTGCGTACTGCCTAAAAGGGTAGTTAGCAGAAGGGTTTCCCAAAAAGCGCGGCAAAATTAAACGTTAGCCAAGTAAACCTGATCGCCTGGCTCCCACCCATCGTCATAGCAGGCCGGAAGGGCGCCAAAGCCTAAACGGTCGCCTCTCAGGTAAAAATGGGGTGACCATAGCTGGCCATCTATGGGTGACTTCTTATAGAACAGATTGGTATAGCCATTAAAGATACCAGGCCCCTTTGCCCCCATTTTAATGATGGAAATTAAGTGGTAAAGATAGCTGTCGCTGATTGCCTCTTTGCCGCCCAGGCTTTGGATCACATCCGTATCCAATCCCCATTGGCAAATCTGAAAAACCGATACGGTAAGATCTGGAATATCTTGCTCTTCTATCGCTCCAAAATGTTTCATAAAACTTTTCCCCACATATGTAACACGGTAATCACCGATCAGTGTCCCGGTTTTGATAAAATCTCTCATACAAAAGTGTTTCGTTCCGGGAATCAAAATTTCATCCTGTTTCGTTATTCCGATTTGCTTTGCGTCTTTGTAATTCAATTGATTCAGCCAATCCATCTGCATTCCTCCTTAACATTATGTTGCGTTCTCGGCCTTACCATTGCTTGACCGTTGATCTTCTCTTGACTGGGTGCCTGCCCTATCGTCAAGATAAAGTTACCATAGCATAGAGAAGAGCCAGATACAACTCCACAAATTTGATCATCAAAAAATTGGATATCTGTTTTTTCCGATACATCAAATAATGTCATCTGCTATCAAAAATTGAGAATTTACAGGAAAAATGCCAGCATGCTATAGTAAAACTAGCTAAAAACAAGGGGGAAGGGCCTATGGCAAAGAAGGCAGGCAAACAAAAAAGTGTTACAGCAGTGCTGGTAAAGGATGTGAAGAAAAATAAAGGAATCTATTTGATGTTGGTTCCAGTAGTGGCGTATTTTTTGATTTTCCATTATATTCCAATGCTCAGCGCACAGATCGCATTTAAAGATTTTAGCATTGCGAAGGGGATTGGCGGCAGCCCTTGGGTGGGTCTGAAGCATTTTAAAACATATTTTGGAAGCTATTATTTTGGCCGTCTGATCCGCAATACTCTGTTATTAAGCCTGGAAAATATTCTGTTTGGATTTCCGGCTCCTATCATTCTGGCAATATTGATTAATGAGATTCAACATACCGGGTTTAAGCGGGTCGTACAGACGGTTACTTATTTGCCCCATTTTATTTCCGTCGTAATCGTTTGTGCGCTGTTACGGAATTTTTTTGCGGTAGACGGTCTGATTAATCAGATTTTGGGGACCAAGATCAATTTCTTTATGGACAGTCATGCGTTCCGCCCACTTTATATCGGATCCGGGATCTGGCAGGAAATTGGCTGGGGTTCCATCGTATATCTGTCTGCTATTACATCCATCGACAGCCAGCTTTATGAAGCGGCGGCGATTGACGGCGCAGGGCGGTTTAAACGAATCCTCTACATTACGCTTCCTTGCCTGGCAACTACGATTACAGTTATGTTTATTATGCGGGTAGGAAAAATGATGACAGTGGGAGCGGATAAAGTGCTTTTGATGTATAGCGAAAGTATTTATGAAACGGCAGATATTATTTCTACGTTTGTATACCGAAAAGGGCTTCTGGAATCGAATTTCAGCTATTCTGCAGCAGTGGATTTGGTAAATTCCGTAGTAAACTGTGTTCTGCTGGTAGGAGCCAATAAGCTTTGTAAAAAACTGGATGGAAACGGTTTATGGTAGGAGGTGGAACAGAATGGGAAGACATAAAATAAAAATCTTTGACGTGGTAAATACAGCAATCATGCTTACCCTGATGCTTGTGGCAGTATATCCATTTGTTTATGTGGTATTTGCTTCGTTCAGCGATCCGTGGGAACTGGTGAAACATAAAGGGTTTTTATGGAAACCATTGGGATTTACCATAGAAGGGTATACATCGGTGTTTAAAAACCGCTCCATCCTTACCGGTTATATTACAACATTAATTAATTTATTTGGCGGAACAGCAATTAACATTATGTTAACTTTATTTGCGGCTTACGCCGTGTCCAAGAAGCAGTTTCTCCTAAAAAAACCGATTACCATTATGATTGTATTTACCATGTTCTTTAACAGTGGAATTATTCCAAGGTTTTTAGTGGTAAAAGAGCTGGGTCTTTACGATTCCCGCTGGGCCATGATTCTCCCAACGGCAATAAATGTATTTAACCTGGTTATTATGCGGACTGCTATTGAAGGGCTTCCGGACAGCCTGGAAGAAGCAGCCGTGCTGGAGGGGGCCAGCGATTTTGACATTCTGTTCCGTATCGTGGTGCCGCTGATTAAATCAACCATAGCGGTTTTGGTACTGTATTACGGGGTTGCCCACTGGAACCAGTGGTATCAGGCTCTGATGTATATTCAAACCAGGGAAAAATATCCTTTGCAGCTAGTATTGAGGGAAATTCTAATTGGAAATTCTATTGAAAGCATGGCAGCAGGAGGCGCTGACTCTTCAGGGGAAAGTATGGTAATTGGAGAGGTTATTAAATATGCTACCATTATTGTATCAACATTACCGATTTTAGTAATTTATCCCCTTTTGCAGAAACATTTCGTAAAAGGCGTTATGGTAGGGGCCGTGAAAGAATAGGAGAGAAGACGAACCATAGTAACGAGTATAACGCTTGCGTAACCACATACACTTGTTAATCACCTGGCGAATTATTTTTAGGAGCCGCAGGAAAGATCTGAAAGGACAGGGAGCTGTGTAAAAGCGTGTTTAAACATGTGTTTCCGCTTTGACAGAAAAAAATAAGCTCAGGGAAACCAGTTTTCTATATGGGCAGAATGAAAGGATTGGAGAGCAATATGAGAAAACAGAACACCAAAACAAGAAAGCCGCTGGTTAGCGTGATTGCGGCAGGAAGCCTTGTGGCAGGGCTTCTGGCAGGCTGCGGCGGCGCCAAAGAAGGCGGCCAAACCGTTGCCGGCGAATCAGAAGGAGGGGCTGCTGGAGCAGTCAGCGAAGGAAACGCCCAGGCAGGGAAAGAAGGCAGCAGCATTACTTACTGGACGAATTTGGATTCTTCCAGAATTGCGCCCACCACTGATAACTATGGAAATATTCTCTGCTACCAGAAAATGGCGGAGAATACAGGGGTAAATGTAACCTTTATCCACCCGCCCATTGGCCAGGAGGCAGACGCGTTCAGCCTATTGATGGCAAGCGGAGAATATCCGGATATGATTTATTACGACTGGGGAAACAAGGTATCTGGCGGGCCGGATAAAGCCATCGAAGATGGTGTCATTTTGCGGCTTAATGAGATAATTGAAGAAAAGTGTCCCAATTTAAACGCGTTTTTAAACGACCATCCCCAGGTAAAGGCAGCCATGACCACAGATAATGGCAACATCTACTGTTTTCCGAATCTATACCCTTATTATACAGATGAACCAAAGATTATCTGTATCCGGGGAAATCAGATCCGTAAGGACTGGCTAAACGAGCTGGGTCTTGAAGAGCCGGAAACCATAGAAGAATGGCATCAGGTGCTTACTGCTTTTAAAGAAAAAGGCACCAATGAAAACGGAGAGGAAATCATCCCCATGGTTTCCAGAAAGCTGTCTACCAGAAGCAGCATGATCCGGACATTTGCCAATGCGTGGAACGGACTGGACTATGATTTTTACGTTCAGGACGGGGTGGTGAAATTCGGACCTGTGGAACCAGATTTTAAAGAATACCTGCAAACCATGGCCCAATGGTACGAGGAAGGCTTAATAGCGCCAGAGTTTGCCACCTATGGAGATAAGGAGCATGACGCTCTGATTACATCCGGAAGAGCCGGCGTATGGCATTCCGGTCTGGGAGCCGGTATGGGCGTTTATATTTCTGCTTTAGGAAACGACGATTCCAAAGTAGGAGGAGTAAAATTCCCGGTAGTTAACAAAGGTGACATCCCTAAATTTAACAACGCCAGCAACTTCCCGTTTATCGGGATTGGAGTGGCGATCACTTCGTCCTGCCAGGATGTGGATGCCGCCTGTAAATGGCTGGACTACCATTACAGCGATGAAGGAGATATGCTGTTAAACTGGGGCGTAGAAGGGGTAAGTTATGAGCTGGACGAGGAAGGAAATCCAAGATTTACCAAACAGGTGCTGGAGGATCCCGACGGGCTTTCTGTAGATGTTGCCATTGGAAAGTACGCCATGGTTGCCCAGATGGAAGCTTATAAGCAGAGTGATGAAGTATATGCAGTACGGATGTGGAAATGGCCGGCTCAGCAGGAAGCTTCCGGAAAATGGGATGCAACTGACTTCAATGACCGGTATCCATTAACTGTTAGCATGACACCAGATGAAGGCGCCGAATTTGCGGCGATTATGAGCGATATTGAAACCTATCGGGATGAAAATGCTATCCGCTATATTTTGGGAACCGAAAGTTTTGATAATTTTGATAAATTTGTAGAAACCATTAGAAGCATGAATATAGACAGAGCCATCGAAATTAAACAGGCAGCCTATGACAGGCTTCAGGAACGGATTAAAGCGGCAGAGCAGTAATGCCCAAATAGGCTGGAACGTACCCCAAAGATTGGAAACGGTCTTCGGGGTACGTTTCCGTGCTAAAAAATAAAAAAGAATCCTGTAGTTTACACAACGCGGCTTATAGGCAGTTAGGAACCATTCTCCTAAGTGACAGGCTTGGCCAAACCATACAAAAATAGACTTTGGTGAAGCGGCAAGCTACTCTTAGTTTATCTGGTTGCTGTCCACCTGCATTTTGAAAAAGAGGTTCGCAAATTCCTAATTATTGGAGATTGGAGAGGAGAACATGAAAAAGAAAGTAAAAATCTGGATGATTTGCTCCTACTTTTTTGTGCTGGCCTTATTTCTTGTTATCTATCTGGCGATTCAGCAAAAAACAGAAAAGAAAATCCGGGAGTTATATATGGAAAGGCAGCTTGCGCTGATGAACCAGACGATGCTGGCGGTAGACGAGCAGGTGGACGCTGTAAAAAAACTGTGTTTAGGGATCATCAGAGAACCATATGTTAGTTATTTTCCTTATGTGGGGGCAGAGCTTGGAAAGTATGACAGGGAGAACGCTACAAAGCTGATAAGAGATATCCGGAAACATTATACAGATGATCCCTTTGTAGAGGATTTTTATATTTTTTATGAAAATAGTGGACGGATCGCCCATGCCAATGGATTTTACCAGGAAGCGGATTTTTGCCAGATGGAATGGTCTTATGAAGACGCGGCGCTGCAGGAACAAGCAAAACAGCTTCTCCTCCAGGAAGGCTCCGCCTTTCTGCCAGCCGCTTGGATGGAAAATGGAGGGCGGCGTACGAATGTGATCACCTTTTTCTATGATTTTGGCAATATCAATGAAAGAGGAAAAGGGGCAAAATTGGTTGTACTGCTTCAAAAGACCTGGCTGGATGATATGATGTACATCATGTCAGAAAATGGAAGGACAAGCATCCAAAGTGTGGAAGATGGTACTGTGTTATATGATTTTTGCCGCGGAAATGAAAAAGAGGAATTTCCGGATCCGGCTTTTGTAGAAGATTTAGCGACTGATGCTGGCCGGGTTTTTAAATGGAATCATCAGAAGTATCTGTTAACAAACTTAAATTCGGAAAAAACAGGATGGCTCTATCGCTCGGCTATCCCTTATGAAATTGTTACCAGGCAGATGCAAGACACGGTTCAACCTTTGCTTGCTGGTCTGTTTTTATACCTTTCCGTTGGGATTCCTGCCTGTACTATTTTGGCAGTTTGGAATTATATGCCAATCGGTCAGCTAACCAGCCATATGGAATCCATCGGATTCCAGGAAAAAAAGGGGCATAGAAGTGAGTTTGAGTATATCCGCTCTGGAATTTCTGATTTGCATCAAAAATATGCAGAGCTGGAAATAAAATATGGAAGTGCCCTGAAGGAGGCAGACACCGCTTCCGGAAAACTGAAAAAAAACCGGGAACGTATCCGGGAAAGTGTGCTGCTTCAGCTTCTGGGCGGTTATTGGCAGGATGACAAAGAAATTGCGGATCGGCTATCCGGTCTGGAGATTCACTTCCCCTATCCTTACTTTTGTGTTCTTGCCATACAAATAGAAGGGCAAATGGGACAAGCAGAAAACCAAGATACGGGGGATAAGGCGTTATGGCAGTTTGTTCTAAAAAATGTAGCGCAAGAATTTTTAGCACCGATGGGCTTGGTCTTCCCTGTTTCCGATAGCTCAGAACTATTATTCCTTTTAATGAACTTGCCAGAGGAAGGGTGTGAAGGCGGACAGCTTTCTAAAAAATTCGAACAAATGTTGCTTCAATTGAAAGAATACCTTTGGCGGGAACTGCAGATAACAATTTCAATCGGAGCAGGAACCCTATGCGACCAGATGAATCAGCTAACCATAAGCCGCAGGATGGCAAAAAAGGCGTTGGAATATTGTTTTGTTATCGGAAAATCTTCACTGGTGGTTTATAATCATGTGATCCGTATGGAAGAAGTGCCTTACATCTGGGATCCACAGTTTGAAAAACAATTAATGGCCAGTATGTCGCAAGGGGATAAGAACGCTTGCCGCTGCCTGCTGGAGGAATTATATCAGGATGCTCTAAAACAGAAAATTTCGGTAAGCGAGGGAAAACGTCTTCATATTTATCTTGCGGATGTGGCGATGAAAGCCATTGGAAAGGCTAATTTAAGGGCAGACGCAGGAGAGGAATGCCAAGATATGGTAACCAGTATTTTAAACAGTGAAACGCTTCCGGAGGCAATCCCAGTGCTGCTATGCTTGTTTGAGAAACTTTGCGGAGAAGGAGAGCAGAGCGAAGGCAGTCAGGAGCTGGAAAAACGGGTTATGGATTACATTTCTGAGCATTATCATGACAGCGCCTTTTCTCTGCCTATGTGCGCTGATTATTTTAATGTATCGCCAGAACATTTATCCAGAACCATAAAGGCGCTAACTGGGCGGAAGTTTATCGATATCGTAAATGGATTGAGGCTGGATCAGGCGAAGCAGCATCTGCGGGAAACCGATAAAAAGATAGAAGAAATAGCAGCACTGTCCGGATACGGAACAGCCAAGAGCTTTTTCAGAAGCTTTAAACAGGCAGAAGGCATAACGCCAGGGGAGTACAGAAAGCAACGCGGCCAGTAATAAAAAAGGAGGTATTCCGGGAATCTTGGAATTAAATTGCTTGTATATTTTGGAAGACTCGGGTATAATTAGGAAGAATATGATATGAAAAAGGAGAATAATGAGATGAAAAACCCGGTTGTTACATTTGAAATGGAGAATGGAGATGTGATAAAGGCCGAGCTGTATCCGGAGGTTGCGCCTAATACGGTTCGGAATTTCATCAGCCTGGTTCAGAACGGCTTTTATGATGGTCTGATCTTCCATCGGGTAATTGCAGGTTTTATGATTCAGGGGGGATGCCCGGAAGGCACTGGCATGGGCGGGCCAGGCTATTCCATTAAGGGAGAATTTAAGCAAAACGGATTCCAAAATGATTTGCTCCATACGCCAGGCGTACTTTCCATGGCAAGAGCCATGTCGCCAGATTCCGCTGGTTCCCAATTTTTCATTATGCACCAGGCAGCTCCTCATCTGGACGGGGCTTATGCCGGATTCGGCCAGGTAATTGAGGGGATGGACGTGGTAAACCAGATTGCCGGAGTCCGCACAGATTACAGCGACCGTCCCATGAAACCACAAAAGATGGCAAAGGTGACAGTAGATACATTTGGGGAAACGTATCCGGAACCGGAGAAATGCTAATTTTTCCTAAACAGCTCCAAATGGTCTTGTATATCCATTTATATGTGGGATTCATGTAGACGGAATAGGTTCAAACGGGTTTTACCATTTCAGGCAAACATTGCGGGGGATAGGGACACCCAAGAGAAAAAGAGGCAGAAACCATGAAGAAGGAATATTATGTAATGGTAGAGGGGGTTCTGCGTTCGATTATTGTATCAGATGAAGAAACGGTTCTTCTGGCAGCCAAGGCTGCCAAGAGAGCCGTTCTTGGTTTATACGATCAGGAAAACTTTAAGACGGCCCCGTGCGGGATCCCGTATTTGGCAGAGCGGGAAACGCCGCTTACAGAAGAATACTTGGAGCGGATTATCCGGCGTCAAGAAGGTCTTCCCTGGAAGATCCGGGAAACAAAACGCCTGGTTCTCAGGGAGATGATACCAGGGGACTGGGGATTTTTGGATGATTGGACAAAAGAGCAATTTAAAGGTTATGAACAATTTTTGGCTTATATAAAAAATCAGTATCCGTTTTATGAATATGGAATGTGGTCTGTGGTGGAAAAAGAAGGAAATGTGGTAATCGGAACTGCCGGAATTCACAACCCAGACCCAGAAGCTGGACTGGAACCGGATGCATTAGAAATTGGTTATGGGATACGCCACAATTTTAGGCGTAACGGGTATGGAAGAGAAGCCGTGGAAGCCGTGATCCGCTATAGCCAGGAACAGTTTCCCTATCCTTTGTATGCCAGAATCAGGGAAGAAAATATTCCCTCCCAGATCCTGGCGGTTAAGTGTGGATTTATGGCTCTTCCAGAACAAAACGGAGCCAAGATAGTATGGTATCGGTACGGACAGAATTGGAAATCACTCCCACATAACATGGGTTAATGATTACACCGGTTTCTTCCGGGAAGACGGTTTTGTTTAAGTCAATGGCGCAGGGAATGGTTTGCCCTTCTGAATTGACTGCGTAATAAACTGAGTCCCCAATTCGATTCCAAAGTTCCTCCGGCAGAAACTGCTCCAAATTAGCAAAAGCATCTAAGGCCATATAGTGGTCAATATTAAGCTGGTCCGTAATCATCAGATCCAAGTCCTGGCTGGCTACTAAAGCAGAAACTTTTGCCATAGTGGCATATTCCAGTTCGCTTGCCCGATCACTGTGCTGCATGTACAAGGAGGATTCTGATGAGATCAAATCTTTCTTTCCATAGTTCATATAATCTTTAAAACGCTGGTTAAACGAATCCAGATCTGCCGGTTCCATACTGGTATTGTTGACTACAATATAGGAAAGGCGGGTTTCAAAGGTTGAATGGTACGCCATATTTCCAATCAGATAAATAACTAGAAATAAGCCTGCCATAGCCAGCATATGGAGTTTGTAATATTCCCAGATGTACCAAATCCGGTCACTCCAGCACATGTTTTTCAGTTTTTCCCGTTCTTTTTGGCTTTCTTTTTTAAAATTTTCCTTGAAGGACATTGCAAAACACCTCGTTTCATCAAATCCGTACAGGATATCTTCATTTGACAAGTGTACTGGCCAGAATCTATCTGGTGAAACTTTGGGGAATCAAGTTTCATTGGCAAGGTGGTTTGCCGGAATCGAATCCGGTCCGTACACAAGTACATCCTTAGTAGATCCGTTTCCAGAGAATTGTATCATAGATATATGGGATTGGTCAATGTTTGGAATGCTTGCTTTTTTAGACAAAGTGGTCTATACTTGGTAATGTTAAATACCAATCGTGAAACGTGCTTTTACGGATGCGAAGAAGCTCCAGCGGCACTTTTAGCAGAAAAGAGGTTGATCACATGTTCCAAAGTTTTTTTAACTATGATAATCCGGTATGGCGGTATATTGGAAAATTTGGAGACTTAATTATTTTAAATATCCTTTGGATTATCTGCAGCATCCCGATTTTTACCATTGGCGCTTCGACTACGGCTGTTTATTATGTCACCTTAAAGCTGGTGCGGGATGACGACGGTTACACCATTAAATCATTTTTGAAATCGTTCCGGGAGAATTTCAAACAGGCCACAGTAATTTGGCTGATTATGTTAGCAGCGGGATTGATTTTGGGATTTGATCTGTACTTTTTCTTTCAGGTTGTTACTGGAAATTCCATATTCCGCACTGTGTTTACGGCGGCTATCGGCGCCCTTACGATTATTTGGCTGTTTATGATTACTTACGTATTTCCGCTTCAAAGCCGTTTTTACAATCCGGTTAAACGGACATTGTTTAACGCCATGTTTATGTCTATCCGCCACTTTTTCCATACACTAGGCATGCTGGCTATAGATGTGGCACTGCTGATACTCAGTTATTTTTCTCTGTATTATGCTCCCCAGTTTACAGTACTGGTTATGCTGTTTGGGTTCCCGCTGATTGCTTTTATCAATTCCTATATTTTCAGCAGTATATTTAAACAGTATATGCCTAAGGAGGAAGGAGAGCAAGACAGCAGCCAGCTCAGGCCTATTTTGGAGGATGTGAAACTTACTCATCCGTCCCAGCCGGAAGAATCCAAACCAGAAGAATGAGGGCGGTATTTAAAAAAAGAAAACGGTTATGGTATTTGCCAGTCTGTGCGTTCGATATCCCAAAGAGGTGATGGAAGGCACGGGCTGGCAAATACCATAACCGTTTTTGTTCTCTGTAACCGTTTTTTTCCAGACGAATTGGTCTATGTTCTTATAAAAATACTTGATTTTTCTGCTCAAAGAGAATATACTCATTCATAAGAATACTGTATACAAAATAATGTATTTTGAACACAGCACACAAAGAGGTGGATATGATTACGCATTTAAGGCTAAAGGCATACGGAAAGATTAATTTGGCTCTGGATGTACTGAGGAAGCGGGAAGACGGGTATCACGATGTACGAATGATTATGCAGACTGTAGGGATTTATGATCAGGTGGAGCTTCAGGTAAAACCAGATCCAGGGATTACGGTGGAAACGAATTTGACCTACCTTCCGGTAAATGAAAATAACCTGGTCTACCAGGCGGCCAATCTTTTAATGGAAGAGTGTTCCATTAAAAAGGGGCTGCATATCAAGCTTCGGAAGTTTTTGCCAGTTGCGGCAGGGATGGCGGGGGGAAGCAGTGACGCTGCCGCGGTTTTGTTCGGAGTAAATAAAATATTCCAATTGGGTCTTTCAAAAGAGGCACTGATGGAACGGGGAGTGAAAATTGGAGCCGATGTTCCTTACTGCGTTTTGCGTGGGACAGCTCTCTCAGAAGGAATCGGAGAAAAACTGACGCCATTGCCGCCTATGCCCCAGTGCCAGGTGGTAATCGCAAAGCCGGGAATCAGTGTTTCTACCCGCTATGTATATGAAAATCTTCACGCAAATCAATTAAGCCCAGATCAGCATCCGGATATTGATGGGATGATAGAAGCCATCCGAAACCAGGATTTACTCCAGGTGGCAGGAAAGTTTGGCAATGTATTAGAACTTGTAACAGCCGAAAAGTATCCGGTGATTGAGCAGATTAAGCAGGTCATGCGCAAAAAGGGTGGACTGAATGCCCTGATGAGCGGAAGCGGCCCAACTGTTTTCGGTTTATTTGCGGATCCGGAAGCGGCTAAGGATGCTTATGAAGAGCTGCGGTATGGCGCTTCCTCAAAATTCGCGAAACAGGTGTATATAACGAATTTTTATAATGCAAGAGAATAAAAAGCAGGGGGATAAAGGAGGAACTTCCATGAGAAGCGATTTTAAGGTAACTATGAATGAATATCTGCCTTTGCGGGATGTGGTATTTAACACCCTGCGCCAGGCCATTTTAAAGGGAGAGCTGGAGCCGGGGGAACGCTTGATGGAAATCCAGCTGGCAGAGCGCTTAGGGGTGAGCCGTACCCCGATCCGGGAAGCCATCCGAAAGCTGGAACTGGAAGGTCTGGTGCTAATGATTCCCAGGAAAGGAGCAGAGGTTGCCAATATTTCAGAAACCAGCCTTCGGGAGGTATTGGAAGTTCGGCGTTCTTTAGAAGAGCTGGCCATTGAACTTGCCTGCCAAAGAATATCCGAGGAAAGCATTCGGGAATTGGAGCAGGCAGAGGCATCATTTGCGGAAGCCATCCGGAAAGGAGATGCTATGACCATAGCGGAAAGCGATGAGCATTACCATGATGTGATTTATCAAGCTACAGAAAACAGCCGCCTGGTACAGATTCTAAATAACCTGCGAGAGCAAATGTACCGTTACCGGCTGGAATACATTAAAGACGCAGACAAGCGCCAGATTTTAATTGTAGAGCATGAACATATTCTCAGGGCGCTGAAAAGCCATAATATTGCGGAAGCAAAAAGCGCGGTCCGGGAGCATATTGATAATCAGCAGCTTACGGTTTCAAAGAATATTAAAGAGCGGGCATCCTAAATTAGGAGAACTGGCAGATATCTTAATATCCGTTAAAAATTGTTAAAATTTGATAAAAGCCATTGACAAAGTGACAACCTGTCATTATTATAGTGACAGGTTGTCACTTTGCGCTATTAATTCTGGATTTCCACACGGATTGAAAGGCAAGGTGGCAATATGAACCATTTTATATTCTACTTTTCACAAGCTATCATGTGTCAGAAAAACAGAAAGGATGGTAGGGGGATGCCAACAGATCGGTTTTATCATTTGCCAAAAGAGAAGAAAAAGCTGATTAAAGAAGCGGCAATTAAGGAATTTTGCAGGGTACCCATCGAAAAGGCTTCCATTAATAAAATTGTTCAAAATGCGGAAATATCCAGAGGAAGCTTCTATACATATTTTTATGATAAGGAAGATATACTGGAATACATTTTTGAGGATGTGATTATCCAGATCCAATCTTTCTGCAAGCAGGTGCTGATAGAGGAAAAGGGGGAGTTTTGGGCGCTTCCTCCTAAACTTTTGGATTATACCTTGCAGGTATGTGAAACCAATAAAATGTTTTCCCTGGTTCAAAGCACAACAGGAAACCGGATTATTGGGGCATTGTTAGATGGGAAGCCAAGTTTTGGCAGTTGCTGCTCTTTAAAAATGACAAGGAAGCCTAAGAATGATTCTCAGGTTCTGATTCTTCCGGATGTGGATTTTGGCAGCGGCGGGATTGGTGTCTGGGTAAAGGAATTATACCAGCTAACTGATTGCAGTAAGCTGAAAGTAGAAAGCTTTGAAGATTTCCAGGCAGTGTTTTCGCTGTGTGTAATGAACATGATGTCCGCAATTGGCGGAATTTACCAAAAGGGGGAAGATGAAAAGGAGGCGAAGCGTCTGTTTGCCAAGCGTTTGGAACTGATCAAATATGGGGGGGCAATAAACGATTCGTAATACCTGAAATCGGATGGAACATACATTCATGGAAGGGAAATTGCTAGAAAAATAGAAGGAGATAGAATATGAAAAAAGGTGCTAAAATCGTAACAGGATTGATTATCATCGGGTTAGTGGCAGTGGTCGGCATGCGGCTGATGAAAAAGGATCCCCCCATCGAGGCAGCTCCACTGCCGAATGTATCGGTAGCAAACCCAATACAGGGAGAAATTACACTGGAAAGCGGTCTGGTTGGCACAATCCAGCCGTCCGATATTATTTATGTAACCCCCAAGGTGGCAGGGGATATTGTGGAAACGTATGTGAAGGCCGGTGACGTGGTAGAACAGGGGCAGAAGCTTTGCCGCATTGACAATTCCAAGCAGATTGACAGCGCGAAAATCCAGATGGACTCCGCAGCGGTAGCTTTGCAGAATGCCCAGGCTACCTTAAACCGGATGCAGGTGCTATTTTCTGCCGGGGATATTTCAGCGCAGGCCTTTGAGCAGACCCAGACCCAGGCCAGAGCTTCCAAGCTGCAGTATGACGCGGCAAGGCTGGCGTATAATACCCAGGTAGAGTACAGCACCGTAACCGCGCCAATCAGCGGCACCTTAGAAAGTGTTAGCATGGATCTCCATACAACCGTTTCCCAGTCGTCTGTACTTTGCGTGATTACTGGAGAAGGGATGAAAAAAATAACATTTTCGGTTCCGGAGCGGATTCAGAAGAATTTAAAATTAGGCGATAGTATCCGGTTAGAAAAGCAGGGAACGGAATATGAGGCTGTGATTACCAAAATGGCGAATATGGTTTCAGCCCAGACAGGATTGTTTGATATTGAAGCAACAGTGGAAAACGGAGAGGCGCTGGCCGCGGGAAGCACTGTAAAGCTGTATGTGATATCCGACCACGTGGAAGGAGTGGTTACTGTTCCGGTGGACGCGGTTTATTACGAAGGAGGGGACGCGTATCTGTATGTGGCCGAGGATGGCAGCGAGGGAAGCTTGGTACATAAAATCCCGGTGGAAACAGGCATTTTTGATGATCAGAAGATTCAGATCCTTTCTGGGGTTTCTGTAAGCGATTGGATCATCGTAACCTGGAGTTCGGAATTATACGAAGGCTCTAACGTAACGGTTGTTTCAAAAAATGGAAAGCCGGAGGCGGTAAGCCAGACCACACAGAGTGCCGCCGATACGGCAGAAACCAACCCACAGTAAGGAGGCGGCTCTATGAATTTGACAAAACTTGTATTAAAGCGGCCGGTAACCACGGTTTTGTGTGTACTATGCCTGGTGGTATTTGGCCTTCTCTCTGTATTGAACGCAAAGCTGGAGCTGACGCCGGAGATGGAAATGCCTATGATGGTGGTAAGCACCATTTATGCTGGGGCAAACCCAGAGGACATTAACGATCTGATTACAAAACCTATTGAGGACGAGGTCAGCACCTTAACGGGAATTGACAGCCTTACCTCTATGTCCAATGAAAATGTATCTATTATACTGATGCAGTATGAGTATGGAACGGATATGGACCAGGCTTATTCCGACTTAAAGAAGAAAATTGACGCGTTAGAGCGGGATCTTCCGGAAGATGCCCAGGCACCTAACATTATGGAGTTTGACATTAATGATCAGGCAAGTGTTTATTTGGCAGTGAATAATCCGGAAGCCGGAAACTTATACAATTATGTAAATAGCCAGATTGTGCCGGAGTTTGAAAAGCTGTCTTCTGTGGCAAGTGTGGATATTAGCGGCGGGCAGGAGGAATACATCCGGGTAATGTTAGATGCCCAGAAGCTTCAGCAGTACCATCTGTCAATGCAGTCTGTGGTTTCCACTTTATCCGGCGCGGATTTTACGTACCCGGCGGGGAACACCAAGGTAGGTGGTCTGGATTTATCGGTTTCGGCTGGTGTGGAGTACCCCACTATTGATAGCCTGAAAAAAATTCCTCTGGTAACGGGAAATGGAAATATTTTATATATAGAAGATATTGCTCAAATCGGTTATCATTTAGATGAGGCGGCAGGGATTGGCCGCTATAATGGCAATGACACAGTTACTGTTAGTATTAAAAAACAGCAGAAGTCTACTGCCATGGATGTATCCAGGCAGGTAACTAGGGTAATCAATAATCTGAAAGCTCACGATCCCAATCTGGATATTATTGTGATAAATGATGCCAGCGACCAGATCAGCAGTTCCTTAGAGTCTGTATTCCAGACTATGATTATGGCAGTTATTGTTTCCATGGTTATTATTTTCCTGTTCTTTGGGGATGTGAAGGCATCTTTAATTGTTGGAACCTCGATCCCGATTTCCATTTTAGCTGCTTTGGTGGGAATGTGGGCGACAGGCTTTTCTCTGAATATGATTACCATGAGCGCATTAGTTTTAGGCGTTGGGATGATGGTAGATAACTCCATTGTAGTTTTGGAAAGCTGTTTCCGCTCTACAGAGGATGTGGGATTTAAAGAATACGCAGAGGCTGCCATAAAGGGAAGCGGCGTTGTGATCCAGTCCATTATCGGTTCAACCGCTACCACCTGTGTTGTGTTCATTCCAATGGCGCTGACCAACGGTATGAGCGGGCAGTTGTTTAAGCCCATGGCGTTTACGATTGTATTTTGTATGATAGCATCCCTGATTTCCGCCATGACCATTGTACCCCTTTGCTTCGTGTACTATCGTCCTAAGGAAAAGCAGCATTCCCCGGCAGGCGGTTTCGTCCGCGCGCTGCAAAGCACTTATCGGGATATTATGAAGGTATTGCTTCCTAAGAAAAAGACGGTTATGTTTGTTACAGTAGTGATGCTGATCCTATCCTTTATGATGGCCGGCCAACTTGGGATGGAGATGATACCAGAAGGCGATGAAGGAACGATTAGTATCAGCATTGAAACCCGTCCAGGTCTAACTATCCAGCGGACTGATGAGATTTATAAGCAGGTAGAAGCTGTAGTAACGGCAGAAGAGGATTTGGATTCTTATGTGCTTTCCGCAGGAAGCAGCGGTTTGAGTATGATGAGCGGAGGAGGAGCTTCCCTGACGGCGTATTTAAAAGATGACCGGAAATTAGAAACCGATGAAGTCTTAGCTAAGTGGAAATCGTTATTAAGTACGATGGACGATTGTAACATTACATTAGATACCAGCAGTATGATGAGTTCCATGTCAGTCGATAACGGAAGTTATGAACTGATTCTCCAAAGTACCCAGTATGATGATTTAAAGGAAGTATCCGATAAGATTGTGGATGAGCTGAAGGCCAGAGCCGATATTACAAAAGTCCATTCTACTTTGGAAAATGCCGCTCCAGTAGTGAAGCTTCACATTGACCCGATCCAGGCAGTAGCAGAGGGAATGACGCCGGTGCAGATAGCAGGCAGCGTAAACCAGATTTTAAGCGGAAGCACGGCTACCACTTTAGAAGTTGATGGAGAAGAGATTGACGTAAAAGTGGAATACCCTTCAGAGGACTACGATACGGTGGACGAAGTAAAGGGAATTATGCTGATGAATGCTTCCGGAGCCAGCATTGCCCTAAGCGATCTTGCGGAAATCCGGTTTGAAGACAGCCCTCAGAGCATTACTCGTTCGGATCGCCAGTACCAGGTAACGATCACTGGGGACTACACAGACGCGGCAGATTCCGATCTGATGAAAAACCGTACCAATCTTTATCATGAAGTAGTAGAGCCGAATTTAGGCGCCACTGTAACCGTGGCCACTAATGCGATGACGGAACAGATGAATGAGGAATTTTCCGCCCTGTTCCAGGCGATTGGGATTGCTGTATTTTTAGTATTTGTGGTAATGGCAGCCCAGTTTGAATCACCTAAATTTTCGTTTATGGTTATGACCACGATCCCATTCAGCTTGATTGGCTCCTTCGGGCTTTTGTGGCTGGCAGACTGCAGCATCAGCATGCCTTCCTTGCTAGGCTTTTTGATGCTGGTAGGTACGGTAGTGAATAATGGTATCCTTTATGTGGATACGGTAAACCAATACCGGGCTACTATGGATATGGATACCGCCCTGATTGAAGCAGGGGCTACCAGACTCCGCCCCATCCTGATGACCACACTGACTACGATTGTAGCCATGATTCCCATGGCGCTGGCATACGGCGACAGCGGTGAGATGATGCAGGGCCTGGCGCTGGTGGATGTAGGCGGGCTTGTGGCATCTACCGTCTTGGCACTATTAATGCTTCCGGCCTATTATTCCGTAATGAGCCGGAAACCTAAGCAGCAGGTTAACTATGATTAGGCGTTGGCGAAACCCTTTTCAAGATATAGGGGATGGCAAAAGAACCAAAATACGGGCGCTTGCCGCTGTACCGAAGTTCATGCGGTCCGGTTTGACCAGACCCTTCCCTTAGAGAGAACGGTTCCCAATCGCCAATTCACGATGATGAAAGAAAGGAATGTGGAATGAAGAAAGCAATCCATTTACCGGCCATTTTTCTTGCGGGCGTATTGGGAACGGCCTTTCCCTTACAGGTCTTGGCTGCTCCAACAGACAGCCCATCGTTTTCTAGAAGTGAAGAGGAGTGGGCCCGTCTGAAAGACAATAAGCTGGAATATGATGAGATCCCGGACTTAATCCATGAGTATAATGTAACCGTGTTAAATAACCGAACCAGTTACCGGGATTATTTAGGAGATACTCCAAGTGATATTACCCAGCGTTACCGTGATGCGGCAAAAGAGCTGCGCAATAATATCCAGTATCCAGATGACCCTACAGATATGTCGTACGCTACGATGCTGATGGCGGCACAGATGAGTGAAACCCAGGCACAAAACCTGGAAAAGCAGGCGGATACCAACGTGGACGATTCCCAGAGCATTTTTCTCCAGTATCAGCAAGTGGAGGCAAATTTGGTATTTTCTACAAAGCTGAATCTGATTTCTTACTATCAGATGCTGCTGTCCGGCCAGTTGAACCGGGAACATAAAGAACTGTTAGAAGCGCTTTACCGATCCGCTCAAATTCAGGCTCAGGTGGGAAACGCAACGGAACTGGATGTGCTTAGTGCGCGTCAGGCTATTGAGCAGCTGGACGGAACGATTATCAGCAGCGACAGGGAAATTCAAACCTTGAAGCAGAAGATTTGCCTGGCCACCGGATGGAGCTATGACGCGAATCCGGAATTTGGCAGTTTGCCGCAGGTTAATATGGCACAGATTGACGCCGTTAATTTGGCAGCGGATCAGGCATTGGCTCTGGAAAACAGCTATGGACTAAAAATTAGCCTTCGACAATATGATAACAGCACGGATCCGTCTACCAAGGAAAACCTGGAAAAAACGATCCATGACAACCGGCAGAAAATTGCCTCTGATGTAACCACCAAGTACCAGGCTTTGTTAACTGCCCGGGCTTCCTATGAACTGGCTGTGGCAGAGGAGGAAATTGAACAGCAGAACCTGATAGCCACACAGCATAAGCTCCAGGCCGGAACCGCCAGCCAACTGGAGTATCAGCAGCAAACTTATGGGATGTCTGAGAAAAAAATAGCGACCCAAACTGCCATGCTGAACTTGCTCACTGCCTGGGAAACGTATCAGGCTGCAATCAACGGCCTGGCTTCGGTATCGTAGAAAAAGGAGATGGTTCATGTTGAGAAGGAAAAAAAGCCAGAAAATGGTCACGGCTTACGCGGCGTTCCTTTGCCTGCTTGGCGCCGTTTTCACATTGCTGTTTTGCCATCAGCCTGTTTTCGGAGCTGAAAAACCGGAAGATATGGAGGAATCCTATTGGTCTGAGCTGCAGGATAATGTTTTGGAATATGATGAGCTGGAAGATCGGATTTCCTATTTTAATCCTACTATTCTTCAGATTATAAAATCCGTTAATGAGGGATATGATACGGTTCAGGAAAGCATTGTGAACTACCAGGAAGCTGCCAATGATTTTGAACGGCTTTATGAGGAGGCGATCGAGGAAGGCGACGTGATGTCTGCCTATATGTACCGCTTAAACCGGAAAATTGCCCTTCAAATGTCCAGCAACTTTATCCAGTCGGAAAAAAAGAAACAAACAACACTTGAACGGAGCACTAGGCAATACCGGAAGCTGTTTACCTCTGGCTGCCAGCAGTTGATGCTGGCATATAATAAAATGGCAGTGAACAAAGCAACTCTGGAAAAGCAGGTGGAGCTATACAGTGCCCTGGCGGCTATGTCTGGCACACAGGGAACCATTGGAATGACGACCCAAACCGATATTTTGGCTGCCAGCGCCCAGGTCTATTCCGCCCAGACTTCTCTTGCAGCGTTGGAAGATCAGATGGCCTCTGTAAAAAGCAGCTTGCTTTTAATGGCAGGCTGGGACTATGATAGCGATATTACCATCGGGACGATTCCAAAGGCAGATATCAGCCAGCTTGACGCAATCGATTTTGAGGCGGATAAAGCTATTGCGCCTAAAAACAACTATACCATTATCGATATGCGGAATGCGGCTCCAAATGACGCAGACGGTGACGGCAAATATGAGAATAAGGATTATGCGGCCAGGGAAAGAGGGGTGGATCAGGCTACCCAGCAATTGTCCATTACATTGGATGGTTTATATTTAACCTTGTTTGAGAAAAAAGCTTCTCTTCAGGCTGCCCAGACTGCCTTTGAAGCGGCTCAGCTCAAATGGGACGGGGCAAACCGCAAATATCAGTTAGGGATGCTTGGACATGCTGAATACCTGGGAGAAGAAATCGCTTACTATGCGGCAAAGGGAGCCTGGGAATCAGCGGATTTGGATATGACCCAGGCTATGCTAAATTATTACTGGGGCATTAACGGCTTCGGAGAACTGGCTCAGTAACGGATTGCCTGCTTTCGGCTGAATGTTTAAAAATCTGTAAAAATCGGAAATCTATATGGATAGCGGGACGCTCTGCCTTAAGCGCCGTGAAATCTTCAGAAGAAAGAAGGGCTTCAAGCTCTTTTTTGGAAGATTCCGGAATTACGGCCAGAGCGTCCTTTGTAATGCAGACCCTGGGATACAGGACACACCACCAATTATGCCCCAGGCCTTCTCCAATCCGGACTTGGGCCGTTTCATAAAGGCCAGCCGGAAGCCGCAGATCCCCATAATATTTTTCCGGAAATTCGCATTGGACTACTTTTATAGAAACAGGATAGGATTTTCCTGCTTTTTGGATAAACTGTTCCGTTTCCTGTTCTAAGCGTTTTTGATTTTCCGCTAAATAGGAAACCAGCTTATTTTTATCCGGGGATTCTGCTGACTGGTTTTCCTGGTAAATTTTTTCCAGGAGAAATGACTTTACCTGTAGCTTTAAATCTTGATCTTCTTTGGAGTTGCTGTTTGCGATTACATGGAACCGGAGGATTTCTGGGGCAATCCGTGAGGCAAGCTTTGCGTCTTCAAGCCGGAGCTGGCAAAACCACAGAAAAATAGCGGCGGCAAAGCAGACCATAGCAAAAAGAATTTTTTTATGGGGATCAAAGAAGGCTCTTGACTCTTCTATAAACAACTCATTTTCTTCCATAATATATGAGATCCTTTCCTGTATTCGTTTTAATCCTATAATGTTCAATCTTTTGAAACATTCGATTCTAATTGTAATTGTATCCAGATATGTTATAATATAAACGTCAGACCGTAAGCTTTGAATGATTCGATACATTACGGGCAGGCTTTTATGATAAAATTAAGGGAGAAGGATTTATGACCAGACAAATAGCGGCGATTATTTTTGGCGGCCAGTCTTCAGAACATGAAGTGTCCTGTATGTCTGCCGTTAATGTGATTGAACAGATAGATATAACCGTATACCAGCTTCTTTTGCTTGGCATCACAAAGGAGGGGCGTTGGCTGAAGGCGGAAACCACAGAGGAGATCCGGACTGGGAACTGGGTGAACAGCAAGACAGAAGCAGTGATTTCCCCGGATGCGGGAAAAAAGTGCGTGATATTGACAGACAGCCAGGGCCACGTTTCCTCCTTAAGGATTGATGTGGTATTTCCGGTGCTTCATGGCCGCAACGGAGAGGACGGCACCATTCAGGGGCTTTTGGAGCTGGCACGGATCCCTTATGTGGGCTGCGGCGTCCTGGCATCGGCGGTGTCCATGGATAAGCTTTATACAAAAATCCTGGCGGATCGGCTGGGGATTTGCCAGGCAGAGTATGAGCCGGTTATGGCAGAAGAACTGGATAATATGGAGAAGGTAGTTTCCCGGATTGAAGACCATCTGGAATATCCGGTATTTGTAAAGCCTTCCAACGCAGGCTCATCAAGAGGAGTAAGCCGGGCGGATTCCAGAAAAGATCTGGAGAAAGGCTTGTTCCTTGCCGCTTCTGAGGACCGAAAAATCCTGGTAGAAGAAATGATTACAGGCCATGAGGTAGAATGTGCCGTATTTGGAGGAGGGAAAGAGCCGGTAATAGCCAGCGGCGTGGGGGAGATTCTGGCTGCCGCCCAATTTTACGATTACGATGCCAAATACCACAATGCGGAATCCAAAACCATAACGGATCCCAATCTTCCGGGCAGGTCTTTAGAGGAGATTCCAAAGTTTGCGAAAGCAATTTTTCAGGCGGTGGACGGATATGGCCTGGCCAGGGTTGACTTTTTTGTGAAAGAGGACGGGAAGGTTGTATTTAACGAGATTAATACCATGCCAGGTTTTACCGCAATCAGTATGTACCCCTTGCTTTGGGAGGCCAGGGGAATCAGCAAAAAGGAACTGGTAATGAAGCTGCTGGATCACGGAAAGCAGCGATTTAAGACAGGAGCTTAAGGAAATGACAAAAGACGTATTGATAACCATCAGCGGTTCCCAAGTAACAGACGGTGAAAATAGCGATGTAGAGATGATTATTGCCGGAACGTATTACCTGAAAAATGGGAAACATTACGTTACATATGAAGAGGTGATGGAAGGCTACGGGGGAGTCGTAAGAAATACTATAAAGATTCAGCCGGACAGCATGGATATTATTAAAACAGGGCAGACAAATGTTCATATGACTTTTGAAAAACACAAAAAGCGCCTTACCTGCTATGCCACCCCTATCGGCGGCCTGATGGTAGGTCTTGATACGAAAAATATTTTGGTCGATGAAAAAGAAGACAGTTTGATGGTTAAAGTGGAGTATTCTCTGGACATTAATTATCAGCATATATCGGAATGCAGCATTATTGTAGATATCCAGTCACGCTCTAGCGCCCATATGAAACTACTGGATCCGTAATCCGACAAAATGCGCTGTAGCATGTTTTGCTGAATAATTGGAAAAATCCCGCATGGCAAGATTCTTGTTATGCGAGGGTTTTCTCCACATCTACCGTAGGGGGCGCGGTAACCCCCTTTCATTTATGGCAGCGCCCCAGCGGGGCATAGGGGGGCCTGCAGGAATACATTCCGAATGATACAAAAAACAGCCGTATCACATTTGCGGTACGGCTGTTTCTATTGTCTTTTTACGCGTTCTTTTGGCCGGACGCTTTTTTATTCATTTCTTTTTTGCTGTTTCTTTTTTAGAAGTTTCTTTTTCTGGTTTGGTCTTCTTAAATCTTCCAAGCAGTCCTTTTTTCACAGGAGCTATTTCCAGCTTTCCTCCCCGGACACTTTTAATCTGGGTGATGTAAATACCGCTTACCACTGCTTTCACTTCTGCTTTTACCGGGAGGACCGGGAAGACTTTTTCGTCAGCAATCAAGGTCATGATTTTCGGCCCTATCTTGGCCTTGACGATGGGAAGCTTGGCCCAGGACATATATTTGGGCGTTTGCTCAATTACCATTTTGGGAAGTCCCGATTCTTTCATCTTTAGCTTTTTCTTATCAATGATCAACATGGATACGACCTGTTCAGCCGCTTTCATCATGGCCTGCTGCTCAGCCTGCTTCCGTTCCAGCTTGCGCCCGAAGTAATAGAGCACTGCCAGGATGATGATTAAAATCACCAAAACCACGAACAATACTTTTAAAAATGTATTCACTTTGGGGAACCCTCCAATCTTACGTGTGGCAAAAGGCTCAAGGTCTGCCGTCTGCCCATTATCTGAAATAGTATATCATTAATCAGAAAAAAAGGCAAGCAAAAAATGCTTGACACCTTGATTTTTGTATGATAATATGGAATGTGCACTATTATGGAGGCTTACGCCTATAGATAGGCCAGGAAGCCTTATAAATCAAGGATTATCAAGTAAACCTTCATGCGCCCGGATGCACCACCACACATGAAAGTCCGGCGGGCGTACTTGGAATCCCTGAACTTAGACCGCTTATTCGGCGGTGGACTTTTAAAGTAATATTAGCATTTAACGCAGTGAATATGGAAAACAGGGGTGAAACGTCAATGGAGAAAAGCAGAATGCGTCCGGTGAAGGCCGGTAAAGGCATGCGGATGAGCTTTCAAAGACAAAAGGAAGTTCTGGAAATGCCAAACCTGATTGAGATTCAAAAAAACTCTTATCGCTGGTTCCAGGAAGAAGGCCTGAAAGAGGTTTTTGATGACATCTCTCCCATCGCAGACTTTGCAGGCCATTTAAGCCTGGAGTTTGTGGGCTTTACGTTATGCAAAGAAGAAATTAAGTATACCATAGAAGAGTGCAAAGAGCGCGACGCAACGTATGCGGCACCTTTAAAGGTAAGAGTACGTCTTTATGATAAGGATAAAGCCGATGAGGAGTTTAATGAGCACGAGATTTTCATGGGTGACCTTCCGCTTATGACCGATACGGGCTCGTTCGTAATTAACGGAGCAGAGCGGGTTATCGTAAGCCAGTTGGTGCGTTCCCCCGGTATCTATTACGGCATTGTCCATGATAAAGTTGGAAAGGAACTGTATTCCTGTACTGTGATTCCAAACCGCGGGGCATGGCTGGAATACGAAACAGATTCCAACGATATTTTTTATGTCCGTGTAGATCGGACACGTAAAGTTCCGGTAACCGTTTTGGTGCGTGCGTTAGGCTACGGAACCAATGCGGAGATTATCGATTTATTTGGCGAGGAGCCAAAGATACTAGCCAGCTTTGGAAAGGATCCTTCCGAAACGTATGAGGACGGCCTTTTGGAGCTGTATAAAAAGATTCGCCCAGGCGAGCCTTTAAGCGTGGATAGTGCGAAAAATTTGTTGGATCTGATGTTCTTTGACCCCAGAAGATACGATCTGGCAAAAGTCGGAAGATATAAGTTTAATAAGAAACTTCATTTAAAAAACCGCATCAAAGGCCATGTGCTGGCTGAGGATGTGGTAGATACCCGCACCGGCGAGATTCTGGCCGAAGCGGGCACAACAGTAGAACGGGAACTGGCAGAGAAAATTCAGAATGCTGCCATTCCTTTTGTGTGGGTTGAAGGACCTACCAGAAAGCAGAAAGTGCTTTCGAATCTGATGGTAGATTTAAGCACCTACGTTTCCTTTGACCCGAAGGAAGCAGGCGTTACGGAATTAGTATTCTACCCGGAATTAGAAAAGATTCTGGAAGCTTTTGGAGATGACCAGGAGGAGCTAAAGGATGCCATCCGACGCAGGGTTCACGAGCTGATCCCCAAGCACATTACCAAGGAGGATATCCTTGCTTCTATTAACTATAATATGCATTTAGAGGAAGAAGTAGGCACGTCTGATGATATTGACCATTTAGGAAATCGCCGGATCCGCGCGGTAGGGGAACTTTTGCAGAACCAGTACCGAATCGGACTTTCCCGAATGGAGCGGGTGGTTCGGGAACGTATGACTACCCAGGATGTGGATTCGCTTACTCCTCAATCTCTGATTAATATCAAGCCGGTAACGGCGGCTGTAAAGGAGTTTTTCGGAAGCTCCCAGCTGTCCCAGTTTATGGATCAGAATAATCCTCTTTCGGAGCTGACTCATAAACGGCGTCTGTCTGCGTTAGGCCCTGGCGGTCTGTCCAGGGATCGTGCCGGCTTTGAAGTTCGTGACGTACACTATACCCATTATGGCCGTATGTGTCCCATAGAAACTCCTGAAGGCCCCAACATTGGTTTGATTAACTCACTGGCTTGCTATGCAAGGGTAAACCAGTATGGATTTGTGGAAGCTCCTTATCGTGTGGTAGATAAAAGCGATCCCATGAATCCAGTGGTAACAGATGAGGTGGTTTATTTAACGGCAGATGAAGAGGATAATTTTGTGGTGGCACAGGCAAATGAGCCTTTGGATGAAGACGGCCACTTTGTTCGGAATAATGTTTCCGGACGTTTTAGGGAGGAAACTTCCGAATTCCAGAAAAAGAATATTGATTTAATGGATGTATCCCCCAAAATGGTATTTTCTGTGGCGACATCTATGATTCCATTCCTGCAAAATGATGATGCCAACCGTGCGCTGATGGGTTCTAACATGCAGCGCCAGGCGGTGCCCCTTTTAAAAACAGAGGCGCCTGTGGTAGGCACTGGCATTGAAGGGAAAGCGGCAGTCGATTCTGGTGTATGCGTAGTGGCAAAGAATGCCGGGGTGGTAGAGCGTTCCGCGTCTAATGAGATTATTATCCGGAGGGATAAGGACGGACAGAAAGAAGTTTACCATCTGACGAAATTTAAGAGAAGCAACCAGTCCAACTGCTATAATCAGAAGCCTATTGTTTTTAAAGGCAACCATGTGGAAGCCGGAGAAGTAATTGCAGACGGGCCTTCCACGGATAACGGGGAGATTGCCCTGGGTAAAAACCCGCTGATTGGATTTATGACCTGGGAAGGTTATAATTACGAGGATGCGGTATTATTAAGTGAGCGGTTGGTACAGGAAGATGTATATACCTCTGTCCATATTGAGGAGTATGAGGCAGAGGCCAGGGATACAAAGCTTGGGCCGGAGGAGATTACCCGGGATGTTCCGGGCGTTGGCGAAGATGCGCTAAAAGATTTGGATGAAAGAGGAATTATCCGTATCGGCGCAGAGGTTCGGGCAGGCGATATCCTGGTGGGAAAAGTAACCCCTAAGGGGGAAACGGAATTGACTGCTGAAGAGCGGCTGCTCCGTGCGATTTTTGGTGAAAAGGCCAGGGAAGTCAGGGATACTTCCTTGAAGGTGCCCCACGGCGCATACGGCATTATTGTAGATGCCAAAGTATTTACCCGTGAAAACGGAGATGAGTTAAGCCCTGGCGTGAATCAGACGGTGCGCATTTATATTGCCCAGAAGAGAAAGATCTCTGTAGGTGATAAGATGGCCGGGCGTCATGGGAATAAGGGTGTGGTTTCCCGTGTGCTTCCAGTGGAAGATATGCCGTTTTTGCCGAACGGGCGTCCGTTAGATATTGTACTGAACCCGTTAGGTGTGCCTTCCCGTATGAATATTGGCCAGGTGCTGGAAATTCACTTAAGCCTTGCGGCAAAGGCTTTGGGCTTTAATATTTCTACGCCTGTATTTGACGGGGCAAATGAGCTTGATATTATGGATACCCTGAATGTGGCCAATGATTATGTGAATTTGTCCTGGGAGGAGTTTAAAGAAGCGTACCAGGATCTGCTGAAGCCGGAGGTTTTAGATTATTTAGGGAATCATCTGGAACACAGGGAATTATGGAAAGGAGTGCCGTTAAGCAGGGATGGAAAGGTGCGTTTAAGGGATGGACGAACCGGGGAATATTTTGATAGCCCAGTAACCATCGGGCACATGCACTATTTAAAGCTCCATCATCTGGTAGACGATAAGATCCACGCCCGTTCCACAGGGCCATATTCTCTGGTAACACAGCAGCCCTTGGGCGGAAAGGCTCAGTTCGGCGGCCAGCGTTTTGGCGAGATGGAGGTTTGGGCTTTGGAAGCTTATGGGGCGTCCTATACCTTGCAGGAAATCCTGACAGTAAAGTCGGATGATGTGGTAGGCCGTGTGAAAACCTATGAAGCAATTATTAAAGGCGAGAATATTCCGGAACCGGGTATTCCGGAATCCTTTAAGGTGCTGTTAAAAGAGCTGCAGTCGTTAGGTCTGGATGTGAGAGTTTTGCGCGATGATAACACGGAAGTTGAATTGAGCGAAAACATCGATTACGGCGATACCGATCTGCGTTCCATCATTGAGGGCGACCGTCATTACCAGGATGACGAGTCCTTCGAACATTATGGTTACCAGAAGCAGGAGTTTAAAGACGACGAACTGGTGGCTGTGGAAGAAGAGGATTTTGAGGATGAGGATCCATATCTGGACGATATAGATGAAGGGTTCGAGGATTCCTCTGACGAAGAATAGATAGAAGGGAGTATCGCTCATGCCAGAAACAAATGAAACTTATCATCCGTTAACCTTTGATGCGATAAAGATCGGGCTGGCTTCTCCGGATAAGATATTAGAGTGGTCACATGGCGAGGTAAAAAAGCCGGAAACCATTAACTACAGAACCTTAAAACCGGAAAAGGACGGGTTGTTCTGCGAGAGGATTTTTGGCCCTACTAAGGATTGGGAGTGCCACTGCGGCAAGTATAAGAAAATTCGTTATAAAGGCGTGGTCTGCGATCGCTGCGGCGTGGAAGTTACGAAAGCCAGCGTCCGCAGAGAGCGTATGGGGCACATTACGCTGGCTGCCCCAGTATCCCATATCTGGTATTTTAAGGGGATTCCTTCCCGTATGGGATTGATTTTGGATATATCGCCCAGAACTCTGGAAAAGGTATTGTATTTTGCTTCTTATATTGTGCTGGATCCTCAGAAAACGGGACTTCAGTATAAGCAGGTATTGTCTGAAAAGGAATACCGGGAAGAAGTGGAAAAGAACGGCTACGGCTCCTTCCGGGTAGGGATGGGGGCAGAAGCCATTCAAGAGCTTTTGCAGGCGATTGATCTGGAAAAGGATTCCGAAGTTCTGCGTAAAGGCCTTCGGGATGCATCCGGGCAAAAACGGGCACGTATCATTAAGCGTCTGGAAGTAGTAGAAGCATTCCGGAATTCGGGAAACCGTCCGGAATGGATGATTATGAACATGATTCCGGTGATTCCGCCGGATATCCGTCCTATGGTACAGCTAGATGGCGGTCGGTTTGCTACCTCCGATTTAAATGATTTGTACCGCCGGATTATTAACCGGAATAACCGTCTGGCAAGGCTTTTGGAGCTTGGGGCGCCAGATATTATTGTGCGCAATGAGAAACGTATGCTTCAGGAAGCGGTTGATGCCCTGATTGATAATGGCCGCCGTGGAAGGCCGGTAACCGGGCCAGGAAATCGTGCCTTAAAATCCCTTTCCGATATGTTAAAGGGAAAACAGGGACGTTTCCGCCAGAACCTGCTTGGCAAGCGTGTGGATTATTCCGGACGTTCTGTTATCGTAGTAGGGCCGGAGCTTAAAATTTATCAGTGCGGTTTGCCAAAGGAAATGGCCATTGAGCTATTTAAGCCATTTGTTATGAAGGAACTGGTTTCCAATGGCACTGCCCACAATATTAAAAACGCAAAAAAGATGGTAGAGCGCCTTCAGCCAGAGGTATGGGATGTGCTGGAGGATGTAATTAAGGAACATCCGGTTATGCTGAACCGCGCTCCAACTCTTCACCGTCTGGGAATCCAGGCATTTGAACCGATTCTGGTAGAAGGTAAGGCGATTAAGCTTCATCCGCTGGTTTGTACTGCGTTTAATGCGGACTTTGACGGAGATCAGATGGCAGTCCATCTGCCGCTGTCAGTGGAAGCCCAGGCAGAATGCCGGTTTTTGCTTCTGTCACCTAACAATTTGCTGAAGCCTTCTGATGGAGGCCCTGTAGCGGTGCCTTCTCAGGATATGGTTTTGGGGATCTATTACCTGACCCAGGAAAGGCCGGGAGCCAAGGGAGAGGGAAGCATTTTCCGCAGTATTAACGAGGCAATTTTAGCCTATGAAAATAAAGCCGTAACGCTTCACAGCCGGGTAAAGGTACGGGTTACAAAAACTTCGCTTGACGGTACCGTAAAGCATGGCACCATTGAATCCACAGTGGGACGCTTTATCTTTAATGAAATTATTCCCCAGGATTTGGGGTTTGTGGATCGTTCAAAACCGGAAAATGAGCTTAAGCTGGAAGTTGATTTCCATGTAGGGAAAAAGCAGTTGAAGCAAATTTTGGAAAAGGTTATTAATGTCCATGGAGCAATCCAGACTGCTGTAACATTGGACGATATTAAGGCAATTGGCTATAAGTTTTCAACCAAAGCCGCTATGACCGTATCCATTTCCGACATGACAGTTCCGGAATCCAAGAAGCAATTGATCGCTGACGCCCAGACTACCGTGGATCATATTTCTAAAAATTTCAGGCGCGGCCTGATTACGGAAGAAGAGCGTTATAAAGAAGTAATTGAAACCTGGAAGAATACGGACGACCAGTTAACACATGACTTGCTGACTGGATTGGATAAATATAATAACATTTTTATGATGGCGGACTCCGGCGCCCGTGGTTCCGATAAGCAGATTAAACAGCTTGCCGGGATGCGTGGCCTGATGGCAGATACCACCGGGCATACCATCGAATTGCCGATTAAGTCAAATTTCCGTGAAGGCTTGGACGTATTGGAGTATTTTATTTCCGCCCATGGCGCCAGAAAGGGTCTTAGCGACACGGCGCTGCGTACCGCGGACTCCGGTTACCTGACACGGCGTTTGGTAGACGTATCTCAGGATTTGATTATTCGTGAGGTTGACTGCTGTGAAGGGAAAGAGATTCCGTTTATGGAAATCAAGGCCTTTATGGATGGGCAGGAAACCATTGAATCCTTAAAGGATCGGTTAACCGGACGTTATATTGCCGAAACCATAGTGGATCCAGATACCGGTGAAGTAGTGGTGAAAGCAAACCATATGTGCACCCCGAAGCGGGCGGCTGCGGTGATGGAGGTACTGGAAAAGACCGGGCGGAAGTCCGTTAAAATCCGTACCGTGCTGTCCTGCAAATCTCATATCGGTGTGTGCGCCAAGTGCTACGGCGCAAATATGGCAACCGGGCAGTCAGTACAAGTGGGAGAAGCTGTTGGCATTATCGCGGCCCAGTCCATTGGAGAGCCAGGTACACAGCTTACCATGAGAACGTTCCATACCGGAGGCGTAGCCGGAGGCGATATTACGCAAGGTCTTCCCCGTGTAGAGGAGCTTTTTGAGGCGCGTAAGCCAAAGGGTCTTGCTATTATTACGGAATTTGCCGGAGTAGTAACGATTAAAGATACCAAGAAAAAACGGGAGATTACAGTAACG
Organism: uncultured Lachnospiraceae bacterium; assembly: GCA_910589195.1. GTDB lineage: Bacteria > Bacillota > Clostridia > Lachnospirales > Lachnospiraceae > Caccovicinus. Next base: position 168,919 of record CAJUTC010000001.1, read on the forward strand.
GATAACGAAACTGGAAACTCCAAAACGTATCTTATCCCTTACGGTTCCAGAATTAAGGTTCAGGATGAGCAGTATCTGGAAGCTGGTGATGAGCTGACAGAAGGTTCTGTTAATCCCCACGACATTTTAAAAATTAAAGGTGTTCGGGCTGTACAGGACTATATGATTCAGGAAGTTCAGCGTGTGTATCGTCTTCAGGGCGTGGAAATTAATGATAAACACGTAGAGATGATCGTACGCCAGATGCTGAAAAAAGTAAAGATTGAGGAAAGCGGCGACAGTGATCTGCTGCCAGGCATTTCTGTGGATGTATTGGATTTCAATGAGATGAATGAGCAGCTCATTGCGGAGGGGAAACGGCCCGCGGAAGGAAAACAAGTTATGCTGGGGATTACCAAAGCATCATTAGCAACGGATTCCTTCCTGTCTGCGGCATCCTTCCAGGAAACCACCAAGGTATTAACGGAGGCGGCCATTAATGGAAAAGTGGATCATTTGATTGGTCTAAAAGAAAACGTGCTGATTGGTAAGCTGATTCCGGCTGGAACTGGAATGAAGCGTTATCAGAATGTAAGGTTAAATACAGATTATACCATGGAAGATGAGATTTCCTTGGATGAAGAAGAGGAAGATGAGATTCCTATGTTTCCTCAAGAAACCGAAGATGATGTGCTTTTAGAAGAAGTGCTGGATTTCGGAGAAGAAGAACTGTAAAAAAGAATAAAAACCGCCGCAGGCTTAGCAAATGAAGCCTGCGGCGGTTTTTCGTATGTAGCTTGTTTATTACGATTTACCTAATTGCCTCTTGTAGTCTGGCAGAAAGCAGTGCTCCAATCGGATCTAGTGAGAAGAGCCGGGGCCGCCGGTTTGCCCTGCGGCTAATCCGCTGCCAGAGGGGGTGGAGCTGCCAGAGGAAGGAGAACCAGAACCGGAGCCGGCAGGACCGCCGGTGGCTCCTGCTTCTAAACCGCTGCCTGATGGAGAAGAGCCGCTAGAAGAAGGATTGCTCCCAGATTGGCTGCCTGACGGAGCAGTAGAAGAACCTCCGGGGCCATAATTTGTGCTTCCGGAATTATTGGTATTTCCTGCAGACTGGGTATTTCCAGAATTAATTCCATTCACAGTAGTAGCGTTTACTCCAGAGGCATTTTGACATACGCCATCTGCGCCAAAAGAGTAATTTTGTCCATCAATGGTAATGGTGCCTCCAGCAACCATCTTGCCTGTAGCAGGATCCAGGTAATAATATTTACCGGATACCTGGATCCACCCGGTGAGCATATGTCCCGCATTATTAAAGTAGTAATATGCGCCGTTGATTTCCTTCCAGGTCCGTGCCATCTTACCGGCTCCCGGATCCATATAATATTTATTTGTGCCGTCGCTTAGCCATCCGGTAAGCATACGCCCGTCGCTGTTTAAGTAATAGTAATCACCGGCAACTTCTGTCCATCCAGTGAGCATTTTTCCATCGGCGCCGAAATAATACCAATAGTTATCAATCAGCCGCCAGTTGGAAACCATGCAGCGGCCATCCTCCCGGAAATAATACCAGGCATTATCCATTTGGCGCCATCCCTTCGCCATGGCTCCATTGCCTCGGAGGAAATAGTAGTTATCCCCTTCCTTTAGCCATCCGGTTACCATGGTGCCGTCCTGCAAATTATAATACCAGTTTCCCTGATCCTGAACCCATCCGGTGGACATCAAGCCGTTAGATTTAAAGAAATACCAGTGCCCGTCAATTTGTTTCCATCCTAAAGTCATCAACCCGGTAGATAAATCCATATAATAATAGCCGTCGCTGGTCTGAATCCATCCTTTACGAAGAGTGCCGTTATTTTCTACATAAGTCCAGCTATTTCCTGAAGCAGTCCAGCCTGCTGCCATAGAACTTCCTGCAGATGCCAAAGTTAAAAGTCCGAAAAGCCCTGCTGCTACCGCAGCTTTTCTTATCTTACGTTTCATAAGCGTTTGTTCCTCCTTAAAAATCGTTGATGCTTGCTGCTATCAGTATAGCACAATTTGAACATGTTTGCTTAACATTTTTATTACATTTTTAACCAGGCTGCTGTCATAAGTTTAGGAAATTGGGTGGAGTTTTCGATACCCCGTTTTACCATAGCGGTACATAATAATCGTGTATTCTCCAAATTCTTCCCCTAGGCTGCTTTTATAAACAGCCCACAAGCTCCACAGAAAACCGGAAAGAGCCATAAAAGCAGTTAAGATAAATTCTTCCTCCTCTGTAGCTCTCCGATCCAAATACAGGCGCAAAAGCCAAAACGCTTTTTCAAAATCATAATACGAATAAATGGCACACATGGCGATATCTAAAAGCGGATCTGCCATACCAGCATATTCCCAATCAATTAATTTAATGGATCCGTCCTGTAATATTAGGAAGTTATCTACATTGGGATCAATATGGGCCAAGATTTTGGGCCGCTTTCTTTGTCCAATTTCATCCAGAAGTTCAAACATCCAGGTTCGTACGGACTCATAGTCTTCAAATGGAATGGATCCATGGGAAAGGCAAAGGCTTTCATAAAACAAGATCCGTTCCTTTAAATCAAAGCTGTGCCCTACCTGTAGCTTAGCTTGATGGAAATTGCGCAGCAGTTTCATGCACTGCTCCATATCCTCTGGCCGGCTGCTGTCTGCTGTGCGGGCGTTTTCATAATATTCTGAAATTTTATACCCCGTTTTCCCATCAAAATAAATCACATGTTCTGTAATGCCCAGATGGGATACCTGGTCATAAGCTGCTTTTTCCTGGCTCCGGTTAATTAAAACCTCTGTCCCTGGACCAGGAATCCGGCAGATGTAGGAGGTTTTGTTAATTTGAAATAAAAATGATTTGTTGGTCATTCCGGATTTTAAGCAACGGATCCGGACGATTTTCGATTCCGGAACTTTGAAAACTCCGGAAACCAATTTCAAAGCCTCGTTATCCGACTGATTTTGATATTTAGGGTCAAAACGGCGCAATTCTTCCAGGTTTTCAAATTCGTAAACCTGATCCGCTTCCTGACGGTTGATATAAATAGGCGGAGCGGATTTCTTTTTTAATAAATCCATTAGAACCTGTTCCCAGTAAAATTGTTCTGTGCCAGGCTGATGATAATACTGTTCCAGAACGGATAAGAAGGAAGCTGAAAAATCCTTTGAGAAGAAAGCCGGGCCATACATAACCCAGGAATCTTTGCCGCCTATTGTAACATCTGTAATTAATCCTTTCTTATTATAAGAAAGACACCATTCGGAGGTTTCTCCTTGCATCAGGACAGAAGAGTACCAGGAACCGCACTCATATAGGTGGAACATGTTTTTGCGCATCCAGTTATCAGAAGAAAGGAGATACATATTTTTCCCCTCCAAAGCCTTTTTTGCATGGTAAATGGTAGCTAAGGTGTTTTTACTGGAATACTCTGGATTATAGATTAGCGTAACGTCGTATTGATCAATCAGGTACTCAAATTTTTCCTTTAAATATCCTACAACAATGAAAATGTCACGGATTCCGGCCTCACGGAGCTGTTTGATCTGCCGCTCGATCATCCGCTCGCCCTGAACCTCTAAAAGCCCTTTTGGGGTTTCGAATGTAAGGGGAACAAAGCGGGAACCAAAACCTGCGGCAATAAAAAGCGCCCCGTCAACCCGGAAGGGTTCTAAAAATGCCCGGCCAGCATCCGTAATTTCATAATTTCCTTCCGGGTTGATCTGCAGATATCCAAGATCATTGCATTCTTTTACCAGATGATTAATCGTGCCAAGAGAAAGCATAAGCATCTCGGACAATTCTCTTTGGGTAGCAGCCGGGTTTTCTAATATGCTTCGGCATAACAAAGCGTGACGATTCATAATAAAAAGAATCCTTTCTGTTTATATTAATAATGAAGTAACGGAATGAAATCCGTTACTGCTTGATTCAGAGATTTGGTTTCTGTTCAAAAAAGTAAAAATGTAAATGTGTATGAACATTATATCAAACCATGTGAGAAAATCAACCCTGTTTCAAAAAAATAGTGGGATTCTAAGTGCTTGTATCGATAAGGCTGGCAGGCGTCAATAAAAAGGAAGGGGCTTCCTGAACTGGCAGCATCGGGGAAAAGGTGTTTGTAATGTATTTATATTCGTACAATTTAAGAAAGAACCGTGGCTTTTGTAATAATTCCGTAAGGAAATGCACAGAGAAAAGTTATTGTAGTTTTGCGTGATATATATTATACTTAGTAGCGTGATGGAGGAAATGATAAATTCCTAGAAATTTAAGAGATGATTTTGGTTTTTTAGGATTTTCTTAAAAAATATATCAAAAAAGTCTTGATAATTTCAATTATAGGAAGTATAATG
>CAJUTC010000002.1 GCA_910589195.1 uncultured Lachnospiraceae bacterium
CGCGCCAGATTGTGGCTCTGGAGGCCCAGGGTTCGAGTCCCTGTATCCACCTTAATAAAACCGTTAAGCCAAAGCTTGGCGGTTTTTAAGCATTTTTCTTTTATATTGGGCTATCGCCAAGCGGTAAGGCACAGGACTTTGACTCCTGCATTTCGTTGGTTCGAATCCAACTAGCCCAGTTTCAAAACCCTTGGAAAGCCAGTAGTGGCTTACAAGGGTTTTGTTTTTGTCCAGAAATAAAAGCGTCTGTAAATCGATAATCCGCAAAACCGTAAAAAAGACTGGACAAATCCCATAATCTGTGATAAGATAATCAGGCATTAAGAAGTATGCGGCCTGTTGGTCAAGCGGCCAAGACGACGCCCTCTCACGGCGTAAACCCGGGTTCGATTCCCGGACAGGTCATATTATGAAAGAATCCTTTGCTTCTGTTATCAGTTACGGACAGGATTTTATGAATGAAAGCATCTCAGCGAGGAATTGCGTGTTTGTTGCGTTTCTGGCGGCAGGGATGTTTTTTTACTTTATAGGAAAATGCGTCCTATGAAGCAAATACCCTCCGGGGGATGCTCACTCAGCGCTAAGGAAAATGGCTGCTGGCGCAGCCGCGCTCCGGGGCGAGAGTCCGGCAGACCGGACTCTTTTTATGCTGATAGGACAGCAGGCAGGATTTTTGTTTACGTATTCGCAAATGTTATCGGAGAAAAGAAAAAAGCGCCTGAGAGCGCTTTTTCTTAGGAATGGTAGGTATCAATAAGAAAATGTTGAAAGGGGGGCCGGATGGCGTTTGCCATCCGGTATGAGTATGAAAAAGTTTGTTAATTAGTTGCTTGCTGTTAAGCAACTGTCATTAGTATAAGGGATAAATGTGTCCGAACTGTGTCGTCAGGCTTTAATTTTTATAAACGAATGGAAGAAATTCTTACGAAAACTGACAAAATATGTTTATTTTCTGTGCGCAATGAGCCAAGTGCCGTGCTTGTGCAAGCATTTGACATTCTGCTAAATTAGCACAGCAGTTTCTGTATTGCATTAAAATGGCGAATACTCCAATCCCCCTTTTTAAAAGAACTTGGCTGATGCGGATGGCATATTTGCTGTCAAAGGTTACATCAATCCCGTGGAACAAAAGCGCTGCTGCCATTACAGGAAAAATCCGTTCCGGGGAGCACTGAGTCATGTAGCCAATACAGGCAGGGATGCCAATAAATATGGAATTAAAAAGCGCAACACCTACAGTGGTCCGGATAATGGGTTTCGCGTCCGGTACCAGCCCTTTTAATAGTTGCTGCCCGGTGTGCGTATGGCAGTCAATGAGGCCAGGCATAAACAGTTTGCCGGCTTTGCTTATCGTTTCACAAGCCTGATATTTTTTCCATAAACCCGGCCCCAATTCCAGTATTTTTCCGTTTGCGATTGCCAGATCTGTATGAGTTTTTACCTGATCATAACGAACCAATAAGGTGCTGTCTTTAATTAATAAATCACGTGTTTTCATCCATATTCTCCTGTTTTGCGTGTTTAAAACCGTTTAGATTTACACGGATTTTTACAGGTTTTCGTCACTCTTTAACACAAAGCGCCCTAAAATGGGTTCTAAAAGCCGATAATATTTATCGCGCATAGGGATGGCGGTGAACATGGTACAGAAGGATTGCGACAGGAAGGGCCGTAAGAGATCCAAGTAAGTTTCCGAATCCGTTAAGAAGAAGAACCGGGCTGGATTCCGGGCTGGTATGGATTTATCGGGAGATTCTAAGGCTGGCAGCCCATTACACAGCATTTAAACTGTATCGTTTCTCGTATCATAACGGGGTAACCTTATTTAACCTCCGGCCTATCTGTTATTGGATTATTTAGTAAAATTTAGAAAATTACACAAAATAGAAGCCTCCGAAAACCCTTATGATATCCCGTATCCGGCAGATGCTGCAGGAAGAAACCGGAATTAATGTAAAAACGTTGAACCGGGCTGTGCAACAGCTAAAGGAGGAAGGGTTTTTAAGCTGTGCAAAGGAAAAGTTAGTTTTTCAAAAGAGCAGTATGAGATGGCGTTTTATGGATGGAAGGGGCAAAAGATAAATAAACTGCACCAGGAAATGGGAAGAGGAAAGAGGGTTACAAGGCATGAAAAAACGCACCATAGGGTGCGTTTTTTTCTTAGGAATGGTAGGTATAAATAAGAAAATGTTAAAGGGGGGCCGGACGGTGCTTACACCGTCCGGTATGAGTATGAAAAAGCTTTGTGTTTTCAAGTGTGTACTTGAAACAAAGGCCAGTTGTTCTTTCGAACAACTAAATACAGTATACCGTTTAATTGTGACGAAAGTATGGACATATCATGTAAAAATTATAAATTTTCTAAAGAAAATATTACTGCCTTCTTGTGTTCCCGAAATAAAAGGGATTGATAGAAAAGAAAAAGGAAAATAATATGAAAAAAGCCTTTGAAAACTCAGGAAGTTCGTATATAATAAAATAGACGCAGTGGGTTTTTTAACAGCAGCATCAGACAAATGATTAGAAGACGTTTGATACCGTTTAAAGATAGAGTGGTTTTAAGCTTCTGGAAAGATGGAGGTTTAAAACTGGTATAGCAGAGGAAGGAAAGACAGACAGGAGGAAGAAAAAATTATGTTTACAATGATGTCCAATGATATTGGCATTGATTTAGGTACAGCCAGCATTTTGGTTTATATTAAAGGAAAGGGCGTTGTATTAAAGGAGCCTTCAGTAGTTGCGATTGACCGGGATACCAATAAGATAATGGCAATTGGTGAAGCGGCCCGGCTGATGATTGGACGTACGCCAGGCAATATTGTGGCAGTGCGTCCTTTGCGTCAAGGTGTTATTTCCGATTATACCGTGACGGAAAAGATGATGAAATATTTTATTGATAAGGCAGTGGGCAGGAAAACGTTACGCAAGCCCAGGATCAGCGTGTGTATCCCCAGCGGGGCTACGGAAGTAGAGAAAAAAGCGGTTGAGGATGCGACTTACCAGGCAGGGGCCAGGGAGGTAACCATTATCGAGGAACCGGTTGCGGCGGCTATCGGCGCCGGGATTGATATTTCAAAAGCATGCGGCAATATGATTGTTGATATTGGAGGCGGCACGGCGGATATTGCTGTAATTTCCCTGGGAGGCACGGTAGTTAGCACCTCCATAAAAACAGCCGGGGATGATTTTGATGAAGCGCTGGTGCGCTATATGAGAAAGAAGCATAATCTTTTGATTGGTGAGAGGACGGCGGAAGAGATTAAGATTAACATTGGCGCCGCATCCCGCCGGCCAGAGGTATTAAGCATGGAAGTAAGAGGAAGGAACCTGGTAACCGGCCTTCCCAAAACCATTGTGGTAACATCAGATGAAACCCTAGAAGCCCTCCGCGAGCCTGCCATGCAGATTGTGGACGCGGTTCATAATGTATTAGAGAGAACACCGCCGGAGCTTGCGGCGGATATTTTTGACCGGGGTATTGTGCTAACAGGAGGCGGCTCGTTGCTTAGCGGCCTGGATACCCTGATTGAGGAGAAAACCGGAATCACTACCATGATTGCGGAGGATCCGCTGACTGCGGTGGCCATCGGCACAGGAAAGTTTATTGAGTTTACCCATGGGGATGGGAAGGATGAATTCCAGTAGGGAATAATATGGCAGTAGTTACAGGATTTGTAGAACGGATTAAATACCGGAATGAGGAAAACGGTTATACGGTATTAAGTTTAAATGTGGATGGAGAGGAAACGGCGGTTGTAGGAACCTTCCACTTTATCAGCGAAGGCGAATTAATTGAGGCAGTGGGCGTTATGACAGAGCACCCGGTGTATGGGGAGCAGCTTACCATGGAACACTACGAAATCAAAACGCCAGAGGACACACTCTCAATGGAGCGATATTTAGGCTCCGGTGCCATCAAAGGCATCGGAGCTGCTTTAGCATCCAGGATTGTCCGCCGGTTTAAGAAGGATACCTTCCGCGTTATGGAAGAAGAACCAGAGCGGCTTTCGGAGATTAAGGGGATTAGTGAAAAGATGGCTATGGCCATTGCCCAGCAGGTGCAGGATAAGAAAGAAATGCGCCAGGCTATGATGTTTCTTCAGGATTATGGCATTTCCATGAGCCTGGCAGTAAAAATTTACCAGGAATATGGACACAAGCTCTATTCGGTGATTCGGGAAAACCCTTACCAGCTAGCGGAGGACATTCCAGGTGTAGGATTTAAAATAGCAGACGAGATTGCCGGAAAAGTAGGGATTTTTACGGATTCTGATTTCAGGATTCAATGCGGGATGCTGTATGTGCTGCTGCAGGCGGTGGGGAATGGCCATACCTATCTGCCAAGACAGGAACTGCTTCTCCAGGCGTCAGAGCTTTTGCGGGTGGAAATTTTCTCGATGGAAAAGCATTTGATGGATATGCAGATCAGCAAGAAGATTATGATAAAAGAAGTAGGGGAACAGCAGGCGGTTTATGCGGCCCAGTATTATTATCTGGAACTGAATACTGCCAGGATGCTTCATGATTTGAATATACGGGGCCAGGTTTCGGATAGCCGGATTGAGGAGAAGCTTATCCATATCCAGCAACAGGAGGGGATTGAACTGGATGAGCTTCAGGCGGAGGCAGTGCGGCAGGCGGTAAACTGTGGCCTTTTGATTATTACCGGGGGGCCGGGAACGGGAAAGACCACTACCATTAATACGATTATCCGGCTGTTTGAACAAGAAGGCATGGAGATCCTTTTGGCAGCGCCTACAGGGAGGGCGGCGAAACGGATGACAGAGGCCACAGGATATGAGGCCAGAACGATTCACCGACTGCTGGAATTAAGCGGCGGCTTAACCGAGGAAAAAGGACATTCCTCCAATGGAATGCGGTTTGAACGGAATGAGTCAAATCCGCTGGATGGAGATGTGGTGATTATTGATGAAATGTCCATGGTGGATATCCATCTAATCCACTCCCTTTTGCGGGCGGTTACAGTGGGCACCCGGTTGATTTTAGTAGGAGATGTGAACCAGCTTCCCAGTGTAGGGCCGGGGAATGTACTTCGGGATGTGATTGAGAGTGGCGCGTTCCCGGTAGTGAAGCTGACGAAAATTTTCCGCCAGGCGGCGGAGAGCGATATTGTTATGAATGCCCATCGGATCCATAACGGGAAGCGGATTGATTTGGCAAAAAGCAGCCGGGATTTCCTTTTTATCAGAAGGGAAAACCCAGACGCCATCATTAGTGCCATGTTAACGCTGGTACAGCAAAAGCTGCCCAAATATGTGGAAGCGGATCCCTTTGATATTCAGGTTATGACACCTATGCGGAAAGGGGCATTGGGGGTAGAACGGTTAAACGGGATCCTTCAAAGCTTTTTGAATCCCCCTTCGCCTGAGAAAAAGGAAAAGGAATCGGGTTCGGTTATTTACCGGGTAGGAGATAAGGTGATGCAGATTAAGAATAATTACCAGCTTGAATGGGAGATCCGAAATGCCTATCAAATCCCGGTGGACAAGGGGATGGGAGTATTTAACGGCGATATTGGTGTAATCCGGGAAATTAATGAGTTTGCCCAGCTTGTGACAGTGGAATTTGATGAAGCAAAGCAGGTGAACTATAGCTTTAAACAGTTGGAAGAATTGGAGCTGGCCTATGCCATTACCATTCACAAATCCCAGGGAAGCGAGTATCCGGCAGTTGTTATTCCTGTTTATCCCGGGCCAAGGATGCTGATGACCCGGAACTTAATTTACACTGCCGTTACCAGGGCAAGAATGTGTGTTTGCCTGGTGGGCCTTCCTGGGGCCTTTCAGACGATGGCAGATAATTGTTTGGAGGAAAGGCGGTATTCCGGTCTTAGGCTTCGGATTGAGGAGTTAAAGGAAAGCAGTGAGTAAACCAGAAGGCAAGAACCATTTGGAAGATGGGGAAGGTCTTAAAAGGCGCCCGGCAGGGCAGAAAGAGAGCAGATGAAAAAAGACAGCAGATGGATGGAGTTTGCGGGGGGATTATTGACAGAAACTCTGACAGGTCTATTATTTCCCAGAACATGTCCGGTGTGTGGGCAGATTGTAGTTCCAAAAGGGGAGCTGATTTGTCCCGGATGCAGAAAACGGCTCTGCTATGTATCAGGCCCTGTTTGTTTAAAGTGCGGAAAAGAGCTATTAACACAAGATGGAGAGTACTGTGAGGGATGCAAGAAACACCAGCGTACCTTTGATAAAGGGATAGCTCTTTTGAATTATAATGAAGTATCGGCTCATTCCATGATTCAGATAAAATACAAAAACAAAAGGGAATATTTGGATTTTTATAGTTTGGAAATCATCCAAAGGTTGGGAAAGACGATCGCCAAGATGGATCCGGATGTTTTGATCCCGGTTCCGGTTCATCCCTCCAGAAAAAGGGCTAGAGGTTATAACCAGGCGGAGGAGCTGGCAAAGCGGCTTTCAAACCTTATGAAGATTCCGCTTTGTACGGATGTGTTGGTAAGAACCAAGAAGACCATGCCACAAAAGGAATTAACGCCAATACTTCGATTAAAGAATTTAGAGCAGGCTTTTTTGGTAAGAGAGGAAGCTATTTGGCAGGGGATGGCGTCTGTGCTTTTGATAGATGATATTTATACCACCGGAAGCACCATAGAGGCCTGTGCCAGGGCGCTAAAAAGGGCAGGGATGAAACATATTTTCTTTGTTTCGATCTGTATTGGCGGGGATCGGTAGAGCGAGGAAAAGAAAAAGAACGTTCTTGATTATTCCGGCAAAATGTAATATGATAATTAAGGCGAAATTGTATACAACTTGTTAGAATCGATCCTGCTGCGTCCAAAACGTTTGAATGCGGGATTCCAAAGGCATATCAGGCAATGGCACCTGATCCATTTCAGGCGGCAGGGGACAGGGCAGTGGTTTGGGCGTACATAAACAGAAAGGGAGCATAAAATATGGCAGAAGGGTGTTACAGGAACCGGGAAGAGATGGTATATGAAAACCTGAAACAGGATATTTTAAACCTGGAATTAAAGCCGGGGCAGCTTTTAAAGGAAACGGAGCTTTGCGAGCGATTCGGAGTATCCAGAACGCCTGTACGTGATGCCCTCAGAATGCTGCAGGAACAGGGATTTGTGCTGACTGTCCCTTACAGGGGGATTTATGTAACGCTTCTAAATTTAAGCAATATCAAGCAGATGATCTATATGCGGGTGGCAGTGGAAACCATGGTTTTGCGGGATTTTATGAAAGAAGCTTCCACGCCTCTGGTAATGGAAGATATCCGCTATCTGATACGAAAACAGCAGGCAATTATTAAAGAACCAGATTTTAAACCGGAACAGTTTTACCATTTAGATGCCCAGATGCATGAGATTTGGTTTGAGGCTACCAGGAAGCAGAAGCTATGGGAGATCCTTCAGGCTCAACAGCTTCATTACACAAGGTTCCGTATGCTGGATTTTGTAACAGAAACCGATTTTACCCGGATTATCCGGGAACACAAAAAAATGTTTGAGCTGATCGAGAAAAAGGATGTGATCCAGGTAGAAGAAACGCTGAAGGATCACTTGTATTTCAGCATGAAGCGGATGCGGCATCAGATTGATGTGGAGTACCGGGACTACTTTGAGGAAGAGCCGGAAGAAGGAAAGTTTGATATTTAACAAAAGTAAAAGGCAAGCAGCCGTGTTAGAAGCTTTCAGTAAAGGAGAAACGTATGACAAAGAATATAGCGCTGATCGGGTTTATGGGAACCGGGAAAAGTACCGTATCCCATTATCTGGGAAAAAGGATGGGTCTGGAAGAGATTGAAATTGACGAAATGATCGTAAAAGCAGAAGGGATGCCTATCACAGACCTATTTGCGAAGTTTGGGGAGGCGTATTTTCGTGACTGTGAGAGCAAGGCAATTCAAAAGCTCCAGGATAAAAAGAAAGCTGTGATTTCTTGTGGCGGAGGCGCTGTGATTCGGGAAGAGAATGTAATAAACTTAAAGAAAAGCAGTTGGATCGTACTGCTGGATGCTTCTCCGGAAACGATTTTAGCACGGGTAAAGGATTCCACAAAACGCCCCATATTAAACGGGCATATGAACGTAGAATATATTTCCGGTTTGATGGAAAAGCGTCGGTCTTTGTATGAGAGAGCGGCAGATATTAAAATCGTTACCGACCAAAAATCGGTGGAAGCGGTTTGTCAGGAGATGCTTTCGATGCTTTCAAAACTGGACGGAGCCGAATCGTAGGGAAAAGTAAGAGGAAAAAGAAAGTCCCATTATGTAATACTGGCGCAGATAATCGTGTGCTGACATGTTCAATTGACAAAAAGGAATGGCCAGTACGCTTGTGTACTGACCAGATAGAATCCAGACAGTACACGACGCGGCAAAAGAGGATAGAGGGTCAGCTTAGATAATTCCTCATAATTTTCAGGGCATTTTTTTCTAACCGGGATACCTGGGCTTGGGAGATATGGATTTCTTCCGCAACTTCCGTTTGGGTTTTCCCTTCAAAAAAACGCATATCAATTATATGCCGTTCTCTCTGGGGCAGCTTTTTCATTGCTTCATTTAATGAAATATCTTCCACCCAGTTTTCTTCCAGATTCTTTTTATCACTGATCTGATCCATTACGAACAAAGGATCTCCCCCGTCTGTATAAACAGGTTCATACAGGCTTACCGGGCTTTGAATGGCATCTAAGGCATAAGTAACTTCTTCTTTGGTAGCGCCTACCTCGTCTGCGATTTCCATAATAGTAGGCTCTTTCATGTTTTTTTTCATTAACGCTTCTCTTGCGTAAATCGCTTTATAGGCAGTATCCCGAATAGAACGGGAAACACGAATGCTGTTATTATCCCGCAAAAAGCGCTTGATTTCTCCACAGATCATAGGAACCGCGTAGGTAGAAAAGCGGACGCCCTGGGTCACGTCAAAATTGTCAACTGCCTTCATCAGGCCGATGCAGCCGATTTGGAATAAGTCGTCCACATTTTCCGTATTATTTGCGGCAAACCGCTGGATCACGCTTAAAACCAGGCGAAGATTTCCTTTAATATACTGTTCTCTGGCTTCTTTATCGCCCTCCAAAATCCGTTTAAAAAGAACTTCCTTCTCTTCGTTGGTGAGAAGAGGGAGTTTAGAGGTGTTAACCCCGCATATTTCCACTTTATAAACAGGCATGTGTCTTACCTCCGCATCATTCATTTTATATTTGAATGATGGACGTTTTTCCATGGATTTATACGGAAAAAGGACTGAAAAAAACTTCCAGATCTGTTTTATGCCGCAAACAGGCATATTCGAGATATGAAAAAATCCTGTCAGAGCATATTCAATCATACTCCGCACAGGATTTTTTGACGCATACGGTTTATAAGACAAATTAGTTACAAAATTTTTCTAAAAGCCGCGTGATTTCACGGATATCAATAGGCTTTGCCGCATGGGCGTTCATACCACAGTCCAGGCAGTGTTGGATATCTTCCGCAAAGGCATCGGCTGTCATAGCAATAATAGGGATATCCGCGTCTGCCCGTTTCAGATTTCGGATAGCGACAGCCGCTTCATATCCGGTCATAACTGGCATCCTCAGATCCATAATGATTGCGTCATAAAACCCTACCGATGACTGGGAGAATTTATCTACGCATATTTTCCCGTTTTCAGCCCATTCCAGATTCAGGTTTAATTCACTCAGCAATTCATTTGCGATTTCCCAGTTTAAATCGTTATCCTCTGCCAGAAGGATATGCCGTCCCTTTAAGTCTGTACGGGTTTGGGCGGCATGTTCCGGTTGACCGGAAGTAAGATCGGTATAAGGCTTTAAGCCGTAAAATAAGGTGGACTTAAACAGCGGCTTCGCAATAAAACCATTAATGCCGGCGCTTCGCGCTTCTTCTTCAATTTCGCTCCAATCATATGCGGAAATCAGAAGGATGGGAACGTCATGGTGGATTTTCTGACGGATTTCCTTAGCGGTCTGGATTCCGTCCATACCAGGAAGCTTCCAGTCTAACAAAATGACTTGGTAGTCGTTATGCTTCTTATGATGTTCTTCTACCATCTGGACAGCGGTTTCTCCGTCCAGCGTCCAATCTGCTTTTACGCCGATGGACTTAAGAGAAGCCACAGCGCTGCTGCAAAGCTGTTCGTCATCATCCACAACCAGCATATTCCATTGAGGAAGAACCATATCTTCTTCCAAAATTTCTGCTTTTTCCAGATCTAATATAATCCGGAATTCGGTTCCTTCCCCCTGAGAGCTTTCAACCTCAATGGTGCCTCCCATGGCATCTACAATATACTTGGTAATGGTCATACCAAGGCCGGTGCCTTCGGTTTTATGGACACGGGTATTATCTTCCCTGGAAAATGAATCAAAGATTTTATTCTTAAACTCTTCGGACATGCCAATGCCAGTATCTTTCACGCTTAAATGAATCCGGATAAAATGATTTCCTTTTGGAGAAAGCTCTTCAAAAAGGGAAAGATGGATCGATTCGCCTTCTGGCGTAAATTTAACCGCGTTCGATAGAATATTTAGCAGGATCTGATTCAGACGCACACTGTCACAGCATACATTTTCCGCTGAAATATCATGAATAAATACATCAAACTGCTGCTTTTTCATTTTGATCTGGGGCTGGATAATACTGACAATTCCATCCATAACCTCTCTCAGGGAAACCAGATCCATATTTAGGCTCATTTTTCCGCTTTCAATCTTTGACATATCCAGTACATCATTAATCAGTCCAAGAAGATGCTTGCCGGAAAGGGAAATTTTTTTCAGGCAGTTTTGTATCTGCTGAGGGTTGTCTAAATTTGCAATTGCGATAGCGGTCATTCCAACGATAGCATTCATAGGAGTCCGGATATCATGGCTCATATTGGACAAAAATTCACTTTTTGCCTTATTGGCATGGACTGCCTCCTCTTTGGCTAAAATTGCTTCTTCCTTGGCGGCTTCCAAATCATTAATCTGCTGCCAGGTGAGGCGGAAATACCTGGCAAAGATTAAAAGCAATGCCAACAACACCACACCGCAGCTAAAAAAGGTCATATATCCCCATTCCCGGTTCAGCCGGTTTACCGATTGATTCAAGGAATTATAAGGCATTACGGTTACAAGATACCATTCCGAGTAAGCCAGGGGTGTGCAATAAACATGGCGCCGTTCATCCCCAAACTCGAATACGCTGGAATAAACCTGATGGGAAGCCATGGCAGCCTGAAGATCGGAAATATGCTGCTGGGCGATTTTTTTATCTTCCCCGAAATCTTCAAAAAGACCCTGGATCCGGTCGAAGTAAGAATCACGGTAAGCATCACCTGTCCGGATTACAAAACTTCCGTCAAGACGAATAATATGGGAATACACAAATGAATTGTCGCTTTCATTCAGGGAAAGAGTCTGGCTGATATAATCAACCGGAAGGACAGCCGCCAAAGCGATCCCCTGGGTTCCGTTATCAAAGGAATAGTTGTTTGGACAGGCAAGAATCACTACTTTTTCGCCAGAAGCATTGGAGGCAACCGCAATTTTTTCCTGGCCGTTGGTTAGAGAGTAAAAAAAGGTTCCGGATCAATAAGCTCCACCGATTGTCCGTAAATCATGTCAAACGTTCCGTCTTCCAGGTAAAAACCTAAGGAATCAAATCCACGTGCCTGGGCATTGTAAGCCAGTAGCTGCCGTGTGGAATCAGTAACAACTGTTTCCTGGAACGGAACGGTAGTTGTCAAAGCCCGCACCTGGGAAAGGCGCAGGTTGATGGTAGTTTCAAAATGCAGAGAAACCTGTTCGCTCATTCCGGACATGTAAATCGTACCCACTTCATTTAGAGTAGTTCGACTTCGATTGCCCATGAATAAAGCTAAAAAACTGAAAACAAATACGCAGAGGATAGAAACAAGGATAAGGCTGATAGTCAGGAATCGAGTTGTCTTATCTTTAAAATTCACCCCCACACTATACCACCCCATTTTCCACCTGAAGTGCTTTAATTGCCGTTACCGTTTGGTTATAGTCGGCTGTAACTTGGGCAAACAGACCTTCTGCTTCCGGTGTCCAGCCGCTGCGGAGAGCCTCAGTAAGCTGGTTGCTGGATTGGAAAAGTTTGTTAAAACTTAAGTTCTGGCAGACCCCCTTAATGGTGTGGGAGGCACGGAACGCCTCATCATAGTCTTTGGCTTCTAACGAACGGCAAAGAAGGTCAAAGCTGGGATCGTCTAAAAACTTAAAGACAAATTTCTGAACCAGGCGTTCCGTACGCAGACGCCCGATTACATCATTATAATCGCCTTCTAGTTCTCTGTAACAGGATTGTAAACTCATGGAATTCTCCTTTTCTGTAGCTGATTTTTAATATGAAATATAAGCAGGTTTCTGTTACTTATTCAGAATTTCTTTTACGATATTCTTCATGGTTTTTTTGTTGGCGTAATTTGGAGTGCTATTTTGAAGCTCCTTTTGTATGGTATCCGCAGAGCTGGATAAGCATTCAAATAGCAAAGGATTGAAGGCGCCGCACTGGCCGTCTAAAATCATGTCGATTGCCACCTCATGGGAAAAGGCCTTTTTATAAACACGCTCGCTGGTTAACGCGTCATAAACGTCTGCCAGGGCTACGATCTGGGCGGCGATTGGGATGTCATCCCCTTTTAATCTGTCCGGATATCCACGTCCGTCATACCGTTCATGATGCCAGCGGCAAATATCGTGGGCCATCTTTACCAAAGGCTCATTCTGATAGGCTGGAATATCGTTCAGCATACTGGCTCCCAGGGTAGTATGGGTTTTCATTATGGAAAATTCTTCATCGGTCAGCCGGCCAGGCTTGTTTAAGATTTCGCCGGGGATTCCGATTTTTCCGATATCATGAAGGGCGGAAGCGGTGCAAATCAGGTTGATTTCCGTCTGGCTCATCCGGTAGCGATCGGTAAAATGAAGAAGATGCTGCAGCAAAATTTCGGTCAAAGTATGGATGTGCAGAATATGTAACCCGCTTTCGCCGTTCCGGAATTCTACGATATGACTTAAGATATTGATCATCATATCATTTTGCTTTTCTTTTTCGTAAATTTGCTGTTCTACCAGATCAATTAACTTTTTCTGCTCTGCGTGCAACAGTATGGTGTTAACAACACGGCGGTGGACGATTACCGCGTTAAAGGGGCGGCTGATAAAGTCAGTAATGCCTAACGCATAGGCACGTTCCACTTGGCTTGCCCCACTTTCGGATGAAATCATAATAACCGGCACGACTTCGATCCATTTTCGCTGATTCATGATTTTTAGGACGCCGAAACCGTCCATATTTGGCATCACAATGTCCAGAAGAACCAAGGAAATTTCGTCGATACGTTTTTCCAATATTGATATGGCTTCTTTTCCATCTTCCGCTTCAATGATGGTATACTCGCTTTCAAGCATATCCATTAAAATCGCACGGTTCATTTCAGAATCATCTGCAATTAATATGTTCGGTTTGTATCCCTTGTTATCATTCATAAAATTTCTTCCTCGCACTTAAAAACTAAAAATATGGAACAACTCCATTATATGTAAAGGAAGCAAAAAAGGCAAGAGATTCTTGCATACTTTTACAAATTTAACTGTAAGAAAAGGAAAAAGAAGTTGGTAAAATTTAGAATATTTTCAAGAAGTTTACATAATGCGGATGAAAGCGTGGTTAAAATCGGAAAATAGCGGTTACGATTTACACCATGACGAACCACTTTGCTGATTCGTCATGAGCTGGTATCATGAAAGAGCCAAAGCATATGCCTCATCAATACAGGCGATTTCAAATGGGCATATGCGGCTGCGTTCAAAGAGAATATGAGAACAGTAACAAAAAACATGAAGTTTTTCACGTTCCATTTGAAAATAGCCTTGAGAGTTAGGGATAAGTCGGATATAATTTTAGTACAAGGAACGAACATGATCACAATGAAAACAGGAGTAACCACTATGCTGTATCAGATAACAGACGGGACGGTGTCGGTGGGAGGAACCACCATATTGTCACACGTTGATTTTGAAATAAAAGGAAAGGAAAAAGTTGCTGTAGTAGGGAGAAACGGGGCAGGAAAAACAACCTTATTGCGTTTGATTGCCGGTGAATTGGAACTGGATCGGGATGATAAAAGGAACGGTTTTGGCATAAAAGCTTCCAGGCGGCTTACAATCGGTATGCTGGCCCAGACAGCCATAGAACCGGAAAGGGAGAGGAGGACGGCAGAGGAAATTTTGCTGGAGGGAAGCTCGTTTCGGGAATTGTTTTCGAAAGAACGGTTTTTTTATGAAATGGAATATGACCGGCTGTTTACCGGATTTGGCTTTACAAAACAAGATAAGAAGCGTCCCGTTTCCTTGTTTTCCGGGGGAGAGCGGACGAAAATTGCTTTGATCCGCCTGCTGCTTATGAAACCGGATATCCTGCTTTTAGATGAGCCTACCAACCATTTGGATATGGCGGCCACTGTATGGCTGGAACAATATTTGCGGAATTATGAGAAAGCGGTGGTGCTGATATCCCATGACCGCTTTTTTCTGGATCAGGTAACAGATGTGGTGTATGAACTTTCCGGCGGGAAATTAAAGCGGTATCCTGGCAACTATACCCATTACCGTCAGGAAAAGCAAAAGGCGCTGGTTTTGTGGAATAAAGCTTATGAGCGTCAGCAGCAGGAGCAAAAGCGGCTTAAAGGGTTAGTTGAGCGGTTTAAGCAAAAGCCCAGGAAGGCAGCGTTTGCACGCTCCAGAAAAAAGATTGCGCAGCGGATGGAGCGGATAGAGAAGCCGCCAAAAGACGATGTACATTTGTTTATGGGAGATATTACGCCTTTGATACCCGGAAGCAAGTGGATGATAGAAGCGAAGGACTTAAAAGTGGGGTACAACCAGGTTTTATTTGAGCTTTCCCTGCGGATTCAAAAAGGGCAGAAAATTGGGATAATCGGGGATAACGGGGCCGGTAAGACAGCGCTTTTAAAAACCATTGCCGGGCAGCTTAAGCCGCTAGGCGGAAAATGTGTGTTGGGAAACCGGACGGTAATGGGATATTTTGATCAGCGCTCAGCGGAAATCACATCCGAGCTTTCTGTATCCGAGCACGTTCACAGTCTGTTTCCATCAATGACAGAAAAGGAGGTAAGGGATCTGCTGGCAGCTTACTTATTTCAAGGGAAGTCGGCTTCTTTGAAGGTCAGTTCCCTTTCCGGAGGGGAGAAGGCCAGGCTGGTTCTGGCAGAACTGCTTTTAAGCCGTCCTAATCTGCTTTTGCTGGACGAGCCTACAAACCATATGGATATTCAGGCAAAGGAAACGCTGGAGTCGGCATTCCGGGCGTATCAAGGAACCATGGTCTTTACATCCCATGATCGGTATTTCATCCGCCAGGTGGCGAATGCAATCCTGATTGTGGAAGGACAGCAGGTGATGTATTATCCATTTGGCTATGAGCACTACTTAGAGCGCTTTGGCAAGGGAGGAAAGGAAAAGCCGGGAGCCAAAGTCCAGGCCAAAGATCAGGCGCTGATTGCCGGTCTTAAGGCGGTTCCGAAGGCAGAGCGCCATTGGCTTAAAGAGATGGATACGGAAGAGGCATACTTAGACTGGCGCCTTAAACTGGCCAGAGAAAAAGCAGAACAAGCACAGGAGCAGGTCTGGAAGCTTTATTTTCAGGAAAAGGAGCTGGAAGAGAGAAAAAAGCAGCAACAGCTTATCGCCTGGTATACAGGACAAAGGCAGGACGAAACGGAAGAAGAGAAAAAAGCGGCAGATAATTTGTCGGCGGCATGGCAGGACTGGACAGACTGCTGCCTGGCCTGGTATGATATTTGGGCAGAGGAGGGGGGATACCGCCTTTTGGAAACGGAACAAAAATAGAGGAACCAATCAAAGGTTGGTGCCAAAAAGTGTTATAACACCCTTCGTTTCTTGCGAAAGGGCGTATACAACAGATAGGACAAAAAGGAGAGATTGAACATGAAAAAATTAGGGTTTGGACTTATGCGGCTTCCGCTTTTGGATGCCAACGACGTTACTGCTATCGATGAATCTCAGCTTTGCCGGATGGTAGATTTATTTTTAGAGGAAGGATTTACGTATTTTGATACCGCCTATCCCTACCACAGGAAGGCAAGTGAAGCTGCTATCAAAAAAGCCCTGGTAGATCGGTATCCCAGGGAGGCGTATTTGCTGGCAGATAAGATGCCTACATTCCTGGTAAAGGAGCCAGGGGATTACCCAAGGTTTTTTCAGGAACAATTAGGAAAATGTGGGGTAACGTATTTTGACTACTATCTGCTGCACACATTGGGCAGGGATTTGTACGCCAAAACCAAAGAATGGGGCGGATTTGAATTTGCCAGGAAGATGAAAGCAGAAGGGAAAATCCGGCATTGGGGCTTTTCATTCCATGATACGGCCGATGTGCTGGATCAGATTTTGACGGAACAGCCGGATGTGGAATTTGTACAGCTCCAGATTAATTATATTGACTGGGGCAGTGAACGGGTACAGTCAGAAAAATGCTATCAGGTAGCCAGAAACCACAATAAGCCTGTTATCGTAATGGAGCCGGTAAGGGGCGGGGCGCTGGCGTCTGTGCCGGAGGAAGCTCAAAAGCTGATGAAAAGCTGCCAGCCGGACAAAAGTGTGCCTTCCTGGGCCATCCGGTTTGCGGCGTCGTTAGACGGTGTTATGATGGTGCTCAGCGGCATGAGCAATATGGAGCAGCTTCAGGATAATATGAGCTATATGAAGGATTTTAAGCCGTTAAGCCAAGAAGAAAAGGAAATTGTATGGGAAGTGGCCAGAGTGATTCAAAATACCATTGCCATCCCCTGTACGGCCTGCCGTTACTGTGTAGATGGATGTCCTAAAAATATTCCGATTCCCGAATATTTCTCCTTGTATAATAAGATGGAGCAGACCCGGGATAAGGGAGCGCAAAAGGAAGCTTACGGGAAACTAGGGAATGACGGGGCTTATGGGAAGGCTTCCCAGTGTATCGCCTGCAGGCAGTGTGAACAACATTGCCCTCAGCACATTGACATCACGGGATGGCTGAAAAAGACAGCCACAGAGTTTGAATAGAGTTTAAATAAAATAGCCAGGCATTTGTGAAATCTATTAAAAGGTATCCGAATATAGCTGCGGCATGGAGGCAAAATAGCCGCATATTAGCGCTGACCGGATTCTACCAGGTGAAACTTTGCGGAATCAGTTTTCATTGGCAAGGCGGTTTGCCGGAATATAATCCGGTCAGTATACTAGGCAGGAGTGTGAGAGGAAACAACATGGATAACATACAAAACAGTGCCCTATGGGAGTTCTTGCGGGAAGCGAGCAGAGAGATGGAAACCACTATGGATCCCCTGGAACGAAAACGGACAGGCAGCTATTATACGGATCTGGAATTAACGGATGTTATGATGGGGGAATTGGTATCCCATTTAAAAAAGGGAAGCCGGAAGCTTTGGGATTACCGCTTTTTAGAGCCTTGCGTTGGAACGGGAAACTTTGTATTTTCCTACCTGAAGGCAGTGAAAAAGGAAGGAGTAACCAGCAAGGAAGCCAGGCATTTGCTTGAGAATCTGTATGTGGCAGACTGCAATCTTAGGGCGCTTACCGTTTACCGGGAATCATTAAACAAGCTGGTATCCGTTTATTGGGATTTTGCGCTGCCCGACGATTATTTCATCCGCCATATGGGTTTCGGGCTTTTGGCGGATGTTATGGCTCCGGAGAGGGGATACATCAAATTAGAAGACGCGTTTTCCGATGAAATGGCGGGGGAAGGCTTTGATCTGGTGGCAACCAACCCGCCTTTTAAAAATTTAAAGGCAGAGAGGGGACATTATGGAAAGAGCGAAGAATACGAATTTGATAAAGAAATATATGCGTCCATTTCCAGGATGGCAAAAGAAACATTTCAGTATTCGGCTGACGGGGTATTAAATTTATATAAGCTTTTCACAGAAGAAATCATCGAGCGGTACGCAAATGCCCATGCCTATGTGAGCCTTCTGCTCCCCTCCTCTATTTTATCAGATAAAACATGTCAAAAGCTGCGGACTCATATGTTAAAGGATACCAGCCTGCTGTCCATAAAGGGGATTCCGGAAAACAGCCATTGGATCGATGCCCAGCAGGCACTAAGCGCCGTTTTGCTTCAAAAAGGGTCTGCCACCAAAACGGTACAGATGGTTAAAAACTACTACAGCGATCCGCAAAATACTGTTTCCATCGATGCAAAAGACATATTAAACCAACATACGGGAAACGCAATCATAGCGGTATCCAAAGAGGAATATCCCATTCTTCGCAGGCTCCGGCAATTTCCGGTTGTGAAGGATTTGGATTTTATTATAAATTTAAGGGGAGAGCTGGATCTAACGGCAAACAAGAAAAGCATTACATCAAATGATACGGGTTATCCATTGCTGCGGGGCAGAAATATTGGCTACTATCATCTTCTTGCTCCCCAAGAACCAGAATTTGTGTCGGCAGAGTTTGTGAAAACCGCCAGGAAAGGGAGCCATATCGGGCAGGAACGAATTATATGCCAGCAAATTGCAAATATACACAAGGAAAGAAGAGTTACATTTGCCCTGGCTCCCAAGAACCATGTTCTTGGAAATTCCTGTAATTATATTTTGGTGAAAGAAAATCCCTATGGGATTGACCAATACACGCTGCTGGGATTATTTAACACAAAACTGATTAATTGGCTGTTTAAGCTGACCAGCAGCAATAACCATGTGAATAATTATGAAATTGACAGCTTTCCGGTTCCGGTAGGAGCGTCACAGTTGCAGGAAATTTCCGATTTAGCCAGGCAGTATCTGACATGCAAGAAAGCAGAACTGCTGGATGAAATGGAAACCCTGGCACGAAAAGCATACGAGATTCAACCGGATGAAGAAAAGCGCGCCGATGACAGGCAGCAATGGATCAATCAGTATTGGGATGGGATCCGTTATATCCTTCCTGCCTTTTCCCTTGAGGATGCTAGGCAGGTGCTGGAGGAAACCGCTTCGATTTCGGACTATTGTGGTGGTCTAGATCATGTTTCGCTGCAGGCGGCAGAAGGAATCACAAAAAAGTATAAAGGTCTGTACTGTGGCCGGATCCTGAATCATACCACATTCAAGCTTAGCGAATTGGATTTGGAAATGATCCGTTCTGTTCCTCCCGGAGGAAACTGGAAAAATATTCCAAAAGAAACAGTGGAAAAGTCAAAACGCTTGAAGCGGATTACCCAAACCGGAGGACGGACTACGCTGTACGGAAGGCTGGATTATAATAGACCAAGCTATACCATTACAACTTATTTTAACAGGCCGGGAAATGGCACCTATGTACACCCGGTTCATCAGCGTGTTCTGTCAGTAAGGGAAGCGGCAAGGCTGCAGGCCTTTCCGGACGACTACTATTTTTTTGGGAACAGAACCCAAAATTTAAAGCAGGTGGGCAATGCCGTTCCAACTCTGCTGGCATACCAGATTGGAAAGAAGGTAAAGGAGCAGACCGGGTGCCAAAAGTCCATTGACCTGTTTTGCGGCGCAGGCGGCCTGACGGCAGGCTTAAAAGCCGCTGGAATCCATTCGCTGCTTAGCAATGACATTGAAGAAAGCGCCTGCATTACCTTAAAAATCAACAATCCGGAAATACCGGTTTTGTGCGGTGACATTACCAGGGAAGAAACGAAGGCCGCCATTGAAAAAGCGGCAAAGGAAGGCGGCGCTGATTTGATTTGCGGAGGCCCTCCCTGCCAAGGCTTTTCCATGGCAGGTTTCCGATCCGCTACCGATCCCAGGAACCAGCTATTCCGGGATTTTGCGGATGTGGTAAAACGGGTGAATCCAAAGGTGATTGTGTTTGAGAATGTAGAGGGCCTTCTCAGTTACCAGAAGGGGAAAACGTATGAAGAACTGCTGGAATTATTTGCGGGTCTGGGATATGATACAGAAGGCAGAAGCTTAATGGCCAGCGATTACGCGGTTCCCCAAAAGAGAAAACGGGTGATTATCATTTCCGTAAGAAGGGATCTGCAGATCAGTCCCGATCGGCTGTTTCCGATCCCGATTACCGAATCAGAGAAAAGCCAGGTAACAGTACGGGAGGCAATTGGGGATTTGGAAACGGTTGCCTGCAGCGAGCTGGCACAGTATTCGGAATCGGGTGAATCGGATTTGCAGCGGTTTTTCAAGGGGAAGCTTACCTATGAGGAATATATAAATAGCAAGACGCTAACGGATTAGGCAACGAAGGCTCAGGACGGGATGTTAGAAGAGGAAGACGGCCAGCTTTCGTTTCCGTTAATGGAACCGTAGAGGCGCTTGGGCGGCAGACGGATAGACCCCACAAGATATCACAACCATTTCTTATGGGGCGTTTTAATCATTTATAAAGACGCGATGATACGTGTTTCGATCTGCTCAACTAAGGTGGTCATGGCCGCTTTATTTCCCGGGATGTACGGATTTTGTTCAATTTGGCTGCACAAAGCATTCAGGCTCCAAAGTTCACTCTCCGATAGATCCGGCTTTTTATTTCGGTTTTCCTTTTGGATGTAGTGGGAAACAGATTCAATAGCAATTCTCTGATAGCGCTCGGTTTCGTGCTGGTTTCGCTCGGTATTATGCCGTGGACAACGGGCAATGATGTCACCCCGGGAATTAAACTGGTAGGAATAGTGAAAGCAGGGATAATGAGGCTCTAAAAATGCTTTTACCAGAAAGTGCATTCCGTTAACCGGACATTGTTCCAGTATGCGGTAGAGGATAAACATAAAATTGGACATATTCTGTTTTAACGCGTTTTGATAACAATCGGAAACCTTTTCGGGATGTGCCTGATAGTTGTCTTTTATAAATTCCCATATGAGCCTGGACTGCCACGACATAGGCTCAATACCGGTGCGCTGCTGGATTGTGATGATTGCTTCAATGTCTTCTGCTTGAAGGCGATCTCGTTTTGATGAATTGCCATGGCCTGCCATAGGCTGGAGATAGACAGAATCATGGACAAAGCCAAGACAGATAGGGCCGATGTGATCAGCCGATACGCCTTTGAAAAATGAGCTGCCCATAAACTGGTTTGCAGCGTGGATATTCCCGCCGCTCCAATATTCATAGGCACGTCGGTCTTTTGTATAAGACTTTAAATTTTCCTTAGAACGGCCCTTGTCCTGGGAGGAACGGCAGCAGCGGTTGTAGGAGTGGAATCCGTCAAAGCGGTCTGGGAAATTTGACATTGCCCCGGGGCCTAAACATTTTTTTGAACCTTTTCGGCAGGCGCGCTCCAAAGCGTCAATAACCGTTTGCTTTCCGGCTTCTGAAAGGCCGGAATCCAAATCGCCTTTCTTGATTAAAAAGGCGGCGATTTCACGTTCAGAAAATCCTTGGCTGGTTAAACAGTCCCAGATATCAGGAATGGAATCGCACAGGGTAAAATCTGAGTGAAAGCGCTTGTTTAGTGCTTTTAGAAAATCAGCATTGGGATAATGATAATATAGGGACATTTCACTGCCGCAGATCTGGCATGTTTTCCGCTTTGTGGGATGGATTGCCAGCATAACCTGGGCATACATGCCAGGATATGGCTGATTTCCGGAAATGAGTTTCAGCTCCCTGGCTTTTTGGATACACCAGTTTTTTCGCTTGAGGCCGATTTCGGATTGTTTTGGCGCAACCCAGACGTAAGAGCCGTCCTTCCGTTTCTTTATGGGAAGGCCCTGGTAATTTGGGTGCCGGATGATTGTGCTCATATATTCGGTAAACTTGCTGTGGTATTGTTTTTCATTATGTGCCATATAAATTCCTCTTTTTATCGTGCCGTATTTTTCTGGTACAAAATCAACAGGCCTTTTAGTAAAAGGGCGTCGTCATAGACAATCTGATGTCTGCACAAAGGCGTAATCAGCCGTGCCTGCCCTCCGGTAGCTACCACAAAAGGAGGTTCCCCTAATTCCGCTTCCATTCGGTCAATGATTCCGTCGATTTGATCCGCATTGCCATAGATAATTCCGCTGCGCATACAGTCGATGGTATTTTTTCCAATTACCTTACCAGGCGTTTCCAGGCTGATAAAAGGAAGCTGGGCTGTTTTGCTGCTGAGGGAGTCCAGGGAAACTTTTAAACCGGGAAGAATGACGCCGCCGCAGTAATTGCCGGATTTGTCCACAACAGAAAGGGTGGTGGCTGTTCCCATATCCACAATAATCACAGGCTTGGGATACTCGTGGATCGCGGCCACAGCGTCTACGATCATGTCGCTTCCCACTGTTTTTGGGTTGTCCATTAAAATATTAATTCCGGTTTTCATTCCGGAGCCAACTAAAAGGGGCTTTTTTCCCAGAATTTTCTCTACTGCCCGAAGGATCGTAATGTTTAAGGGAGGGACAACAGAAGAAAGGATAGCCCCTTCAATCTGATTGGGACGGATTTGATAGATCTCAAGAATATCTTTCAAATTCACGGCATATTCCAGATCGGTTTTTGCCTGGTTGGTGGTAATCCGTTCTACAAAGTAAGTCCTTTCTTCATCAATACCACCTAAAACAATATTAGTATTACCCATATCAATCGCTAAAATCATATTAGGAAACTCCTTTCAATAGCTCTTTCCATTAAGGGGATTCTATGATATAATCTGCCAGAAGGCTAAATCTACGCCACATTTTATCATGATTCGATTAAAAACTCAATGCCAAGGAGGCAGAAATAAATGCTGAAAGGAAAAACCGTTTTATTAGGGGTAGCAGGGGGGATTGCGGCTTATAAGATCCCCAACCTTGCCAGCATGCTGGTAAAAAACGGGGCAGAAGTGCATGTACTTATGACAGAGCATGGGGCAAATTTCATTACAGCCATTACCTTTGAATCGTTAACCGGAAATAAATGCATCATGGATACCTTTGACCGGAATTTCCAGTTCCAGGTAGAACATGTGGCATTGGCAAAAAAGGCGGATGTGCTTTTGATTGCTCCGGCTACGGCGAATATAATCGGCAAGCTGGCACATGGAATCTGTGATGATATGCTTACCACCACCGCTTTGGCCTGCCAGTGCCCAAAACTGATTGCCCCGGCTATGAATACACGGATGTATGAAAACCCGATTTTACAGAATAATTTAAACATTTGCAGGCAGTATGGGATGACCGTTATCGACCCTGCTAAAGGTTATCTTGCCTGTGGGGATACCGGGGCAGGGAAAATGCCAGAGCCAGAAGAACTGTTTGACGTTATCTGTCAGGCCATTCAGTGTCCTAAGGATATGCTTGGGAAAAAGGTTTTGGTGACAGCAGGCCCGACCAGGGAAAAGCTGGATCCGGTGCGGTTCCTTACCAACCATTCAACCGGCAAAATGGGGTATGCAATTGCGAAAGCGGCGGCCAGAAGAGGGGCAGAAGTGATTCTGGTTTCAGGCCCTGCTGCCATAACGCCGCCGCGGTTTGTGAATACGATCCAAATCGAAAGCGCTAAGGACATGTTTGAAGCAGTAACCAGACACGCAAAAAGCCAGGATATTATCATAAAAGCGGCTGCCGTGGCGGACTATCGCCCGTCACAGGTTTCGGATGAAAAGGTGAAGAAAACAAACCGGGATATGAGCATTCCGCTTGAGCGGACGGATGATATTTTAGCCTGGCTGGGGGAACACAGAACGGAAGGGCAATTTCTGTGCGGATTTTCCATGGAAACCCAAGATATGCTGGAAAATTCCAGAAAGAAGCTGGAAAAAAAGCATATTGATATGATTGTTGCAAATAATTTAAAGGTAGATGGAGCCGGATTCGGAACGGATACCAATATTGTAACCATAATAGCCAAGGATTGGGAAGAAGAATTGGAAAAAATGAGCAAGGATCAGGTGGCGCACCGGATTCTGGATCGGATTTTAAAGGAAATGGGCCGATCCCAAACATCTGAAACGAGAGGGCAATAAAGGAAAGCCAAAAGGATAAGAAAAGAGGCTGTTTTATGAAACGAGAAGAATATCCCATTACTGTGAAGGGACAAAAAACCGGTCCGGCCATGTTAACCGTATACCAGATTGATAATATTAGCGTAGCTCCGGAAAAGAAACGCCCCATGGTGGTGATTTGTGCCGGAGGTGGCTACAGCCGCCTTTCCGATCGGGAAAAGGAGCCGATCCTCCTTAAATTCCTTTCCTGGGGCTGCAGCGCCTGCTTGCTGGAATACAGTGTAGCGCCAAATGAGTTTCCTGTTTCCTTGATGGAGCTTGCCAGCGCGGTTGCTTTGATCCGAAGCCATGGAACAGAGTGGCAGATTGATCCGGATAAGATTGTTACCTGCGGATGTTCAGCAGGCGGACACCTGGCAGGCAGCCTTGGAGTATTTTGGAACCGGGAATTTGTATTTGGATCTTTGGGACTGTCGCCAGAGGAAATTAGGCCAAATGGCCAGATTTTATGCTATCCGGTGATTACATCAGGAGAGAAGGCTCACAGGGAGTCCTTTGAGATGCTTTTGGGGTCAAAGATTCAGGAAGAGGGGATGCTGGAATTGGTTTCCCTGGAAAAACAAGTAACCAGCCAGGTTCCCAACACTTTTATATGGCATACGGTTCCTGACGCTACGGTTCCGGTGGAAAACAGCTTGCTGTTTTCACAAGCGCTTGCTAAGGAAGGGGTATCGTTTGAGATGCATATCTTCCCGGTAGGCGGACATGGCCTTTCCCTGGCTACAGAAGAAACGGCAGGGATGGGAGATTGGATGTTAGAACCTTACTGCGGCAGTTGGATTTCCATGGCAAAGGCCTGGATGGAACTGAATTTTGGCTGCTGTTCCATGCGGCAGTAGTTGTGTTTCTTATACATTCTTACCAGTTTACCAGTTGCCAGGCCTTGCTTTGCGGGGACTGGCAGGATAACGTATAGAAAACGGAGGACCAATTTTGGCTAGTTTAGCAGATGAAATTAAGAAGCGCAGAACGTTTGCGATTATTTCCCACCCAGACGCGGGGAAAACAACATTAACAGAAAAATTCCTGCTGTATGGAGGAGCCATAAACCTAGCAGGGACTGTAAAGGGGAGAAAGGCTTCCAAACATGCGGTTTCAGACTGGATGGAGATTGAAAAGGAAAGGGGGATTTCTGTCACCTCTTCCGTGCTCCAGTTTAATTATGACGGATACTGCATCAATATCCTGGATACGCCGGGGCATCAGGATTTCTCAGAGGACACGTACCGAACCCTTATGGCGGCAGATTCTGCCGTAATGGTAATTGACGGCTCCAAAGGTGTGGAGGCACAGACCATAAAGCTGTTTAAGGTTTGCGTGATGCGGCACATCCCTATTTTTACGTTTATAAACAAAATGGATCGGGAAGCCAGAGATCCCTTTGAATTGATGAGCGAGATTGAAAGCGTGTTAGGGATCCGGACATGCCCTGTAAACTGGCCGATTGGGTGCGGCAAGAATTTTAAAGGGGTCTATGACAGGAATACCAAAACCATCACCACATTTACTGCAGCCATGGGCGGAGCAAAAGAGGTTGCCCATCAGGAATTTGACTTGGAAGGCACCGATGTAGACGGCTTAATTGGAAGCGATTACCATCAGCAGCTAAAGGATGAGATTGAACTGCTAGACGGGGCAAGCGATGAATTTGATCAGGAACGGGTAAGTGCCGGGCAGCTTTCCCCTGTGTTTTTCGGTTCTGCTTTAACCAATTTTGGCGTGGAAATTTTCTTAAAACATTTCCTTAATATGACAACGTCGCCGTTAGCCAGGAAAACCACTACAGGGGAGGTGGATCCTTTCCAGGAAGATTTTTCTGCCTTTGTCTTTAAAATCCAGGCCAATATGAATAAGGCCCACCGGGATCGGATTGCGTTTATGCGGATTGTGTCTGGCCGGTTCCAGGCAGGTATGGAAGTAAACCATGTGCAGGGCGGGAAAAAGCTTAGGCTGTCCCAGCCTCAGCAGATGATGGCACAGGATCGGAAGATCGTGGAGGAAGCATACGCGGGAGATATTATCGGCGTATTTGACCCGGGGATTTTTTCCATCGGGGATACCCTTTGCTCCTTTGGGGATAAGGTTCAATTTGAAGGGATTCCCACCTTCGCGCCAGAGCATTTTGCCAGAGTGCGCCAGATGGATACCATGAAGCGGAAGCAGTTTCTAAAAGGCGTATCCCAGATCGCCCAGGAAGGCGCCATCCAGATATTCCAGGAATTTAATACAGGAATGGAGGAAATTATTGTAGGAGTAGTAGGGGAATTACAATTTGAGGTGTTGACATATCGACTGGAAAATGAGTACAATGTAGAAGTAAAACTGGAAAAGCTGCCCTACGAATATATCCGCTGGATAGAGAATAAAGATGAAATCAACGTAGAAAAAATCCAGGGAACCTCAGATATGAAGCGAATCAAAGATTTAAAAGACAACCCCCTTCTTCTGTTCGTAAACAGTTGGAGCGTCCGCATGGTAGAAGACCGCAACCCCAACCTAAGATTAAGTGAATTTGGCACCAATTAAGCAGTGCAAAAGATTTCAATCGGCAGTGCGTTGTGCTGGCAAAAAAGCAGAGCCGATTGAAATCTTTTATAGGGCGCAAGCCCGCCAGCGCGAGTCCGCAAAGCGGAATTGCGCTGGCACTGCGTAAAGAAAGGGAAGGAGAACTAGGCAGTGCGTTGTGCTGGCAAAAAAGCAGAGCCGATTGAAATCTTTTATAGGGCGCAAGCCCGCCAGCGCGAGTCCGCAAAGCGGAATTGCGCTGGCACTGCCACCCTAATTATGAATTTAGAAAGGATAGGAGAAACATGAGCAAGATTGATGTAGTAAGAGCAGCAATGGTAGAGGCGATGAAAGCAAAGGACAAAGCAAGAAAGGACTCCTTATCCATGCTGCTAAGCGCGCTGAAAAACGCTCAGATTGACAAAAAAGAGCCTCTTACTGAAGCAGAAGAAAACGCAATTGTAAAAAAGGAAATTAAATCCACCCAGGAAACCTATGATCTGGCTCCTGCAGACCGGGAGGATATTCGGGGTGAGGCTGCCGCACGGATTGCCGTATACAGGGAATTTGCGCCGGAGGATATGAGCGTGGAGCAGATTACACAGGTAATTAAGGACGTATTGGCTGAACTTGGAATGGAAAATCCAACTCCAAAGGATAAGGGTGCCATTATGAAAGTATTAATGCCACGGGTAAAAGGAAAGGCAGATGGCAAGGTAGTGAATGAAACGCTGGCAGGGATGCTTTCTTAAACCCGGTCTGGGATTTCAAATCCAAATACAGAACCCTCACACGCAAACACAACAATAGTCAGTCTAAGAAAGAAGAGGAAATTATGTACAAGGAAAAAATAGAAGCGTATATTGATGCCCACCGTCAGGAAATGATTGATGATATCTGTACCTTATGCCGGATTAATAGTGAAAAGATGCCATATAAAGTAGGGAAACCTTTTGGCGAGGGAACCTTTACAGCTCTTGCAAAAGCATTGGCCATGGCAGAAGATTACGGATTCCATATTAAGAACCATGATAACTATGTAGGAACGGTAGACTTAAACAATGGTTCCCGCAATTTGGATATCCTGGCTCACCTGGATGTGGTTCCGGCTGGAGAAGGATGGACGGTAACAGAACCTTTCTCGCCAATCGAAAAGGATGGGAAACTTTATGGCCGCGGTACTGCAGATGATAAAGGGCCGGCCATTGCCGCCCTCTATGGAATGCGGGCTGTAAAAGAACTGGGAATTCCGGTAACAAAAAACTGCCGTTTAATTTTGGGAACCGATGAGGAGTGCGGAAGCTCCGACATTGCCCATTATTATGACGAGGAGCCAGAGGCGCCTATGACCTTTTCACCAGACGGCTCGTTTCCTGTGGTAAACATTGAAAAGGGCAGGCTGGAAGGCCATTTTACCAGAGATTTTGAGCCTTCAGAGTTGCTTCCGAAGCTGGTTTCCATTGAGGGAGGGATTAAGGCAAATGTAGTTCCCGGAAAGGCGTTTGCCACAGTACAGGGTTTGGATCTATCGGAATTATGCGATATGGCTCGGGAAATGGAAAAAGAAACCGGGGTAGCGTATGAAATAAAGAACCGGGAAGATATTTCCTACATTACAGCAGTGGGAAAAGGTGCCCATGCTTCGACCCCTGAGGAAGGGATCAACGCATTAACAGGACTATTATCCCTTTTGGTGAAACTGCCATTTGCGCCATGCGGGCAGATTGAGGCGGTGAAAGATTTGGCAAAACTGATTCCCCACGGCGATACCAGCGGCGAAGGGTTAGGCGTAAAAATGGAAGATGAATTATCTGGCAGGCTGACCTTGGCTTTCAGCCTTTTGCAGGCAGATGATTCTACATTAGAGGGAACCTTTGACAGCCGCTGCCCTATTTGTTCCAATGAAGAAAATACCTTGCAGGTAATTAAGAAGAATATGGCACAAAAGGGGTTCAAGCTTTTGAACCAGTCTATGATCCCGCCCCATCATGTAAACGGGGATTCGGCGTTTGTAAAGACCTTACTAAACGCTTATGAGCGTTACACCGGTCGGAAAGGAGCCTGCCAGTCTATGGGAGGGGGAACTTATGTGCATAATCTGAAAAATGGGGTAGCATTCGGCGCGGCCATGCCGGAAACGGATAATAATATGCATGGGGCAGATGAATTTGCGGTGATTGATGAGCTGTTAGTTTCCGCTAAGATATTTGCCCAGGTGATTGCAGACCTGTGTGGGTAAATTAGATGATACCATAGTAAGACAGAAACTCCAAAAGCCAGCAGGAGTGGATCCGGCATCTGGTGCAGGAAAAGCCAGTCAGTCGTCCATGATTGCTGGCTTATTTTATTATAAAGTATCCAGTCAATGGTGCCGGCACACCAGTGACGGGCTTTGCAAATTTTCCATAGGAAAATCCTGTAGAAATCTGATATTATGTTACCTATTTTACTTTATTTAATAAAGTAAAATAGAAAAAAATAAGGGAATAATATGAAAATAGCTTAAAAAAATTAGTTTTTAAAATTCTTTTTAGGGAAAATCAGTTGTAAAAAATGTGGAATTTATGTTTTTTTCAATATAGGAGATCCGTGTTATGCACAGAAAACGTCAGAATGAGATCGTTTCTTACCTGTCGGAAGTAAAGTTTGCCAAAACAGAGCAATTGGCTGTAAAATTCCATGTTTCTGCGGAAACAATACGCAGAGATCTAATAGAACTGGTAGAGGCAGAATTGATAAAACGGGTAAGAGGCGGAGCTGTATCAATCAGCACCTGTCCTTATGAACATCAATCCAGATATGCGGCTGAAACATCTTCTGCCGAAATACAGGCAATTGCAAAGCTGGCCTGTGGCTTGGTTCGTGACGGGGATGCGATTGTATTGAATCACAGCATATTCGGTTTGGAATTGGCGCGTTTTTTGCTGGAAACAAAAAAACAGCTTACAGTGGTGACAAATTCCCCAAAGATAGCCATGATACTCAACGAAGCCAAAAACTATGTGGTGTATTTAACGCCCGGGCGTCTGCAAAATCAAAGCAAAAGTGTAACAGGAAGCATGTGTATTTCCTGCCTGGGCAATTTTAAAGTGGATAAAGCCATGGTGAGCGTGGATGGGATTTCCATTACTGACGGTGTAATGGCTCACAACATGGAAGAAACGGACGTGATCCGTAAGATGTTGGAAATTGGCCATACCAAAATCGTAATGTGCCAGTATGAGGCGTTTCATAAATCCGCATTTCGCAAAGCCTGCCTGGCAAACCAAATTGATTGTATCATTACAGACTGGAATATCTCATCAAAGGAAATAAAAAACTGGGCTAAGATCCAGGTAAAGGTACTAGCTGCCCCTGCCCCTCCTGGAACCGATCCGTAATCGATCTTGTCTGTATTCATTTACTATGAAAGACCTGCCGCCGAATAGGCGGCATAAATTCAGGGATGCCAAACGCGCCCGGCAGAACTTTTATATTTGGCGGTGTGTTCACAGGTGGCATATGAAGGTTTAGGAAGAAATTAATTGTGGAAAGTAGTTGGAATTGCGGATAAAATCACAAATTTTAGTTGTAAAAACATAACAAATCCCACAAAAAGCTGTCAATTAGCAAAATTGACAGCTTTTATTTGTTTTGATAAGATAAAGTCAGATAAAAACCAGGAAATCAAATACAGAAAATCAGATGATGAGGATAATGGTATGGAAGATTGCAAAAAATTAATTGTAAATGGCAAAGTAGTATTTCCGGATGGAGTAAGGGAAGTTTCGCTGTTGATTAAGAATGAAACAATTGCTGGCGTTTTAAAAAAGGGGGTTTTTCCTAAAGAACCTTGTGAGGTGATTGACGCTGCGGGAAAAATAGTAATGGCTGGTATGATTGATACCCATAACCATATGGCAGATCCTGGGCCTTATAATTTCCGGGAAGATTGGTACTGCGGTTCCTGCAGTGCCGCGTCAGGCGGAATTACAACAATCTGCGATATGCCCCTTCCATCAGTGCCAGCTACGATTAACAAGGAGGGGTTTATAAGAAAGCGGGATACGGCTTCTGCCAGCTCCGTGGTAGATTTTGCTTTTTGGGGCGGCTTAATCCCATCCAGCATTCCGGATATGGAGGAAATGCATCAGTTGGGATGCGTTGGATTTAAGGGATTTATGTGCTTTGCAACCAAGGAATATCCGCGCATTACAGACGGGTATCTGGTAGACGGGATGAAGCAGGCAGCCTCTTTTGGCGGACTGATTGCCCTCCATGCAGAAAATGCAGAGGCGGCTGAGTTTGGATGCCGGCATTATTCAGAAGCCAATTGTAAGGATGAAGCCCAATTTGATCAGGCAAGACCTTGGTGGACCGAGTATGATGCCATCCGGCGGGCAACTCTATTTGCAAACATGACAAAAGCAAGGCTCCTGATTTGCCATACCACAATCGCTCAGGGAGCAGAGTTTTTAAGAGATGCCAAAAAGGAAGGCGCTCCTGTTTATGTAGAAACCTGTCCCCACTATTTGATTTTTGACCATGATATTCTTCGGGAAAAGAAATCATTTGCCAAATGCACGCCTCCATTTCGAAGCAGGGAAAATGTGGAAAAGATGTGGGAGTACGTAAAAGATGGAACAATAGATGTGCTGGGATCGGATCATGGCCCCTTTACAGATGAGGAAAAAGTGATGCAGAAGGATTTTTGGAAAGAATACTGCGGGTTTGGATGCAATGATGTAATGCTGTCTGCCATGATTTCAGAAGGGGTAGGGAAGAGAGGGTTATCCTGGAGCCGCCTTTTTGCCCTGACTTCCGCAAATGCGGCAAAAATACTTGGACTGTATCCGAAAAAAGGAAGCCTGATGCCGGGAGCAGATGCGGATATTATTTTTATCGATCCTAACGAGCGGTGGATTTATGACGGCAGCAAATCATTTTCCAAGACAAAAAGTGTAAAAGGGCCATACCAGGGAATGGAACTGACTGGCCGTGTAACAGATACCTTTGTGCGTGGGAACCGAGTATTTGGAGATGGAACCATATATGCCCAGGCAGGATACGGAAAGCTAGTAAATGGCGCAGAATGAATTTTGAAAAGGAGAAGGCTATGAAACGGATAGAAGGGTTCCATGACAGGGAGAAAGCGTCCCGATCTGTATTTTGCCATAATGGGATTGCATATGAACTGATTCCTGAATATGGGGATTTTCCCCATGAATTTGAATTTTCTATGTATTCAGGAGGCTGCTGTGATAAAGAAGATCAGTTGTTTTTAATGTGCAGAGATCTGGAACATCCCATCATTATGCTGGACGCCCAGGGGAATTACCAAAAAAGCTTTGGAAGGGGGCTGTTCCAGGAAGTGCACAGTATCTGTGTAACTCCGGGTGATACGCTGCTTTGCGTAGATACAGGGCTTCATGTGGTGCGGGAACTGACTAAGGAAGGGGAATGGATCCGGGATTTTGGAAATCCGGGAGTTCCCAGCGACAGCGGATTTGAAAAAGACCGATGGCGCAGAATGCAGAGAAGAGGAAAAATCGTTCCCACAGATGTAGCATTTGATAAAGGCTGGTCATTTTGGATGGGGGTGGAAAGCATCCAAAGGGCAGCTCCGCCGTTTAACCGGCCAACCGGGGTTTGTGTGGGGCCCAAAGGCGACATTTTTGTAAGTGATGGTTATGGAAATGCAGCGATCCACCGTTTCGCGCCAGACGGGACGCTGCTGAAAACATGGGGAGGACCGGGAGATATGCCAGGCAAGTTTTATGTTCCTCACAGCCTTTGGGTGGATAAAAAGAACCGCGTTTGGGTAGGGGATAGGGAGGCAAACAGTATTCACGTATTTGATGAAAATGGGGAAGTGCTTGCATACATGAATGAAAACCTGCTTCAGCCTACGGGAATATGGGCAGATGACAATTTGATTTATGTAGCGGAGCGGGGCGGCGGCCTGAGCATTTTCAATATGGATATGGATATTGTGGCTCAGTTGGGATTTTATAATTCGCCTATCCGTGCCCATGGAATGTGCGGAAATAAAAAGGGTGAGCTGTTCTTGATGCCGCTTTCCACGTATGACCGCCATTTTTTGATGAAACTGGTGCCGGTAACAAACGTATTGGCATCTTAATTAATAAAAAGAAAGGAAGAGCATTATGAGAAAAATGAAAAAAATCGTAACATTGATGTTAGCAGGAGCAGCCGCGTTTGCACTGGCGGCATGTTCCGGGAATCCCTCGCCCGCGCCGGATAAGACAGAGGCCAGTGCCCAGGATACAAAGAAGGAAGAGCAGGATGCCCCAAAGGAAGGACAGGACGCAGGTAAAGATGGGGGTCAGGCCGCAAGTGAGGACGGCCCAATTATTATCGGATTCCTGGGCTGGTCTTCTGGCGCCGACGCAATGTATGGCCTGGTTCCCCAGCATCTTTTAGAAAATTATTTTAAAAAGGTGAACGCAGAAGGCGGATGGATGGGACGGGAAATCGATTTTCGTACCTATGATATATCTGGTCTTGACGGGGACTTCTCAGAGGCGGTAAATGCAGCCAATAAGCTGATCCAGTCAGGGGCAGTGGCAATCCTTGGCTCCAGTAATTCCACCCAGGGGGCTGCAGTTGCGGAATTATGCAACCGTGCCGGCGTCCTTCATATCCCCTCCAGCGCATCTCAGCTTGCAACAGTAGATGATCAGGGGAAGGTACGGCCTTATACGTACCGCAGCGGCCCGGTTAACACGGATCAGGTTTCCACTATGGCTGCATATGCCTATTACGAGCTGGACAATCCCAAGGTGGCAGTTTTGTACGAAACAACACAGGTGGATACGGTGGATATGGCCAATGCGTTTAAAAATACTTTTACTGAATTGGGAGGGGAAATTGTTGCAGAGGCTACCTACCAGATCAATGATGTGGAATTCCGCGCCCAGCTTACCAGCCTTGCACAGTCCGAGCCAGCTTATCTGTTTATGCCAGTTATGGGATATAAGGAAGCAGGGTATGTGGCAAAGCAATTATCTGAACTTGGTTTAAGCCATATTAAGCTGATTGGAAACTACGTATACGATACGGATGATTTGCTGACCCTTGCCGGGGCAGAACTGGAAGGCTGCATTTTTGCTACAGACGGTGATATTGACGCTCCCAGGTTTGCCCAGATTAAGGAGGAATACGAAGAATACCGCCAAGCAACGGGAATGTCCCTCCATATGCCGGGATTAAAGGCTTTTAACGAAGCAAAGATTTTAGAATATGCGATTTTAACCAGCAATTCTACCGATCCGGATGAAATGTGCAAGGCGCTGAACGAAACTTCAGGATTCGATATGATTACCAGCCCCAATAAGGGCTACGATCCCGATACCCATAACCTTCTGGGCTTGGAATTTACCATTAAAACCGTAAAAGACGGATCATTTGAACTATTAGGAATTTATGCCATTCCCACAGAATAAGGAAATGTCTGCCTGCAGGCAAGGACGTCTGCAGGCGTGGTTTCTGCCGGGAACGGATCAAATTGGGGGTTAGCAGATGATTGTTCAACAATTGATAACAGGAATTTCTATCGGCAGTGTATATGCGCTTCTTGCCGTAGGATATGCATTGGTGTTCAGTGTATTTAATTTTTCGAATTTTGGTTTTGGCCCGGTTATGATGCTGGGGGCTTTCGGGGCGTTGTTTGCCATAGAAAAAACTAATATGGCATTATTCCCGGCCATTCTGATAGCATTAGTGGTGGCGGGCCTGATCTCGCTTCTTATGGAGGTAAGCATATACCGTCCCATGCGGCAGAAAAAGGCGCTTAAGGTATACTTGATGATTGCGGCATTGGGGATTAATACTTGTGTCCCGAATTTCTGCATCCAGGTTTGGGGAGGGGCAGTCCGTCCATTTCCATCAGACTGGGCGAAAGCCGTTATCCGCATAGGAGGAGTTGTCGTCCCAAGGGCAGATGTGCTGGCAGCCGTGTTGTCTGTTATTATGTTAGTGCTGCTGTGGTGCTTCCTGTTTCGGACAAAGCTAGGGCTTGGGATCCGGGCCAGCGCCTTTGATTCCAATACAGCCGGTCTGATGGGAATTAATGTAAACCGTGTAGCTGCTGTTATTTTTCTTCTGTCTGGTGCCACAGCAGGCCTGGCCGGATGCTTTTACGGAATGAAATATTCCGTTTATCCTAATATGGGAGTAGTAGCCACAAAAGGATTTGTGTCAGCAACCGTAGGGGGATTGGGAAGCTTGCCTGGGGCAGTTATATCAGGCCTGCTGTTAGGGTTTTTGGAAACGATTATATCAGCTTATGTTTCTACCACGTACCGGGATCTGGTTGCATACGGCCTTTTGGTGATTGTTCTGATTATAAAACCAAATGGACTGTTAGGACAGGGCGCTCATGACAAGCTATAAGAGGAACGTTTGTGAAACGAAGTTTCACAACTGGAATCATTCCGACAACTTGGCAGCGCCCCGAGGGGGCGCGTGTCGTTACATTATTATACTAGGAGGATACACATGGGATATATTGAAGGAATTATGATCAGTGCCTGTATTAATATTGTCTGTGTGGCCGGTTTGGCGATTCTGACAGGTTATACAGGTCTTTTTTCCATGGGACATGCCTGCTTTTTATGCCTGGGTGCTTATACTGCGGGAATTCTTACTAAATTTTTTGGGGTTCCTTATTTGATAGCGCTGTTGATCGGCGGCGGAGTAGCGGCACTGTTTAGCTTAATCATCGGAATTCCCACACTAAGAGGGAAAATGTCAGCAGATTGTTTTACCATCGCCACTTTTGGATTCGGGGAGGCTACCAGGGTGGTTATGGCCAATATTAATCATCCCTATGTGGGAGGAGCTCTTGGCCTGTCTGGCTTAAACACCTTTACTACTTTGCCAAAAGCCATTGTGATTGCTGCGATTGCCGTATACTTTGCAAGAAATTATGCCAAATCCCAGCATGGGAAGCTTGCCATAGCTGTTCGGGATCATGCGGATGCATCGGAACTGATCGGCGTGAATATTTTTCATGAAAAGCTGAAGGCACTTGCAATCAGTGCATTTTTCTGCGGAGTAGGCGGCGGGATGATGGCTCATTACTATACGTATATTGTTCCCAATATTTTTGGCGGAACCATGTCAACCAATCTTTTGACAGCCGTGGTACTGGGAGGGGTGTGTTCCGTTACCGGGCCAGTGCTGGCAACTTCTGTGCTGACAGCAACTCCGGAGGTGCTGCGTTTTCTGTCAAACTGGCGTCTTCCCATGTATGGCTTGGTATTGATTCTTACCATGAGAATCCGGCCAGAAGGGTTAATGGGATATAAAGAACTGTCTATTAGGCCTGTAGTCCGGTGGTTCCAGAAAAAAGCGGGAAAACACGGCAGGGACAAGGAGGTGCATCATGGCTCTTTTGGAAATTAAACAGTTATCCATTCATTTTGGAGGGGTAAAAGCAGTACAAGATGTATCCTTTTCTGTGGAAGAGGGTGACTTTATCGGTCTAATCGGCCCCAACGGCGCCGGGAAAACCACCGTATTTAACGCTGTAACCGGAGTGGTGCCGCCTACAAATGGAACCATTTATTTTGACGGGCATAAGATAAACGGAATGCGCCCCGATAAAATATCTCATCTGGGGATTGCAAGAACATTTCAGAATATCCGCATTTACCCGAAAATGTCAGCGCTGGACAATGTAGCTATCGGTCTGGACAGCCATGCATCCTATCACACGGTTTCTGCTATGCTGGGCCTGCCCCATGTAAGGCGCCGGGATGAGGAAATCCGCAAAACCTGTCTGGAATTTTTGGAACAGGTAGGGATCGTGCAGTATAAAGACACAGAGGCAGGTTCTCTCCCCTATGGCCTTCAGAGAAAAGTAGAGATAGCCAGGGCTTTGGCCACCAGACCAAAGCTGCTGTTTTTAGACGAACCGGCAGCAGGAATGAATACAGCAGAGAGCCTGGAACTGGTTTCATTTTTGCAGGAACTCCATAAAAATACCGGAATCGCCATTGTTTTGATTGAGCATCATCTGGAAGTGGTGATGGAAGTATGTAAGAACATACATGTACTGAATTTGGGACAAATGCTGGCATCCGGAACGCCAAAAGAAATACAGAAAAACCAGGATGTGATTACGGCTTATCTGGGGAAAAGGAGGAATCGCCATGACGGGGAATAGCAGAGAAATCCTTTTATCTGTAAAGGATTTAAATGTGTTTTACGGAGGGATACAGGCGCTTCACGGAATTTCCCTGGATATAAAAAAAGGGCAGATTGTATCCATTATTGGGGCCAATGGGGCTGGGAAATCTACCTTGTTAAAGACCATAGCTGGCGACAAGGAGATCGGCAGCGGAACCATAGAATGGAACGGACAACCATTGCCGCCTAAAATCCATCAGTTTTCCCAGCAAGGCATCTGCCTAGTGCCGGAAGGAAGAAAAATTTTTGTGAATTTAACGGTTATGGATAATCTGCGTGTTGGGGCGTATGCGGAGAAGAAGAAATCGGTAATCCGGGAACGGATGGAAGAGGTATTTGACCTATTTCCCCGGTTAAAGGAGCGT
Source organism: uncultured Lachnospiraceae bacterium (assembly GCA_910589195.1). GTDB lineage: Bacteria > Bacillota > Clostridia > Lachnospirales > Lachnospiraceae > Caccovicinus. The sequence goes on from CAJUTC010000002.1 coordinate 37,058, forward strand.
TCAAAACAGATGAGCGGCACTTTATCAGGAGGGGAACAGCAAATGCTGGCGGTAGGACGGGCTTTGATGGCGGCTCCCAAGCTTATGATGCTGGACGAACCTTCCCTGGGTCTGGCTCCCATTATTATTGACGAAATGTTTGAAAAGTTTAAGCAGATTAATAAGGTTTATGGGACCACAATGCTGATAGTAGAACAGAATGCCCAGTTAGCCCTGGAAACAGCAGATACCGGGTATATTTTAAATCTGGGAACTATTCAAATGGAGGGTAATGGAAGGGAACTGTTAGACAATCCTTATATTCAAAAGGCGTATTTAGGATTTCAGTAAAGGATGTGAAAAATGATGCTGGATATTTTAATTCATGGCGGATATGTGATCACTATGGAAGGGGCGGGAACCGGGGTAATCCCCCGGGGCGCTGTAGGGATCAAGGGCAATGAAATTGCGGTTGTGGGAACGGAGAAGGAAGTGTTAAAACAGTATCAGGCCCATCGGTATCTCTCGGCTGAAGGGAAGGCCGTTATGCCAGGCTTTGTTAATGTGCACATGCATACAGGGGATGCGATTGTGCGGAGCTGTGCACAAGATATCCCTGGGAAAATTTGGAGGTTTAAAGGGATTCTACCTCTGTTAGGGGCTGCGGAAGAGGAAGATTTTATTGCCGCATCCCAGTTAAATATAATAGAGGCCATCCGATCGGGCATTACCACATTTGGAAACTATTACTATCCTATGGAAAAGATGGTGGAAAATCACATAAAGCTGGGAACTAGGGCAGTGGTAAGCGGAATGATCAATGAACTTCCGTCAGATGTTTCTGTGGTGGAAGTGGATGAATTGATTCCGCTGAATTCTGCGGTGGGTGAGCGAAAGCTTTCGGATAACCGGAAACTGGTAGAGCAATACCATGAAAGTTTTGGCGGGCGGATTACCTGCCGATATGGCCCCCACTCGGCAGCCATGTGTTCAAAGGAAATGTTAGAAGAGATCAGGCATCAGGCGGATCAGGCAAATGTTGGGATTTTTATCCATTTGGTTCAAACCCGAGAAGAAATTACCCAGACCAAGCTGCGCACTGGTCTAAGACCAGTAGCCCTTTTGGATTCATTGGGATATTTAAATCAAAAACTTTTGGCAGCTCATATGACCTATGCTTCTATGGAAGAAGTAAAACAGGTAGCCCAATCCGGGGCATCCCTGGCACTTTGCAGTACCAGCATTTCCATTGTAAGAGGCGCCCTTGCGCCAGCGCAGGAGTTTTTGGATTATGGAGGGCGGGTCGGTTTGGGCACCGACCAGGTTTGCAATGGAACCAACATGTTTGACGAGATGAAATATGCGTCTATGGTACACAAATATAAAAACCATGATGCAACGATCATGCCTTCTTGGAAAATTTTAAGGATGGCCACCATTGAAGCGGCAGACGCGCTTGGCATGGCAGAAACAATCGGGTCGTTAAAAAAGGGGAAAAAGGCAGACTTAATTTTAGTGGACTTGTCAGAACCCCATATGAATCCGCTGTATGAAGCGCCGATAAGGAATCTGATCCCTAACCTGGTTTATACAGCAAGAGGGCATGAGGCAGAATCTGTGATGATTGACGGCAGGTTTGTTATGGAGAACCGGCGGATCCTTACAGCAGAGGAAGAGGAGATTATAAAAAGGGTAAATAACGGGGCGGAGCGGATTGCCGGGAAGCTTAGAGAGCTTCCGTGGGCAAAGGAGCTTCCCTTAGCTAAGTGGACAAGAGAGGGATTTTATTAATTGAAGGAGAAACAGGCTTACAGCCTTATTTTAACGGCGGCGATTTTGTGGGGGAGCATTGGGATCTTTTACCGGAAGCTGGCTTCCATGGAATTTACCCCTATGGAAATTGTTTTTATCCGCTTGGCGGTGGCAGCGGCTGCTATGGTATGGTATTGTTTGATAACCGATAGAAACAAGCTGAAAATCCGTATTACAGACAGTTTCTGGTTTTTGGGAACGGGAATTGGCAGTTTGGTACTGTTTAACTGGTGTTATTTCCATGCAATGGAAAAAGTGTCCCTAGCAACAGCAGCCCTGCTTTTATACACAGCGCCTGTATTTGTACTGCTGATGTCATACCTGCTTTTTGGAGAGCGGATTACCAAAAGGAAGGCTTGGGCCATAGCCGTTGTGTTTGCGGGAAGCGCCTTATCGTCCGGCATATTGACAAAATCAAACAATCCTCTGTCCTGGCCGGGTCTGTTCTATGGTCTGGGAGCAGGATTCGGATATGGCCTGTACAGCATTTTCGGAACCATTCTGTTAAAAAAGTATCATCCGGAAACAGTAAGCACCTATACCTTTGTATTTGCGACAGCCGGTGTGGCGCCGTTTGCAGTGTTTAGCTTCGAATGGAAAGGATTGTGCTTTTGGCCCCAGACGCTGTGGCCGGCGCTTGGGATCGGCATCCTTTCCAGTATGCTTCCTTTTTTGCTGTATACCAGGGGACTGAGGCTGGTTTCGGCAAGTAAAGCGTCCGGATTTGCCGCCATCGAACCGGTAGCCGCCGCCATAGTTGGAACCATTTTCTTTCAGGAAGCTATGGATGGGGGGAAGATATTTGGAATTATGCTGACCTTGTGGGGCATTTTGCTGCTTGTGTGATGTCTGGTTATATTCAGCTAAACCTTCCTGCGTAAATTTCCATCACACTAGGCTGTACCCAAGGGGCATGGCATCGGCGGTCAGCCATGCCAACCCGGAGCCTGCCCCCAGCGGAGTAAGCCATCGCCTCCCTTTTCCGCCGTGTTGATAAAAAGTTATGCCCAGTAAAACGGGGCACGCTGCCCGGCACAGCTTCACCAGTATAATACAGGCAGCATACTAGAAACGTCCGCATCCGGACATATAACGGTTTAGAAAGGACTCTACAATGTATAATGAACGCCAAAAAGAATTAATTCGTTACCTGTCAGAAGTGAAATTCGCAAAGGCAGAACAATTGGCGGAACGCTTCCAGGTTTCTTTAGAAACCATTCGGCGGGATTTAATGGAGCTGGAAAAAGATTCTTCCATCAGGCGGATCCGAGGAGGGGCTGTGTACAGCAATATGCGTGCGAAAGAATTGGAATTTGCAAAAAAAATGGAAAACAATCAAAAAGGAAAATATGCCATTGCAAATCTGGCGCTGGAATATATCAATGATGGAGATGCCATTGCCATGAATAATGGCATTACCACCCTGGCCCTGGCAAAATGTATGCAGTACAGCAGAAATCAGATGACAATTGTTACCAATTCCCCGGATATTGCCTTGATTTTAAGCGATAACGAAAGCAACCAGGTATTTTTAACGGCAGGTTATTTACGCAAGCATAATAAAAGCCTGATTGGAAGTATGTGCAGCGAAAGCCTGGAGTTTTTTAAAGTGGATAAGACCATTCTCAGCATAGACGGGATTTCCATACAGGATGGGGTAACTGAGTTTAATACGGAGGAGGCTTCCATTCTTCGGAAAATGCTGGAGATTGGCCATACGAAGATGATACTTTGCGAATTCAGCAAGTTTAGCGAGGTGGCATTTAATAAGATCTGTCCTGCTAGGGGGATTGATTATGTGTTTACGGACTGGAATGTACCGGCAAAGGATGTGAAGGCTTGGAGCGATATTGGAGTCAAAATATGTTTTTCCCAAAAGAGGAATGCTGCGGATGGGCCGGAGCCTTAGAGGTACGGCTGCCGCCCGCTTATGCTGCGTAAAACCGTTGCTGTACCCGCTTATATTTCTGGATTTAACCGTTTCGCACAAAAAGCCGCTATGATTGGCATTTTCATAAATCTTCCCATCTTCTCCGGCATGTGCATTTATCGTATAGTAAACCTCTTGCATAAAGGTAAGCGATGACGTAATGCTGCAAATGTAATCCGAAAAGCGAGAAGCTGAATATGATAATATAACATATCCATTTTTCCTGGTTACTGCAAATACGCCGCTATAGTGCCCGCCTTCTATGGTATCACATAGCGTAAGATTTCCATTAATAACCGTATATAATTCAGTTGTTACATTGGGAAAAGACATGTCCTCACTTCTATAGGATTGAAGAAGCAGCAAATCCTTAATACCATCCTGATTAAAATCTTCAATCAGATATTCTGCATCATAATTACTGCTGTTATAACCTGACTTACACTGATTCAGTTTCTGCTGGTAAATTGCTTCCCCTTGCTTCTGGCTCAACGCTTCCTGAATTGAGGCCCCGCCTGCACTGGCATTTCCCTCATTGCCTACAGGATTATTTGCAATAGTTACCTTTACCCCATTCTCATCAGCACTTGAACCATCAGGCATAAGAGTATTTCTGTACATTGCTCCATAAGGAATATTACTGTTTAACGAATACAGCCATTTTTCTTTTTCACTGCTGAAATAATAATTTCCCATGTTTCGTGCCGGCTGGAAAAATATTCGCTTCCATCAATGGAACTTTCAGATAGTTATTCAGCAGCGGAGTGAACGTGTGGTGACGTTGTGATATGCCCCTTCCGCTGCGGACTTTTCGGCCAATCTGTGGATCGCAACAGTTATCCAATCCATAAGAGAAATTACTGTCCATGAACTTTACTTATGCAAGTATTTGTTGTATACTGAATGGATAAAACAAGTAATTCCGAAAGGAGTATGCGATGAGTGGAAAGAAGTACGATGTAGTGGCATTAGGCGAGTTATTAATTGATTTTACGGAAAATGGAATAAGCGACCAGGGCAATACAATTTTTGAAGCAAATCCTGGCGGCGCGCCCTGCAATGTGCTGGCTATGCTGAATAAGCTGGGACGCAAAACCGCGTTTATGGGAAAAGTGGGCGTGGACATTTTCGGGAACAAGTTAAAAGCTGTATTGGATCAGGTTGGAATTGATACCAGTGCCCTTTTGATGGATCCGGATGTGCGGACTACCCTAGCCTTTGTCCAGACGTTTGCGGATGGAGATCGGGATTTCTCTTTTTATCGGAATCCGGGGGCGGATATGATGCTTACAGAAACAGAGCTAAATGAAGAGATGCTGGCTCAGTGCCGGATTTTCCATTTTGGAACCTTGTCTATGACCCATGAAGAGGTAAGGAAAGCAACGAAAAAGGCAATTGCCATTGCCAAAGAAAATGGGGCCTTGATTTCCTTTGATCCCAATTTGCGCCCGCCTTTGTGGACATCCCTTGATTTGGCCAAGGAACAGGTGGATTATGGTCTAAGGCAGTGTGACATCCTGAAGATTTCAGATAATGAAATCCAGTGGTTTACCGGCAAGGAAGATTATGATGAAGGGATCCGGATTCTCCGGGAAACATATCAGATCCCACTTATCCTTCTGTCATTGGGAAAGGAAGGAAGCAGGGCTTATTATAAGGATCTGCGGGTGGAACAGGCACCTTACCTTCAGAAAAACACCATCGAAACCACTGGAGCCGGGGATACATTTGGGGGAAGCTGCCTCCATTTTGTACTGGAGCACGGATTGGATCACCTGGATGGGGAAAAGCTTTCGGTTATGCTTTCCTTCGCCAATGGGGCCGCGGCCCTGATTACAACCAGGAAAGGCGCCCTTAAGGTGATGCCGGAGCCAGAAGAAGTGAAAAAAATGATAGAAACTACTTGACAAATCCATAAAGTGGGATTACAATCATGCCCATGAATAGAATCCTACTATTTTTATAGGAAATTTGAAATACTACAATTTCGGATAAGGAGGACCGTATGAATCAGTTTCAGGCCATGCAGATGAATTCAATGGAAATGAACAGCGGCATGTGTATGATGTGCGGCATGTATTTGCGTGGAAAATTGAATGTTCAGGTTCTTTGTATGGATTGCAGTGATCAATGATTTTCTAAAAAGGCATAATCATGATGTCAGTAGAGAAAGCGGATATTAGGTCGCAGGTCTGTGCAGGGCCTGCGACTCTTTTATTGCAAAGCATCCAGCAAAATGCGTATGACCCATTTTGCCGGATTTTCCAGTATCCCCTGCCCTGCTTGGGTGCCGTCATAAATAGAAAGGGGATTACTGAGCGCATGAAGGTTTAGGAGAGAAAACCATGGAAGATAAAAAGCCAATTATTCAGTTAAACGATTTAGGAAAGCAGTTTCAAACGGCAAATGGCATTGTAACCGCATTGGATCACATTAACCTGGAGATTATGCGGGGGGAGATTTTTGGAATCATCGGTTTGTCTGGCGCAGGGAAAAGTACCTTGGTACGCTGCATTAACTATTTGGAGGTTCCAACCTCCGGGACGGTGGTATTTGAAGGAGTCAGCCTGGCAGGAAAAAATGAAAGTGTAATCCGCAAGGCCAGGCAGTCTATGGGAATGATTTTTCAGCAGTTTAACCTGTTAGCCCAGAGAAACGTACTGCAGAATGTATGCTTTCCATTAGAGCTTGCGAAGGTTCCGAAAAAAGAGGCGAAAAAACGGGCGGAGGAGCTTTTGGAGCTGGTAGGCCTGGCTGACCGGATGAAAGCCTATCCGGCCCAGCTTTCCGGTGGGCAGAAACAGCGGGTGGCTATCGCAAGAGCCATGGCAACCAATCCCAAGGTGCTTCTTTGCGACGAGGCTACAAGCGCGTTGGATCCCAATACCACGAAACAGATTTTGGAATTGCTGAAAAAGATTAATAAAGAAATGGGAGTTACTATTATTGTGATTACCCACGAGATGGCGGTAATTGATGCCATTTGCGATCGGGTCGCAATTATTGACAACAGCCAGATCGCTGAGGTGGGAAAGGTAGCGGATATCTTTTCGAACCCTTCTACCCCCACAGGCCGCCGTCTGATTTTAGGTGATGGGGCAAAACAAGTGGCTTTGCGGGAGGACCGTCTGCTGCGGATTATTTTTGACGGAAGAGAATCCTCAGAGCCGGTGATTTCAAACCTGGTGTTATCCTGTAAGGTTCCGGTGAATATTATGTACGCGGCAACCAAGGATGTGGGAGGAAAGGCTATGGGGCAGATGATGATACAGATTCCGGAGGATGAAACGGACGCAAACCGGGTAATTCATTATTTAAAAATGAAGAATATTGCGTTTGAGGAGGTGAAGTAGGATGGTATGGGATGGAACAACCATTGAAATGTTGAAAAATGGGATTCTGGAAACCTTGTTTATGGTACTGGGTTCCTCATTGATTGCGTATTTAATTGGGATTCCCCTTGGGATTATCCTGGTGGTAACGGATACAGACGGTATCCATCCAATCCCGGCCCTTCAGAAGGCTTTGGGCCTGGTGATTAATCTGTTACGTTCGGTTCCCTTTATTATTCTTCTTCTGGTTATGATTCCTGTTACCAGGGCGATTGTGGGAACGACTCTTGGGGCGAAAGCAGTAATTCCTCCTTTGGTGGCGGCGGCGGCGCCCTACATTGCCAGGATGGTAGAGTCTTCTTTTAAGGAAGTGGATGCAGGAGTGATTGAGGCCGCTAAGTCTATGGGAGCCACCACCTGGCAGATTATCTGGAAGGTACTGCTTCCGGAAGCTAAGCCAAGCCTTCTGGTAGGAGCCGCAATCTCTATTACTACAATCTTAGGATATTCGGCTATGGCCGGATTTGTAGGAGGAGGAGGCCTGGGGGCAATTGCCATTAACTACGGCTACTATCGGTATCAGACGGATATGATGCTGGTAACGGTAGTCATCCTGGTTGTGATTGTCCAAATTATCCAGGAAACCTGGATGAAATTATCAAAGATCAGCGACAAGCGGATCCGCTGACGGACTGCTTGTTTATGATAAATAAGCTGCACGAGCCGTGGTAAAACAGGCCGGGAAGCGGCGAAAATTCAGGAGGAGATTATTATGAAAAAAACAGTATCAGCAATTTTAGCAACAGCTATGACAGCACTGGCGCTGTCTGCGTGCGGAGGAAGCCAGGCAGGAAATGAAACAACTGCATCTGGGGAAACGCAGGCAACTACAGAAGCTGGCACGGCTAAGGCAGAAGAAACGTCAGCAGAAGAAACAACAGCAGAGGCTGGCGAAAATGAAGCAGAAACTAAAAAAATTGTGATTGGCGCAAGCCCGGCGCCCCATGCGGAGATATTAAAGGAAGCCCAGGAACTGCTGAAAGAAAAAGGTTATGAGCTGGAAATCCGGGAATATACAGATTACGTTCAACCAAATAATGCGTTGGAAGCCGGAGATTTGGACGCGAATTATTTCCAGCACTTTCCATATCTGGAGCAGTTTAATGAACAGTATGGGACAAAGCTGGTTAGCGCCGGCACAATTCATTATGAGCCTTTTGGGATTTATGCGGGGAAAACCTCTGACTTAACCGCTTTGCCGGATCAGGCGAAGGTAGCAGTTCCAAATGATGTAACCAATGAAGCCAGGGCACTTCTTCTTTTGGAAGCACAGGGACTTTTAACCTTAAAGGAAGATGCAGGGTTAAATGCCACGAAAAATGATATTGTAGAAAATCCGAAAAACCTGGAAATCATTGAGATTGAAGCGGCCCAGATTCCGCGTTCCATCCAGGATGTGGATATTGCGGTTATTAATGGTAATTATGCCATTGCTGCTGGCTTAAAGGTAGCGGATGCTTTAGCGGTAGAAGCTTCTGATTCACTTGCCGCCACCACTTATGGCAATGTGGTTGCGGTGCGTGAGGGAGAGGAAACTTCAGAAGGTATCCAGGCGCTGGTAGAAATATTAAAGGGCGATGAAATCCGCAAATACATGGAAGAGAAATACGAGGGGGCAGTAGTGCCCATGGATTAAGGCCATAACAGGTAATTGCCAAAGCAGCTTGCTTGCGGTTATCCGATCAGGGGTCTGTCGGGAAATAGTTAAAATTTGCTGTTTCCTGACAGACCCTATTTGACTTTTGCTGGCAAGGCGGGATCGCTTATATAATCCGTAGAATATTCGATAAAAATAATGCATAGTAAAATTGGCTGCATAAATTTGGAAAGTAATGGTTTGGCCTTCGTAAGTGGAGGGCTCCATCCTGTTTTTGTGCAAAATCCCAAAACGGAGGAGGGGAAAGGATTCTGTTTGACTTTTTTAAGTAAAATTAATATAATAAATTCAAAAATATTGATAGTAAACTATCATGCTAGACTGCCTATTCGGCGGTGGACTTTTAGAGCAAAGAGCAAAAAGAGGACGGAATTAAGAGGAGAAGTAAAATGAGGAAAGAAGTACGCCTGGCAGATATTGCGAATCAGCTAAATGTGAGTACGGTTACGGTGTCCAATGCTCTGGCAGGCCAGAAAGGAGTCAGCGAGGAACTGCGGGAAAAGATTAAAGACACTGCGGCAAAGATGGGGTATCAGCCCCGCGCGGTAGCGGCGGTTTCTGCGAAAAAGATTCTCAGTATCGGGGTGATTATATCGGAGCAGTATCTTGGGAATTATCCTTCTTTTTACTGGAGGGTTTATCAGACGTTAGCGGTGGCAGCCAGGGAGAAAAGCTGTGTGCTGCTGTTTGAAGTCCTGACCAAGGAGTCGGAAAAATCCCTGATACTGCCTTTGTTTGCCCATGATTCTAAAATTGAGGGGATTATCGTAATCGGGGAGATTGGCGGGAGATACCTTAAATTGCTAAGGGAAGAGAGCCGCCTGCCGCAGGTATACATTGATTTCCAGAAAAAAAACATACCAGTAGATGCCGTGCTGATGGATAATTACTACGGAATGTACAGGATGGTTAATTATTTAATTGAAAGCGGCCATAAGGAGATTGCGTATGTAGGGACTGTCCGGGCGAATAACAGCATTATGGATCGATATTTCGGCTACTGTAAAGCGCTGATGGAAGCAGGCATTCCGGTAAGGCAGGATTGGGTTGTGGATGATCGGAATGAGGAAGGATACATGATTGACCCTTGCCTTCCGAAAAAAATGCCCACGGCTTTCGCCTGCAACAGTGATTTGACGGCCAGTGCGTTAATTAAAACACTGGAGGTGAAAGGATACCGGATACCGGAAGATATTTCCGTAGTGGGCTTTGATAATTACCTGTATGACGGTCTGTGCGACATTAAGATCACTTCCTATGAGGTAAATGTGGAAGAGATGGTAAAGACAGCGCTGAAAAACATGATCCGGCAGATCCAGCACGGCAAAGGTCAGGCCAGTACTTTGGGGCAGGCCGTGCACGTGATTTCCGGGCATCTGGTGGTGAAGGACAGCGTAAAGGTGATTGGCGGATGAACTGAAAACAAGGCAATTAGGGACCGCTGCTCCACAATATCCACATCCAGAACCACATGGGCAGGAGAATCATCGGTTTCCACCAGAATTTTGGGGGGAGCCGCCAAGTGACAGCCTGTGATGGTATGTCCACAGTTAATCCTATATTTTGTGGAAAGGGACAGGCCTTTCTAATGATTCGGAAACATCCTCTTTATCTATTACGGATCGAACCATCATATAGTATCCGTTTCTGCATAATTCCTGCTCAATAATCCCAATCATCATGCTAATATAGTGGTTTTGCCAGTAAAAAGACGGAATTTGAAATACCCGGGGAGTTTAAAGGGGTTAAATGCCGGATTGGGAATTATCCGGATAGTGCAGGGAGTAGCTGCCATACTGGTTTAATCCAGCCATATGAGGCGCTTGTGCTAATGTGCCGGGAAAGAAAAATACCATGATACCAGGGGGAAACGATCGGAGCAATCTGGAATCAAGGCAGTTAAAGACCTTTTGACTTCAACATCATACCATATCCTCTGGATAAGGTATGCTAAAGCGATGCGCGGTATAATCTCGGTCAAGATTATACCATGTCCACAGCCGTTAGGCTGCGGATAAGAGATACGTTTCCTTAATTATATCATAAACCCCATAAGAGGGTGCTGCAGTATGCAGGGCTCCTACAGTTATAGCGGCAGTGCCTGGATTTTATGCGCTATACTGCAGGAATGGCCGTTTTGCAGCACCCTCTGTTTGTTTTTCGTAATCCGTTAAAAAATGTTAAAAGGCCTTTTACAAAACGTCGTCGGCAAATTCCTTCTGGGCATCCAACAAATACTGTACGTAGAAGGCGGCGCCGTATACCAATGCGTCTTCATCCAGATCGAAGCGTTCGTGGTGGAGGGAGTAGCAGCAGTCTTTGGCTTCGTTCCGGCATCCCACAAAGGCGTATATCCCCGGGAAGCGTTCTAGGAAATACGCAAAATCCTCTCCGCCGGGCGTGCCGGCATAGTTAACCAGGCCCTTTTCCCCCAGGATTTTTTTTACGGAACCGGCTGCGATTTCACTGCAGCGCTTGTCGTTAATGGTGGCGGGAATATCCGAATAGTAGTCAAATTCGTAACCGGCTCGGTAAGTTTCGCAGGTATGTTTAATAATCCGCTCAATCATGCCGGGAAGTTCCTTTTGGAGCTTGGGGTTAAATGTCCGCACTGTACCGCTTAATTCCGCGGTTTCGGCAAAAACATTTGCCAAAGTCCCGGAATGGAAGGTGCAGATGCTGACAACTACCGTATCCATAGGGCTGGTTTCCCGGCTGGTGATGCTTTGCAGGGCATCCACTACCTTGGCCCCCACATAGATTGGATCCACGGCAAAGTGGGGCATGGCGCCGTGGCCGCTTTTTCCGATAATTTTAATCCGCATAAAAGAAGCGGAAGTATAGCGGGGGCCTGGATCTACGGAGATAGTGCCGCATTCCAGCATAGGAAGCAGGTGCATGCCGGCTACGGTATCCAGCTTTCCCAACTGCCCGGAATCCAGGACTTTTAACGCGCCGTCCGTGTGTTCTTCCGCAGGCTGGAAAATAAGCTTTACGGTACATTCCAGTTCATCTTGGTGCTCTGCCAGCACATGGGCTGCCGTCAGGAGCATGCTTATATGCCCGTCGTGGCCGCAGGCGTGCATAACCCCCTGGTTTTCAGAACGGAAGGGAAGTGTTTTCACTTCCTGTATGGGAAGGGCGTCAATATCACAGCGTAGCCCGATTACAGGATGGCCTTTCTTCCCTTTAATGGTAGCAATCGTACCTGTCCCTGCTGTTTCCACATAAGGGATTCCCATGTGCTTTAATTCTTCCCGGATACGCCTTGCCGTATGGATTTCCTGCCAGCTCAGCTCCGGATGACGGTGGAACTCCCGGCGCATATTAACGGCATAGTCACGGTATTTATTCACTTCGTCCATTACATTCATGGTTTTGGTTCCTCCTTATTCTGCTGAAAAATTCCCTGCCGGATAGATTAGAATGGGCCATATCCTGTCTGCACGGCGAAGAACAGAAAGACAAATTCTACAAGGAAGAAAATTCCCTGCAGGGGCAGGATAAATTTATACCAGCTCTTAAGGGGTACTTTGCCCAAAGAGAGGTAAATCAGGAGGGTTCCGTTGGTAAACCAGAAGGTATTGGAAATCCCGTCGCCGAACTGGAAAGCAAGTACGGCAGTTTGGCGGGTAATGTGAAGCATATCCGCTAGGGGGACCATGATGGGCATTACTGCAGTCGCCTGGCCGGAGCCGGAAGGAATCAGGGCATTGATAAAGAAGTTAACGATAAACATACCTACCGTGCTCATGTAAGCGGAAGCGCTTCCCATCAGTTTGGAAAGGCCGTGTACCAATGGATCGATAAGGCCGCCGTTCGTCATTGTCCACTGTACAGCACGGGCCACGCCGATGATCAGGGCACCGTTAAATGCGCCTTTCGCGCCGTCTAAAACGGTATTAATGGTATCTTCAAAGCCAAGGCGGTTAATTACGGCCACAACCACTCCGCCGATCATAAACGTGGAAGCCATTTCCGTATAGGACCAGCTCAGTTTCAGGATCCCGTATATGGTACATAAAATAGAAACGGCCAGCACGACAAAGGACAGCTTTTTCGGCAGATCAAATTTTAAATTGGTATCTACAGGAATCCGCAGAGAGGATGTGTCGATATCCTTTACCAGGCTCTTGGAAGGATCTGCTTTGATTTTTTTCGCGTAGAGCATAACCCATACCAGGCTGAGCACCCAGATTGTAACCAGGGCCACCATTCTTAGCTGCCAGCCGGAGAACATGGGAAGTTCGGCAATCGTATGGGAAATCCCTACAGTATACACGTTAAAGGGAGCTACTGCAAAGCTGATAAGGCAGGCGAAACCGGAGATCGCCATACCTACCAGGGAATCATAGCCCAGGGAAATGGCCAGCGAGATGATAATCGGCACGAAAGGGATGATATGCTCGCTCCAGCCAAGGATTCCGCCGAAAATAAAAAATACGATCATCACAATGGCAATTATGATCTGGCTGCTCATTCTCTCAGAAGCTTTTAATACGCTGTTGATTGCCGCGCCTACCGTATCTGTCCTTTTATAGATTTCCACGATCCCGCCGATGATCATAACGCAGAACATCATATTCGCGGTAGCGGTTAATCCTTCAGGGATAGAGCGGAACAGGTTAAAGAACGAGATAGGGGTGCGCTCCACGGCGTGGTAGCTTTCCGGCAGCACGCGGGTAACGCCTTCAACTGTTTCGCGGTCATAGGCGCCTGGCGATATAAAGTATGATACGATGGCGCAGGCCAGCACCATTAGGAGAAGCGGTATAAACGGGTTCATTGTGTTGGTTGTTTTTTTGCTTTTTTTATTCATAAATTCCTCCATTCTGCGCATGGTTTTCGCACAAACAGACACGGCTTTTCCGGCAGGGCGGATTAAAAATAGCGGATAATGTTCTCTGCCAGTTCAAGCATCTTTTTGACATCTTCTAAAACTACATACTCTCTTGCACTGTGTGAATGATAGATATTAAAGCCCAGGGGGATGGTACGGATACCCAGCCGGTCTGTCCAGGTAGCATCCAGGACGCCGAAGGAACGGGCTTTGATCATGGGGATTTTTGTTTTCTTGTAGATTCCTTCCAAGCGGTTGAGCATTTCCGTGTTTCTGCTGAAATCTGCTTCGGGAACATCCTGCTCTTCCTTGTATTTACACTTGCATCCTGCTTCCAGGGAAGTGTGTTCCGCAATATGCCGTAATGTTTTGCAGATTTCTTCCCGCACGTGATCGCCGAAGCAGCGGATCTCCATATCAAAGCGGGCGTATTTGGGAACCACATTGGATGGGGAGAGGGCTACCAGATCGTAAACGTTAATGCTTAAGTTTTCGTTGATCCTTCCAGTGGGAATTTGCCGGATAATTTCCACCGCGGTTTTCAGAGCGTTGATCCCAGGTTCTTCGTTGCGGATGACATGAGCGGAGCGCCCAATCAGTTCCACATTGACTTTCACCCTGGCAGGTGTACGGATCAGCACTTCCCCAGTAATGTAGTGGTCGATTACCAGTGCCTCTTCGCTTTCAATTTTGGAATAATCCGCATACCTGGAACCGTAAAGCCCCAATTCCTGACATACGGTGAAAAGAAGTTCTACAGGGCGGTGAGGCTGTCCGGCTTCTTGTAAACGGCTGACGGCCTCCAGCACAACGGCTATAGCCAGTTTGCCGTCCGCGCCTAGCACGCTGTTATCCCTGCTTTGGATACGGCCATTTTCAATGTAGCTTTTTACCGGGTTTCCCGGCGTTGCCGTATCCAGGTGGAATACAAAAAGAAAGGGTTTCTTTCCGGCTTCCCCCGGGACTTTTGCTAAAATATTCCATCCGTTAGTGATAACCTCATTGCCCAGATGCTGGCGCTCAAAAGGGATCCCCATTCCTTCAAGCTCTTTCTCCATGTATTCACAAAATGCTTTTTCTTTGTGGGATTCACTTGCGCAGTCGGCATAGCGCATGAATCTTGAAATAGTTCCGTTTACATCGATTCCTCCTTTTTGAAAATAGTTTATAAATATTTTATATTTTATCATTTTTATTTTAGAATTACTATTGTGTAAAACCTGTAAGTTTTTTCTTGTTTTTTGTTCATTTGCATAAACTACAGGCGTGATATTGCGTTTTTTTATGGCGATTGTTATAATAGGAAACAGATTTTCTACAGCGTATGGAGGTCTGCCATGTTTGAGAATAAAATCATGTATGAAATCATTGAAAAGCTTCAGGAGGAATTTTCCGTTCCCATCAGCATCTGCGACGTAAGCGGGCGAGTGGTTGTGTCCACGGATATTTCTGCCGTGGGGAATATGAGCCTGCTGGCCATTAAAGCGCTGGATATTCATGCCAAGGTATTTTCTCCCCAGGAAAGCCCGTTCCAGAAAGGGGGAGCAGCCATGCCTCTTATCCTCCACGGACACCGGATTGGGGCTGTGGTGCTGGAACAGCCAGGATCTTCCGATTCCCATATGGCAGAGCTGCTGGCAAAGACCATAGAGATCCTTTACCAGGAAATTTTCCAGTCCAGAAAAGAAAAAAAACAGTCCCGGGAGAGGGATCGGTTTCTTGACCGGTGGCTGCACATCCAGTCCGGATACACCGATGAGTTTATCAAGCGGGGAGAAAGGCTTGGGATTGATATTACTGGAAGGCAGACCGTGATCGTGATGGAAAAGGGAGGAAAAAATCTATTTGCTTCTCCAGCAGTCATTCAGAATTTATTGGACGAACAGGACATCCTGATGCCGATTTCCCAGGACAGGGATCTTTTGATTTTGAAAGAAAATGAACATTTCCAACGGAAATACCATAGAATTCTTTCGGCAGGCGAGGATTGCCATACTGGCATATGCAGCAATGAGCCCAATCTGTATACGGCTTATCATTCTGCTGTGGAAAGCCTGGTTCTTGGCCGGATACTTTTTCCCGACCAATCCATCCATCACTTTGAGCATATGAAACTGGCCATTGCTTTGTCGCGCCTTGACTTTCCGGGATTGGAGGATTCTTTTGCGTGTTTGGCGGAAAAAGGGAAAAACGCCCAGCTTGCTGAAACCGCGGCCGCTTATATTTGCTTAAATGGGGACATCCGCAAGATCTGTGAAAAACTCCACATCCACCGAAACAGTATTCCTTACCGCCTGCGGCGTATCCAAGAGCTTTGCGGCAAGAACCTGGCGGATTCATACGATCTTCTGTGTCTGTATGCATCCATGATCCGTTATGTAACACTTCATAAGGAGATGGGGGAACTTTCCGCTGAACCGTAATGATAAGGGCCGGGCAAAGGCGCTTTGCCTGTATACGCCAGGGGCAAACAGCACATCAGGCACAATGCAGCCAAAAAGGAGCTTTTACAGCCGGATCTGTGAATTTTCTTTCTGGTAAACCTGGGGTGTTACCCCAAATTCTTTCTTAAAACTTCGAATAAGCAGCGTAGGGTTCGAATCCGGTCTTTACGCTGATCTCATGGATGTATCATCCGTTGTTACCAAAAAGTTTTTAGCGGCTTCCAGCCTCCTGAAATTTCAATAGGAGCTGGGAGCCTGGTGGAAATACTGGGAAAATTCCCGGGCGATCCGGAATTTGCTGACTTGGAACCGTTTTTCTAGCAGATCCAGGGAACAGGGCTGCTGCAGGCCCAAACAGGTTGGGAGAATGTCCTTTCTCCATATAGTACCCCGTCAGATTGCTTAAAATTTGTCAGATAAATACTATAATTAATATTTAAGAAAGTTAACAGATAAGTAAGAATTGCTTAATTAATGCAAGAAAATAAGATTTAAGCAGACCATCTACTCTGAAAGGGCAATTAAGATGAAACAGATTGTATTTTTCCCATAATCTTTATTAGGATATTCTAATGGGAAAAAATGGGTTATGTCAAATGTGAATTAAATTTTTGGGGAAAAGTGAAAGATTATAGTAAAAAATTAAAATTTACACAATAATTAATTATAAAAATTAAGATATAATGATGAAATAAATTAATCCATATGTTATTATTTATTTAAGCGATAAGCACTTAATTAAGTAAAACAAAATGTGAAAGCGATGGCGGGGGGTAGTTCAGGCTTCAGCAAACCTGCCTTCCATAGATACCATTAAGCTGGGGGAGGATTATACAGATTTAACGGCAGAACTCAAAGTGCTGACCCAGCGCACAGATTTAATCGATACCACTTTTGCGGAGTATAAGAGCAGGTTTGGGGAGATGTATCCAAACATTACGATCAATTACGAAGGGGTAACGGACTATGTGGAAAGCATTACCATGCGCCTGACGACAGATGACTGGGGCGATATCTGTATGATTCCGACTACCATGGATAAGGTAGAGCTTCCGGAGCATTTCATTACCTTTGGAGCTAAAGGGGATCTGGAGAAAAGCTATATTATGCTGAATAATTTCGCCTACAGCGGCCAGGTTTACGGCATGCCTTCCATGGGCAATGCCCAAGGCATTGTTTACAATAAGAAAGTTTTTGCTGATGCGGGAGTGAATGAGATTCCGAAAACCCCAGATGATTTCCTGGCTGCCTTGCAGAAAATTAAAGATAACACCGACGCAATCCCGCTGTACACCAATTTTGCCGCCGGCTGGACCATGAGCGCATGGGATGCTTACGTAGCAGGTTCTGCAACAGGCGATCCGGATTTCACCAATATGGGGTTAACCCACGGCGCAAACCCGTTCCAGAAACATGAGGATATGACCGGGCCTTATGCGATTTACTATACGTTGTACGAGTCCGTGGCAAGAGGGCTGACGGAAGAAGATCCCACTACTACCGACTGGGAAGGCAGCAAGGGCATGATTAACAACGGCCAGATCGGCTGCATGGTATTAGGTTCCTGGGCAGTGGCACAGATGCAGGAGGGCGGAAACCATCCTGAAGATATCGGCTATATGCCGTTCCCCATTACCGTTAACGGGAAACAGTACGCATCTGCAGGACCTGATTACTGTTACGGCATTAACAGCAAGATTTCCGAGGACAACCAGATTGCTTCCATGCTGTATGTAAAATGGCTGATTGAAGAATCCGGGTATGCTTTCGATGCAGGCGCAATCCCCATCGTTCAGGGGGCGGAATATCCGGACGTATTAAAAGCATTTGACGGCATCGACTTTATTATTGACAATCCTCCGTTAGAAGGTGAGGAAGAGCTGTTCAACCTGGTAAATAATGATTCCGAGATCGGTTTGAACAATTCCAATGAGCCGAAACAGGCGATTGTGGAAGCTGCCTTGCTGCAGTCCATGACATTTGATGAGATTATGGATGAGTGGAACGAAAAGTGGACTTCGGCCCAGGAAAATAACGGTGTAACCCCGGAGGAATATGACTATATCGCTGCGAATTCCCAATAACCCCATACATGGATAAAAGGGGTTTGCCGGAACTGCAAAATAATCAAAAAAGGGGGCAGTCAAATGTCAGTTGAAAAATTCTCAAAATGGGCAAAGTCCAGGAAGGGGCAGCGTCTGTTCGTTATCATTACCTTTATGGCAGTGCCGTTAACGCTGCTTATGCTGTTTACGTACATTCCGTTTTTGGAAATGTTTAAGTTCAGTTTTTATAACATGAAGTATTCTGGGGCCAGGACGTTCGTAGGGCTGAAAAACTATGCGGAAGTATTCAGCAGGGACGATTGCTTTAAGTCATTGCTGCTGGCATTCTACTACATAGCCGCATCCTTTGTGCAGCTTGGCCTGGCTTTGTATTTCGCCACCATTTTCTGCTTTAACCTGAGAGGGAAAGAGCTGTTTAAAGGATTCCTGTTCTTCCCTTACCTGGTATGCGGTATTGCCATCGGCTTTATCTTTAAATTTTTCTTTACCAGGGGCTTCGTACTGGATACGGTTCTGGGGTGGATCGGGATTCCCTTAGAAAGCCTTCCCTACTGGCTGAAGGATACGCGGATTAACAATATTTCCCTGGTGTTTACTTCTGTATGGCGTTATTTAGGCCAGAACATGGTTCTGTTCTTAGGCGCGATGATGTCGGTAGACCAGACCCTTTATGAGGCAGCCGCAATCGACGGCGCCAACGCCTGGAATAAGTTCCGCTACATTATGCTTCCCAGCATTAACTCCGTTATCGTGCTGAATATGATTATGTCCATCTCCGGATCCTTAAGCGCGTTCGATCCGCCTTACGTCATTACCAACGGCAGCTTCGGCACAGGAACTTACTTTGTCATTATGAACAGGATTGCCCATGAAAACCAGAAGGTAGGCCTGGCGTCGGCTATGGCGATCGTTTTGATGGCGCTGATTTTTGTGGTAACGATTTTCCAGAAAGTGGTTATGGCTAAACTGTTCCCCAATGACGAATCGGAGGAGAGCATCCGCAGAAGAAGGATGAAACGGGAAAAACAGTTAAGTAAAGGAGGTGCATCTGTATGACGCCGATGATGAGAATAAAGAAATATGTGTTAATTTTCCTGAAATATTTTTCCGTTATCCTGGCGGCATTTATTGCCCTGCTTCCTATTGCAAGCTGTGTAATTACCGCATTTAAGTCGCCGGAAGAGTATGCCAACACCAACGTTATGCAGCTTCCTTCCAATTGGCTGCACTTTAACAACTTTATTGAAGCATGGCAGAAGGCCAATATGGGCCTGGCATTCCGCAACTCCCTGATTGTGATGGTGTTCGTGTTAAGCGGTTCCATCCTGTTCAGTTCCATGCTGGCATATATCCTGAACCGGTTTAAATTCCCGGGCAACGGCTTAATCAAAAATTTGTTCCTGTTTGCAAGCCTCCTTCCAGGAATCGCCATGCAGGTATCGGTTTACCAGATTATGTACAATTTAGGGCTTATTAACCATCTGTACGGCTATATTATCGTGATGATGGGCACGGATATTATTGCCGTTACCATATTTATCCAGTTCTTTGAAAACCTGTCGGTATCCCTGGATGAGTCGGCGATTATGGACGGGTGCACTTACTTTGGAGTGTTCTTTAAGATTTTATTCCCTCTTTTAAAACCGGCCATTGTAACAGTGCTGATTTTAAAAGGAGTAAGTACGTACAACGAATACTATATGGCGAACCTGTACTTACAGGATAAGAGCAAACTGGTCGTTGTGGCAACTTCCCTGTACACCTTCACCGGCCCTATGGGAAACCAGTATAACTACATCTGCGCAGGCGTGCTGATTACGCTGCTTCCGGCACTGATTATCTTCCTTTGCTGCCAGAAACAGATCTACGGCGGCCTGGCTGCAGGAGCGGTTAAAGGTTAAATATAAAAAAGTAAAGCAGGTTCTGCACGAAGCTTTCACATACGATGATTTATGCCGCGCCCTGCCGGACAGAAAACGGCAGGGCGCAAGTGGTAAAAACACAGCAATTATGTTCATATTTGTAAATTTGGAGGAGATTATATGGATAATTTTCATTTGATTGAGCAGGGGTCTGCCAACATCCCCTGGCAGGATAAACCGGAGGGTCTGACCGGCTCTCCACTGTGGCGCTATCAGGATAACCCGGTAATTAAAAGAAATCCTTTGGATGGCGTAGCACGGATCTTTAACAGCGCGGTAATTCCCTATGAAGGGGCGTTTATCGGCGTATTCCGGGGAGAACAGATCAATGGAATCCCCTATATTTACCTGGGAAGGAGCAAGGATGGAATAAACTGGGATTTTGACGGGGAGAAAATCCACTTTGAGGATGAGGACGGGAATCCGTTTATGCCGAAATACGCTTACGATCCCCGCCTGGTTAAGGTAGAGGATACCTACTATATTATTTGGTGCCAGGACTTTTACGGGGCGAGCATCGGCTTGGCCAAAACCCGGGATTTTAAGAAATTTGTACGGGCGGAGAACCCGTTCCTGCCCTTTAACCGGAACGCCGTGCTGTTCCCCAGGAAAGTGAACGGGAAATTTATGATGCTTTCCCGCCCCAGCGACAGCGGCCATACGCCATTCGGCGATATCTTCCTTTCGGAAAGCCCGGATCTGGTTTACTGGGGAAAGCACCGCCATGTAATGGGAAAAACGGATGAGTGGTGGGAAAATGTAAAGATTGGCGGCGGGGCGGCCCCCATTGAAACCAGCGAAGGATGGCTGCTGATTTACCACGGCGTGACAGGAACCTGCAATGGCTATGTATACAGCATAGGTGGGGCGATCCTGGATATCGACCAGCCGTCCGTGGTGAAATACCGCTGTGAAAATTTCCTGCTGACGCCGGAAGAATGGTACGAGGAAAGAGGGTTTGTGCCCAATGTAACGTTCCCCTGCGCAGCGCTCCAGGATAAGGAAACGAACCGCCTGGCGATTTACTACGGGGCGGCGGACAGTTACGTAGGCCTGGCCTTCGCTTACGCGGATGAACTGGTGGATTATATAAAGAACCACAGCGTAGTCCGGGAATCCGATCAAGAGCTGGGGAAACGGTAATATTGCCTGGCGGAAAAGGACAAGAGCGTAGGAAGGGAAACGGTGAAAGAAAACAGAAGGAAGGAAAAACGCAAATGATGGAACGGTTAAAAGAAGAGGCTCTGGGCCATGTGCGGGAAAAGATCCTGCCCTTTTGGATGAACCTTAAGGACGAGGAGCAGGGCGGTTATTATGGGTATATGGATTATGATCTGAACGTAGATAAACAGGCGGTAAAGGGCTGCATCTTAAACAGCCGGATCTTATGGTTTTTTTCCAACGCCTGTACCTGCCTGAAGGATCCTTCCCTGCTTCCTTATGCCGGCCATGCATACCGGTTTTTAAAGGAATCCTGCCTGGATTACCAGTACGGCGGCCTGTACTGGTC
Organism: uncultured Lachnospiraceae bacterium; assembly: GCA_910589195.1. GTDB lineage: Bacteria > Bacillota > Clostridia > Lachnospirales > Lachnospiraceae > Caccovicinus. The sequence goes on from CAJUTC010000002.1 coordinate 58,610, forward strand.
CGTAACTTATGACGGGAAGGCTGAGGACGGGACGAAACACGTATACAACCAGGCTTTTGCCGTATATGCCCTGTCTTCTTATTATGAAGCATCGGGAGATGAAGAAGCCCTTGGGATTGCCTGGAAGCTGTTTGGTCTGATTGAGGAAAAGGGGAAAGATGAGGGCGGATACCTGGAAGCTTTTGAGCGGGATTTTGAAACGCCGGCTGGGAATGAAAAACTGTCGGAGAATGGCGTAATGGCCGACAGGACGATGAATACCCTTCTCCACGTATTCGAAGCTTACATGGAACTTTACCGGGTGACAGGCGACGGGCGGGTGAAAAAACCCTTAAGGGATATCCTGGAATGCTTTGCCGGAAGGATTTATAATCCCGCCCGCCACCGTCAGGAGGTATTTTTTGACAAGGATTGGAATTCGCTAATCGATCTCCATTCCTACGGCCATGATATCGAAACGTCCTGGCTGATTGACCGGGGCTGTGAAGTTTTAGGCGATCCGAAAACCGCCGCAAAGCTTCTTCCCATTACCGGGGATCTGGCTGACTGTGTGTACCGGAAGGCGTACCATAACCGCTCCTTGTGGAATGAGTGCGAGCGGGGCACAGAGGATAAGACCAGGGTATGGTGGGTTCAGGCGGAAGCCGTGGTAGGCTTTTTAAATGCCTGGGAAAGGGCACCGGAAAAGGATGAGTACCGCCAGGCGGCTAACGATATCTGGGAATACATTAAGGAATACATGGTGGATAAGCGGGAAGGGTCTGAGTGGTTCTGGGATCTGAACGATAAGGGGAAGCCAGAGAGCAGGAAACCTATAGCAGAACCGTGGAAATGCCCGTACCATAACGGGCGGATGTGTTTCGAAATCATCAGGAGGTTATCGTAAGATGCTGCATCAACAATATTATATCCAACAGGAAAAGTACGAAAAGCTGATTGGAAGGAAGAACCGGAAGGCGGATTTTTATAACGGCCTTTATGAACGGTACCAGGATCCGGTGCTGACCAGGGATCACGCCCCGCTGCATTGGAAATATGATTTAAATAAGGAAACGAACCCCTATTTTATGGAGCGCCTTGGCATTAATGCCGTAATGAATTCCGGCGCAATCCGCTTAAACGGGAAATTTTACCTGGTAGCCCGGGTGGAGGGGGCAGACAGGAAATCTTTCTTTGCCGTAGCAGAGAGCGACAGTGGCGTTGACGGTTTCCGGTTCTGGGATTATCCAATCCAGATTCCCGATACCTGCCCGGAAGAAACGAATGTGTACGATATGCGCCTTACCCAGCATGAGGACGGCTATATTTACGGTGTGTTCTGCTCGGAAAGCAAGGATAAGGAAAACCCCGACTTTTCCGCAGCGGTGGCAGAGGCAGGCATCGTCAGGACAAAGGATCTGGTGTCCTGGGAACGGCTGGATAATTTAAAAACCCTCCGCTCCCCCCAGCAGAGGAACGTAGTGCTCCATCCGGAATTTGTAGACGGGAAGTACGCGTTCTATACCAGGCCCATGGACGGGTTTATTGAAACGGGCAGCGGCGGCGGGATCGGGTTCGGCCTTTGTGAGGATATCTGCCATGGGATGATTGACGAAGAAACGATCATCAGCAGGCGGATTTACCACACCTTAACCGAGGCGAAGAATGGTGCGGGGGCCGTGCCTATCCGGGGAAAGAACTGCTGGATCCACATCGCCCACGGGGTGAGGAATACGGCGGCAGGCCTTCGGTATGTGCTGTATGCATTCGCTGCGGACTTACAGGATCCGGCTAAGGTGATCGGGGAGCCGTCCGGCGTTTTCCTGGTTCCCCTGGGGAATGAGCGGGTAGGCGATGTGTCTAACGTAGTGTTTACCAACGGCGCGGTGGCCGATGAGGACGGAACCATCTATATTTACTACGCTTCCTGCGATACCAGGTTGCACGTGGCGGTAACTTCTATTGATAGGATGGAAGATTACCTGTTCCATACGCCCAAGGATCCTTTGCGCTCCCCGGACTGCGTAAAACAGCGGTGCAGGCTGATTGAGCAGAATTTAGCCTTATTGGGAAAGCAATAAGGCGGTTTTCGCCCATAAGGCCTTGTAATGCCGGGCGATTGCGCTGATAGGCAATCGCAATCGGAAAAGGGCACACAAGATGGAGGGATAAACAGATGTTTATTGCATTGGATGATCAGCGGCTTTCCTACAGCGGGAGGATTGATATCCGGAACCCGAAAAAGCCGGAATTTATCTTCCCGGCTACCTCCCTTTCTTTCCGCTTTAGGGGGAAGCAGGCCGTGCTTATCGTGGAAAACCGCCGGTTGTACTGGGATAATTTCCTTGGCGGGATGGTTGACGGGAAACAAAAGACATGGAAACTTAACCAAGAAGGGGAAACCAGGATTGTGCTGGCGGAAAGCAAAGAAGATGAAGAGCATCAGATTGTGGTATTTAAGCGGCAGGACTGCTGCCATGAGGTGGTGCTTTGCTCCCTGGAGCTGTGGGAAGGAAGCCTGCTTCTTCCTCCCACGGAAAAACCAGGGCGCAGGATGGAAGTATACGGAGATTCGGTTTCGGCTGGAGAAGTATCTGAGGCCGCGGATTATGTGGGAAAACCGGATCCTGAGCACCAAGGAGGGTATTCCAATAGCTGGTATTCCTATGCATGGATTGCGGCGAGGAAACTGGGAGCGGAACTTCACGATATTGCCCAGGGAGGGATCCCCTTGCTGAACCATACAGGATGGTTTGCCCCGCCAAAGTATCCCGGGATGGAATTTATGTGGGATAAGCTCCATTACCATCCAGACTTAGGGGAAGCCATGGAATGGGATTTTTCCCGGTACCAGCCCCAGCTAGTGGTGATCGCCGTGGGGCAGAATGACAGTAATCCAGAGGACTATATGGCTGTGGAGCCAGACGGGGAGAAGGCCGAAAAATGGAAAAGGAAATACCGAAAGTTTGTGGAGGATGTCCGGGAAAAGTATCCTGAGGCAGTGATTGTGCTGGCGACGACAATTTTAGAACATCACGGGAACTGGGACAGAGCCATTGAAGAGGTATGCCAAAGGATCCGGTCTTCGGGTGACGGGAAAGTTTACCATTTTCTGTACAGCAGGAACGGGAGAGGAACGCCCGGGCATATCCGGGCGGAGGAAGCAAAGGAAATGGCAAAAGAACTGGTTTCCTTTGTGGAAGGACTGGAGGCCTTGAGGTGGCAGGCCCCATGAAACGCCAACGTTCCCTGAGGTGGCTTTATGGAATATTTCCCAGAAAGGAATTTTACAGGGTTTGGATAAATGATGTTAGGAAGCAAGTGAACAGGTAAGTTATGTTGATGAGGAAGAAGAATGGATGTGGATAATCGAAGGCTGGTTTCCTGCATGGTGCGGGCGATGCAGGGGGAAGAACTGACATTAGGATTTTTGGGAGGGCCGATTACCCAGGGGAGTTTGGCTTCCCGGCCAGAGCATTCCTACGCGGAAAACGTGTACAGGTGGTGGAAGGAAACCTTTCCGAATGCGCATTTCCAGTATGTGAATGCAGGAGTTGGGGGGACAGATTCCCATTTTGGAACGGCCAGGGCCAAAAGGGATTTGCTGGAGAAGGATCCGGATGTGGTGGTGGTGGATTTCAGTGTGAACGATCTGCCGGAAAAGCATTTCCAGGAAACGTTTGAGGGTCTTTTGCGGAAGATCCTTGGCTGGCATTCTAGGCCAGCAGTGCTGGTGCTGAATAATGTATATTACGATACCGGGAAGAGCGCGCAGGATCTCCATAACCAGGTGGCTGGGCATTACCAGGTTCCCTGGGTTAGCATACGGGATACGGTTTACCGGGAAATGGCCGGTGGCGTGTATGCCATGGGGGAACTGACGGCAGATGGCCTTCATCCTAATGATTTTGGCCATGGCCTGGTGGCGCGGGAAGTGATCCGGTATTTGGAAGAAGTAAAGCAGGAAGCCCAAAAACAGGGAGTTTGCGGAATTGTAAAGAATGGCTGGATTTTTGCGGAGGAGAGGAAACTTCCGGAACCGCTGACAAGGAACGGGTATGAGCACGCGGTATATCTGGACTGCCGGAACAGTTTTCCGGAATTATCCGGTTTTGTCCCGGATGCCAGGGAAGAAATGTACCGAGGGGATTTTTTTCGGAACGGATGGATTGGGAAGAAAAAAGGAAACGGGATTTGTTTTGAGGTAGAATGTTCCTGCCTGGCCATCCAGTACAGGAAGGCTGTGGGAGGAAGAGCCTGCATTGCTGGGATAACGGTGGAGAGGGAAGACGGAAGCGGCAAGAGCAAAGGAGAAACGATTGGGAACGGTGTAATGCTGGACGGAAATTTTGACGAGGATTGGGGAGATTGCCTGTACCTGCAGGAGCTTTTGCGCTACAGGGACAGGGCAAGGTACAAAGTCCGGATTGAGGTTACAAAAGAAGGGGAGATTCCCTTCTACCTCCTGTCATTGATTGTGGCATGAATGTTTGCGGTACTGCGTTTTTGCGGGCGCGAAAAGGTTTCGGTTAAAGATGGAGATCACCGGCGTACAGCCGGATAAATGCCGCATCCGGCGGTTTTAGCCGTTTTAGGCTTGGCCGGACGGAAAAGAAATGGGATGTGCTGGAGAACAGCAGCGCGGCAGATAGACTAAGAATGAGTAACCAGGGAGGATGTTTGCATGACGGCGAGAGCGATTTATGATTTTTGGTGTGAGGACAGCTATTTTGACCAGGCGACGAAGGAAGAGCTGGCAGGGATAGCCGATCAGCCGGAAGAGATTGAGGAGCGATTTTACCGGGATTTAGAGTTTGGAACCGGAGGACTGAGGGGGATTATCGGCGCGGGGACAAACCGGATGAACATTTATACGGTGCGCAAAGCTACCCAAGGATTGGCAAACTACATAATAAAGGAAAAGACCAGTAAGAAAGGGATTGCCATCGCATATGATTCCAGGAGGATGTCGGCAGAGTTTGCACGGGAAGCGGCACTGTGCATGGCGGCTAACGGGATTAAAGCGTATATCTTTGACTCCCTGCGGCCTACGCCGGAGCTGTCCTTTGCCTTAAGGGAACTGGGCTGTACTGCCGGGGTGGTGGTGACGGCCAGCCATAACCCGGCGGAGTATAACGGATATAAAGTGTACTGGGAGGACGGGGCCCAAGTGACGGCTCCACGGGATAGGGATATCATCCAGGAAGTGAACGGGATTGAGAGCTTTTCCCAGGTGAAAACCATGGAGCTGGAGAAAGCTGTGGCAGCAGGCCTTTACCAGGTGATTGGGGAGGAAATCGACGATAAGTATATCCAGGCGTTAAAAAAGCTGGTGCTGCGGCCGGAGGCGGTGAAACGGCAGGCAGATCAGCTTACAATCGTGTATACGCCTTTGCACGGAACCGGGAACCTTCCGGTCAGGAGGATTTTAAAGGAACTTGGGTTTACCCGGGTGTATGTGGTAAAAGAGCAAGAGCTTCCCGACGGGAATTTCCCCACGGTAAACTATCCTAACCCGGAAGATAAGAAAGCCTTTGCCCTGGCTCTTAAATTGGCGGAGGAAGTGGACGCGGATATTGTGCTGGCTACCGACCCAGACGCCGACCGCCTGGGGGTTTACGCAAAGGATAGCAGGGACGGGAAGTATAAGAGCTTTACGGGAAATATGTCCGGTATGGTGATTTTGGAATATCTCCTGTCCCAGAAAAAGGAATTAGGGATTTTGCCGGAAAACGGGGCGGTCGTGACCACCATCGTATCCGGGAAAATGGCGAAAAAGCTGGCAGAACATTACCAGGTTGATTTGATGGAAACGTTAACTGGGTTTAAGTATATCGGCGAGCAGATTAAATTTTTCCAGCAAAACTGTGACCATCAGTTTATTTTCGGCTACGAGGAAAGCTATGGCTGCCTGGAGGGAACCCATGCCAGGGATAAGGATGCGGTAGTAGCGGTGATGGCTCTTTGCGAGGCAGCGGCCTACTACAAGGAGCAGGGCTTAACCCTGTGCGGCCAGATGGAAAAGCTGTTTGAAACTTACGGATATTACCAGGAAGATCTTTGCACTGTTACCTTAAAGGGGCAGGACGGGGCGAAACAGATCGCCGGGATGATGGAGCGGATCCGCAGCCAGGTTCCGGAGGAAATCGGAGGGTTTCAGGTTTTGACGTTCCGTGACTATGAGGCAGGAATTATAAAAAATATGGAAACCGGCAGCATTTCACCGGCAGGTCTTCCCAAATCCAACGTGCTGTATTTTGACTTGGAGCAGGATGGATGGTGCTGTGCCCGGCCTTCTGGCACGGAGCCGAAAATTAAGTTTTACGTGGGAGTAAAGGGAAACAGCAGAGAAGACGGACAAAAGAAGCTGGAAACCCTGATCCAGGCGGTACGGAAGCTGGCGGAGTAAGGGAGGCTGTTTTACCTGCGGGGCGGCAAAACATCAGATAAGGGCGTTTTGCAAAACAACCGCGGCGGGAAAGGAAGATTGGGCTATGGCATTATTAAAATTGGCCCCCAGTTTTAAGGATTATATCTGGGGAGGCCATCGGTTAGTAGAGGAATACAATAAAGCGTATGACGGGGAGGTGCTTGCGGAAAGCTGGGAATTATCCTGCCACCCGGACGGCCCGTCCACCATTATGAACGGGGCGGATGCAGGGAAAACCCTGGCGGAATATATCCGGGAAAAGGGCAGGGCGGTTCTGGGCAGCCACTGCAGCCGGTTTGAAGATTTCCCGATCTTAATTAAATTTATTGACGCGAAGGATAATTTATCCATCCAGGTACATCCGGATAACCGGTATGCCCTGGAAAACGAGCACCAGTACGGGAAGACGGAAATGTGGTACGTGATGGACTGTAAGGAAGGGTCTTACCTTTATTATGGGTTTAAAAAAGAAATTGATAAAGAGGAATTTAAGAGCCGGATTGAGGAAGACACATTGCTGGAGGTGTTAAATCCTGTCCAGGTGCAGAAAGGCGACGTGCTGTTTATCGAGGCAGGAACCCTTCATGCTATCGGAAAGGATATTGTGATTGCGGAGATCCAGCAGAATTCCAATGTAACCTACCGGGTGTACGATTATGGCCGAGTGGGAAAAGACGGAAAAAAGCGGGATCTCCACATCGAAAAAGCTCTGGCCGTGACGAAATGCATCCCCATTATCCGGGGAAAAACCTGCAATCCCCATATTGCCAGGTGCGACTATTTTACCGTAGATAAGCTGAACCTAGACGGCCAGGTGATGGATAAAATGTGCGGCCATGTAGGAGGGGGATCGTTTGTCAGCATCTTGATCATGGAAGGGGAGGGGCAGGTTTCCTGCGGTGGGGAGAGCCTGCCTTACCGGAAAGGCGACAGCTTTTTCCTTACTGCGTGGAGCGGATCTTATGCGATTACCGGGAACTGCCAGGCTCTGGTAACTACCGTTGGGGAAAAAGCATAGGATTTTATCCTTACCAGGGTCAAAGAGCTTTTAACCCCAATATCAATCATTATTGAAGATGGGGGGTTATGAAAAAACACACACGACTAAGCAAAAGACTGTTTGGAGCGGCTATGGCGGCAGTTATGACTGGCAGCTCCATAACAGGCGGCAAGGGAAGGTTTTGGTTCCAAAACGGAAACAGTCGGCATAAACTGGCAGTAAGAATTTTTCTGCCGGAGGATGGGATGCGCATCTGCGATTTAAAATATCGGGAAGTCATTAATATTCGGAACTGTAAACGTTTGGGATTTGCTGGGGATATTGATTTTGATTTGGAAACAGGCTGTATTTTGGCAATTATTGTCCCTGGCCCGCCTACAATCTGCGGTTTTTTAGGACGGGAAAAGGAGTTTATTATTCCATTCGGCTGCATCAAACAGGTAGGGCCGGATATTATCCTGGTAGATGTGGATGAAAAGGAGGTATCCGGGAAATGTAAGGCCTGACGTTTCCGGATACATTCCAGAACCTTATAGAACCTTATATGAAAAAATTGCTTCCGGGCAGTTGCCGATTTTTTTTAATATGCTATAATTTTCACCAAGATGATACCATGCCAGGTTTTGGAAGTACAGATAGGGATTCAAGGTGTTCTGCAGCATACAGGAGGTGGCAAAGGTGATTTTAGAGCGTTTAAAGGAAATGAAAGGATTTACACATCAAGAGCAGGCCGTCGCACAGTATATTTTATCCCAGGTGGAAAACATTCAGGGAATGTCGTCGGATGAGTTGGCGAAGGCCTCCTACACCAGCAAAGCAACGGTAGTGCGGCTTTGTAAGAAGCTGGGCGTAGCCGGGTATCAGGAGTTAAAGTATGAATTAATTTCGGAAATGATACAGAATATCCGGGTGAACCAACTGCTGAGCCAAGAGCCAATCACAGAAAAAAGTACCTATTCGGAAATTTTAGATACACTCCCTCATTTGTATGACAAAGCCATTACAGACACGAAGCTTTGCATGGATAAGAATGTGATGATCCGGATTTTTAATCGGATTCAGGTGGCGGATCGAATTGATATTTATGGAAGCGGGATCAGTTATATCCTGGCACAGTCAGCAGCGTTTAAATTCGCTACATTGGGGATGGAATGTACAGCTTATGAGGGAGTGAACGGCCACTATCTCTCAGCGGCAAAAAAGCAGAAATCGGTATCATTTGTGATTACCTTTACCGGGGCAAACCGCTCAATGATTGATGTAGCCCGGTATCTGAAATCAACGACAGACACTTATGTGGTAGGAATTGTAGGAAGGCATAATGATGAAATACGGAAATGGTGCAATGAATATGTGGAGATCCCTTCCAGGGATTCCCTATTAAGCTTAAAGGTGGTTACATCGTTTACAGCTACTACATATGTGCTGGATATTTTCTTTTCCATGTACCTGTCACGCCATTACGAGCAGCATGTCCGCTCTTCCTTAGAAATGGTATGCCATGAGTCGCTCCGCACAGCAGTGGATTACTGGAATATGAGGGAATTGCCACAGGAATCCCAACAGAAGGAAGGAGAAGAGAAATAAAGGAAACACTATTTTCTGAAAAAGGGAAAATGTTGGAATCTAGCAGGAATTTGGACCATTGTTTCAAAATCAGCGGTGCCAGCAAAGCTAATTTTGAAACAGCGGTCCAAATGTGTTTGGAAGGAAGGATATTTTTAAATATTTGTGGTACGCTTACTTCATAAGAATATTTGATTAAACGAAGGAGGAGTACCAATGAATTATCCAGAGCTTGCGAAAAAGATATTGGAACTTGTAGGCGGCTCCGGTAATATTTCCGGATTGACACATTGCGCTACCAGGCTTCGGTTCAACCTGAAGGATGATAGCAAGGCTCAGACAGATGCCTTAAAAAAGGTTAATGGCGTTATGGGTGTTGTGAACAAGGGCGGTCAGTACCAGGTAGTGATTGGAAGCGATGTTGCCAGTGTATATCAGCCGCTGACCGAAATGTGTGATTTAAAAGAGGGCAAAGCAGGAACGGGGCAGGAAACAGGGAAGGATGAGAGGAAGCTGGTGGAGCGGCTGGTAGATACCCTGTCTGGTATCTTTACCCCTATTCTTCCGGCAATTACGGCTGCCGGTATGATTAAGGCAATTTTAGCGCTGCTGGTAGCATTTAACCTGGCAGATAAAACAGGATACACATACCGGGTACTGAATTTTATGGCAGATGCGGCATTTTATTTCCTGCCAGTATTATTGGCGGCTTCCGCGGCAAAAAAATTTAAGTGCAACCAGTATCTTGCCATGATGCTTGGCGGTATTTTATTGCATCCTGATTTTGTCAGCATGGTAGCTGAGGCAAAGGAGAGCGGGGAAGCCATCCGGATTTTTCTGCTGCCCATTACCAATGCCAGCTATTCTTCATCAGTGCTGCCGATTATCCTGATCGTATGGTTTATGTCCTATGTGGAGCCAATTGCGGATCGCGTATCCCCTAAGGCAGTAAAATTTTTTACCAAACCTCTTATAACAGCAATTGTAACCGGAATTGCCGGCCTGGTAGTGATTGGGCCGATTGGAACGATAATCAGCAATGTGGTTGCTTCTGGAGTACATGGTTTGAACCGTTACTGCGGTTGGCTGGTGCCAGCTCTTGTAGGCGGTCTGACGCCGCTGCTTGTTATGACGGGAACCCACTATGGATTAATTCCTATTGGCATTAATAACCGTATGACCATCGGATATGACACACTGATTTATCCTGGTATGCTGGGTTCCAATGTGGCCCAGGGCGGAGCGGCGCTTGCGGTAGCGGTTAAGAGCAAAAAATCTGAAATTAAGCAGTTAGCCTCCTCAGCAGGCATTACCGCGGTATGCGGAATCACAGAACCAGCATTGTATGGCGTTAATATCCGGTTTAAGACGCCGCTGTATTCCGCTATGATTGGCGGCGGCATCGGCGGATTTATTATGGGGATTTTAAATGTAAAAAACTATTCTGGCGGTTCCCCGGGATTTTTGACGCTGCCCAGCTATTTGGGAGGTGACGGACTGACCGATTTTTACTTTGCGGCTCTTGGAGCAGTTATTAGCGTGGCAGTTGCGTTTGTGGCGTGCTTTATTTTGTATCGGGATCCGGCAGGCGAAGATGAGGAATCCGCGGACAATGCCAGCGGCAAGCCAGCTCTGGAAAATGTTTCGGAGGAGGGACATGTTTCAAAGGCTATAAAGCCTGTAACCATCGCAGCGCCATTAGCAGGAGCAGTAGTTCCCTTGTCGCAGGTTAATGATCCCACCTTTGCAGAAGGGATTCTTGGCAAAGGGATAGCAATTCAGCCCTCATCGGGCGTTGTGGTTTCTCCGATAAATGGTACCATTGCGTCTGTTTTTGATACAGGTCACGCTGTTGGCCTGGTTTCTGATGATGGCGCTGAAGTGTTGATCCATGTAGGTCTGGATACAGTGAATCTTAAGGGAAGGCATTTCACTGTAAAAAAGGCCGGAGGCGATCAAGTTCGGATAGGAGATGTGATCCTGGAGTTTGACAAAGACGCCATTACAGCAGAAGGGTACGAGGTAATAACACCGGTGATTATATCCAACCATTTTAATTTTACAGAAGTAGAACCACTGGCAGAGGGTACGGTGAAAACTGGTGATGCCCTGCTTCGGCTGCGTTAGGCAGATGCCAGGCTAAAACAGCGAGATCCGGAAATGCCGGCTTTTAATGGGAAAACCAATTTGAGGGAGGTATATCATGGGAATAAATACATTTCCAGAGAATTTTCTCTGGGGAGGAGCAGTGGCGGCTAACCAGTGCGAAGGAGCATATCTGGAGGGCGGTAAGGGACTCTCAGTACAGGATGTGCTGCCTCATGGACTGCGGGGAGCGCGGACAGAGGAACCAACGCCAGATAACTTGAAGCTGAAAGGGATTGATTTTTACCATCGGTATCGGGAAGATATTAAACTGTTTGCAGAGATGGGGTTTAAAGTATTCCGTACTTCTATTTCCTGGCCCAGGATTTTTCCGGAGGGCGATGAGGAACAGCCAAATGAAGAGGGCCTGCTGTTTTATGACAACCTGTTCGACGAGTGCAGGAAATATGGAATTGAGCCGTTAGTGACCATTTCCCACTATGAAACGCCGTTAGGGTTGGCAAAAAAGTATGATGGCTGGAGAAGCCGAAAGCTGGTTGACTTTTTTGAGCGGTACTGCCGGACGATTTTCCAACGCTATGGAAAGAAGGTAAAGTATTGGTTAACCTTTAATGAGATTAACTCATTGATTCATGCCCCTTTTATGAGCGGCGGCATCATAACTCCCAAAGAGAAGCTGACGGAGCAGGATTTGTACCAGGCAATGCATCATGAGCTGGTAGCAAGTGCCCTGGCGGTAAAGATAGGACATGAGCAAATGCCAGACGCCAAAATAGGCTGTATGATTTTAGGGATCACAGCATATCCGCTGACACCGGATCCAGATGATATTATCGCGACAATGATGAAGGATCGGGAAACCCTGATGTTTGCGGATATCCATGCCAGAGGGAAATATCCGGTTTACCTTACGAACATGTTCGCTGAGAAAGGGATCCGGATTCAAATGGAGCCAGAGGATAAGGAGCTGCTAAAGAATACCGTAGATTTTATTTCCTTCAGCTATTATTCCAGTATCTGCCAAACGGTGCATTCCGAGCTAGGGATCGATACTGGCGGAAATCTTTCCAGAGGCTATAAAAATCCTTATTTAAAGGCGTCCCAATGGGGATGGCAGATTGACCCTAAAGGTTTGCGTTATACGCTGAACAAGCTATATGACCGTTACCAGCTTCCGCTGTTTATCGTAGAAAATGGGCTGGGAGCTGTGGACGAGCTGATAACATTAGAAAACGGGGAAAAGACGGTTGAAGACGACTATCGGATTGACTACTTGCGGCAACATTTACTGCAGGCGCGGGAGGCTATCCATGACGGAGTAGAGCTTTTAGGATATACCTCCTGGGGATGCATTGACTTGGTCAGCGCGTCCACAGCCGAGATGAAGAAACGGTATGGCTATATTTATGTGGATCGCAATGACGATGGCAGCGGAAGCTTTGAACGATACCGGAAGAAATCATTTTACTGGTATAAAAAAGTGATTGAATCTAATGGAGCGTCATTGGATGAAGCGATAGGATAAAATTAATAGAGGCAGAAAACGGCATTTACATGAAAGACTCTCATATTGTAAGTGCCGTTTTTTGCTTTTTTATGAAACGCTTGCCAAACCTTTTCCACTAAGGTAAAATAAAAGTAATAAACTACGGCCAGCCAGCAAGGAGGAAACGAAAGTGAAGTGCCCATATTGCAATGCGGTGGATACGAAAGTGATTGATTCCAGGCCTGCAGATGATAACAGCTCGATCCGCAGGCGCCGACAGTGTGAAACATGCGGGAAACGGTTTACCACTTATGAAAAGCTGGAAACCATGCCGCTTATGGTGATTAAAAAAGATAATTCCAGAGAACCGTATGACCGTTCGAAAATTGAAGCCGGAATTATTCATTCCTGCCACAAGCGCCCGGTTTCCATCCAGCAGATTAAAGCCATGATAGATGAGATCGAGAACGAAATTTTTAATAAAGATGAGAAAGAAGTGGCCACCTCTTCGATTGGGGAACTGGTGATGAAAAAGCTGAAGGATTTGGATGAGGTTGCCTATGTGCGGTTTGCGTCAGTATACCGGGAATTTAAGGATGTTAATACGTTTATGGAGGAAATTGGGAAGCTATTAAAAAGCAAATAAGGAGCGGCAGATGTTTTTTCATATATGGAAACCATTTTATCCCAGAGTGTGGGCAGACAGCGCATATGGCCTTCCATACGAAGCCATGGCAAGGAAAGGTATCCGCGGTCTGATATTTGATGTGGATAATACGCTGGCATTTCACGATGTCCCGGCAGACGAGAAAGCTGTCAGGCTGTTTGGAAGGCTTCATGAATTTGGGTTTCAAACCTGCCTGCTGTCCAATAATAAAGAACCACGGGTAAAAGCGTTTGCCCAGGCAGTGGGTTCTTATTACGTATTTAAAGGTGGTAAACCAGGCGTAACGGGATACCGAAAATCTATGGAACAAATGGGCACCGATCCGAAGCACACAGTTGCCATAGGAGATCAGATTTTTACTGATATTTGGGGGGCTAACCGGGCGGGAATTTACAGCATTTTGGTATCCCCCATGAACCCTAGGGAAGAGATCCAGATCGTATTGAAGCGGTTTTTAGAACGCCCTATCCTTAGAGCGTATCAAAAAGAGCATCCAGGTGAACCGAAACAAACATACCCGGTTATGGAGGAAACTGGGAAGGATGTTTGCGCAAACTCAAAATCAGACAGCAGATTAGAATAAGAAGGAGAAGGAAACATGATTACATCCGTAAAGGTACGGAATTTGGTTTTGGGCCAGGGGAGGCCTAAAATATGTGTCCCCATTGTAGCAAAGAAAATCGATGAGATCCGGCAGGTGGCAGAGGAGATCCGAACGCTTCCGGCAGATTTAGTAGAGTGGCGTGCCGACTGGTATGAAGGACTGGAAAATTCGGAAGCCATCCAAAAAGGACTCCAAGTACTGCGGGAAACTTTAGGCCAGGAGCTGGCGCTGCTTTTCACCATCCGCACAAAAAAGGAAGGCGGTCAGGCAGAACTTGCCCTTTCAGACTATGTAAGCTTAAACCAGCAGGCAATCCAGTCAGGATTGATTGACTTAATAGATGTAGAGCTTTCCGCTGGCAAGGAAGAGGCCGCGGCGCTGGTAGAAGAGGCTCACCGTTTTGGAATAAAAGTAATTATGTCCAGCCATGATTTTTACCGTACCCCGGAAATCGAGGAAATGCTTGCTTCTTTAAAAAAGATGCAGGAGTGGAATGCCGATATTCCAAAGCTTGCGGTAATGCCCAAAAGCCGCCGTGATGTTATGAAGCTGTTAACAGCAACCCTGGAAATGCGGGAACAATATGGGGATCGCCCGATTGTTACCATGGCTATGGCATCAGAAGGCGTGATTACCCGTTTAGCCGGGGAGGTTTTTGGATCCTGTATGACCTTTGGAAGTGTAGGGCAGGCATCTGCGCCTGGGCAGATGGAAATTTCAGAGCTCCATTATGTTTTGGAAGCCATACATAACAGCATGGGATAACTGACTTAGAACATTTTTTGACAAAAAGGGATAAAAAGCGTGATAAGACCAGGAAATGAAGAAAACTTTTTCTATGGCAAAACTCGAAAAAGCTTGAAAATGAGTGAGATATCGTATAGAATAGAAACGATAATGAGATGAACGCAATTTAAGGAGGAATATCTTCATGATATCAGCAGGTGATTTTAGAAACGGCATTACCTTAGAGATTGACGGCCAAGTGGTTCAAATTCTTGAGTTCCAGCATGTAAAGCCGGGAAAAGGAGCGGCATTTGTCCGTACAAAATTAAAAAACGTAATTAACGGCGGCGTTGTAGAGCGTACTTTCCGTCCGACTGAGAAATTCCCGGCAGCCAGGATTGACCGTGTGGACATGCAGTACCTGTACTCAGACGGCGACTTATATAACTTTATGAACGTGGAAACCTATGATCAGATTGCATTGAATTCCGATTTAATTGGCGATGCGCTAAAATTTGTAAAAGAGAATGAGATGGTTAAGGTATGTTCCTATAATGGAAATGTATTTTCCATCGAGCCTCCGCTGTTTGTAGAGCTTGAAATTACTGAAACGGAACCAGGTTTTAAAGGCGATACCGCAACAGGTGCCTCCAAGCCGGCTACCGTTGAAACCGGGGCACAGATAAATGTACCGCTGTTTGTCAATATTGGCGATAAAGTTAAGATCGATACCAGAACCAGCGAATATTTAGGACGTGCATAATGTAACAGGAAACGTGATAATGTTTGGATTGCCTTTAGCCTGTGTCTTCGGACGCAGGCTTTTGCGGCTTTGGGGATGTTTACGTTTATAATAAAAGGAGTATTGCGTATGAATAAAATTCTTACTATGATAGAAGACGAATTAAAAAAAGCCTTTTTGGCCTGTGGATATGAAGAGCGATTCGCAAAGGCAGTCCTTTCCAACCGGCCAGATCTCTGCGAATATCAATGTAATGGCGCTATGGCGGCGGCAAAAACATATAAGAAAAAGCCTATTGAGATTGCTGATCAGGTGGTGCGGAAACTGAAAAATTCTGCTATGTTTTCCATGTGTGACGCGGTTATGCCAGGCTTTATTAACCTGAAGCTGGAGGGCGGCTTTGTAGCGGATTATATGAATAAGATGGCAGCAGATGAAAGGCTGGGGTTAGAGCGGCAGAAATCCCCAAAAACGATTATTGTAGATTACGGCGGGGCTAATGTGGCAAAGCCCCTACATGTAGGGCATCTGCGTTCTGCTGTAATTGGCGAAAGCATAAAACGGATGGGACGGGCATTGGGCCATCATATGATCGGCGATGTCCATTTAGGTGACTGGGGTCTTCAGATGGGGCTGATTATTGAGGAACTTCGGGATCGGAAGCCGGATCTTCCTTATTTTGACCAGTCTTTTACCGGTAATTATCCAGATGAGCCGCCTTTTACCATTGGGGAGCTGGAGGACATTTATCCCGCTGCCAGCAAAAAGGCAAAGTTTAAGGCAGAAGAAGGAAGAAGAGAGGGAATGGATGAAGAAGCAATTGCCAGGGAGGAGGAAAAATCCCGGGCATTTGCAGAGCGTGCCCATCTTGCTACCAGAAAGCTTCAGGAAGGATATGCCCCATATACGGCCATTTGGAACCATATTATGAAGGTATCCAAGGCGGATTTAAAGAAGAATTACGGCAATTTAAAGGTTTCCTTTGACTTATGGAAAGGGGAAAGTGACGCTCAGAAGTACATTCCCGGCTTAATTGAAGACTTAATCCGCCAGGATCTGGCTTATGAAAGCCAGGGGGCGTTGGTGGTAGATATTGGAGAACCGGGAGATTCAAAAGAGCTTCCCCCTTGTATTGTGCGAAAATCTGACGGAGCCGCCCTTTACGCCACATCCGATTTGGGGACAATTTTGGAGCGGGAACAGGATCTGCATCCCGATGCCTATGTTTATATAGCGGATAAACGCCAGGAATTGCATTTCACCCAGGTGTTCCGGGTAGCAAAGAAGGCCGGGTTTGTGGCCAACGATATGCCGATGAGCTTTTTGGGCTTCGGAACTATGAACGGAAAGGACGGAAAGCCGTTTAAAACCAGGGACGGCGGAGTGATGCGGTTAGAGCAGTTAATTGCCGATATTAATGAAGCTGGATATCAGAGGATTATGGAAAACCGGACAGCGGGAGAGGAGGAAGCCAGGAAAACGGCTGAGATGGTAGGTCTGGCTGCCTTAAAGTATGGAGATTTATCCAATCAGGCGGCAAAGGATTATATATTCGATCTGGATCGGTTTGTATCATTTGAAGGCAATACAGGGCCTTACATCCTTTATACCATTGTGCGGATCAAATCCATACTGAATAAATACCAGGAACAGAAAGGAAACGTTGAAAACCTTACGATCCTGCCAGGGGCATCAGAGGGGGAGAAGGCCCTGATGCTTGAACTGGCCCGGTATCACGAGGTAATGGAAGGGGCCTTTGCGGAAATGGCTCCTCATAAGCTGTGCCAATATATTTATGACCTGTCTAATGATTTTAACCGTTTCTACCATGACAGCAAGATTCTGGCAGAGGAGGATTGGCAGAAACAAAAAAGTTGGATTGGTCTGATTACCCTTACCAAAGATGTGCTGGAAGCTTGTATTGAAGTTCTGGGATTTGACGCGCCGGATCGAATGTAAGAAGTAAGCGATCCAAAAACGCGTTCAGAAAGGAAAAACCAGGGGGCCTGTTTTGAAAATAAAGAATGTAACAGTCAGCCAATTTTGGAAAGGGGAAGCAGGGATTCGGGGGATAGCAGAGGATTTTGGCCAGGAATACCAGGTGCAGCTATACGTTACAAGTGGCGCCGTTAAGGAAGTGGCCTGCTCCTGCCAGGAAAATTCCGGAAATGGAATGTGCTCCCATGGCAAGGCGCTGTGGGAGGCATACCAGAAAGAAAATCCAAGTCCATCTTTTAGAAGCGGGAAAGTTCCGGCTATGGTCTATACATCCCCGGAGGTTCGTGCCATGATCCGGGAGTATACCAACCGGGAGGTGGCTCAGATTCAGATAGAAGGGCAAAAAGCCCAGGTAACGTTAATCCCAAAGTTGATTGTTTCCTCAGGGGGAAGGGAAGTAAAGGCGGAGTTTTGGCTGATGCTAGGGCGCCGGATCCGGATAAAGGATTTGGCTGCCTTCGCCCGCGCGGTCAATCAAGGCGCCTATGCCGAATACGGAAAAAATTTCGGTTTTCACCATAATCTTGACGCGTTTACCCCTCAATGCCGGCCATTGGTGACATTTGCGTCAGAGATTGCCAATACGTACCAGGAATACTATTCCCAGTTTCGCAGATCATCTTTCGAAACCCATCCGCCTCTTGGGGAACTAAGCTTAAACCAGGAAAACCGGGATCGTTTTTTTTCCATTATGGACAATCAGGTTTTGGAAGCCCGGATAGGTTCCAAGGAAAAAAGGATGCTTTTGGTATGCCGTCAGAACCCAAGGCTTTATATATCCATCCGGCGTCAGGGGGATACAGGGATTAGCGTTTCATTAAAAGAAAACCATATGATCTTTTTTGGGGAACGCAGGCTGTATGTGGGCGATAATGAACAGATTTACGGCTGTGATGAATGGTGCAGCCGTATTTTAAGTGTTTTTATGGATCAAATTAGCCGGAGCGTTAATTGCCAAGTAACGGTTCACGAAAAGGATATCCCGCTGTTTTACGAGCGTGTTTTGAAAAAAATTGAACCTTACTGTATTTTTGAAGGTGATGAAATTGACTGGCAGCGTTACCGCCCTAAGCCTCTGAAAGCAATATTCCGGTTTGACTCTGGCGGGCCGAATCAAATCGAGATGGAGCCAATCCTTTCTTATGGGGATTATTCGTTCCACCCGGTTGAAGATGAAAACCTGCCCAGAACGGTATGCAGGGACGTGCCGGGGGAATTTCGGGTTAGCCAATTGATTGCGAAATATTTTCAGTATAAAGATCCCAGCGAAAAAAAACTGATGATCCGGGAAGAGGATGAAATGATATTCCGGCTTCTGGAAACCGGGATGGACGAATTTGCCCAGCTTGGAACGGTGGTGGTTTCAAAACGCCTGAAACAGTGGAGGATCCTTCCGCCTGTGAAGGTGAAGGCAAATGTATCCATGACCGGAGGATGGCTGGATATCCAGGTGGATGTGGAAGGGCTTAATGGTAGTGATTTTACTGGGATTTTAGAGGCATACCGACAAAAACAGCCCTTTTACCGTTTGAAAACAGGGGAATTTTTAAAATTGGAGGACGACGGGCTTTTAGCAGTGGCACGGCTTGGCGGCAGCCTTTCCCTTTCCGGGAGGGAGCTTTTAGGAAAGGGGGTGCGGCTTCCGGGATACCGTGCCTTGTATCTGGACAGTTTATTTAAGGAAGGGCCGGGAATTACCTTTTACCGTGACCAGATGTTTAAAGCCATGGTGCGTGGGATGAAGTCTGTGGAAGACAGCGATTTTACGGTGCCAGCATCGCTGCAAAATGTGCTTAGGGGATATCAGAAGATCGGCTACCGTTGGCTGCGGACGCTGGACGCTTACGGCTTTGGCGGGATTTTAGCGGACGATATGGGTCTTGGGAAAACGCTGCAGGTGATTTCACTTTTTGTGGATGAATATCAGAACGAGGGGGAGCCGTCCATTATTATCTGCCCGGCATCACTGGTATATAACTGGGAAAATGAATTCCGGAAATTTGCTCCCTGGCTGCGGGTCTGTGCCATAGCGGGAAATTCCAGCCAGCGTGAGCAGGCATTCAGCCTAATGGCTGATTTTGCCGGAGGGCAGGGCAGCCAGATCCTGATTACTTCCTATGAGCTGCTAAAGCGGGACATGGAGCATTATGAATCCATGTCCTTCCGGTTCCAGGTGATTGATGAAGCCCAGTATATTAAAAATGCCTCGACTCAAAGCGCGAAAGCGGTAAAAGGGATTCAGGCAAAAACCAGATTTGCCCTGACCGGAACTCCTGTTGAGAACCGTTTAAGCGAGCTTTGGAGTATTTTTGATTACCTGATGCCAGGATTTTTGTTTTCCTATTCTAAGTTTAAAAAATATTACGAAGCCCCCATCTCAAAGGATCCGGAGGCAGAACAATTACAGCATTTGCGGCGTTTGATCGGTCCCTTTATTCTGCGGCGCTTGAAAAAAGATGTATTAAAGGAGCTGCCAGAGAAATTAGAAATGGAAGTATACTCCAAATTAGAGGGGAAGCAGAGGGAACTTTACGCCGCAAGCGCCGCACGGCTGAAGACCCGGCTGGAGGAACTTCAGGAGGGGGCTTATCATTCAGACAAGCTGCAGATCCTGGCAGATCTTACCCGGCTTCGACAGATTTGCTGCGACCCCAGCCTTTGCTATGAAAACTATAAAGGCGGGTCGGCAAAATTAGAAACCTGCATTGATTTAGTAAAAAATGGAATTCAGGGAGGCCATAAAATCCTGCTGTTTTCCCAATTTACCTCCATGCTTTCTGTGATTGGGAAGCGGCTTTTTGAAGAGGGGATCCGCTTTTATCAGTTAACCGGCAAGACGCCAAAGGAAGAACGCCTGGAAATGGCAGATTCCTTCCACAGCGACCAGGTGCCAGTATTTTTAATTTCCTTAAAAGCCGGGGGGACAGGGCTGAACCTGACGGCGGCGGATTTGGTGATTCATTACGATCCCTGGTGGAACGAGGCGGCCCAGAACCAGGCTACTGACCGGGCGCACCGGATTGGGCAGGAAAAACAGGTAACTGTATTTAAGCTGGTGACAAAGGGAACCATTGAAGAAAATATCATAACCCTTCAAAAGTCCAAACGGAACTTGGCAGAGCAGGTAATTATAGAGGGCACACTCGATTTTGCGAGTTTAAAGAAAGAAGATATCCTTACCATGCTGACGTAAGGAACTGCTGCAATCTCCCGTGAAAGGTGGCGCCTTCTGGAAAAAGCGATTTAAAAGGCGCCACAGCTTGCTGCCAGGCTGCGATTGGGCACATCAGGGGAAGAACGGGAATGAAACGTATGTGATGGAGGAAGCCATGAAAAAGCACCGTTCCCTGCAAAAGGTTTATTATTTAAGTTTTGCGTGGATGATCGTGATCCCGATTTTTTTGGTCTTTGTGATTTCCATAAGTATTGTCCGATTTATGATGCAAAACTCTGCCATATCGGCGATAAAAAGCCGTCAGAATACGGTAGCTTCCAGTCTGACAGAAAGCGTTCGAGACGCTTCTCTGCAGCTTTCCCATTTTGTTTATGTGAATAATAATGAAATGATGGAAACCGCATCCATGACCGATACGGCTGACGCGAAAATACGCCATACTTATACTAGCCGCTTGGATCAGCTATTTCAAGTGGCCATGGCGCCAAAACAGACGGTAATATCAGGCATGATTTATATGAAAAGCGGAAGGTATACCTATTTGAAGCAGGAGCTGGCGATCCCGAAAGAGGAAGTGGCGGTTTCCGGATGGTACCAAAGGGCACTGCAGACTCCCAATACCGTAACCATAGGATGTTATGATACGTCGGATACGAAAGTAACGCTGACGGGAGGGAAAAGAGGAGAGCTGGTGCTGGCTGTTGCCCTGTCGCCGGATATCGGGGTGGACAGGTCCGGGAAGATTGATATGATTGTCCTGTTTTTCCATACCCGGGCCAGCTCTTTGCTGAACGATAAAACACAGAAAGAAGGCCTGGGGGATACGGTTATTCTGGACGAAAAGGGAACCGTGATTTTCCGTGCAGAAAATGAGGGGAAGACGGAACGTTTTTTAGATGCTTTAAAATTGGAAGCGGATAACATGGCTGAAGGCAGTGCCAGCTTTTCGCCGGAAATTGGGGTGTACCAAAAGCGGCTTCCCAAAACCCGGGAAGATTCGGCAGAAAGCTATACTTGTGTGATTTCCCAGATACCGGAAACCGGATGGAAGATTGCTTCCTGCGTCAATACCCATTCCCTGACCCACAGTTTTAACCGGGTGGCTATCCTGATGTTGGCGGTAATCGGCGCCATGTTCCTGTTATACGCGGCGTTTTCCCGGTTCTTTTTACAGAACATTATCCGTCCGGTTCACACCATGGTGGAGGGCCTTTACCAGGTGGAAGAAGGGAACCTGGAAACCCATATTGATCCGGCTGGACAGGCAGAGATCCGTGAAATGATCCATTCGTTTAACAGGACGGTTCGGCGGCTGAAAGTTTCTGTGGAGGAGCGGGAAATGGCCCAGGCCAGGAAACTGGAAGCGGAAGTCCGGGCGCTTCAGTCCCAAATTAATCCCCATTTCTTGGTAAACACATTAAATTCCATCCGCTTTATGGCGCAGGTATCGAAATTTGACGGCATCCGGCGGATGGCAGAAGCCCTGATCCGGATTCTTACCTGTTCGTTTCGCAGCAACAGCAGTTTCTATACCGTAAAGGAAGAGCTGGAGGTGCTGGACAGCTACCTATATTTGATGAAAATCCGGTATTCTGACGGATTTGAGGTTTCTTACCAGGTGGATGAGGACTGCATGGATATTTTAATGCCCCGCCTGGTACTTCAGCCCATTGTAGAAAATTCCATTGTCCATGGATTTGCAGACATGGGGGAAGATATGGGGCGGCTTTCCATCCGGATCGGGATGGAGGAAGGAAGCCTTCTTTTGGAGGTCTGGGATAATGGGGCCGGGATGGAACCAGAAGAAATCGTTAAGATTTTGCAGGGAAAAGATCGCCGACCGGATGATAACTACAGCATCGGTATTGAAAATGTATTTAGCCGTCTGACCCTTCATTTTAAGGAACAATGTAAAATGGAGATGGACAGCAAACCGGGAGTTTACACCAGAACCAGGATTTTAATTCCGGCAGGAACGAAACAAGCAACGCTGAATGAGGAGGAAAGCCATGAACCAGGTTGTAATCGTTGATGATGACATGATTGTCCGTGTTACCCTTCGCTCACTTTTGGATTGGGAGAAATTCGGTTTTACGGTTGCGGCGGATTTCAGCGGCGGAAAGGCTGCCCTGGAGTATTTGAAACACCACAGAGCCGATCTTCTGGTTGTGGATATGAAGATGCCGGATTTGGACGGGATTTCCCTGATGGAACAGCTTCAGGCAGAAGGAAAGCTGCCGGTTACGGTTGCGCTGTCCGGGTATAATGAATTTGAACTGGTGCGCCAGGCTTTCCGGGTGGGGGCGTTTGACTATTTGTTAAAGTCGGATTTAACTTCGGAATCCTTAAAAAAGCTGTTAGATAATCTGAATGGGCAGATTTTTTTGGAAAACTGTTCCGGGGAAAAGAAGGTTCCTGCTTCGGTAGGGAGCGGGGCACTGCTTGAAACGCTTTCGGGAATGTATGGGATCGTGCTTTTTGAAATCGACGACCAGAAACGGCAGGCTGCCCGGTTCGGGCCAGATTTGGCAGAACAGCTTGGAAAGCCGGTTTTGGAACTGGCCAGGCAGCTACCACGTGTGGCGGCGAAAGGAAGGTTAGAATCCATTGATCCCTTTCATTACATACTGCTGTATCAGGCGGCGGATCCAAACCAGTACCATCATACCATCAGTTCAGTTATCCGCCAGCTCCAGTCGGTCTGGAAAGATTACATGAACATTACCTTATCAGCAGCCGCCAGCGAACCATATGAGGGAGCGATGCTGAGCCAGGCATTGGAGAAGAACTACCAACTGTTAAAGCTGGCAGTGTTATCCGGCAGGGGCGCCTTATGTACCGAATGGGAATGTAAGGAGGAGCTTAAGGCGCTTTCCGTTTGCCAGGAACAGGAGGAAGGGCTGGCCTTAGCACTTTACCGGGCGGATCCAGTATTTTTGCAGCAGGAAAAGCAGAAATTTTTCTGCCGGCTGGAGCAAATGGAGTTTTGGGAGGGGTGCCGCTACAGCCTGATGGTGATTGTGCTGCTGGCCGGCTGCTTTGCCCAGTATGAGGACGACTTTTTCGCGTTGTTTCCGGAAGAGGTTTCGTACCGGGAAAAAATCGGAAGGCTTACCTGCAGCCGTGAGCTGGAGCTTTGGCTGAATAATTATTTCCGATGGGTAACGGATTACGTAGAGAACCGCAGCCGTACCTGCCAGCCAGATTTAATTGTAAAGGCTAAGCGTTTTTTAGGCGACAATTACTCCAATCCGGAGCTGACCTTAAAAAGCGCGGCAGATTTTGTGGGTCTGAATGAAAAGTACTTCAGTTCCCGTTTTACCAAGGAATCGGGTATGACCTTTTCTGCCTATCTGACGGATCTCAGGATGCAGAAGGCCAAAAACCTGATGATAACCACTGATTTTAAAATGTATGAAATCAGCGAACGGGTAGGCTATCATAATACGGAACACTTTACCCGTATGTTTAAGCGCTCTTTTGGAGTCAGCCCAGGGGATTATCGAAAATCCCACAGGGTGGAAACATGATAAAATTTGGCATATTTAACAAAATATCTAACGATACATCAAAAAATCCAACTGTATTTCATGGTATTTCTCCCGCCTTTTTGTTAAGATGAAGCCGTCAGGTAAAAGGGTTTTGAAACCATTAACCCTTTAATCAAAACGAAAGGACGGGAGATTTTTATGAAGAAAAAGATGTTGGCCATTACACTAGGAGCGGCTATGACAGCCGGTTTATTGGCAGGCTGCGGAGAAAAGGCGCCAGCGCCAGGGCAGGACGCGCAGAATACGGAAACGTCGGCGGACCAAGGGGCAGAGGAAACGCCAGGGGGAGAATCAGGAGAAGCAAAAGAAGAAGAAGGCGGCGATTTAAGCGGCGATCTGGTATTTGCTATTTGGGATAATAACCTGATGGATTATATTGATGAAAATGATATGGTTGGAAAATTCCAGGAACTGTATCCAGATGCCAATATTGAGGTGGAAAAGATTAAAGACGATTCCGAGTACTGGAATGCTATGAAAATGCGGGCTTCCGCAAATCAGCTTCCGGACGTTATGTTTAATAAGCCGTTTACCTTGTCACGGTTTAAAGATTATCTGTTAGATCTGTCGGACTTAGAGGCGGCAAAAAATAATGAGCTGGCAGCCGGCTATGCCTTGGACGGAAAGGTGCTCGGCGTACCGATGACAGCAGGATACGAATATGTATTTTATTGGAAAGATATGTTTGCTGAGGCAGGGGTAGAAGTGCCGGATACCTGGCAGGAGCTTCAGGACGCGGCTACTAAGCTTCAGGACTTCTATGGCCAGGAAAATCCGGATTTTATGGCTATTGCGTTAGGCGCAAAGGATGAGTGGCCAGATTATCCGTTTATGGAATTTATGCCTGCGCTGGAAAATGGAAATGGACAAAACTGGAATGATATGGCAAAGACCGATGAGCCCTTTGCGGAAGGAACCGATATCTATAAGGCATACCAGAAAGCAAACGGCCTGTTTACTTCTGGTGTGTTTGGAAAAGACCCGCTGGGATTGGGAAATGATCAGGTAACTACCTTATTCGCGCAGAAGGAAGCAGCAATGATTGCGCTGGGCGACTGGGGATTGCAGAATATCCAGAATGGCGCGGATGATATTGCAGAGCTTGGAACCTTCTACCTTCCGGTACGGGACAGCGAAAGCGATCCCTTCCGTGTAATCGTTCAAGGGGATTCCTTTATGGGTGTAACCACACACAGCAAGAACCCGGAACTGGCAAAAGCTTTTGTAGAGTGGTTCTACAGCGAAAACTGGTATCCAGGTTATATTGAGTATGTAACCAGCGCTTCCTCTATGACAACATTCCCCAAGGAAAAGGATCCAGTCCTGGCAGAGTCTGATACGGCGCAGCCAGATATGGAGCTTGTAATGTACGATGGAGGCGGCGATGATTTCCAGGCAATCCAGAATGAAACCGCGTTTGATTATAAGAAATTAGGGGCTGAGATGTTTACAGAAGGGTTTGATCTAAACGGAAGGCTGACCGAATTAAACGGAAAATGGAAAGCAGCCAGGGAAAAGCTGGGAATCCAGTAATGCCCCGTTGTAAAAATGTGATATTGTAATCTTGAAAGAGCCGCCGCGCCAAGGATAGATAGAAAGTCCCTGTGCGGCGGTTCCTGAATCATTAGGAAAGGAATGGGTTTGAATTATGAGTTCTCTGGCGAAAAAAAGACAGCAGTTTATTATCATTTCCCTGATTATCCCTACGCTGCTTTTAATTGGATTCGTGGTATTTCCGGCCATTGATCTGGTGCGGATGAGCTTTACCAACTGGGACGGCTATTCGGAAAGCAGCGATTTTATTGGTTTTGGCAATTACTTCTCCATGTTTCAAAATAAAGACTTATGGCAGTCGCTAAAGAACAATGCGGTATACTTTTTTATCCATCTTTGTATGATTCCGGTGGAACTGGGATTTGCGGTTTTGCTGGTATCCAAGCTGAAAGGGGCAAAGTTTTATAAAACAATGGTATTTATGCCCTACATTATTAATGGCGTAGCCATTGCCTATGCGTTTTCTTACTTTTTTTCTCCTATTAACGGAGCCTTTGATGCGATTTTAGAGCTGCTTCATCTGGGGATGTTAAAGCAAAACTGGCTGTCAGACCCGAAGATTGTGAATTTCGTGCTGGCGTTTGTGTCATTATGGCGGTTTTCCGGATATCATATTGTGCTGTTTATGGCCGCTTTGCAGTCCCTGCCACAAGATGTCCAGGAGGCCGCAAGGGTGGATGGGGCCAATGCCTGGCAGATGTTCCGCTACATCCAGATACCGGCAATTATGCTGATGGTGGACTTTATTCTGTTTGATAATATCCGGGGCGCCCTTCAAGTGTTTGACATCCCGTTTGTTATTACAGGAGGCGGGCCTGGCTATGCGTCTTCTACCTTTACCCTGTATACCATAAAGACAGCGTTTACCTTTTCCAACTTTGGACTGGCCTCTACCATGGCAGTCGCGATTATGGTTATGATTGTGCTGATTTATCTGGTACAGAATAAACTGATTCATGGGATTGTGCTGAAAGGAGAGAAAGATTAAAATGAAAAAACGGACAATGGTTCAGTGCGTAAAGCAGCTTATCTGTATTGGCATGGTAATTTTAGTTCTTCTTCCCATCCTTCTCACCCTGTTTGCCGCATTTAAAACAAAGGGTGACATGGTAAAAACCTCACCGTTGCTTCTGCCGCCCTTTGACCGGATTACCTTTGCTAATTTTGAGAAAGTGCTAAAAGATAAGTATTTGCTGGTAGGCTTTAAAAATACGGGAATTATTCTGGTTGTCAGCATTTTCTTTAACGTAATATTCGGAACTATCACCGCCTTTATTATTGAGCGGTTCCAGTTCCGCTTTAAAAAAGTAATTGTCAGTTTATTCTTCGCGGGCATGCTGATTCCCACCTTTGTAACGGAAATTGCCCGGTTTAAGATTATTAATGGTTTAATGCTGTATAACAGCCTGGGCGCCCCGATTATTATCTATGTGGCTTCTGATTTGATGCAGCTTTATATTTACCGCCAGTTTATCTCTACCCTTCCCGTTTCTCTGGATGAAAGCGCGCTGCTGGATGGATGCGATTATTTCAGCTTATTTGTGCGGATTATTTTCCCGCTGTTAGCGCCTGCGACTGCTACAGTAATCATCATCAAAGCCATTAACATTATTAATGATATGTATGTTCCATATCTTTACATGCCAAAGAATTCCCTGCGCACTCTGACCACGTTTTTAATGAATTTTGCCAATGCCCAGCAAGGTTCTTGGCAGAAGCTGGCAGCAGGCATCATTATTATCATGCTGCCCACAATTATTATCTATGTATTCTTCCAACGGTATATTTTGGCCGGAGTAGCTGCCGGGGCGGTGAAGGAGTAAACGCACAGGGCGCATAGTTTAAACATGCTTTGGCGCGTTTTTGAAATTATGTGGATTATTTCCCGAAAGGCGATGGAAAAAAGCGTTTATCATTGATATACTATAAAATTAGGTGTTCCCACATTCTATCACATTCTGTTTAGAAATATCAGGAAAAGAGAGGCATTGAAATGAAGGTACAACAATGGGATTATGGCTGGCTTGCGGATCCGGAGGTATTTGAAGTGAACCGGATTCCAGCTCACTCGGATCATTCGTATTTTTTAAGTACAGAGGAATTAAAAAGGGGAGAAGAAAAGGAACCGGGAAAGGAGATGAGCCTGCGCCGCTCCTTAAACGGAACCTGGAAGTTTTCGTATTCCAAAAACCCGGCGCTGCGGCAGGCAGAGTTTTACCGGGAGGATTACGATGATTCCGGTTTTGGAAAAATCCAGGTGCCGGGCCATATAGAGCTTCAAGGTTATGGAAACTGCCATTATGTGAATACCATGTATCCTTGGGATGGCCGGGAAGATCTGCGCCCGCCTTATATTTCAAAAACGGATAACCCGGTAGGAAGCTACCGGAAAGAATTTACCATACCAGAGGACTGGTTCGGGAAACGGATCTATATTTCCTTCCAGGGAGTGGAAACTGCTTTTTATGTGTGGTGTAATGGACAGTTTGTGGGTTATGGGGAAGATAGCTTTACCCCCTCAGAGTATGAGCTGACATCATTGGTAAAACCAAGGGAACTCAACTGCCTGGCAGTTGAAGTTTACAAAAGAAGCAGCGCCAGTTGGATAGAAGATCAGGATTTCTTCCGGTTTTCCGGTATTTTCCGGGATGTCTATCTGTATGCGGTTCCGGATTTCCATATTCAGGACGTATTTGTGAAAGCAGGATTGAGAGAGGATAATAAAACCGGAACGTTGGATCTGGAGCTTACCCTTTCCCCGTCAGAGGCCTGGCAGGAAGCATTGGAGAAGCAGGCGGCGCAAAACCAAATGGAATGGGGAAATTTGGGCGCGGTTATCCGGGCAGAACTTTTGGATGCTGACGGGAATCTGGTATATGCTCTTCCTGAACAATTAGGGCCATGCCGCAATTCAGGAAAGATAGCGGTATCTTTCTTAGGAGATGAGGGAATACCAGATATAAGGCCCTGGAGTGGGGAAGATCCGTATCTCTATACTCTTATGCTTACCGTATCAGACAGGTCTACAGGGGAGGTTTATGAAGTAATACCTCAAAAAATCGGGTTCCGGCGTTTTCAGATGAAAGACAAGGTGATGGAGCTGAATGGAAAGCGGATTATCTTTAAAGGTATCAACCGCCATGAATTTAACCATCGCCGGGGCCGCTGCGTCACCAGGGAGGATATGCTGTGGGATATCCGCTTTTTAAAGCAGCATAATATCAATGCTGTCCGTACCTGCCATTACCCTAATCAAAGCCTTTGGTATGAATTATGCGATATGTATGGCATATACCTGATTGATGAAGCCAATCTGGAGAGCCATGGTTCCTGGCAGAAAATGGGGGCGTGCGAGCCTTCCTGGAACGTACCGGGAAGCCTGCCACAGTGGAAAGCCTGTGTGGTTGACCGGGCAAAGTCCATGCTGGAGCGGGATAAAAACCATCCCTCCATTTTAATCTGGTCCTGCGGCAATGAATCCTATGCGGGAGAAGATATACTGGCAATGAGTGTGTACTTCCATCAAAGAGATGACAGCCGGCTGGTTCACTATGAAGGTGTATTCTGGAACCGGGATTTTGATCAGATTTCTGATATGGAAAGCAGGATGTACGCAACTCCCGCCCAGATTGAAGAATATTTAAATACGAATCCTTCCAAGCCTTATATTTCCTGCGAGTACATGCATGCCATGGGAAATTCACTGGGAGGGATGAAACAATATACGGATTTGGAGCGATACCAACAGTACCAGGGAGGCTTTATCTGGGATTATATGGATCAATCTCTTATTAAGATTGACTGTGACGGAAATGAGATCCACGGATACGGCGGAGACTTTAACGATCGCCCCACAGATTACCAATTCTGCGGAAACGGCATTTTGTATTGTGACCGTACTTTGTCACCAAAAGTACAGGAAGTGAAATTCTTATATCAGGATATTAAGCTATTGGCAGACTACAAAAGTGTAACCATCCGGAATGAACGACGGTTTACCGATACTTCGGACTGCAAATTTTACTATCAGATCCTACGGGAGGGGAATCTGGTTTTCCAGGCAGAGTTTGATGCGATTGTTCCCGCTATGGAGGAGAAACACATGTTGCTGGAGGATCTGGGGATTTTCGGGCAGGGAAACGAGCCGGTGGCCATGGAATCTGGAAAAGAGTACACATACCGCCTGCTGGCAGTGCTGCGGGAGGATACCATTTGGGCGAGCTCAGGCCATGAGCTGGGATTCGGGGAAACAGCCAAACTTTGGCAGAATCAGGAAGACGCGGCGAACCAGGCAGGCGGAGCGGACAAGAACTTGCAGGAAGCCGGGAAAAGGCAGGAATCCAAGGCAGAAGAAATGCCATTAAAGGTAGTAAACGGGGATGTGAATGTGGGCATTTGGGGAAACGGATTTTTTGTCCAGTTCTCCAAGCAGGAAGGGGGTATCACCTCTCTTTGCTATGGGGAAAAGGAATGGATAACCAGGCCGCCTATGCCAGTTTACTGGAGGGCCACCACAGATAATGACCGGGGCAACCATTTTAGCGTATCTAGCCATATGTGGATAGGGGCGGGAATGTTTGCGGATTTTCAAAATGGAGATATTGAAATTCTGGAAGAGCAGGACAAAGTTACGGTGACCTATTGTTACCGCCTGACGGTTACGCCGGCTACCGAAACAAAGGTAACATATGTGGTAACACCAGATGGCCGGATTCAGGTAACCGCCAGATATCAGGGAAAAACAGGACTTCCCCAGCTTCCCGTCTTTGGCATGCGTTTTCGTCTTCCCGGACGGATGAAAACCTTTTCCTGGTACGGTTACGGGCCTAAGGAATGCTATCCGGATCGAATGGAAGGGGCCAGGCTTGGGATCTATCATTCTACGCCGGAGGAAAATATTTCTCCGTACCTGGTGCCCCAGGAATGCGGGAACCGGACAGGCTGCAGGTGGTGTTGGGCCGAAGACCAGGAAGGCCATAAGCTGGTATTTGAAGCAGGGGAAACAGGCTCTGCCCCCGTAAAAAAAAGCTTCCACTCCAGCGTGCTTCCCTATACGGCGGAAGAGCTTGAATTGGCCAGACATTGGGATGAGCTGCCTTCTCCCCAATATACGAATGTATGCCTTTATTCCGCTATGCGTGGCGTAGGCGGCGATGATAGCTGGGGAGCTCCCGTTTATCCGGAATACTGTATTAGCGGGGAAATGGATCAGGAGTTGGTATTTACCATCTCCAAAACGGAACCAAAGAATCTTTAAATTGAAACTTTAAATTGAAACGAATGACGGACAGTTACTGGTTAAACTGTCCGTCATTTTTTTTATTTCTGACTGCAAAAAATTGTAGAATCCAACGTTTTTCTAAACTGTTATCCGTGCTATTTTATTACTTAAGTTACCACTTGCGTACCGCTGTTGGATTGGGTGTGCAAAAGGCAAACGAAAGGAGAGGCGGAATGAAAACAAGAATGACAAAGCTGTTGGGGATCCAATATCCCATTATGCAGGGAGGAATGCAGCATTTGGGAGTGCCAAAGCTGGCTGCTGCCGTATCGGAGGCAGGAGGCCTGGGTACTATTAATGTAACGATTTACCCGGAACCGGAAAAGCTGAGGGCAGCGATCCGGGAAGTGAAGGAACAGACCAAAAAACCATTTGCCGTTAATATTTCCCTGATTCCCAGCCTGCATCCAGGAAAAGAATTGTTTGATCAGGTTAAAGTGATTTTAGAGGAAGGGGTTTTGGTTGTAGAAACAGCAGGCGCCAGCCCAAAGGAGCTGGCAGATGTGCTCAACGCCCATAAGGATCAGGTAACCTGGATCCATAAGGCCGCCTGCATCAAACACGCAAAGAAAGCAGAATCCATGGGAGCTGATTTGATTACTATGGCAGGTTTTGAGGTGGCCGGGCATCCTCATACAGACGGGGTAGGAACCATGGTTTTGGCAAACCGGACAGCCAGGGAGGTTAAGGTCCCGGTTTTAGCAGCAGGTGGAATCGCAGATGGCAAAGGTCTTTTGGCTGTCTTAAGCCTTGGATGCGAAGGAATCGTAATGGGAACCCGGTTTGTGGCCAGCCAGGAATGCTGGATTCATCAGAACCATAAGGATTGGATTGTGAATGCCAATGAAAATGATACGGTCTTATGTCAGAAAACCATACGGAATATGGTTCGGGTAGCCAATAATGGCGCAGCGAAAAAATGCCTGGAATTAGAAGCAAAAGGAGCCTCGTTAGAGGAGCTTATGTCAGTGATATCCGGAAAACTGGGAAAGGCTGCCTATGAAAGCGGCGATGTAGATGCAGGGATGTTTGCAGCAGGGCCTGCATGCGGCCTGATCCATCAGGTGGAATCCTGCAGGGAAATTATTGAGGGCATTATGGAAGAAGCAAGGCAGGAGAAAAAACGGATTGAGGAAATCTGGGCATAACATTACCACTTACGGATCATGATAATTTGTTAACACTGTCAGAGTTAGAAGAAATTACATAAAGGAGCAGATGGATATGAGCAAACAAGTATTGGAAGGAATCCGGGTTTTGGATTTTACAACCATGGCGGCAGGGCCTACGGCAGGCGCTATGCTGGCTGATTATGGTGCGGAAGTGATTAAGATTGAACGTCCCGGCAGAGGGGAGGACGGAAGGAAGTTCCCGCCCATGGTGGATGGGGAAAGTTTAAGCCACTGCTGGTTTAACCGGGGGAAAAAATCCCTGGCGGTGGATTTAACCGATCCGGAAGGCCTTATGGTAGTAAAAAAACTGATTCCTACCGCACAGGTGATTCTGGAAAATTTCCGTCCCGGAACCATGAAAAAATACGGTTTGGATTATGAGAGCGTATGTAAGATGAAACCAGATATGGTATATGCTTCCCTTACTACGTTTGGGCAGACCGGAAAATATGTGTCCAAACCAGGCTATGATATTATCGCCCAGGCAATGTCCGGCATTATGAGCGTAACGGGAGAAGCAGACGGGGCGCCGCAAAAAAGCGGATTTCCGCTGGGGGATTTGCTGGGAGGACTGAATTTGTTTACCGGGATTATGACGGCCTTGTACCACTGGCGGGATACAGGGGAAGGGCAGTATGTGGATATTTCCCTTCTGCGGACGCTGATTTATGTGAATTCACCTTTGATTCACTGCAATTTTGGCCCGGAACGGATGAGCAAGCGTCAGGGAAACCACCATCCCACCATGTGCCCTTACGGGGTATTCCACTGCAAAGACGGGGATATTGTGATGGCGGCTGCCGGAAAGCGGATTTGGGAAAATTTGTGTGATCTTATGGGACGGCCAGAATGGAAAGAACATCCGGATTATTTGGAAGTATCGGATCGGGCAAGAAATCAGAAAACATTAATCCCCCTGTTAAATCAGTGGCTGACCGATACCTTTTCCGGGCAGGATGAGGCGCTGAAAGCGCTGGACGAGGCGGGTGTTCCCTGCTGCAAAGTATACAATGAATACCAGGTGTGGGAGGATGAAGAATTCAGGGCCAACGGATGGATTCAGGAGCAGCCTACCATGCCCAATATGAAGAGCCGGCCCACCTTTATTACCAGAACCGGAAACTGCGGAATGTCCAAAACCCCGGCCCAGTTTAAACGGGCTCCTCTTTTAGGGGAACAAAATGAAGAGATTTTAAAAGAGCTGGGGTACAGCCCGGATAAGATAAAAGAGCTGGAAGAACGGTGGCCGCATCAGAGCTTGTAGGAAAAAGAAAATGGAACAGGCACCTTGTAAAAATGGATACGGGTGCTGCAAAGCGGAGAAAAGGGCAAAAAAGAAGAAAGGATATATGCAAACACAGATCATTTCCCCTTTGTGTTTGCGCCTCAAATGAAAATGCATGCGTTTTCGCTTGAGGCATGGTGTAAAATATGAACGGACTTTATAATATTACGGAAGATCAGCAAAGCTTAGTGGAATTGATACGGGACTTTATGACCAGGGAAATTAAGCCCCACGTGTTGGAATGGGAAAAAGAAGGACATTATCCAAAGGAAGTAATCCAGCAGGGAATTGAGATGGGGCTTCATATGATGCAGGTGCCGGAAGAATTTGGCGGAATGGGTCTGGATACCACCACCACTGCGATGATGATTGAAGAAGGCGCTAAAGTAGAAAGCACCTTTATGGGCATGTTTAACGTTACCAGTATGGGTGGGAAAATCGTAATGGCGGCAGGAACCAAGGAGCAGAAAGAGTATTATGCTAGCCTGCTGCAAAAGGGGTATATCAGCTCCTTCTGCCTGACGGAGCCGGATGCTGGTTCCGACAGCGCGGCCGTGCGTACCAGCGCTGTAAAAAAGGGAGATCACTATATTATTAACGGAACAAAAATGTTTATTACCAATGCATCCCTGGCAGACGTATTTTTAGTGGTGGCCACACTGGACCCTTCAAAAGGCGCCAAGGGGCTGGCTACCTTTATAGTGGAAAAAGAACAAAGCGGCGTACAGATCGGAAAAAAGATCGATAAGATCGGTATGCGCCTGTCCAATACGGCTGAGGTTATTTTTGACAATGTGGAAGTTCCGGCAAGTAATCTGATTGGCACAGAAGAAAGCGGGTTTGTAAATGCCATGAAAGTGTTGACAGCTTCCCGTCCGATTATTGCAGCGTCCAGCTTAGGCGCCTGCCAGTTGGCGCGTGACTTGGCTATCCAGTATTCCAAAGAGCGGGTGGCATTCGGAAAACCCATTTGCGCAAAACAGATGATACAGGAAAAGCTGGCGAATATGGAAATTCTGATTCAGGCTGGCCGTGGCCTGGTATACAACGCAACTATGCTTTTGGATCAGGGAAAATCATGCAACAAAGAGGCGGCTATCGCAAAATGTTTTGTAACAGAAGCATACGGAAAAATTACGGATGACGCCCTTCAGATTTTTGGAGGATATGGTCTTTGTGATGAATACTTAATTTCCAAACTGTATCGGGATTCTAGGGTAAACCGGATTATTGAAGGCACCAATGAAATCCAGCGGGTGGTGATTTCCAAGGCTATGCTGCGCTAGTGTACTGTACCATTGATATCTGTGAAACCAGATCCGGTTTGAATAGGGATTTTTCCAGCCGCCATGCTGTTTTCAGCCGTATTTTGCCTTTGACAGGCAATGGGTTGTTTTAACCAGAAAGGGCAGGAAATTAAATTGATATTTTTGTGACAAGTAACGTGGCTGTTTGACAGGTACTTTGTTATCATTATGGCATAAACAGGTGCTATTTTGGAAGGTGGCTTGGCCAAATAAGGCTCAATGCCACAGGAAGGAAAATAGTGCCACAAGTACGAAAGGGGTCATAATATGATTAGTTTACTCGGTATTGTAATTGGCTTGGCGCTCTTTATTTTGTTAGCTTATGTAGGCTACAACACAATAATTGTTGCCATTGCCGCTGGGATGATGGTTGCAGTATTCGGCGGCTTAAATCCGTTTGAGGCGCTATCTTCTGCTTTTATGCCAAAGGCAGTAGGCTTTATGCAGGGATATTTCCTGATTTTCCTGTTCAGCGCATTATTTGCCCGCTTTATGGGAGATTCCGGAGCAGCGCCGTCCATTGCCGTTAAGGTAGCCAGAATCGCAAAAAAATCCAAAAACCCGGATATGCAGCGCTGGCTGGCAGTTATGGTGCTTCCTCTGATCCAGTTAATTCTTACATATGGCGGCGTAAATGTATTTGTAGTTGTATTTATTCTGGTAGCCATTGCGCGTTCTCTGTTTAAAGAGTTGAATATTCCCTGGTGGATGTATTCCTGTTCCTGTTTAGGCTCCTCTACCGTAACCATTGGCATGCTGCCCGGATCTCCGCAGATTCAGAATATTATTCCCTGTGAGTATTTCCAGTCCACTACAATGGCGGCGCCTGTGCTTGGCATATTGTGTTCTCTGATTACTTTTGCCATTGGATCCGGCTATATCTGGTGGCAGTGTAAACGTACGAATAACAAAGGGGAAGGCTTTATGCCTACCGGTGAATTAATTGACAAAGAAAAGCTGGCAGAAGTGAGCATCAAAAATGAAAAGCCTTTGTGGGCCTGCCTGCTTCCTATGATCGTAGTTATAGTAGTGCTGAATTTCTTAAAGCAGAGCGCTGTAGTTGCGCTGTTTTCCGGCTGCCTGGTGGCCTGGGTACTGTATGATCCCAGAAAGCAGGACTTAAAGAAAATTTTTTCCGGCGCAATGCCTCAGGCAATTATGCCGTTAATTACCGTTTGCTGTGCCTCTGGTTTCGGCGGAATCGTTTCTGCAGTGCCCGGGTTCCAGACCATCGTAAGCAGCTTGGATGCTCTGGGAACCAGCCCGTTAACCATTGTTTTAGTGGTTAATGTATGTTCCGGTATCTGTGGATCCGCATCTTCCGGTGAAAATATTGCGCTTCAGAATTTTGCAGACCGGTTTCTTGCAACCGGAATCCCAGGCCCCCAGCTCCACCGTCTGGTTGCCATGTCTTCCATCGGTTTGGATACCCTGCCTCACAGCGCTGGCGTTATAACCATGCTGTCTACTACAAAGCTGACCCATAAGCAGGCGTATATCAATAACTTTATTTTATCATTGTTATTGCCAATTGTAATTGCCTGCTTTGCGGCTGTGCTGATTTCCATGGGATTCTATTTGTAAACCATAGCAGGAAACCTTCATGCCCCGCTTAGGGTGCTGCCATGAATGAAATGGGGGTTCCTGCGAACCTCCGGGGGATGTACAGAAAACGGGTAAGGAAGATGCCGCTTTGCGGCCCCGCTTTCGCACAGTTCAGTGCCGGAGCACGGAACTTTCATAGGAAATTAGCAAAAAGAAAGAGCCGGAAGCCAAGTCCTCACGTTTGAGGAGCTGGCTTCTGGCTTTCTTATTTCTTGCTACTTGCCTTGGAATACAGGACGGCGTTTTTCCAGAAATGCATAGACGGCTTCGGCGTGATCAGCAGTATGGGTCAGGCGATCTGCACAGTCGGCTTCCATACTCATGCATTGGTATAAATCAGGATAGAAAATCCGGTTAATAGAAGCTTTGATTTCGGCATAAGCGCATGCGGGGCCGGCGGCAAGCTGGGACACCTGTTTGGTTACGGTTTCTTCCAGTTGTTCAGCCGGGACTGCCTGAGTGATAATCCCCATATGGGCGGCTTCCTTTCCAGTAAAACGCCGTCCTGTCATAAACAGATCCGTTGCTCTGGCTGGTCCTACCCGGCGGCTCAACATCAGAGAGCTGCCCATATCAGGCGCTAATCCGATTCCCACAAAGGCCATAGACATTTTCGCATTTTCTTCAGCAATAGAAAAATCGCAGGCCATTGCCAAACTCATGCCACCTCCGGCACAGGCTCCCTCGATCTGGCATATTATCGGTTTTTCCGTCTGGCGGATGGTTAGAATCAGGCGGTTTAATTTGGCCATATTAATTTTTGTTTCCGTTTCCGGACGAATACCCTTAGCATAGCAGTCAACCCGTTTTTTCATGGAAGTAATATCGCCTCCGGCGCAGAAACGTCCTCCGGCGCCTTGAAACAGAATAACTCTGATATCCGGATCGAAACGGTATTGTTCCAGAACTTCATGGATCTCCGCAGCCATCGGTTGGCTTAAGGCGTTTAATTTTGCAGGGTCGTTGAGAAGAATTTGTCCTACTTGCCCGGTAATTGATGCTTGAATAAATTGGTACATGTAACCTCCTCCTTGTAATTGCTGCTGTTATCTAAAATTATAAAGGGACTTTGAATAACCAGCAGGCTGTTTTGGTTGTTTTAACCAGTATAGCGGATAAAAAGAAAAGATACATCAGTGAAAACGCAGATAATAAAAAATCGGAATGGAGAAAACACTGGATATTTTATACATATGGAGAAATCTACAAAATGGAGGAATACAAATCCGGTTGTTCTTTGTGCAGTTCAACATAGATAAAAATTTGACGAACTGTTAAAGTATAGGAAACGTCATAAATAGTTTCCTTATGACATTTGCTGCGCCGATTTTTGCAGTGTGAAAAGGCGGAATATACCTTGCAAAAATCGCGGGCATCCGTTTTAGATTGTATCGCAAGAAGATTTGCGTATGAAAAAGGAGGATTTGACATGATTCAGACGAAGTTTACAAAGATGTTCGGAATTGAAAAACCAATTGTGCAAGGCGGTATGCAACATTTAGGGATTTCTGACTTTGCATCCATTGTGTGCAATGCAGGCGGGATGGGAACTATCAATATTACCTGCTATCCGGGGATTGAGGAGTTTCATGAAGATGTGGTTAAAATGAAATCTTTGACGGATAAGCCATTTATTGTAAACATTTCTCTGGTTCCGGATTTAACAAAAGGCGAAGAA
Organism: uncultured Lachnospiraceae bacterium; assembly: GCA_910589195.1. GTDB lineage: Bacteria > Bacillota > Clostridia > Lachnospirales > Lachnospiraceae > Caccovicinus. Next base: position 96,522 of record CAJUTC010000002.1, read on the forward strand.
ATCTTTCAATATATTGATGTATGCGCCCGTGAAGAGGTTGCGGCAATTGAGTTTGCAGGCGCTTCCCCGGTGGAATTTATGCCTGCATGCAAAGAGGCCGGGATTAAAGTAATCCATAAAAGCCCCAATGCAAAAGTAGCGGCAAGCATGGCAAGAAAGGGCGCCGATGTGATCACCATAGCAGGTTATGAGGTAGCCGGACATCCTAGTATGGATGGAATCGGAACCTTTGTCCTTGCAAATAAGGCGGCTAAAGTATGCGCAGAATACGGAGTGCCTGTGCTGGCGGCAGGCGGGGTTGCAGACGGGAAAGGATTGGCCGCAGCGTTAGCTTTAGGGGCAGAAGGCGTGGTAATGGGAACCCGGTTTGTAGCCACCACCGAATGCCCGATTTCTGATAACCATAAGCAGTGGCTTTTGGATCACACGGAAAAGGATACTGCCCTGACACAGAAATCCATCCATAATATGGCCCGTGTTGCCAATAATATGGCGGCAAAGCTTACGCTTGAAATGGAAGCCAGGGGAACCACCCTTCAAGAGCTGATGACAGTAATTTCCGGGAAAATCAGTAAGCAGTGCTACAAAAACGGCAACGTGGACGGCGGAATCTATGCGGTAGGGCCTGCAATGGGATTAATTGATGAGATTAAGACCGTACAAAAATTGATGGACGATATGGTAGCAGAGGCGGAAGACGTAATCGGAAGCTTAAAGGCACAGATCGTATAGAAGGAAAATAAAAAACGGAAAATCAGAAAACTTGTATGAGTAAAAGCGATATAGAACATTTGCAGTGGAAACAATTGGAGGAAGAAATGACAGAAAACACCAACTACAGGCCACTAGAGGGCATTCAGATTGTGGAGCTTTCTACAATGGTGGCAGCCGGCTCCTGCGGCAGGATGCTGGCAGATTGGGGCGCTGACGTAATTAAGGTAGAAAGTTCAAGCGGAGATATGTTCCGCAATTTCCCGAAGACTTTTTTTGTTCCCTGTACCATGGACGAAAACCCGCTGTTTGATAACTTAAACGCGGGAAAACGGGGAATCGTATTAAATTTGAAAACGCCGGAAGGCATGGAAGCCATGCACCGGATGCTGGAGAAGGCCGACGTATTCCTTACCAATACCAGGCCGAAAGCCCTGAAACGGCTGGGACTTGACTACGAAACCTTAAAAGAGAAGTATCCCAAACTGATCATGGCAAATGTAAACGGCTTCGGAGAAAAGGGGCCGAAAAAAGACAATCCCGGCTTTGACACGGTAGCATTTTGGGCTAGCAGCGGGTTTAACGCCGATATGATGGTGGAAGGCCCGGGAAGCTATCCGGTATACAGTTCCGCCGGCCCGGGGGATATTGTGACAGCCATGGGTCTTTGCTATGCCATTACCGCAGCCTTATTTAAGCGCACACAGACAGGTCTTGGAGATCACGTAAGCAGTTCTCTTTATGGAACCGCATTGTGGTGCTTCCATATTATGGCGGTAGCTACTGAGGAACAGTACGGATATACATATCCGAAAACCAGAGAAAACAGTGCCCCCACCGGAGCACCTTTTCGGACGAAAGATAATGAGTGGGTTATGACGACCCTTCTGCAGATTGAAAAGCAGTGGCCCATTCTCTGCAACGCATTGGGCGTTCCAGAGCTGGGAACCGATCCAAAGTATAATACAGCCTTGCAGCAGAGGAAACCGGAGATCCGCAAGTATCTGATGGAACGGTTTGCTGAAATTTACGCAACCAAGACAGCGGATGAGTGGTGTGAGATTTTGACTAAGGCGGATATTGTAAATGATAAGCTGGCCCACTATAAAGATATGGAACACAGTGAACAGGCCTGGGCCAATGAATATATCCATGAGGTTACCTGCCCTAACGGCAAGAAATCCATCCTAGTCCGTCCGGCCATGCGCAGTGAAAAGATGGGAATTCCTGCATGGAAGCGTGGGCCTATGCTGGGAGAGCATACAGAAGCCGTATTAGAAGAATACGGGTATACCAGAGAACAGATCCAGGAGATGGAAGCAAAGGATGCAGCCGTGCAGTTGGACGTATCCCAATACCAACATCTGGATGAAGAGGAATCGTAAGGAGGAAGCTATGAAGACAAGATTAACCCAAATGCTTGGGATTCGGTATCCCATTATGCAGGGAGGCATGCAGAATATAGGAACCCCAATTCTGGCTTCTGCCGTTTCCAATGCTGGTGGATTAGGCACAATTAACGCCACAATCTATCCGAAATTAGAAGATTTGCAGGAAGCAATCCGAGAAACAAAAGAACGGACAAACCAGCCGTTTTGCGTGAATATTTCCCTTCTTCCTGGTGTGTCTGTGGGGGATGCCACAAAAGATGTGATCCGGCTTTGTGGCCAAGAAGGGGTAGCTGTAATTGAAACGGCAGGAACTAGCCCAAAGGAGCTGGTTCCCCTGATTCATGAGGCAGGCGTCCTTCATTTTCATAAGGTTCCTACTATAAAGCATGCTTTAAGTGCAGAGCGTGCCGGTGTGGACGGTGTGGAAGTGGTAGGATATGAGTGCGGAGGACATCCGGGAGCTCAGGGGTTAGGTTCTATTGTCCTGACCAATAAGGCAGCGAAAAAGTGCCGGATTCCGGTAATTGCCGGAGGCGGCTATGTGGACGGCTTCGGATTGGCGGCAGCTTTGGCTATGGGCGCGGAGGGGGTTGTTTTGGGAACCCGGTTTGTAGCGGTAAAAGAATGCCCCGTTCATGATAATTTTAAGCAGTGGGTAGTAGACGCGGAAGAAACCGATACCGTACTTTGCCAAAAGTCCATCCGGAATATGGTTCGCGTTGCGGATAATGCCACAGCAAGGGAATGTTTAGAGTTAGAAAAGGATCCGGAAATTACAGTTGAAAAACTGATGCCGGTAATTCAGGGAACCAGGGGAAGAACCTGCTACGCAAACGGTGATACAGACGGATGCCTGTTCCCCATAGGGACCTGCGTCGGACTGATTGAAACCATTCCTTCTGTGGAAGAGGTAATACAAAGCATGATAATGGAATATGAGCAGGCGATGAAACGCTTGCAGGGAATCGGTTAAACGGAGAAAAAGGGCAGTAAGCCTTTGGTTTCGGCGTTTCGCAAATGAGAAGGAGAATGTTATGGAATGGTTAAGCCTGTTAGGTGTATGTATTGCTCTGGCCATTTTTATCTATTTGGCTTATAAGGGGTATAATATTATATTTCTTTCCGTGTTATCGTCAGTAGTTGTAGCAATATTTAGTATGCAGAATCCGATTACAGTTTTAAATGAAACGTTTGTAGGCGCATTCAGCGGATTTATTAAAAGTTGGTTTTTAGTATATATTTTAAGCGCAACCTTTGCAAAATTAATGGGAGAATGCGGCGCCGCAAGATCCATTGCTTTAAAAATCGCACGCCTGTGCAGAAAGCGCCCGGTGGAGGAGCAGAAGTTTTGGGCAATCCTCTCCCTTCCGATTATTAATACCATCCTTTGCTATGGCGGCGTATCCTCCCTGGTTTGCGTCTTTATCATGGTTGGGATTGCAAAAGATTTATTTGAGGAATTGGATATTCCGTGGCATTACTACGGTATGGCGGCTCTTGGATCTGCAACCTATGCATTAGGCGCCCTTCCCGGAGCTCCGGATGTATTGAATTTAACGCCAACCTCCTATTTAGGGACAACCCCTATGGCGGCTCCCGGCCTTGGCATCATTGCAACAATTGTTATGTTTGCCCTGTCATGCCTTTATCTTAGGGGCTCTTTAAAGAAGTCAGAACAGTCAGGGGAAGCCTTCCTTCCCACCGGTGCAAGGATTGCAGCGGATAAGTCTATCGGAGGGCAGGAAAATGTAGAGTATCCTTTGTGGAGAAGTGTGCTGCCTTGTATTGTACTGCTTTTGGTTATGAACGTATTAAAGCAGCCGGTTGTTTTGGCTATGATCTGTGCCATTTTATGCTGCCTGATTCTGTTTTGGCCGCAGCTTAAAGGAATCCTTCAGCCTTGTATTTCCTCTGGAATTCCTACAGGGGCAGTAACTGCTTGCTTAATTAGCTGTACAGTAGCATTTGGACGGGTAGTATCTGGAAGCCCGGCTTACAATTTGGTAGTGGGCGGGTTAGATACCGTATCAGCGTTCCTGCCGCCGGCATTTCAGGTTTTCCTCTGTGTAAATGTGGTAGCGGCACTTACCAGTTCTTCTACCTCAGCCGTATCGGTTGTATTTGATTCCTTTGCAGAGCGGTTCCTGGCCACTGGCCTGCCGGCAGCAGCAATTCATCGGGTAGCTACGGTAACGGCCCTGGCATTGAATACCTTACCCCACAGCGTAGGCGTGTGTAATGCGGCTGGAGCTTCCAAACTTACCATCGGAGAGATTTACAAACACTATTTGTGGATTACAGTCGTATTCCCCATGGTAGCTTCTCTCGTACTTGTAATATTGGTAAGTATGGGGATTTGCTTTTAGAAAGCTTTCGACAGATGCACGTAAACATGCCAAATGCCAAAAACAGGAAATTTGGCGTGGGCGGGAATGGCGCAGCTAATGCCAGTCCCGCTTGGAAGAGCTGATACGTTCACTACAATGAAATAAGTCAAAAGCCGCCTGATATTTGGCGGCTCTTTGTGCTGACATACAGGAGTTTATTATGAAAAAAACATTCGATTCATTTATCCGTATTTTTGAGAATGGGATGGAAGCTTACCCGGATAAAACCGCCTTAATTTTTGAAGGGCAAAAACGGACCTATAGGCAGATTTATGAACGGGCCGGAAAAATAGCGGCGTATTTGCGAAAGAATGGGATCCGAAAAGGGGATCCGGTAGCGATTATCTCAAAAAATAGCCTTGACTATATTGAAACCGAGTTGGGTATTATTATGGCAGGTGCGATTGTAATTAAGCTGAACTGGCGGCTGGCGGTGCCGGAACTGCACCATCTTCTGGTATTTAACCATGTGAAATTTATCTTTTTCCGCTCCCAGGATATGAAAATCCGGAATGAGATGTGTGTGCTGACGGAGGAGTTATGCCCATCCAAAGATTTGGATCGGATGGATGAATTTCTGAAAGATGAAATACCGCTGGCTCAATTCGTCAAACGGGAAGACCGGGACGTGCTAATGCACCTTCACACCAGCGGGACAACTGGCGTGCCCAAAACCGTACGATATTCCAATGGATCTTTTCTTCGGGAACTGGAATCTTGTGTGGAATCGCTGCTTTTTGATTCCCATACCATATTTCAGATGATGAGCCAGTTGTTCCATTCAGCTTGCATGGGAACCTATGCTTGTTTAGCTTGTGGAGGAACCGTTGTGTTTTTTGGGAAATTTGATCCGTCAGCGTATCTGGCCAGCATAGAGAAGCATAAGGTAACCAGAATCAGCGCAATTCCTACTGTGCTGACAGCCATATTAAATGCCCCGGATTTTCATAACTATGATCTGAGCAGCATCCATATGATCAGCTATTCCACCTGCCCGATGCCGCCAGATTTAATCCGCCGGGCGATGGAGCAGTTCCACTGCGGATTCCAGCAGTCTTATGGGATGACGGAAATGGGATCCATTGTAACCATCCTTTCTCCAGAAGATCACTTGCGGGAAAAGATGCGCTACTTGAATTCAGTGGGAAAACCGATTGCAGGCCACCAAGTGGTGATTATGGATGAACAAGGACAGAAATGCCCGCCAAACAAAGCAGGGGAAATTGTAGTCAGAGGCCCAGGCATGATGGTTGACTACTATCAGATGGAACCTGAAACAAAAGAAGCTATTGTGGATGGATGGTATCATACAAAGGATATTGGGTATCTTACGGAGGACGGATATCTTTACATTAATGGAAGAAAAAGTGATATGATAATTTCAGGCGGCGAAAATATATTTCCTCAGGAGATTGAGAATGTACTGCGAAGCCATCCAGATATTGCGGAAACGGCTGTTTTAGGAATTCGGGATGATTACTGGGGAGAGGCGGTTCATGCTTGTGTTATTTTAAAACGGGAGAATTCGCTAAATGAACAGCAGATACAAAGTTACTGCCGTGGTAAGATTGCCGGTTATAAAATTCCGAAAAAAGTGCATATTTATAAGGATTTGCCACGGACGGCTACCGGAAAAGTGACAAAGGCAGAATTGGTAAAATGGATAGAAAGAGATTAGAAGATGGTATTATCTTTACGGACGATATTTCGACTTATTCAATGGAAGGATTATAAATCCTCTCCCAGCTTGGACTGGGAGAGGAGGTTTGCAGATGTGTTTCTTTTAGAAACGGAAATGGAACAATTAGATGAAGATATTCTTTATGTTGCGGATCTAGAAACGCTGACACGATATTTTGCGGCGCGTCCAGGAAATATAGATCCCTTTTATGGGATCTGCCTAGCAGAAAATCCGGAAGAAGTGTTCCGGTTTTCGGATCAGGTGCACTGGATTTATGTGCCAAAGCATCACGGAAGCATTTCCGTTTTTAATGAATTCCGGCATTTATTTTATCGCTTTCAGGCATGGGATCGGAAATTGGATCAGATTATTTTATCAGGGCAGGATATGAATGCCATGTTAATGGCATACACGGAAATCCTTCCCCATCACCTGCTGGTCTGGGACGCGTCTTTTAATATCTGTGCTTATACAAAAGACGTTCAACCGCCCAATTCCAATGTGGCGCAGATGGAAGAAAAGGGATATTTTTTGCGGGAAACGGTAGAAATTCTAATCGGGAAAAATCTGATTGCCAATACCACCAATATGGGAACCAGGTTCCTTTCCGGCACAATGCTTCCTTCCGGAAACAGCGCGCTTTTGCACCACTACTTCCGCCAGGGCCTTCGATTTTATACCTTATGCGTTTATTGCGGGGAAGATCCCAAGGCCGATCCGGGAGCATATGATTTAACAGAATATTTCTTTAAACGGTTTAATTTGTATCTAGATAAAAATGGGCCAGTATTTAAAGAGCGACGATTTTTATATGAGTCTTTTTTAGTCAGTATTCTGGAAAAAAAGCTGACAGACGTCAATGTGATAGAAGAAAAAGCTGAGATTTTTCATATTCAATGGAAATCGGAATCGGTGTTATACTGCATCCAGTTTATGGAATATAATCCAACCATAGCCCGGTATTTGATGGAAACCTTTCCCAACACTTCTCCCAATGTAAAGTTTTTCCAGCATAACGGGATGATTTTAATGCTGAAATCCAGGGAATACCGCTATCCTTTTGTGAAAGAAAAGGAAGAGGGATGGCAGGAACGGATTACCAGGCTTTTAATCCCTAATCAGGCATTTTGCGGCATCAGCTCTCCCTTTTCCCATTTAAAAGAGCTTCCTACTGCCTATAATCAGGCGTGCGCCGCCCTTCAGTTTGGCCTGATGTTCCAAAAACAGAAAGCGGAACGTCTATATTTTTACCGGGACTTTTATCTTTACCATATGTTTCAATGCGTCCAGGATTCTTTGCGGCTGGATTCGCTGTATCTGAAAAAATTTGATGAGCTGATGGAAGGGGATATCCGTAAGAATACCAATAATATGCATCTTTTACAGGTGTACCTGGAAAATAACCAGGCAGTTACGGCCACAGCCAAGGAAATGTATATGCACCGGAACAGCGTTCTTTATCGGATTCATCGGATTGAAGAAATACTGGAAGTCAGCCTGGAAAATCATAATGATGTGTTCCGGGTGAATTACTCCCTGAAATTAATCAAATATTTAGCCTGGACCAGAAAAGAATATGAGAAATACCGGTGTTTGCTGGAATAAATAAGGGGATGGCAGCAAAATCGGTTCATCCTGTAAACAGGCGATGAAACAATTTTGCCGGATCCCTCCCCTATATGTTTTCGCTTCCGAATTTATCGGAAGGCTTGGATTCTCAACCTTGTGTACTGACCAGATAGCATCCGGCCAGTGCACTAATTTTCTTTATTGTATTTGGGTGCCCGTTTCTCTAAAAACGCGTTTACAGCTTCTGTAAAATCAGGCTGTCTTGACGCGGCTGCCATTTCTCTGGCTTCGTCTTTGGAAAATGCTTCCATTTCTCCGTAAAAATATTGTCTGATTAAACGCTTTTGCCCTCCGTGGGCAGTGCTTGACTTTCCGGCTAGTTTTTCCGCCAGGGCGTAAGCGGTTTCTGAAAGTTTTCCTTCTTCAGCAAGAAGGGTTGCAAGACCTATGCGCACACATTCTTCTCCACGGCAGGCATCTCCTGTCATCATCATTAATTCCGCTTTATCCGGCCCTATCAGGCGGGTTAAGGTATAAATGCTTCCTGTATCGCCGCAAAGGCCAAGGTTTACAAAGGCCATAATCATTTTGCTGGAAGGCTCTACGATTCGGAAATCACATGCTAAGGCGCAGCTTAAGCCGGCTCCGGTGGCAACTCCATTAATCATGGCGATAACCGGTTTCGGGCAGCGGCGGATGGCGATGGACATGACGCTTACGCTCTCAATAGCTTGGGCGTCTAAGTATTCTCCCGCGTCAATTAAGGCTTTAAACCGCTTAATATCCCCTCCGGCGGAAAAATGTTTTCCGGCGCCTGTGATGATAATGGCCCCCACGTCGTTTCGATTCCCCAATTCTTCCATGGCATCCGCAATTTCAAAATAAGATTCCCGGGCAAGGGCGTTGCTGTATTCCGGACGGTTTAAAGTAACGGTGGCAACACGGTTTTTTACTTCTACTAAAATGTTCTGATATTCCATAAAATTTTCCTCCATAAAGTTTGATACGAAGCAGTTGCCTACTGCTCCTTTAGTTGGATTCCGAATTCTTTAAAAACAGCCTCATTATCGGCGCCGATCCCATGGGCATGTTCTGCTTTTGGCGGTTCTACGCTGCCCATTTTTACAGGAGGCATGGCCAGGGTAATCTGATCGCCGTTAGGGTAAGTGATGGGGCTTACAAAGCCATTTTCAAGAGCTTGCTTGCTGGTATGATTGTCCTTAAAATGAGCCAGTTCGCTGACAATAATATCAGCCGCCTCCAGCTTAGAAAGAACTTCATCAGCGTTCAGCTTTAAAAAGCAGCCTTCAAAATAGCGGATGCAGTCTTCCCGGTTTTTCGGATCAAAGGTAGCCTGCTTGGTACAAAAGCGGGGATCATCAATAATTTCCTCAGCGCCTACCGCCTGGCAGAAAGCGCGCCAATAGCGCTCGTATTCGTTTACCACTGGCAGGATCCAGCGGTGGTCTTTCGTTTTATAGGGAACTCCCATGGGGCCTCCCTGGTAACGTCCTCTGGGCCACTGGTATCCAAACTGGGTTCCGGTGGACATGATGCTAAACATCCACATGGCGGCGCCGTGAAGGGACAGGGATACATAGTCGCCTTTCCCGCTTTTTTCCCTTCCGTAAAGCGCGGTACCGATAGCTCCTGCAAGAACAGTGCCGCAGATTAGATCGCCAAATCCCATTGGCAGGTAGATCGGATAAGACCCGGGGGCATCAACCATCATGTCTTGGATAAAGCCTCCGGTGGCAAACATGGCGATGGCGTCAAAACCTGGGAAATTTACCTTTGGGCCTTTTTCGCCGTAGCCCAACAAGATGGCATAAACTAGCTTTGGGTATCGTTCTTTTAAGGAATCGTAATCCAGGCCAATTTTTTTTAATGCCTGGATCCGGTTGTTTGTAAGAAACACATCTGCTTTTTCCAGCAGCTTATGGAACTGCTCCATGTGGCTGGGATTTTTTAAATTCAGCATCACAGCGTCTTTCCCGCCGTTTAAGGTGTCATAGATGGGGTTTTCCTCTTCTGTAGCCGGGCAGAACAAAGTGGGGCCAAATTTCCGCTCCACATCGCCGGCGGGTGATTCTACCTTAATAACCCGGGCGCCCTGAGTAGCGAGGACACGGCCACAAGATGGGGCGGCAATGTAAGTAGAAAGTTCTATAACGGTGATTCCTTCCAATGGTTTCATGATGAATAACCTCCTGACAGTAATTGGTTCCAATGCCGATTTTCGGTGGGTGTAAACCCGGAAATTACCTGCGAAAATCGTGTGCGTCTGCCGAAGGGTGATAGCAAACAGCAAGTTTAACCGTGACCTGCCGCCACACGCTCCAGCGAACATCTTTGGGCTTATTCTAACAAATTAAAGGCACAGAACAAACTGTAAATATTCCAAAACACGGGATTGGAAAAGGAGGCGAAATTGTGCATTGCAACTACTGTAGGCTGGACGGGTCAAAACGTACAAATCCGGAGTTTTGGAGGGAAATGTTTTTTGGAATATATGAAGATGAAAAAAAGAGGGGCGATGAGCTAGTATAGTAACATACCCCATATTCTAGATGTTGGTGTCAAAAGGCCGTTTTCCGCCTTGATACCGGATTACTCTGCACTTTATGCGCCCGTAATCCTAAAAAACATGTAAAATCCTGGTATTATATTCTATCCGGTATAGGAAAGAAACAGGGGAAGAGGCGAAGGGAGGTTTTATTACGGAATTTCAAAACTTTAAACTGGAACTTGACCAGAAGGGGATTGCGCTTTTTACGGCCAATCGACCGGAAAAATTGAATGCGTTAAATGATGTGTCATGGGCAGAGATTACAGAATTTTTTGCCTGGGCGGATCGGGCGGAAGAAGTAAAAGTAGTAATTCTTACGGGAGCAGGAGATAAGGCTTTTATTGCAGGCGCGGACTTAAACAGCCTGAAGGTGAAAAAATCCACAGACTGCTTAGGCGGCGCGGGGCAGAAAGCGTTAAACCAGATCCAAAGGTGCGCAAAACCGGTGATTGCGGCAGTGAACGGCTATGCCTTTGGAGGCGGCTGCGAAACGGCGCTTGCCTGTGATTTCCGTGTGGTATCGGATAATGCCCTTTTTGCGCTTCCGGAAACAGGCCTTGGAATCCTTCCGGGGGCAGGAGGGACACAGCGCTTATCCAGGCTGATTGGATTAGGCAGGGCTCAGGATGTGATTCTTTTGGGGCGGAAAATAGGCGGGCAGGAAGCGGTGACCATCGGACTTGCCACAAAATGCGTACCTCAGGAGGAGCTGCTTTCAGAAGCAAGGAAAATGGCGGAAAAGCTGATTGCAAAAGGCCCGATAGCCATCCGCATAGCAAAGCGCGTGGTGCAGGCCTCCCTATCTGGCAGCCAGGAGATAGGAGAGCTTCTTGAGATGCTGGCGCTAAGTACTTTGTGCGGCACAGAGGATAAGTCAGAAGGGGTAACTTCTTTTCTGGAAAAACGGGCTCCCGAATATAAGGGAAGATAGGCAAGAGGAAAATAAAAAATTATAACGAGGTGACAGTATATGAATATTTTGGTTTGTATCAAGCAAGTGCCGGATACTACGGAAATTAAGATTGATCCGGTAAAGCACACGTTAATCCGGGAAGGGGTTCCAAGTATTGTAAACCCATTTGACGCATGTGCGCTGGAACTGGCTGTGCGGTTAAAGGAAAAGGAAGGCGGTAAGGTTACGGTAATTAGCATGGGGCCGGCCCAGGCGAAAAACGCGTTGAAAGAATGCTTATCCGTAGGCGCGGATCAGGCGTTTTTGGTTACAGATCGCGCATTTGGCGGATCGGATACATTAGCTACCAGCTATATTTTAAGCAAGGCCATTAAAGCGGTAGAAGCCAAAACCAATGAAAGCATGGATGTGATTTTCTGCGGCAAGCAGGCGATTGACGGAGATACGGCCCAGGTAGGGCCTGAGATTGCGGAGCATATGGATCTTCCCCATGTAACATTAGCGACTGGCGTGGAAATGACTGAGGGAAAGCTGCGTGTACAAAGAGATACAGACGAAGGACATGATGTGGTAGAAGTTTCTCTGCCTGCCCTTGTTACGGTAACGAAAACCCCGTTTGATCCCCGCTATCCCTCCATTAAGAGCAAAATGGCGGCAAACCGGGCTGTTATCACTGAGATTACCAACAGTGACCCAGATATGGAAACAAAACCGGAGTATTTAGGCCTGAATGGATCGCCCACCAAGGTAAAGAAAACCTTTACCCCGGATCAGTCGAAAAACGGCGTGATTTTAAAAGAAGAAACCGGCGCGGAGGCTGCCGTAAAGCTGGCTGCTATGCTTAGCGATGCCAAGATTATTTGAGAGGTGCAGGGACTATGAGTGAATTTACAAATAAAAATATCTGGGTATTTATCGAAACCGACCAGGGAAAAGCAAAAAGCGTAGGATTAGAGCTGCTAAATCCGGGGCGTATGCTAGCGGAGAAATCTGGCGAAAAGCTAGTTGCGGTTGTATTAGGCAAAGATAATGGGGAAGCCATTAGCCAAGTGCGGCAATTTGGCCCTGATGAAATCATCAGCGTAGAAGGGGCGGAATATGAAACGTACAGTTTTGACGCATACACCTATGCCATGACAGTATTGGTGGAAAAATATTCTCCTTCGGCTATTTTAATCGGCGCGACCAATAACGGAAGGGATTTCGGCCCCAGGCTGTCTTGCCGGTTAAAAACGGGACTTACAGCGGACTGTACCAGCCTGGATTATGACGAGGAAAGTAAAAATGTAGCCTGGACCAGGCCTGCTTTTGGGGGAAACCTGATGGCTGTTATTATGTGTCCCAATACCCGCCCCCAGATCGGTACGGTGCGTCCGGGAGTATTTAAGAAGCTTCCGGTTGAGGGAGCCGGGGAAGCATCTGTAATCAAAGAGGCTATCACTGTGCCGGCAGATAACATCCGCACAAAATTAATTGAATCCATACGGGAGGCAGCAGCAGGGGTTTTGAACTTGGAGGACGCGGAGATTATCGTGTCTGGAGGACGCGGGATGGGCGGCCCAGAGAACTTTAAGATTTTGGAAGACCTGGCAGAAGTGCTGAAGGGGGCGGTAGGCGCTTCTAGGGCGGCTGTGGATGCCGGATGGATCGGACATGCCCATCAGGTTGGGCAGACCGGAAAAACAGTAGGCCCCAAGCTTTATATTGCCTGCGGGATTTCAGGCGCAATTCAGCATTTAGCTGGTATGTCAGGATCAGACTGCATTGTGGCCATTAATAAGGATCCGGAAGCGCCGATTTTTAAGGCTGCGGATTATGGGATCGTAGGCAACCTGTTTGAGGTGCTTCCGGTGCTGACAGAAGAGATTAAAAAATTAAAAGCTTAAAATTGGGTTGTTTTTAAGCTACTCAAAAAAGCTTATGGCTCCGTTTGAATGATCCTCTGTGATTTGAAATGGCTGGATGTGCCCGGCCTGCAGCTCTAAAATTTTAAAGGAAATTAAAAGCCGCAGCCGTACATCCGGGTCATTTAAATCCAAAGCCAAAATTTCCTGGATTTTGCCAAGGCGGTAGATCACGCTGTTCCGGTGCATATGCATGAGTTTAGCAGTAGCGGAAATGCTCCGTTCCGTTAACAGGTAATTGCGCAGCAGTGCCAGATTATCGTAGCGTTCTTCCGCCGGATTCATTAAGTATTTTAATTTTTGCACATACATATCTTCCAGGTCATACCTTTTTTTATAGTCGTCCAGCATTTCATAAACGAAATAGTGGGAATAGAAGTAAATCCTGCTTTCCGGATTCAGCATCATACCATACCGGGCTGCCGTAAGCGCCTGCTGATAGGCAATGTTCATTTTCAGCAGAGGGAAACCAGATGTGGAAAATCCGGCGTAACCCTGGCAGATTTTTAAAAGTTCTCCAAATTCCCCAAGGGATTCATTAATTTCCTCCATAACTTTTAAACTGGAGATATTGCCCTGAAGCAGCAGAAGGACGGAATTATGGTATAAAATAACCCGGAAAAAAGGGAATTTCAGGCAGGTACGCAAGCGGTTCATAATATAATCTGCCTGGGGGAGGATAAAATTATCCCACTGGATTACAGACAGGCGGTAAGAGGCGTCTAAAGGAAGGCGCAGGGAACGGGCCCGATCCTGAAGGAAAGTTTCATCCTCCCGGGTATGGGTAATCAGATCGGACATAAAAACCTCTAAAGGGGTTAGGGTGGAAACGCTTTCTTCGTTATTTTCCAGATAGTACCGGCTCACCTTCCGGGCGAAATAGCAAAACAATTCAAACTGTGTCTGGGTAGGCTCGTCCTTGATAAAGTATATGGTGATAAAACCTAAAAAGATGCCGTTGTCAGCATGGTTTGACAGAACCATCAAAGGGCAGTTCATGTAGTTTGGAGGATATAAAATGGATGGGCTGGTATACTTAGTGCCGTTGGCCTGATATCCCATCCTTGCTAAATCATCGGTCATTTCCTTTGTGTAATAGCCGTTTTTTAAAATATGGTCAATCCGTTCATGGTTTGGGGCAGCAGGAAGGTTACTGCCGATTACATTATAGGAGGAATTAACCATGATCATGGCATTTTCACCAAAAAAGCGGCTTCCGATGGAAAAAATGGTCTGGTAATCCTGTTTGGATAAAATAGCCATATCCAGTTCGGCGCACCACCGCTGAATTTCATCGAAAGAGGAATAAAGCCGGTTTGCGACACAAGCCATAGAATGGTGCTCCGGGATCAGAAGGAGATTGGCGCAATCATTTTTTACATAGGTCTGGATGGCTTCTTCCGTTCCGATGCAAACGATACAGATTTGGCTAAACAGGGCAGGCTCCACAAACGATAGCTGCCCGGCGCTTCCTAGATAAAGGACTTGGCTGTCACAAGGGGGATTTCCTTCGTCTAGAAGCTGGATATACTGAAAACGGAAGCGGATTTGGGGAGGAAGGAAGGCCTGAACCTGAAACGGTTTCAGAATATCTAAAATAATACTATGTGCTAATCGCATAAAAAACCTCCATATGGGATCAAGATATTTGCCAATAATCATACCAAAAAAAAGAAAAAAATTTAATGGTTATTTTAACCACAATGACAAAACAGAAATTTTGATGTTTTTGTAACAATCAACATGTCCCAAGGCAAGCGGATTTGGTATGATCCTTATATCAAAAGTTGCTGTAGCTTCTATGGGAGCAAAAGGAAAGCAAAAGAAAGGCGGTTATAGTATGTTTGACACATCTGTGGCAGGATTAGTTTTAGCAGGCGAAGACAAAGATATTGTGGACATGGTCCACGATTTTGTGATGAAGGAAGTGCGCCCTAAGGCAGCCGAATTTGACCTAAAAGGGGAACTGGATTGGGATGCTTATAATAAGGCATTTGAAATGGGGCTGATTTGTGCCGACCTTCCGGCTGAATATGGCGGGCAAGGCTTAAGCAACGTAACGGCTGCCTGGATCCGGGAAGAATTAATGTATGGCGACGCAGGGTTTGGATTAACCTGCGGAACCAATAATTTAGGAATCAAGCCGGTACTGTTAGCCGGGACAGAAGAACAGAAAAAGTGGTGTGTTGAGATCCTCACCAGTGATAAGCCAGGAAGAGATCCACGCTGGCCGAAAAAGCGCAGCGGCTTTGCGGCCTTTGCCTTAACAGAGCCGGATGCAGGATCGGATGCAGGCGCATGCAGCACCACGGCTACCAAAGTTTTAGATGAGGAAGGCAATGTAAAAGAATACATTTTAAATGGCCGCAAGTGCTTTATCACAAATGCCTGCTATGCGGACTTTATGTGTGTGGTTGCTTCTGTTGACAGAAGCTTAGGGTATAAAGGCCTTACCATGTTCCTGTTAGATGCCCATCTTCCAGGCGTTAGCATCGGAAAGCATGAAGATAAGATGGGGATCCGTCAGTCCGCTACCTGTGATGTTATATTAGAAGATGTACATATTCCGGCATCGGCCATTATCGGAAAAGAGGGGGAAGGCTTTAAGATTGCGATGAAGACCTTGGAACAGGGCCGTGCAGGCGTGGGAAGCGGCTGTGTGGGAATTATGCGGGCCGCTAAAGATGTGGTAGTAAAATACGCGCAGGAGCGGCATACTATGGGAAAACCCATCTACAAGCAGCAGGCCATCAGCGCGAAGATTGCAGATATTGAGATTGCCATTGAAACCAGCCGTGCCATCGGAATGAAGGTGGCAGCCCTTTTGGATGCAGGAGATTCACTGGCGGCAACCTTAGGCCCCATTGCGAAATGCTACTGTTCGGATGCGTTAAACCGAGTAACCACAGAGGCAGTTCAGATTTTGGGTGGATATGGATATATGAGGGATTATCCGGTTGAGAAACTGATGCGGGATGGAAAAATATTCCAGATTTTTGAGGGTACCAATGAGATCCAAAGAGTGGTAATCAGCGGCAATGTAATCCGCGCCAACAAGATAAAATAGTATTTGCGGCACGTTCTATTTTTCAAAAGGCAGGCAATCGGGAAACGTTCCCTTGTATCTGGAAAAGGGAAATCCAAATGGTTAATTATGGCAAGGAGGGATCGGAATGTTAGATGAATCCGCGGTAGGGTTATCGATAGAACAGAAATTTACGTATACATGGAGAGATTTGATTTTATACCATTTAAGCGTAGGGGCAAAGCAGGAAGAGCTGGAATATGTTTATGAGAAAGATCTAAAAGCCATCCCTACCTTTGGCGTAATTCCATGTGCGGGAACATTTGGAATGGAACCTTATGAGCCTCAGCCCATGATGCCCACAAAGAAAATTGAAGGGCTGCGCACCGACGGGACGCTGCACATGGATCATAAGCTGGTAATTCATAAGCCGATTCCGGTGGAAGGAACCTTTTCCATCCAAAAGGTTATCAGCGCTGTCTATGACCGTGGAGAGGGGAAAGGCGCTAAAATTAACGTGGATATTATAGCGAAAGACCAGGATGGAGATCCGGTTTTTACGAATACCATGGGATATTTAAATCGCTGGTCCGGCGGCTTTGGAGGGTCGAAAGTACCTCATAGCAAGATTGGGATTCCGGAACGTAAACCGGATGCTGTAAAACAAGATTGTTATCCGGAGAACGCACCGCTTTTGTACCGTTTAACTGGGGATACCTATCCTCTTCATGCGGATCCCCAGTTTGCGAAAAAGTGTGGTTTTGAAAAACCTATTGTCCATGGTCTGTGCAGCCTTGGCTATGCGTGCAGGATGCTGGCTGCGCTGCTGTTTCCGGGGGAGCCGGAGCGGATGGTTTCCATCGAAACCCAGTTCAGAAGCGTTGCCATGCCAGGAGATGCCTTCACCCTACAGGTTTGGAAAGAGATGCCAGGGGAAGCGTTATTTCGCATGGTGAAGGATTTGGACGGCAAGGCCATATTAGATTACGGGAAGGTATGCTGGAAGGAATAAGAGGCGCTTTTGCGGAAAGATAAGAAAACCGGACCAGTTGGATTTTGCGGCTGTTTGGGTATCAGAAAAAGGTGAACGCGGGAAAGCGTTCACCTTTTTTCTCAACTATGCTGCTTTACGGATCCTTCTTTTAACATATGGGAAATTTCTTCATCCCCATATCCGAGTTCTTTTAGTATGGATACGGTGTGTTCCCCTAACATAGGCCCACGTTGAAAGGCTGGCAGACCCATACGTTCACTGCGAAGGCAGCTTCTTACCAGGGTAGATTCCTGGCCGTTTTCATATTTCATTTGATAAATAAAATCGTTTGCTTGCGCCTGTGGATCGGACAGAATGTCGTCATATCCGTATAAGATTTCGCAGCACAGGCCGGCGTCGCTGAAGAGCTGGTTCCATTCTTTAGCGGTTTTCGTTGCGAAAATTTGTTCAAACCGCTGGATAACTGGTTTACAGATTTCTACTTTGTTAAAGTTTGCACGAGTTGCATACTTTGGATCCTCTGCCATGTCATCTGCACCTAACAGTTTGTAAAAGGTGGCGGCATCCCGGTTAAAGTTTACAATCTGGGGCATAAACCACCGTCCGTCGCTGCATTTATAAGGGGCGCCAAAGGGGCTGGAAGTTTCCCGGCGTTTTGGCATCCGGAAACCGTACTGGGATCCGGTAACTAAGATGTTGGCCAGCCATACGGCAGTCCCATAAAGGCTTAAGGATACACGGTCGCCTTTTCCGGTCCGGCGGGCGGCCAGGACAGCTGATACGGTAGCGGCCATCATGCCCATAGCGCAGGTTACATCCCCAAATCCCATGGGCATGTAAACCGGATAGGTATCCGGGCTGTCGCCATAGACACTTTGGCTGTAGAGGAACCCGCCCCTTGCCCAGAAGGCCGTATTATCATAGCCGGGGCGGGATGCCTCTTCCCCTTTTTCCCCGTATCCGTCTAACTGGGTCATAACAAGTTTTGGAAATCGCTTTTTCAGGGAATCGTAGTCCAGACCAGATTTTTTCAGGGCGCTGGTGCGCAGATTGGTCAGAAACACGTCTGCGTTTTCTAATAGCTTATCCATGACTGCCCGGCCTTTTTCGGTGGAAGTATCTAAGCTGATTGCCCGCTTATTAGCGTTCAGATTATCGAAAATCGGGTCAAAATCATCCTCAGCGGGAGCACCGATCCCCAAAGGCCATTTCCGGAAGTTGTCGCCTCCTTTTGTATTTTCTACCTTAATCACGTCAGCGCCCCAGTCGGCCATCATGCGGCCACAGGATGCAGAGGCAACCATTAATGATAATTCAACTACTTTTACCCCTTCAAGAGGCCTGTATTGTTCCATTGAATTTCCTCCTTATGCTCCGGAATGCTCCCGGCAAAAGAGTGTGATTGAACATTGCGGCAGAAGGCGGGAGGATTCCGGGTGATTGATACTGTTTTTCTTTCCTTTATCTTACAAAAAAAGCATCTGGAAATACAACGATAGGAAATACAAAAGATAGAGGCTGCAGGGTGAAAAATTGTGGTCGTTTTAACTAAGCATCTAAAAAACAGCCCGATGGCATTACCGGGATTTGTAAGTTTTAACGTTGTACCAATAGGGGCGGAAACGTATGATATCAATATGGATTCATCATTTTTACAATGCAAAGGAGAGAAGAATATGCATTATTCGCCAGTAAATGAAGAATGCCCGTTGGCATTCAACCCGTTTAAAGCTTGCGTGGCTCCAAGGCCCATCGGCTGGATATCCACAATTAGCAGGGATGGGATTGATAATTTGGCTCCCTTCAGCCAGTTTCAGAATTTGTCCTATGATCCGCCTATGGTAATGATTGCAGTCAACCAGGGAGGAGATGAGCCGGATAATGTACACCGGAAAGATACGGTCTGGAATATTGAATCAACAGGATGTTTTGTGTATAACGCAGTTCCATATGAGCTAAAGGATGCCATGAATATTACAGCGTCCGGGTTTGCGCCAAAGGAAGATGAATTTGAGAAAGCAGGCCTTCATAAATTGCCGTCTGTCCGTGTTCCGGCTAAGAGAGTGGAAGAGTCGCCAATCCAATTTGAGTGCGAATATATGCAGACCATCCGGATTCCGGGAAGTAAGGCAGGGGGAAAAGGGACGGTTGATTTGATTATCGGAAAAGTGGTGGAAATCCATGTAAAGGATCAGGTGCTTCTTCCCGATGGGAAACTGGACTATAAAAAGCTGCGGCTGTTGGGAAGGGCCGGATACTGGGATTATGGGGTAATGGAAGATACCTTTTCTATGAAAGTGCCTGGAGTAAGTCAGGCACGGATGGCGGCAATGGAAGGCAGAAAGGCAAAAGAAACGGACGAGGGCTATATATGCAAAGCTTGATTGGAATTATAGGAGGGCTTGGGATTTTCGTTCTGCTGGCATACCGGGGTTTTAATCTGGTATTTTCGGCAGTCATCAGCAGTTGCGTTATGTTCCTTTGTTCCGGAATTGGGATTTTAGAAGGATTGAATGGGATTTACCTGCCTGGCCTGGCCTCCTTCTTAAAAAATTATTTCCTGATTTTTTTCCTTAGCGCGCTGATGGGGAAATTAATGAGTGATGGAGGCAATGCCAAACGGATCGCATTAAGCTTATCCGATCTGATTAAAAAAAGCAAGAATCATCAGCAGTTTTTCTGTGTGCTGATGGTTCCGGTTTTCTACTTTTTTCTCTGCTATGCCGGGATTTCCGGATTTGTGGTAGTATTTACCGTTCTTCCGATTGCCAAAAATCTTTATGAGGAAACGGATACGCCCTGGTATCTGTACTGCTGCGCCGGCGCCCAAACCATCAGTGCGGCTTATCTGGCCGGTTCCCTTCAGGCTGGCAATGTATATGCTGCAGATATCTGCGGCACAGACCTGACTGCAGGCTGGCTGCTGTCAATCGTTGCGGTAGCCGTATTTTGGGCGGTATCTCTGGGTATGTTGTGGGTGGTTTTGCATCGGGCTCTGAAGCGGGGAGAAACATTCCTTCCTTCCGGTCAGGGGATTGCAAATGCCTCCTTAAATGAAGGCCTTCCGGAAGAAAAACTTCCAAAGCTCATCCCTTCGCTCCTTCCACTGGCAGCGGTCATGGGGTTAAGCACCGTATTTCAGGTACATGTGGTGGTGGCTCTGGCATTGGGATGCCTTTTGTCCATAATAATCGGAAGAAAGAATCTTCTGCCAAGACTGAAGGAGAGCTTAGAAGGAGGCATTGCTTCGGTGTACGGCCCTATTTTAAGCGTTTCGGCAACGTATGCGATTGGAGAAGTGCTAAAAAGTCTGGAGGGGTTTGCCTACATTGAGTCCACGTTTCAACGTCTTCCCGGGCTTTTAGGGGCGCCTCTTCTGGGAACAGCCATGGCGTTTATTATGGCTTCTGTGGCAGCTCCGGTTCCGGCTTTTGGCCCGCAGATGCTGGCTCATTATACTTTGGCAGGAATCAGCGCGGAAAATGCCCACAGGATGATGATGATTACATCCTTTACCAGCATCGCCCCTCATAATGCGGGAATTTCAAATGCAGCTTCTGTGCTGCGTCTTCCATATGGAAAATGTCTGAAAATGTACATGCTGTTTACGTATGTTCCCGGAATCATTACCCTTTTGGTATGCCTTATCTGTTTAAAAGCAGGAATTATACCAGTGTACTGACTGAATTTTATCTGGCAGCACACTACGTAAGAAACCTCCTGATTGAACGTATGGTTTTCATTTATGGGTTGCAGAAAGAGAATTTTGTGGTATGCTTTTATGGTACCCCACGATAAGGAAAGGGGCTTTGAAAGCCCAACGCTCTGCCGCTGGTCTATGGGAAAACGGGCCGCAGAGCGATATCTTCCACCCCCGTTTCCTTATAACTTCAAGAAAGCATAGGTCACAAATTTATGAAAAAACAAGAACAGCTTGTCCAGTACAACCTTTTAAAAATATTGGCAGTCTTTATGGTGATTGCCGTCCATATGATGAATGTGGTAGAATTAGTACCCCAGGGAAACCAAAATGCGCTCCGTTTCCATGAGGTGATCCGAACATTGCTGCTTACCAGCAACGGCCTGTTTTTTATGGTCAGTGGCCGTTTCCTGCTGGAGAATTACCATGGAGGGATGGGACGGTTTTATTGGAAACGGTTTGTTAAAATCGGAATTCCGGTGCTGGCGGCATCATTATTTTACTATGTATATGTGTATGGGCGAAACGGCCTGTCCTTACATTTTTGGAAAGGGCTTTTAACGGATCTGCTCCAAAGCCGTATCCAAGGATATTTTTGGTTTGTCTACGCACTTGCAGGATTTTATCTGGCCGTTCCCTTCCTGTCCAGAATGTTTGCTAACATGGGAAAAGGGGAAAAAGGGGCGTTAACCGGGATTACCCTTGCGTATTTTGGCCTTCAGAACTTATATCAGATTTTTGGCCTGGAGATGGTATTTACCTCTTATTTGTTTTATAGCTGGGTATTTTATTGTATACTGGGATACTTGCTGGACAGTTTTAAACTTACCAAAAGGCAAATCAAACTGGTGATCCTGGCAGGGATTTTGGCATTTCTGGTGTCGTCCTGGGAAATCTGCTTTTGGAAAAGGGAAAATCCGGCGCTTCACAATTATTCGGTAACCATGATTCTTATGACCAGCGCTGTGTATTTGGCTGTTACGGTTTATGGAAGAAAGATGGCGGAACGGTTTTCTGGCGTTATTCAAGCCATTGCAAAACGTTCTTTTTATATCTATCTGATGCACGGCCTGACCCAAATTACAATCGGGGCAAAGCTGACAGGAGGCATGGGAAAGGTTTTGGAAGGAACTGATGCAGGCCTGTCTGTAAGATGGGGGTATTGGCTTGGCATGTCAGTAGTATCCTTTGTGCTGGCATTTGCCATTGGCTGTGTGCTGGATTGGCTATATGAGCCATTTAGCAGGTATTTGCTAAATGCGGGAAAAGGGAAAAAACAAGAATCAATACCAGGAGGAGCCGGGCGTTTATGATTTATATCCAACCATTTTGCCTGCCAAAACAATGTACAGGAAAAGAGAAGCGAAGGCTGGAGCATAAAGCTGGGCAGAATCTTTTAATAAGCGGCCTGAAACAGGAATTTGGGCTGGATCTTTCCCAACGGTTATCCATTATTAAAAAGGGGGAAAAGGGAAAGCCATATCTGGAAGATTATCCGGATATTTACTTTAATATCAGTCACAGCCAAAATATGGCAGTATGTGCTCTTGGACGCCGTCCCTTAGGAGTAGATGTGGAAAAAATCCGCCCAGCCAGTTTCACGGTTATCAGGAAATGCCTGACACAGAAAGAACGCAATTATTTAGAAACCTGTGGGGAAGAGAGCCGGAACCGGGAGTTTTTCCGGTTTTGGACATTAAAAGAAAGCTATGCCAAAGCCTTGGGAATTGGATTGTCCCTGGATTTTGCCAGTGTAGAGTTTGAATTAGAGCCATTTGCGGCTTGCCTAAATGATACCAGGCAAAACTGGCAGTTTCTCCAAACCGCATGGCAGGAAGAGAAGGAAACTTATGTAATTTCCTTCTGCGGTCAGGAATTACCGGATCCCCCTTATTTTTTACGGCAGTATTCCTGCAAGATCTGAATATAATCTTTTGCATACTGGGAAAGATACCGTTTGGGGCGGTGGGCTGCAATGGTAGTTGTGACCACAGGTGTCTGGCCAATGGAAAAGCATAAAGGGCGGTCTGACCGGTCTTTGGCCAGAAAATGAAAATAGCTGGCTGGGGCAAAGGCGGCTCCCATGCCATCCATGGCTAATTGAATAGACATCTGGCTGTTTCTGGTGTGGAGAAGGATAGGGGGATTTATCTGATACTCAGAAAACAGCTTTAATGCGATTCCGCCTGTGTTTTGATCCGGGTACAGAAGGATAAAATTTTCCTGATTCAATAATGATAAATCCAGCCAGGGATAACAAAATCCTGGCTTTTTTTCTGCTTTTTCGGACAAGGGATGATTTTCCGGCAAAATCAGGACAATTTCTTCTGTCCGAATTACCTGATAATCTAATAATTTTGGAAATTCATGTACATTATAAAAGGTAAGATCAATGGAATGATTGGTTAAGGTTTGTTCCGCAATAAAATTGACTTCTTCCATTACATTAATGGTGATATGTGGATAACGCTTATGAAATTCCATTAATGTGGGCTGAAGCAGGGTGCTTCCTAGCATAATAGGGATAGCAATGTGAAACCGCCCTTGCTTCCGATGGGTGATATCACTGTATTCCTGATTCCATTCTTTGCCCAAATCTGCAATCTGTTCTGCATAATAAAGATACCGTTCTCCCACATAGGTGGGGATGTAGGCATTGTCAATGCGGGAAAACAAGGGAGCCCCGAGCTGCCGCTCCAGGTTTTTTAAATATTTGCTCAAGGAAGGCTGGGAAATAAAAAGGGATTCTGCCGCTTTTCCAATATTTTTATGTTTTGCAATCGCTAATATGTAACGGGCTTCCTTTAAGTCCATAAACCGTTTGCTCCTTTTATTTAAAGTGCATATACCATGTCTACAGCCGTCAGGCTGTGGATAATTGATATGTTTCCTTAATTTTACCATAATATGAAGAAGTATTATAGCTTTTTTGCATAAAAAGTATAGAAATTATATATTTGACGTCCGTTATATTACTTTTTATAATAAACATGAATGTCTGAATTAGAATTGTTAATAAATAGGATGGCTATGAGAAGGAGGAAACTATGAAGAGAAGCAGTGCCTGGATGATGCTGGCGCCGGGATTGGTGATTTTGCTGGTATGCCTTGCCATGCCCCTTTTAAAGGTGTTGATCCCCACTTTTTTTACAGGTGATTACCCATTTTATTCATACCTGCAATTTTTCCGTGATGGGTATTATCTGAAAATTTTTTTCCGCACAGTGCGGATTGCAATAATTACCACTTTGATTTGTATGATAGGAGGGATTCCGACCGCTTACTTTATCAGCCGGTGCAGCAAAAAATGGAGAGGCCTGCTTTTGGCTGCTTCGATTTTCCCCATGATGACCAATTCGGTAATCCGCAGCTTTGCCTGGATTAATATCTTAGGAAGCAATGGAATTATTAATAAGCTTCTGATGGCTACAGGAGCATTACAAAAACCAATGAAGCTTTTATATACTGATTTTGCCATTATAATCGGATCGGTTTATTTGTTTTTGCCTTTAATGATTGTAACAGTGACCGGCGTTATGGAAAATATTGACGACGATATGATGGAAGCCGCCTGGAGCTTAGGAGCAAACCGGATTTCGGCATTTATGAAAGTGATTTTCCCCATGAGCTTACCTGGGATTATTGTAGGGGGTATCCTGGTATTTACCGGAACCCTGACAGCCTATACCACGCCTCAGCTATTAGGCGGGAACAGCAATATGGTCTTGTCAACTTTAATCTATCAGCGAGCCATGTCAGTAGGCGACTGGAATGGGGCTTCGGTGGTTGCGCTGATTATGATACTGGTTACGCTGGCGGTAATCAAAGGCTTTAACGCGCTGGCAGCCAGATTGGATAAGAGAGGTGAATAGGGATGAAAAAGAATAAATTTCTGACCGGGTACGCGGTTGTTGTATTTGCCTTTTTAATGATTCCCCTGGCAATCATTACGGTAACGGCTTTTGGGGGAGGGAGCGCCATTGTATTTCCCATTGATTCCGTTTCCTTGAAATGGTTTGCTAATGTATTTGCGTTAAAATCCTTTCGGCAATCCTTTCTCACCAGTTTGGAGGTGGCTTTTTTAGCTACGCTCATTGCGCTTATTGTGGGGGTTCCGGCGGCATATGCCCTGGCTCGTTCCCATGTCCGGGGGCGGCAGATTTTAAAATCTTTATTTCTTTCTCCCACGATTGTGCCTGGAATTGTAATTGGCTTTATCCTGTACCAGTTTTTGATTC
This sequence comes from uncultured Lachnospiraceae bacterium, assembly GCA_910589195.1. Lineage (GTDB taxonomy): Bacteria > Bacillota > Clostridia > Lachnospirales > Lachnospiraceae > Caccovicinus. Next base: position 121,604 of record CAJUTC010000002.1, read on the forward strand.
TTACCTTTCGGATTCCGGTGTTTATCAGCTTGCTAGCCGGACATTTTATGGTAACGCTGCCTTACGTGATCCGGGTGGTAGGCTCTGCTATGGAGCAGTTTGATTTTTCCATCGAGGAGGCGGCATGGAGCTTGGGTTCGCCGAAGGGAAAAGCATTTTTCCAGGTGGTTCTTCCTAATGTAACATCCGGAATTTCCTCTGCGTTTATGCTGGCCTTTATTAATTCCTTTAATAATATTCCGGTATCCATGTTTTTAACTGGGCCGGGCGTCAGTACATTTCCGGCAACGCTGATGAATTATATTGAATACAACTATGACCCTACGGTATCAGCAGTTTCCGTGCTGCTGATGGCGGCTACCGTAATTATTATGGTAATTGTAGATAAAACCTTAGGCATTGCTTCGCTGGCAAAATAGGAGGAAAAAATAATGGCTTTTATGACATTAAAGCAGATTGATGTAAGCTATGACAAGAAAAAACCGATCTTAAAGGGTCTGGATTTAGAGGTGGAAAAGGGGGAATTAGTTTCTCTGTTAGGGCCAAGCGGATGTGGAAAGACCACAACTTTGCGAGTTGTGGCAGGATTTATTGAGCCAAAGGGCGGCATATTTACTTTAGACGGAACTGAAATGACCAAGGTGCCAGTCCATAAGCGGAACTTTGGCCTGGTATTCCAAAGCTATGCCCTGTTTCCCCATTTAAGCGTATACGATAATGTGGCATTTGGCCTGCGGACCCGGAAGATGGAGAAGTCCACGATTGATCAGAAAGTAGCGGAAATTCTTAAGGTGTGCGGCTTAACGGAGCTTTCCGGGCGGTTTCCAAAGGAAATGTCCGGCGGCCAAAGGCAGCGTGTGGCCCTTGCCCGGGCATTAGTAATTGAACCAAAGCTTCTATTATTGGACGAGCCCTTAAGCAATCTGGATGCGAAACTGCGGGTTAGTATGCGAGTAGAGATTAAGCGCCTTCAGAAACAGCTAGGTATTACCACGTTGTTTGTTACCCACGACCAGGAGGAGTGCTTTTCCATATCTGATAAAGTAGCGATTATGAATCAGGGGGTAATCGAACAATATGATTCTCCGGAACATATTTACCAAAGACCTGCCACCGAATTCGTGGCCCGGTTTATCGGCTTTGAAAATTTCCTGGAATTAAAACCGGCAGGCGAAAAGACCTACCAGGCGGCAGACGGAAGCCGTTTTTTGGTTCAAATGGAATGGGGGAATGAACCATTTAAAGGAACCATCCGCCCTGATGATATTTGCCTGGCTGGGGAAGGGCAGGAGGATAATGTGATGGAAGGAACCGTTGGAGTCAGGACTTTTTTAGGGAAAAGCTACCAGTATGAGGTAAACACAGCAGCCGGAACCCTTAAGGTGAATATGGGAACGGAAACCATTTTCCAGGAAGGGGAGCGGATTCGCTTGTACTTACCAGAGGATAAACTGATTTTAGTTAAAAAGTAACTGTTAACATACAACATAATTCCCTGAATTCAGGGAGGAAAGAGGAATCATTATGAAAAAATTAGTATTGGCAGCAATTCTTTTCGCGGCAATGGCTGTATCCGCCTGCGGCGGCGCTTCCGGCGATCCGGCAGGTGGCAATCAGAATGGGGAAACTACCCAGCAGGCAGAGGCGGCACAAAAGGCGGAGGAAGGAGAAAAAACCCAGGAGCCGTCCGGCGATGGAGGAAGCCAGAAGCTGGTGCTATCTACCTTTGGCCTAAGTGAGGACATTTCCGCTGAAGAGGTATATGCCCCTTTTGAGCAGGAATTTAATTGTGAAATTGTAACGGAAACAGGCGGAACCAATGACCGTTATACCAAACTGGCGGCAGATACCCAGTCTTCGATTGATGTGATTGAGTTGTCCCAGGCTATGACGTCAAAAGGAATTGCGGAAGGTTTGTTTGAAGAAATTGATTTAAGCAAACTAGAAAATGCGGCAGATTTAATTACAGCGGCAAAAACAATGGCTGAGGAAGGCCAGGGGGTAGCGTATACTATTAATAGTATCGGTATTATTTATAACCCGGATGCGGTTGGCTTTGAAATTACAAGCTTTGATGATCTGTGGGATCCAAGGCTGGAAGGAATGGTTTCCATTCCTGAGATTACTACCACCTTTGGTCCGGCTATGGTTTATATGGCAAGCGATCACGCGGGTGTTGACATTAAGAGCGATAATGGGGAGGCAGCGTTTCAGGCTCTTACCGAATTAAAACCCAACTTAGTAAAAACTTATGCCAAGTCTTCCGACTTGATTAACATGTTTACATCGGGAGAAGTAGCTGCGGCAGTGGTTGGCGATTTCGGCGTGCCTACGATCCAGGCGGCAAATCCTAATGTGGTTTATATCAGCCCAGCGGTTACGTACGCTAACTTTAACATTATCAGCATTACGAAAAACTGCAAGAATAAGGATTTGGCTTATGAATATTTAAATTACCGCATCAGCCAGGAGCTGCAGACCAAGACCGGGAAGGCATTAAATGAAGGGCCTACCAACAGCAAGGTAACGTTCACCGAAGAGGAAGCGGCAAATATGACTTACGGAGCGGTGGCAGAGGGTGCGAAAGCGTTAGATTACACATTTGTAAATGCCCAGCTTAATAGCTGGATTGACCAGTGGAACCGCATTATCAATAATTAAGGAGTCTATGTGAAGGCAGATTATGTGATTAAACATGCCTGGGTGTACATGACCTTCAGGCAATGCTTTGAAAAGCGGGATGTGGCAGTTTCAGGGGAACGGATTTTTGAAGTTTCCCCTGAAATTTCTTCCGAAACACAATATATGATTGACGGCAGGGGCATGTATTTGATTCCTGGACTGGTGGATATCCACATGCATATTGAAAGCTCTATGACGTATCCGAAGGAATTTTCGCCCTTCGGGTTAAAGGCGGGAACCACAACGGTTGTGGCAGACGCCCATGAAATTGCCAATGTATTTGGTATGGAGGGGATCCGGACTTTTATGGAACAGAAAACGGATCTGGATATTTTTTATGCCATCCCTTCCAGTGTTCCGGCTACCAGCATAGAGCTTGAAACATCCGGATATTCTATTGGTGAGCAGGAAACCCGGGAGCTTTTAGAGGACAGCCGGGTTTTGTGCCTTGGAGAAGTAATGAATTTTAAGGAGCTTGTGCCGGAGGATGGAAGCGATACGAAAATCCTCCGGCTTATCCGCATGTGCAAGGAAACCCGGGGGCGGGATATCCGCCTGGAAGGCCATTGCCCGAAAATCAGCGGCAGGGATTTAAACCAGTTTATTTTTACGGGAGTGGACGCAGACCATACGCAGCAGACGGCGGAATCGGTACTGGAAAAAACGGATTTAGGAATGTTTTTGGAGCTGCAGAAAAAGTCCCTTACCAATCCGGTAGTAGAAACCGTATGCAAAAACCGTTTATATGAAAATGTGGCGCTGGTAACGGATGACACTATGCCAGACCAACTGCTAAAGGGGCAGTTAAACCAAGTGATTGCCTTAGCGGTAAAGACAGGGATGCCGGTGGAACAGGCGATTTACTGTTCCACCTATACCCCGGCCAGACGGATGCGTTTAGATGACCGGGGCATGATTGGGCCTGGGAAGTTGGCCGATCTTGTGCTTCTTCGAAATTTGGAGGATTTCCGGCCCGCCGCAGTGTTTAAGAGCGGAAAGCTGGTGTATCAAGATCCGGAAGAGAACCGGTTTAAGAATGCTTCCGCAAAAAAAGTAGGGGAAAATCCTCAATCATTTTCATTTCCTTCCCATTTTTACCATTCGGTTCATTGCGTTCAGGCAGACCCTTCCCTTTTTACCTTGAAAGCGGAAAAGCCTGGCTCTGGAGTTTTGGCAAATGTGATAAAAATAAATTCTTTCGGAACCGCTACTGACGCGATGCAGCGGGAAATTCCTGTGAGAAATGGGCGAATTTGCTGGCAGGAAGCGGGGTTGTGCTTGGCTGTTGTATTTGAGCGCTATGGAAAAAACGGGAATATGGCATTTGGCCTGGTGGAGGGCGCGTTTCAAAAACAGGGAGCAGCCGCTACCACCTGGTCTCATGACAGCCACAATTTGCTGGTTCTGGGAAATTCACCTGAGGATATGGCACTTGCCCAAAACAGAGTGCTTGCGCTTCAGGGCGGATACGTGGTTTGTTCCGGCAATAAGGTGCAGGCGGAAGCAAGGCTAAATGTCGGGGGAATTATCAGTGATGGCCCTCTAAACCAACTGGCAGAGGATTTGGGGAAGGTAAGAGAAGCCATGGCAGAACTAGGATATCTTAATAATAATGAAATTATGTCCATGTCTACTCTGGCGCTTCCGGTTTCTCCTTCATTAAAGATAACCGATTATGGTATGCTTGAGGTAAGAAGCCAGAGGCCGGTGCCGTTAATCGCAAAATATTTGCCATAGCAGGAGTGAGAATGGGATGAAAACCGTAATTACCAATGGAATTGTTGTAACGATGAACCCGGCCCGGGACTGGTATCCCAATGGGTATGTGCTGTTTGAGGGCAGTCAAATCCTGAAAGCAGGCCCTATGGACCAACTGGGGAAGCTGCCAGAGGATTGCCTGGTAAAAGATGCCTGCCACGGAATTGTAATGCCCGGCATGGTAAACACCCACAGCCATCTTGGTATGATTCCCTTTCGGGGACTGGGTGACGACTGTAAGGACAGGCTTCGGGTTTTCCTCCTTCCTATGGAACAACAGGCCATGGACAGACAGATGGCAGCCGTTTCCAGCCGTTTTGCCATTTGTGAACTTCTGTTGGCAGGGGTTACTACCGTTTTCGACATGTACTATTTTGAAGATCAGGTAGCTGCCGCAATGGATGATCTGGGGATTCGGGGGATAGCCGGGCAGACGGTGATGGACCAGGGCGCTTGTGATGTGTCCTCCCCCCAGGAAGCGATAGCAAAAGGGGAGGCTTTGATGAAACAGTATCAAAGCCATAAAAGGGTATCCGTCTGTCTGGCTCCCCACGGCACCACCACCTGCGGTCCAGAGTGGTTAAAACAGGCTTATCAGCTTGATCGAACTTATCAGGTGCCTTTTACCCTTCATGCGGCAGAAATGGATTATGAAATAAAGGAACTTCGGGAGCGTTATCATTGCACGCCAGTGGAATTTCTGGATCAGATTGGAGTTTTGGGGCCGGAAACCATAGCCGCCCACTGCATTCATGTGACAGAAGAAGATTGTTTGCTGTTACAAAAGAGAGGAAGCAAAGTGTCCCACTGCATTGCCTCCAATACAAAGGCGGCAAAAGGGGTGGCGCCGGTGCTTGCCATGAAAAATCATCATATTCCCGTAGGGTTAGGAACAGATGGGCCTGCCAGCGGAAATACGTTGGATTTGTTTACACAAATGCGTTTTTGCGCGAATTTTCATAAAAATGAAAACCGGGATCGGAGCGCGTTCCCGGCAGAAATCATCGTAGCTATGGCCACCATCGAAGGCGCTAAGACCTTAGGCCTGGGTTCGGTAACCGGTTCGATTGAGCCAGGAAAGGAAGCGGATCTGGTGCTGGTGGAAACGGATTCTGCCAATATGTTCCCGGTCTATGATCCCTATTCCGCTTTGGTTTACAGCGCAAATAGCGGGAATGTAAGGGACGTTTATGTGGCAGGAAATCAGCTGGTAGAAGAAAAGAAGTTGCTGTCAGCCGACTTAAAACAGATCCGGAACCAGTTGGCGTCATTAATGGATTCGTCAGCTTTTGGAAAAATGGGGCGAATCGGGTAGGAACTAAAACTAAAACAGCCCGTCAGGAACAAAAATAAGAATAAAAAATAAGGAATATTTAAGTAGACTTTTCATTTAAAACGTGCTATAGTAAATTCCGGCGTAATGGAGTGGTTACATAGGTAACGCAACATTACGCTTTTATCATATCAGGAATGTTCTTTTGATTTCCTATATGCCCAAAAAGCCCTCCGGGCAGGTTGTTTATTCATCGTATTTATAAGGAGGCAGCGTGTGAAGAAATACATGTTTAAGCGAATCCTCACATCTCTTTTTACTTTGCTGGTTATTCTGTTTCTACTATTTATTTTGATGCGGCTGCTGCCAGGCTCCCCCTTTCATGATGAGAAGCTAACTCAAGATCAGCGCATGGCGCTTTACGCCAAATACGGTCTGGATCAGCCGATTGCGGTACAATTTTTTTACTATGTGAAAAATATGTTAAAAGGAGACTTTGGCGTAAGCTACAGCATTTCCCAAAATACACCAGTTTCTCAGTTGATTCGTACCAGGCTTCCGGTTTCCATCCGCATCGGAGGGGCTGCCGCTTTTACAGGCGCAATACTGGGCCTGATTTTGGGGACAGCAGCGGCGTTAAAACATGATACCCTATGGGACTGTTTGGTGACAGCTATTTCTGTAATTGGCGTGTCTGTGCCCTCTTATATATTTGCTCTGGCCCTAAGCTATACATTAGGCTTTAAAATGGGGCTGTTTCCCATGCTTTACCGAGAGAAGCAGGCATTCTACTCCAGTGTCCTCCCAAGCATTGCCTTGTCTATGTTTGCCATGGCCAGCATTGCTCGGTTTACCCGAAGCGAAATGCTTGAGGTCTTAGGGAGCGACTATATGCTTTTAGCAGAAAGCAAAGGAATTTCAGGCGCTTCCCTGATTGTTGGACATGCCCTGCGCAATGCCCTGATTCCGATTATTACCGTTTTAGCGCCGCTGGTTGTGGATTTGATGACTGGTTCTTTGGTAGTAGAAAAAATCTTTTCGATTCCAGGTGTGGGAAGCCTTTTAGTGAGTGGGATCCAATCCAATGACTATAATGTGGTAATCGCCTTAAGCTTTCTCTATTCGGCAATGTACATCGGGATCATGCTTGTGGTGGATATTCTTTATGGAGTGATTGATCCAAGGATCCGGCTGGCTAAGGAAGGAGATTAACCTATGAAAATCAAAAAAAACGCGCCACTTACAGGGGCCTTACAAGTGACTGCTCCATTTCCTGCCTATGAACCAGTTGATTCCGATTTCCGGCTGAAGGACAACAGCAGGGAAATAGGCCGCGACATAGATTGGTCTGCTCCTGATTTTCGGCATAATGGGGCAAAGCGGCGAGTTTGGAATGCCAGCGCGGTGATCGGCCTGGCAGTTATCATCTTGATTGCGGTTATGGCGGTGGCAGGGCCAGGAATGAATGCATATACGTATTCAGAACAATTCTTAAGCCAGAAAAATTTTGCTCCCAGGATCAAGGCTTTGGAGAGATTTGAAATCTTTAACGGAGATGAAACCATTCAAACCGCTGCCGGAATCCATGTTGTAAACCAATATAAAGAAAAGAACCTGGAGAATGTGTATTACTGGTTTGGCAGCGATAATTTTGGCCGTGATATTTGGACACGCACCTGGTTAGGAACCCAGGTTTCCCTGATAATAGCAGTAGCTGCCACCATCATTGACATGGGAATCGGAATGAGTTATGGCCTTGTCTGCGGATACTTTGGAGGGTGGGTCGATATGATTATGCAGCGGATCCTGGAGATTGCAAACGGCATTCCCAGGCTTGTGGTGGTAACTCTTCTGCTTTTGGTGCTGCAGCCTGGTATCCTTACCATTCTTATTGCGCTGATCCTGACCGAGTGGATTGGCATGAGCCGGATCGCCAGGGCAAAAATGCTGGAGCTAAAGGAGAGGGAATTTGTCCTTGCCTCCAGGACGCTAGGAGCAGGAAACTTTTTTATCATTTTCCGGGAGATTTTACCTAATATGATCGGGCCAATTTTGACCCAGGTAATGTTCTCCATCCCTGCCGCCATTTTTATGGAAGCGTTCCTTAGCTTTATAGGACTTGGAGTTCCGGTTCCACAGTGTTCATTAGGTTCTTTAATTTCGGAAGGCTTTAACAGCTTTACAACCCATCCGTATCAGATCATTCCGCCGCTTGTGGTGATGTCGCTTTTAATGCTCAGTTTTAACCTGGCGGCTGACGGTCTTCGAAAAGCCCTGGATAAAAGGCAACTAAAAATGTGAGGTGATTGACAATGGCAGAAGAAAAAGAAACCATTCTCCGGATCCGGGATCTGCACATTACCTTTTGTTCATTAGACGGGTCAATCCATGCCATCCAAGGGGTGGATCTGGATTTGGCGAAAGGGGAAACCGTAGCATTAGTAGGAGAATCCGGTTCTGGAAAATCAGTAACCATGAAAGCCGTAATGGGGATCTTGGCAAACAATGTTTCGGCAGGAAAGGGGACAATTGAATTTCGTTACCATCATGAAGATGGCAGGACGGAAACAGTGGATATCCTGAAACAAGATAAGAAATGGATTCGAAGGAACATTAACGGAAAGCGGATTGCCATGGTATTCCAGGATCCCATGACCAGCCTTGACCCTACCATGTCGATTGGAAAGCAGATAATGGAAGGGATGATCTGGCACTTTAAAATTCCCAAACAAGAAGCGTGGAACCGTGCTGTTGAGCTGTTAAAGGAAGTGGAGATGGAAGAGCCGCGAAAGCGGATGAAACAATACCCACACCAGCTTTCAGGCGGACAGCGCCAGAGGGTGGTAATTGCCATTGCGTTAGCCTGTAACCCAGAGATTTTAATTTGCGATGAGCCTACTACCGCATTAGACGTTACGATTCAGGCCAAAATAATTGAACTGATCAAACGGATTCAGAAGGAAAGACAGCTTTCCGTCGTTTATATTACCCATGATTTTGGAGTAGTAGCTAAGATAGCTGACTATGTAAATGTGATGTATGCCGGAAAAATCGTGGAAAAAGGAACGACGGATGAAATTTTTTATGATCCACGCCATCCATATACCTGGGGGCTTCTTTCTGCCATGCCAGATTTGGATGCCCGAGAAGAGCGGCTTTCTACGATCCCAGGTTCCCCGCCAAATCTGCTCTATGAGCGCGCGGGGGATGCCTTTGCGCCACGGAACCCTTATGCGCTGGTGGTAGATGATAAGGTAAAACCCCCCATGTTCCGGATAACAGATACCCATTTTGCCGCTACCTGGCTGTTAGATCCCAGGGCGCCTAAAGTGGAAATGCCAAAACAATTAAGATTACGGCTGAACCGTATGAAGAAGGAGGCAGAGGAACATGCCGGTAAACTATAATCAGCCTCCTCTTTTAAAAGTAGAGGGCTTAAGGCAGTATTTCCGGGTTTGCGCAAGCTGCACAGTAAAGGCAGTGGAAGATGTGTCATTTGAAATTTACCCAGGAGAAACTTATGGTCTGGTAGGAGAATCCGGATCTGGAAAATCCACTATCGGCAGAAGTATTATCCGGCTTTATACTCCCACAGACGGAAGGATTTGCTTTCATGGAATGGACATTAGCAGGCGGATGAATCCAGATACCAAAACATCCTTGCATACTCAAATACAGATGATTTTCCAGGATCCCAAGGCATCCTTAAATCCAAGGAAAATAGCGGGTGATATTATCGGGGAAGGCCTGGATATTCATCATAGTTGTAAATCCAGGGCAGAACGGGATGCCAAGGTAAAAGAGATATTTGTTAAGGTGGGGTTGGCGCCGGAACATGTATCCCGGTATCCCCATGAGTTTTCTGGAGGACAGCAGCAGAGGCTTTGCATTGCCAGAGCGCTGATCATGAATCCCAAGTTAATCATTGCAGATGAATGTACTTCAGCGCTGGATGTTTCGATTCAGGCCCAGGTAGTGAATCTGATGAAGGACATCCAGGAGGAAACAGGAACCGCATATCTGTTTATCACCCATAATTTATCAATAGTAAAATATATTTCCCACAGGATCGGGGTGCTTCATCTGGGGCATCTTCTGGAAACGGGAACAGCAGAAGAGATTTTTGGACATCCGATCCACCCTTATACGAAAAGCTTGCTGTCAGCAATCCCGGTTCCGAATCCGGCAGTGGAAAAGAACCGGATTTTGGAATGCTATAACTATAAAACGTCAGGAATTGATTATAGCAAGGGAAGCTATCACCTGGTAGAGGGAATGCACTATGTGAAGTGCACAGACGATGAGTTTTATAAATGGAACTAAACTGGTTTATGGCGATTCATCCCATCAAACCGTCTGTTTATCAAGAATTAGGCAAATTTACCCGTAAATATGATAAGCTTGCACTATCAAAACTTCAGTGTCTACACGAAAAAGAAAGGTACGGGTAAAAACTATGAAAAAGCCAGTTATCATCATTTTAATGCTGCTGACTATGGTGTTTGCGTCCAATGCCAGTAAGGAAGAAACTACAGCAGCGGAGATCGAAATGGAATCCAGCCAATCTCAGGTATTGGTATTGGAAAAGGAAATCAGTCAGTTTCCAAGCATATATTAGAAAACATATCCCAAAATCAAAAGCCATGCCTGTTTGTCCGCAAAAAGGAACAGGCATGGCCTTTCATATCAAGTTTTTGAGAAACGATTAAAATATTGTTTTGCCCTTTCTTCAGTTAATTGGAATCGCTTTTGCAGTTTTAATAAGATCCGTTCTTCTGGAATTTGTTCTTCTATATTATCAAGAACTAGCTCACGTATTCCTTTTTCTATTCCTTTCTCTATTCCTTTCTCCATTCCTTTCTCCATCCCTTTCGCTATCCCTTTCTCCATCCCTTTCGCTATCCCTTTCTCCATCCCTTTCTCCATGCCTTTTTCCATCCCCTTTTTCAGTCCACGCTGTTCAGCTTCCGCCATTAATTGGTTATAATCACGAAGTGCTTTTTCACGTGCTTCGTATTCTAGGCGTTTCTGTTTATCCTGGCTGATGATCTGGAGCTTATGGTACGCGCTTTCAATATATGGATTTTTTGCCGCCAGCATGTCAAAATCCTCCTTTCGTTCTGCGTTAATAAATTTTGCCCACAATAAAATATCACTGTTGTTTTCTTTTAACCCTTTTGGTAGTTTTGGCAGTTCTAAAACATGGAATTCCATTTTATCGGTGTATAAGGTGTGCCGTGTATCTTCACGGATGTGGAAACAGGAATAGAATTCGGGTTCACCTTTAAATAATTCAAAATCAAGGATGCTGATGCTTACGCATTTTTTAAATATAGAATAATCCTGGCCAGCATGGATTTGTTCAGTATACATTTTAGAAAGATAAAAGAGGGAGCGATCCGCCCATACATTTAAAGCCGCAAGCTGGATTTCAATATCAATTTCCGTATCATTGTTCAGCAGAATGCGAACATCAAGAATTCCAAGCTTTTCATCTTCATAAAGTTTCCTAAGATTTGTGTTTAAAAGCTTTGATTCTTTAATATCTTCCGGATTTAATTTTAAAATAGCAGACAAGAAGCCGATTCGGCTTGGTTCGTCCATCATAATTTCTTTAAAAGCGAAATCGATCTTTGGTTTCATTAAAAATTCAGCCATAATTTCGGATACCTCCATTCATTTACAGGGGATTCGTTTGAATTTGTCAAACTTTTTGGTTTGCGCAGGAAGCAGGCAACATTGCTTTCTCATTAGCATGCCAGTTTTCGTGGAAGATGATTCTTCCGTTTGCTGATTGTAATGTGTTTGCTGATTGTAAAATGAAATCGATACTACTATCATACCACAGATTGGCCGGCAATGTTATCGTTTTATTGGTTTTAAAACTAAAATTCCATTATGTTCCAGTAATGTTCACAAAATTTTCACAATTTACCTTCTTGCATATCTGCGTTTCATACGATATAATCCATACAGTAATTAGATAGTTAATTATTAACTATTTAATTGATGGAAAAATCCAATGAGCCTGCAAGTTTGTCCATGCCTGGATCAGGGCATTAGGGAAACCACCACCAAATCAGGCGTGAAAGAGGGATGAAAAACTATCTTAATAAAAAGGAGGAAACCATATGCATATACATCAGCAGTGCAAGGAACCAGATACTCCCAGCCATCACGCGCTGAAGCGTTTTATGAAGATTTTTCGGCTGCACCGGTCTATCATTGAGAACAAAGTCCGGCAAACGGGAGTTTACCGCAGCCAGCATCAAATTTTAATGTACATTGTTTCCAACCCGGATGCTACCCAGAAGGAGATTGCGAAGCTGCATGAAACCTCTCCAGCAACCATCGCGGTTTCTTTAAAAAAGCTGGAAAAGGGCGGGTATATCCGCCGGGTGGTGGATCAGGCGGATAACCGCTGCAACCGCCTTCAGGTAACCGAAAAAGGACAGGAAGTAGTGAACCAAAGCTATCAAATTTTTCAAAAAGCAGAGGAAGAAATATTTGCCGGGTTCCAGGAGGAGGATTTCCGGAATTTGGAAGTCCTTTTAAGCCGGGTATATCAGAATATGGAGCAGATGATAAAATAAATACAATCATGCAGGAAGGGAGAACTATTATTGATGAAACGATATCAACCATATATCAGTCCTTATATAAGCGCGTTTATCCTTGCCCCGGTTTTAATGATTACCGAAGTGCTTGGTGAGATTATGCTTCCAAAGATGATGTCACTGATTATTAATAATGGAGTGGCAAACCGGGATACTGGCTATATCCTGATGATGGGAATTGCTATGGTGCTGACGGCCATGATAATGGCGGTAGGAGGCATTGGCGGGGCATATTTTAGCGCCAAAGCATCCATCAGCTTTACCAGTGATCTGCGTCAGGATCTGTTTGAAAAGGTGCAGAAATTTTCCTTTCAAAATATTGATGATTTTTCCACCGGATCGCTGGTAACACGCCTGACCAATGACATCCAGCAGATTCAAAATGTGACTATGATGGGTCTTCGGATGATGTTCCGCGCGCCGGGTATGCTGATTGGCGCCTTGATTATGGCATTCCTTATGAATGCCCGCCTTGCGGCCGTAATACTTGTAGTAATCCCCCTTTTAACCTTAGCCATCGCGGTGATTTTGCGGACAGCTTATCCCAGGTTTGAGGGAATGCAGAAAGCCATTGATACCTTAAACAATGGGATTCAGGAAGCGCTAACCAATGTACGGGTAATTAAATCCTTTGTCCGTGAAGACCATGAAAAAGAGAAATTTAGACAGGCCAACCATGATTTGAAAAAGGCCAGCTTAGGCGCTTTAAATGTGGTAATTACTACAATGCCGGTGATGATGCTGGCTATGAATATTACAACATTAGCCGTAGTTTGGTATGGCGGAAATATTATTATAGACGGCGGGATGCCAGTGGGGGATTTAACGGCATTTACCACCTATATTGTGCAGATTTTAATGTCCCTGATGATGCTTTCCATGGTATTTTTGCAAAGCTCCAGAGCCATGGCATGCGTAAAACGTATCAATGAAATTATGGATGTGGAAATCGATCTGACAGATGAACAGGCAGCTTACCCCAAGTTACAGGTTAAGGAAGGCCGTGTAGAGTTTAAGGATGTATGCTTTTCTTATGGCAAGACGAAAGACAATCTTGTATTAGAACATTTGAATATTTGCGTGGAACCAGGGCAGACAATCGGGATTATCGGGGCTACAGGAAGCGGAAAGACGTCCCTGGTACAGCTAATTCCCAGGCTTTATGACGTAACTTCCGGCCAGGTGCTGGTCGATGGGGTAGATGTGCGGGAATATTCCCTGGAGAATCTTCGAAGCGGCGTAGGTATGGTGCTGCAGAAAAATGTGCTGTTTTCCGGAACCATTGAAGAAAACCTGCGATGGGGGGATGAAGACGCTTCCATGGAAGAAATCCAAAAGGCGGCGGACAGCGCCCAGGCAGACAGCTTTATCACCGCATTTCCAAAAGGCTATAACAGTGGGATCGGGCAGGGAGGTTCCAATGTTTCCGGCGGTCAAAAGCAAAGGCTTTGTATTGCCAGGGCATTGTTAAAGAACCCCAAAATCCTGATATTGGATGACAGTACCAGTGCTGTGGATACGGCTACAGAGGCAAAGATCCGGGAATGCTTCCGGACTTCCCTAAAGAATACCACAAAATTTATTATCGCCCAAAGGATCGGTTCTGTAGAAAACGCAGATCAGATTATCGTATTAGACGAGGGGCGGATCACAGCCATTGGCACCCACAGGGAATTGCTGAAAGACTGTGAGGCTTACCAAGAGATTTATTATTCCCAGAGGGAGAAAGAGGAGGCGGGTGCCTGATGCTCGATACAGAAAAAAGAAGGGAAAGTTTAAAGCGCAGGTACGGAAACCAGGCTGCCGCCGCAGGGAGAGGGCCGGGGGGACCTGGGCCAGCTCATGGAGGCCCGGGAGGCCCTGGCGCAAGAGGGCAGCAGAGAGGACCGAAACGGATGCCAAAAGACGCAAAGCGGACGGTAGGACGGCTGTTTCATTACCTGAACGAAGAAAAGGGCAAGATGATACTGGCATTTATCTGTGTCATTATCAATACCACTACCACCTTGGCAGGTTCCTATATGCTGCGCCCTATTATTAATACATATATTGCCCCAGCGGACGGAAGCCGGGGAGATGGAGCAGGACTTGCCAGAGGCCTTTTGGCAATGGCGGCAGTCTATTTGCTCGGTGTTATTACTAGCTATTTTCAGTCTAAAATTATGCTGACCGTGGCGCAAAATGCCCTGGCAAAACTGAGAAATGATTTATTTACCAGGCTTCAGGCGCTTCCGGTGCGTTATTATGATACCAACAGCAATGGTGATATTATGAGCCGTTTTACCAATGATGTGGATACCATTGGAAATATGCTAAGCAGTACCCTGGTACAGCTTTTTTCAGGAGCTTTAAGCCTGGCGGGAACATTTTGCCTGATGGTTTACACCAATATTTATCTGACCATTATCACACTGGTTATGATACCGCTCATGATGAAGGCCGGTGGCGCGGTTGCCAGGCGGAGCCAGAAATTTTTCTCTGCTCAACAGTACTCCTTAGGCGCCCTAAACGGATATATTGAAGAAACCATAACCGGCCAGAAGGTGGTTAAAGTATTCTGCCACGAAGAAACGGCAAAAGAAGAATTTAAAATTTTAAACCAGGAGCTAAGGGATAACCAGGTAAAAGCCCAGTTCTTTGGCGGAATAATGGGACCGGTTATGGGAAACTTAAGCCAGATAAACTATTCCCTAACGGCTTGCATCGGAGGTCTTCTCTGTGTAGCAAAGGGATTTGACGTAGGCGGGTTAACCGTGTTTTTAAATTTTTCCCGGCAATTTTCCCGCCCGATTAATGAAATATCCATGCAGGTTTCCAATATATTTTCAGCGCTGGCAGGGGCGGAACGGGTATTCCATGTTATGGATGAGGAACCAGAGCCAAAAGATGCGGAAAACGCCGTTATTTTTGATTCCATGAAGGGGCATGTGGTTTTCGATCATGTAACATTTGGATATGTGCCGGAAAAGACGATTTTGAAACAGATCAGCCTTTACGCAAAGCCAGGCCAGAAGATTGCGTTTGTAGGTTCTACCGGAGCTGGAAAAACTACCATTACCAATTTAATTAACCGGTTTTATGATATCCAGTCAGGCTCCATTTCCATTGACGGGGTGGAGATTCGGAAAATTAACCGGGAAAATTTGAGGAAAAATATTGCCATGGTGCTTCAAGATACCCATTTATTTACCGGTACTGTGCGGGAAAATATCCGCTATGGAAGGTTAGATGCCACCGATGAAGAAGTGATTCAGGCCGCAAAAACGGCCTCAGCCCATTCCTTTATTATGCGTCTGCCAAATGGGTATGATACCATGCTGGAAGGGGATGGAGCCAATTTAAGCCAAGGGCAAAGGCAGCTTTTAAATATCGCCAGGGCAGCTATTTCCAAAGCGCCGATCCTGATTTTAGATGAAGCTACCAGCTCGGTGGATACCAGGACGGAAAAGCATATTGAACACGGTATGGATCGGCTGATGGCAGATAGGACCACATTTGTAATCGCTCATCGCCTGTCCACTGTCCGCAATGCCAATGCTATTATGGTTCTGGAAAATGGAGTGATCATTGAGCGGGGAGATCATGATGAATTGATCGCCCAAAAAGGGCGGTATTATCAGCTTTATACAGGTCTGTTGGAATTAGATTAATTGTTTTTTCTAATATATATTAATAAGAATAGAAAATAAATAAAAAATGATTGGAAATAATAGGAAAAAAATTAAGAAAAAATGAATAAAATTTTCACAAGCTTGTATACAAGAACAGTTTGAAAAAAGGCCAGGCAAGATTAGAAAAAATATCAGGAAGCCTGATACAAAAAATCTCATGGAATACCATGGGATTTTTTGCGTTATAACGCCGCATCCAGCAAAATGCAACAGCCTGCGTTTTGCCGGATTTAAGAAAATAAAAAGTGTTTTTGGAAGTCATTTTCTGGCAGCGGTGGCTTTTGTAAAAAATAAAAGATGTATAAATAGTGATACATAAGCTGAAAGAATTCAGATGTGTTTTTTTAAAAAAACAATCCGCAAAATTCCGGGTTTTATATTGTGCATATTTTAACAAAATTAGCATAAATTTATGGGGAATAAAAGGGCAAAAAATGGATAAAAAGGAATCGGAATCTGCAAATCTATAGGGAAAATTGAATTGTTTACCATAAAAAATTGTGCTATACTGTTAAAGATGATTTGGCCGAACAGGTCAGCGGCCAGATCAGAAAATAAGAAAAATGTTTATAGAAAGAGGGTTTGGTTAGATGGGTTTGGCTACATTTAAAGGCGGCATTCATCCATATGAAGGAAAAGAGCTGTCAGAGAACAAACCGGTTCAGGAACTGCTTCCCAAAGGCGAGCTGGTATTTCCCATGTCCCAGCATATCGGCGCCCCGGCAAAGCCGCTGGTAAAAAAAGGCGATCGTGTGCTGGCAGGCCAGATAATCGGAGAAGCAGGCGGTTTTATTTCCGCTAATGTACTTTGTTCCGTATCCGGTACGGTAAAAGCAGTAGAGCCAAGGCTGGTGGTAAACGGCCAGATGGCAACAAGCGTGATTGTGGAAAATGACGGTTTGTATGAAACCATTCCCCATTTTGGGGAAGACCGGGATTATACAAAGCTTTCCAAGGAAGAGATCCGGAACATAGTAAAAGAAGCGGGCATTGTAGGCCTTGGAGGGGCAGGGTTCCCGACCCACGTAAAACTGACGCCTAAAGACGAGTCAAAGATCGACTATATTTTAGTGAATGGCGCGGAGTGCGAGCCTTATTTAACTTCAGACTATCGGATGATGTTAGAGGAGCCGGAGAAGATTGTAGGCGGGTTAAAGGTTATTTTGTCTTTATTTGACAATGCTAAAGGCGTGATTGGCATTGAAAACAATAAGCCGGAAGGAATTAAAAAGCTTCAGGAGCTGGTAAAAGATGAGCCAAGGATTGAGGTAAGGGAACTTCTTACCAAGTATCCCCAGGGCGGCGAGCGTTCTTTGATTTACGCCATTACCGGAAGGAGCGTGAATTCCTCTATGCTTCCGGCAGACGCTGGCTGCATCGTGGATAATATTGATACGGTAATTGCGATTTACAATGCGGTTTGCAAGCAGACCCCGCTGATCCGCAAGATTATCACGGTTACGGGAGATGCGATTGCCGATCCAAGGAACTTCAGCGTAAAGCTGGGAACCAATTACCAGGAACTTTTGGAAGCGGCAGGAGGATTTAAGGAACAACCGGAAAAGATTATTTCCGGCGGCCCTATGATGGGTATGGCATTATTTTCCATTGATGTGCCAGTGGCAAAAACTTCTTCCGCCCTTACCTGCTTTACAAAAGATATGGTAGCGGCCCAAGAGCCTACGCCATGTATCCGGTGCGGGAGATGCGTTGCCGCGTGTCCCAGCCATATTGTGCCTCCTATGATGATGAAGGCCGCTTTAAAGAACGATTGCGAAGGGTTTGAGAAGGTAAACGGCATGGAATGTATGGAGTGCGGAAGCTGCACCTTTGTATGTCCGGCCAAGCGTCCCCTTACCCAGGCATTTAAAGATATGAGAAAACAGGTTGCGGCAAACCGCAGAAAAAAGGCGTAGGAGGGATTGGAATATGAGCAAATTATTAAACGTATCATCTTCCCCTCACGTTAGGGACACGGTGACAACGAAAAGTATTATGTATGATGTGCTGATCGCCATGCTTCCGGCAGCAGCCTTCGGTGTATTTCAGTTTGGCATCCATGCGTTGCTGGTGATAGTAATTACCATGGCTGCCTGTGCGTTAAGCGAGTATGTATATGAATATGCGTTAAAAAAGCCGATTACCATTATGGATGGAAGCGCTCTGGTAACGGGCATGATCCTGGCGCTGAATATGCCGGCTGACATTCCGCTTTGGATCCCTGTGCTTGGCGGCATATTTGCTATTATTGTAGTAAAGCAGCTTTACGGCGGATTAGGGCAGAATTTTATGAACCCGGCCCTGGCGGGACGGTGCTTTTTGCTTATTTCCTTTGCGGGAAAGATGTCCAGCTTTACTCTGGACGGATGGAGCGGGGCAACACCTCTTGCGCAGTTGAAATCCGGCCAGGCAGTGGATGTGGCTGCCATGTTTGTAGGGCGGATCCCAGGAACCATCGGGGAAGTGTCGGTGATTGCCTTGTTAATCGGCGCTGCCTACATGGTGGTTAAGAAAGTGATTTCTTTGCGGATTCCGGTTGCGTATATCCTGACTACGGCAATTTTTGTGTTTATCTTCGGCCAGCAGGATCTGGGCTTTGTTGTAGCTCATATATGCGGCGGCGGCCTGATTTTTGGCGCGTTCTTTATGGCTACTGACTATGTGACCAGCCCCATTACCCCTAACGGCCAGATTGTGTTCGGTGTTCTTTTAGGAATTTTAACCGGATTATTCCGTTTGTTCGGCGGTTCCGCAGAAGGTGTTTCTTACGCGATTATTATCAGCAATATGCTGGTTCCGTTAATTGAAAAGTTTACCCTTCCAACTGCATTCGGAAAGGAGGGCAAGAAATCATGAGTAAAGGCGGATTTATGAAAGACGCCATGATTTTGTGCGCCATCACATTAGTTGCGGGCGCGTGCTTAGGCGGCGTATATGAAGTGACAAAAGGCCCGATTGAGGAAGCGAACATGGCGGCAAAGGCGGCTGCTTATCAGGCTGTGCTTCCGGAGGCTTCTACCTTTGATAAGGGCAATTTAGCCGATCTGATGGATTCTGCTAACGCTCAAATCGCCGGTTTGAACTATGGCAATGTAACCATAGATGAGGCGGTTATGGCTATGGACGGTTCCGGCGCCGAGGTTGGATATGTGGTAACCTCTACTTCTAATGACGGTTATGGCGGCGCCATTACAGTATCTGTCGGTATCCAGGCAGACGGCACGGTAAGCGGCATTGAATTTTTGACGATAACGGAAACAGCCGGCCTTGGCATGAATGCCCAGAAGCCGGAGTGGAAAGCCCAGTACGGCGGTAAAAATGTTGACGCATTTTCCGTTACGAAAAATGGGGCGTCTTCTGATAATGAAATCAATGCCATCAGCGGCGCTACTATTACAAGTAACGCGGTTACCGGCGCGGTGAATGCGGCAGTTTATTTCGCAAAGAACTGCATAACACAATAGGAGGTGGGAAGTTATGAATAAATGTGGGGAACGTTTATACAACGGTATTATTAAAGAAAACCCGACCTTCGTTCTGATGTTAGGTATGTGTCCGACCCTGGCTGTTACCACAACAGCCATCAATGGCGTGGGTATGGGTCTGTCCACAACGGCGGTTCTGGTGTTCTCAAATTTAATTATCTCCGCTTTGCGGAAAATTATTCCGGACAGAGTCCGGATTCCGGCTTATATTGTTATTGTAGCGTCATTAGTTACCATTGTTCAGCTTCTTTTGCAGGCATTTATCCCGAGCTTGTATGAATCATTAGGAATTTATATTCCGCTGATCGTAGTAAACTGTATTATTTTAGGCCGTGCAGAGGCCTACGCGGCGAAAAACGGCGTAGTGGAATCTGCGTTTGACGGTATCGGCATGGGGCTTGGATTTACCGTTGGCTTAACCTTTATCGCCATTTTCCGTGAGATTTTAGGCGGCGGCGCAGTGTTCGGATTTGAGTTTATCCCGGAAGATTACCGGATCACCATCTTCGGCCTGGCTCCCGGCGCGTTCTTCGTGCTGGCGATCCTGACGGCTTTGCAGAATAAGTTTAAGGCTCCTTCCGCAACCAACGGCTCCGCGCCCAAATCTGCCCTTGCCTGCGGCGGCAACTGTGCAAGCTGTTCCGGCGCGGCCTGTGCTTCTAACCATGCGGTTTTAGAAGATATCCGGGCAAAGGAAGAAGCAAAGGCAGCAGAAGCGAAAAAGGCGGCAGCGTTAAAGGCAGCGCAGGCAAAAAAAGAAGCAGAAGCAAAAAAGGCGGCTGAAGCCAAAGCGGCAGACGCAAAAGCAGAAGAGTAGGAGGGCCGGAGTAGATGAAAGAATTAATTTTAATTATTGTAGGATCGGCTCTGGTAAACAATATTATTCTGAGCCAGTTCCAGGGTCTCTGCCCCTTCCTTGGCGTTTCCAAGAAGGTTGATACCTCCATTGGTATGGGCGGGGCTGTAATCTTTGTAATTACGTTAGCATGTATCGCAACCAACCTGGTGTATTCTTTTGTGCTGGTGCCTTTGAAACTGGAGTATTTGCAGACCATTGCCTTTATCCTGGTAATTGCCGCGTTGGTTCAGTTTGTGGAAATGTTCTTAAAAAAGAATGTACCTTCCCTGTATCAGGCGCTGGGCGTATTCCTGCCCTTGATTACGACCAACTGTGCCGTATTAGGAGCGGCTTTAACAAACGTACAGAAAGGCTATAACTTTATTTACAGCGTAGCCAATGGTATCGGTACAGCAGTTGGTTTTACCATTGCAATTGTATTGCTGGCAAGCATCCGTGAGAGTATTGAGGACAATGACATCCCATTTAATTTCCAGGGATCTCCCATTGTACTGATTACTTCTGGCCTTATGGCAATTGCGTTCCTGGGATTTTCAGGATTGATTTAACCAATTGGAAGGAGGATGAATATGACAGGTTTGCTTTTAGCGGCGCTTATCATTGGTGCCATCGGTATTATTATCGGTGTACTCCTTGGAATTGCCAGTGAAGCGTTTAAAGTAGAAGTAGATGAAAGAGAAATCTTAGTCCGTGCCGAGCTGCCAGGCAATAACTGCGGCGGCTGTGGATTTCCAGGATGCGACGGCCTGGCGGCTGCCATTGCTGCCGGTACGGCTCCTGTAAACGGCTGTCCGGTAGGCGGCGCCGCTGTGGCGGATAAGATTGCTGCTATTATGGGCGTGGAGAGCGGAAGCTCCGATAAAAAGGTGGCCTTTGTCAAGTGTAAAGGCACCTGTGATAAAACCAGGGTACAGTACCAGTACTTTGGGATAGACGACTGCAGTAAGGTTGCTGTTGTTCCAGGGGCAGGGGAAAAGGCCTGTTCCTATGGATGTATGGGATATGGAAGCTGTGTAAAAGCCTGCCAGTTTGACGCGATCCATGTGGTGGACGGTGTAGCAGTGGTGGATAAGGAAAAATGTGTGGCCTGCGGCAAATGTGTAGCGGCCTGCCCCAACCACTTAATCCAGCTGGTTCCCTACAAGGCTGAACATCTGGTACAGTGTTCTTCCCATGATAAAGGCAAGGATGTAAAGGCAAAATGTGATAACGGCTGTATTGGCTGTACCTTGTGTACGAAACAGTGCGAGGCAGGAGCAATCAGCATGGATAATAATGTGGCTGTAATTGACTATACTTTATGTACTAACTGCGGTAAATGTGCAGCTAAGTGCCCCTCTAAGGTAATTCTGTAAAACAGATAGCAATTAGCGGAAATGGATGGCTTCTTTTATTTTCGAAAACAGAGAGCCTCCCTGATGCTAGAACCAGAAAAGCCCTTACTACTGGTGAAAGTAGCAAGGGCTTTTCTGATTTACAAATGGTTATTTGATGTCATGCTTGTGCCGTGTCCTTACGAAAAGCAAGGCTCCGATTCCGCATAATGAAAGGATGCTTATGAATATCCACAAAACCCTGTGGCTGGTATCCCCGGTTTTGGGAAGCATACCTGCTAAGGGAATCTCATCCTCTGGGATCCACATAAATTCTTCCGTTTCCGGGTTCCATACCTTCACATAGGTGCGAGGAACATCTCCATCCCAGATCGTGTAACGGTCTGGTGAATCCGGTGAATTGGGATCCGGAAGTTCTGTTGGCCGATTGGGCAGTGTTTCCGGTACGGACGGGGTTTCTTCTGTTGGAGGCGGTGTGGCCTCAGACGGGGGGGGTGGGTTCCGGATCTGGTCTTGGGGGTTTTCCGCCGCCACCACCAGGATTTCCGCCACCAGGATTTCCACCACCAGGATTTCCACCGCCAGGTTTATGGTTGGTAAACGCTGCTTCTGCTGTTTTATTAAGAGCTATCGTTCCGGCTTCCCCGCTGGAAGAAGTGGTATAACCGCCCTGGTCAGCCTCTTTTTCCACTACCTGATACCGGGTGCCCTCCGGCAATGCGCTGATGGTAACCGATTCCCCGTGCTTTAAGGTGATGCTGCCGCCGCTGGAAATGGTTCCTTTCTTTGATCCGTCATAGGGATAGCTTCCAGGAAGCGGATTCCCCTTTTCATCCAATAACGTAATGGTAAAGGTAAACGACCGCTCATGTTCCCCACGGTTTCCAGTTACCGTCTTTTTAATGGAAAGTTCTCCGGTAATGGGTTCATCGTCCGTGCCCTCGTATGTATTCGTAACCGTTATGGCAGGAATGGACGAGGTTTCATTTCTGCTGACAGAAAAAGCAGAGTAGGTTATGGCCTTTGACCGGGCCGGTTTCCTCCATTTCAACGATGCGTTGGACGGAGAAGCGCTCAAACTGCCATCACCTGCATCCTCCGGCTGGCTGGCGCCAGGAGCGGCATCAGACGTGCGCATGGATGCGTTGGACGGAGAAGCGGAAGGAACATTTTCCTGAGCCGCAAGGGTGATTCCATTATGATCATAAGAAACCGAGTAACCATCGGGAACCTTTTCTTCTGCTACTTTGTAGGTATAATAATTGCCATTGTCGTCCTTGATAGGCAGCTTATCCCAGGTATGGGACCAGCTATTTTTGCTGTTTAAGGTTACAGGATCGTTATATTTGTCCTCACCACGGTAAAGCTGAATTTTGACCTCCGGATAATTAGTACCTGCCGGGGCATCTTTCCAGGATTTCTTAACCTGCAGGCTGCCTGTTCCAGGGTGCTCCTTTGTATAGGTATTGGTAATGTTGGCGTCAGCAGTGCTGTCAGGTGATACCGTTACCTCTACAGTGCCGCCTTCGGTAACAGTAAGATTATAATCGGTGATTTGTGCTGACTGAGTATTTTCTGTTACCGTATAGGAACCTGGTTCCAGATTTGGCAGAGTAGAGCTGCCAGCACCTGTGATTTTAATCGTAGTTCCATTGGGATGACTTGGTCCAGTAACGGTAAAGGAGAATTCTTTCGAAGCCGCATCTTCTGGTACAGTGCCGCTCAACGTTTTTGTGATTTTTAGGCTACCCTTTCCAGGCTGCTCCTCTGTGTAGGTATTAGTAATGTTGGCTTCGGTAGTTTCGCCAGATTCTACCGTTACGTTTCCATCACCGGTAACTGACAGGGTATAGCCTGGGATGTCGCCTCCAGTTTCTGTTACCTTATAGTCGCCCGGTTTCAAACCGATAAGGGTCTTGCTTTCTCCGTCTTTGAGATCAAATTTCTCCGAATATTCATATGGTCCAGTAATGGTAAAGGAGAATACTTTCGAATTAGCGCCTTCCGGCAAGGGATTGCCGCTCACTTTTTTTGTGACTGTTAACTTGCCTTCTGGCTCATACGTATTCGTTAAAGTAATGGTAAGAGCTTCCTTCGCTGCATTCAGTGTAAACCAATCAGAATTGGAACTTGTAGGGGTGTAATCGGAAATGAGATCTTCTTTTACTTTGTAGACATAAGGTGTAAAAATAGGTTTTCCATCTTTATCCAATTTATATGTTCCAATAGGAAGATTTTCAAAAGAACCAGTCCAATTTGGCTTACTTAGTGCTATGCTATCGATAGGATCTCCTTCATCTTTTCGCATAAGTTCGACAGTAATGCCCTCAGGCCACTTATCGGATGGGTTTTCTTTATGATCCCACTTTTTTTCAACCTTCAGGCTGCCGACAGGAATGTAAATATTGGTAATTGTTACATATGTGATGGTGTTTGAGTTATCAATTTCAGTTTTTATCGTATCCTTTGTTGGATCAAACTTGAAAGACTCAAAGGTCCAATGATAGATTAACTTACTTTCTGTGATGATTTCATTCCCAAGTTCCCTTACACGGTATTCGTGATAGCCGCTTAAATTGGGGAATGCTATTGTTCTTGTATGGTCGTTTTCAGGAGCAAGCTCGATTGAATCAACCTTTGAGCATTCTGTCCAGTTGCCTGAAATTTTTTCTTCAATCACAAACGTATATGATTCGGAAGAAGCACTCGGATCCAAAAAGTTCTTGGAAATTTCTATCTCTAGGCCGTTTGGGAATGTGCCACGGAATTCCGGCGCAAGATTGCCATTGCCCGTTTGGTTGAGAACCTCAGTGGATCCGTCCTTAACCAAAACCTGGAAGGTATCCGTTATCACACTTTTCTCTTCAATGATATAACTGCCCGCTTTTTGGAAATCCTCTGCAAAGGTAAACGTACAACTCTCGCCAGCCTTAATTGGTTTTTCTTTTATTACATTCCCATCTTTATCTTTTAAAATGTAAGTGTAGAGTTCCTTTGGATCCCGCAAAACGTCAGTGTTCTCAGGCGATTCTTTTCTAATAATGAGATCCAGCTTAGCGCCTTTTTGAATTGATATCGGGGCTGTCGTATGACCATGGGTGATGCTATTGCTGACAAACTTTTCAATTTGATAGTTGGCAGTCAGTTCAAAACCTTCCCGCTCGGTATCGGATTCTTCTATAGAAATATTGCCGTCACTGCCTGTACTTTTAACACTATAGTTAAAAAAATGGTTTTTGCCGTTATCTAATTCTACATTCTTATCGGATGGATTCTTGAAACTACCAGACCCGTTAGTGATAATCTGAAATTTGCTGTTCATTATGTCTTCGGCCCTTTTGTCGCCATCGCTGGTTCCCAGGACATATACCTGCTTTTCAACGATTAAGCCATAAGAACCCAGCTTCTCTTCAACAAGACCTGGAATGGAATCATTGGCAAATACCACAACCCCAGCCAAAAGAATCATAAATGCTAAAATGCAAGTAGAAAATAATAACCTTCCTTTCTTTTTCAAAGCCATTCCATAAAACCTCCTTTCATATCACGGTTCCTTCCAGAACCTTACTGTGATACCAACCTCCTTGTGATATAAAAATGTCTGTGCCCGACCGCGCTGTGCAAAGTGGACTATGCCGCAAAGGCAGTCTGGTCAGACGGAAGATCCTGAAAATCAGAATTCTTCCTAATTTATATAAAAATGCGTATCCCTCCGCATTGATTTTTCTTATTGGCTATTTAAACGGTTATTTACCGTGTCTGCCAGTTCTGCCATCCGGCTTTCCAGATAGGGGCCGGGGCATTCCGTCTGATTGGAAAACATTTTGTGTATGGTAAGGTTTCCGGTTTCATCCCCAGTAAACCTTAATTCCCGAATGTGGTTTCGTTTGCAAATATCCACACACAATTCCACCAGCATCGCATAAGCGTTATCGCTTACATGCCATTCCCCGCCCATTTCATCATTTGCGACTTCAATGGTGACAGCCTGATGATCGTTTTCCCGGCTGCTGGAAGTCCATGCCCGGTTGCGTTCCTCCACATACAAGGCTACCTGCCCGTTACTATCTATGGCATAATTGGCGGAGGCCTTCCGGTCTGCTCGGGAGAAGGATTCCCCCAGGTCTTTAAGGCTAAGATCGCCCGCCATGTGATGGACAGTAATTTTTGTAATCCCACGGTTACGTGGGAAATCAGCATTGGCCGTTAAATCAATGTATTGGATATAGGGGCTGTTTTGACTGATAATATGTTCCCTTTCCTGGTTGGTCAGTTCCCTTCCAATATAATCCGGAAGTGATATCCGGGCCTGATAACAAAAAAACAGGACGGTTCCGGCGGCAGCGCAAAACCCGAAAAGGAGGAGCCATATGCTGAGAAATCGGTTCTTTTTAAACGGTATCATGACATATCCTCCTAAGCCATTGTTAAGCAGCAATACAAGTTAAAAGCAAAAACCGCCCAAAAGCATCCGTACATGGTTTTGGTAACAGCGCCGGGAATGGATGTGCCTTTTTGCTTTGGATCTCCGGTTGATAACAAAAGCAAAGACAGGATTCCCATATAAAAGAAACTGGTATCCATTAAATTATGGGTAAGGAATGCGGTAAATTCAGCGTTTTCAGCAGCGCTTTTTTTCTTCTGGTAAAACCGGACGGCGATAACAACCAGCATGGCCGCCGCAATCAGACCCAGCTCCACGCCTACATGGATCAAAACATTATGGATATGGTTAGTGTTAAAGTATTTATCACTGTCATGAAGGTTTAAATGCCTCCATTGGTATGGCCCCACACCTAATAGCGGATTCGCCCTTAGGTATCCGATGCCGTTTCGCATCATTTCCAACCGTTCTGTGAAGGTTGCAATGGCGTTTGGCCTGGCGGCAATGGCGGTTATTGCTACGGCAAAACCCAGGAAGGAGATGATAACAGCCATCCTGGGATATTCCTTCAAAAACGCTTCAAATTTCTTCCAACACAGCACGACAGCCAAACCGTAAAGGAATAAAAGCAGGCAGAGCCATGGCACATTTGTCCGATCGGCGGCCAGGTAGAGAAGGAGTCCTGTGCCCACTCCAAGGCTGGCTTTTGCCAGTAGATTGCATCCATACAGGAAGGTTTCCCCAAGCGAAGCGTTTTTCTTTTTGTAAAACAGAAGCACCAGGATCCCGGCAGCCATTGCCACAAAGCTTCCCATCGATAAGGTAAGGGCGACAGAAAGAAAGAAAACAGGCTCCAAATAAGGCAAAACCGCTGACAGAGAGCTGGTTTTTGAATGTTCCAAGGAGCTGCAGCTTAATAAAGAAAACCAACCGATCACAAGGAAAACCCCAGTAGCATTGGGGTTGCCTAAAAAACTGTCCATCCGTCCTCCATTTCCATGAAGGGCGCCAAAAACAAATTGAAGGATTCCTATGGCGGCAACCGTTCCTGCCCAAAAGGTGGATAATTGCTTTAACAGTGCCAGTTCCTCTTTTTCCAGGGTAGCCATTAAAAGGTAGACCACAGGAAATATCATCTGAGTGGAAGCATAGCCGTTGGTGATATCCCCAAATGTCCGGTAGGAAGAAAGGGCGCTTGCCACATTATAGAGAAAAAGCGGTGTGAAAATCCAAAGATCTACCTTTATGGGTCGGAAAACAAACCCTGCTGTGCACAGAATCAGGCCTAACAGGGTGACTATCAGTATGTTTCCCACTCCTGCAAAGGTTAAAATAAATAGGCTGAGGAATAGGCAAACAATCATATAATGATCCATTATATTTTCAAATATATGTTCGATTCGGTTGAGCATGGTTGCTCCCTCCTCCCTATGAAGCCAGCAGCAAATTTAGGAGGAAACAAAATTTCCGCCAATAATGGCGGTCACAAAAGAAAAGCTGGCTATGGACTAGCAGAAAATGGTTGAGATGCTCCATATCTCGTTTTTGACAAATCTTTCCTGCTATCTAGCTATAGGATACCACAAATAATTTCTAATTTCAAGGTAAATTAATAATTTTTAAACGCAAGAAATGATTTTAAGTTAATTTCTACATGTATACTAGACAGAACTTGAAATATATTATAAAAAGCTGGCTTTCTTGCTATAAAAGCCATTAATTGATTCCTCAGAATAGATTTATCCGGCAAAATATCCGAAATGGCAACCCAAGTGCATTCAATCATGCAAACGTAAAAGGTCAATCAATTCAATGGCTATACAACCCAACAAAACAACTCAGCAAACGTCACCGGAAGGCTACTTTTTCTTGGAAAGGTGTTGGAATAAACATACGTTTGCGGTATGATATTAGCGTTATGAATTGGAATTGAAGGATGGAAGTTCATATCGGAGTAATCAACGCAGCATCCACAGAACCATCAGAAGGCGATTCCACAAAAATTTTATTTGATAAGTATACGGATTCAATTAATAATGAAATAGAAAAAATAAGAAATGAAAAAATTAAAATGTCTGATGCAAACTCAAAAGAGGCAGTTAAAGAATATATTACCCAAAGATTATCAAAATTTTCAATGATATGTTTGAATTTGAAGTTATTGTAGAAGATTCGGATTATGGTTTAGGGGAATTTAAACCGGCAGAAGCAGGAACAGCAAAAATTCCAAAAGGTAAAAATGGATATTGCTGTATTATTGTTCGTATATGGGTAAAAGATGATAAAGAAACATTAATAAAAATAAGAAAAGATATAACAATAAAGCCTAACGAATATGAAAATTCATCCATCAAAGGAAATGGTGGGTCTGGAGGTGGATCATCTTCTGGCGGAAGTTCATCATCTAGCACCCGAAATGACACTAATAATTTCAACTCAAATAATATAATTATAACTAAAATAATATTATTATGGGAATTTGGGAACAAGTGGATGGTAAATGGAAACTGAAAACATCCGATAGATCTTATGTAAGTTCCCAATGGGCAAACCTCGATGGAAAATGGTATTTCCTAGGCGTAGATGGCGCTATGCAGGCCGGGACTGTAACGCCAGATGGGTACACAGTTAATGAGAATGGGGAATGGATTCAATAAAAATAAGATGTAAGGAAGATTATTTTATGGCAGGAAAAATTAAATGCCCCTTTTGAGGCTACGCCGGAGTAAAGAAGCACTGAAACAGCCTCTTATAGGGGCAGTGCAAGACCACCGGCTAAGCCGGTGGTCTTGACTTATTGTTGCCGTGACACAAAGAGAAAAAACCTTGACAGAATCAAGGTTTTTCTACTGGAGCATACGGGACTTGAACCCGTGGCCTCCACACTGCCAGTGTGGCGCGCTCCCAACTGCGCTAATGCCCCGTACAAAAGCAGTATAGCACAAGACCGGAAGTTTGTAAATGGTAAATTATAAATTTAAGGTGTCCTCAATGGCAAAAATAACTGCAAAAGGCTGCACGTAAAGCAGTGTTGTGCTTCGTTCATGCCCTTTTTTGCTATGTTATATTCATCTTTCGGTACTGATTTGGTGTAATGTGATGGCAGGCTTTAAAAAGCTTGCAGAAGTAGCTGCTTGTGCCAAATCCGGTTTCCAAAGCAATTTCTAAGATGCTTTTGTTCGTGTACCGTAAAAGTTCCTGTGCTTTTTGCAGCCGGATCTGTTCAATGAAGTTTCCTGGAGTGCTTCCTAAGATATTTCGGAATATCCGGTAGCATTCCCGTTCACTGATATGGGCTGTGCAGGCAAGATCTTCCACTGTGATTTTTTCGCCGTAGTGTTCCTGGATTAAGGTGAGCATTTGTTTGATCCGCTCATCTTCCGCCGGATCATAAGTATTTTCATGTTTCTTCTGCTCTTGCGCCCAGGAATAGACCGTTTCCCATAATTCGGAGAAAATACTTCGGATGCGCAGTTCGAAAAAAGGCTCTTTTTTCAGGCAGATTTCTTCACATTGCCCTAATTTTTCCAGCAATATTGCGTGACATTTCTGATCTTGATATAATGGAACCGCATCCAATGATTTGGTTTCCTGCACAGGTACGATATATTTCATGTCGTAGATGCCTCCTGGGTAGCCGGCTAAAAATGATTGATCAAAGAATTGTGTGCGCAAAGCCACATTTTCTATCGGTTCTAACGACTGCAGGTAGTGGAGCGTTCCGGAATTGACAAAGATCCCATCACCTTCTCTCAAGATAAACTCATGGTGGTTCGTTTTGTATCGGATCCTTCCCCCGATAATATGGCCAAATTCAAATTCATTATGCCAATGCCATGGAACATCGGTCCATGAAGTTTTTTGGGGATCCGGCGTATAAAGACCATAGTGGAGCATCTGGCTTTGGTAGGTGATGGTTTCTTTCTTGTTTTTCCCGATTTGGCATCGGTTTTTTGACGGATTTTCGCATTGTGGGACTTCCGGATTGGCAAACTGGCGCATTTTTAGCTCCTTTTTATTGAAATGGCAGGATTGTTATATTTTTAGTCAGGATCATTATTTGTAGTCTTGTTCCTTTGCAGTATAATTATATTAACTTTTATTTAGTCAGTCAAGTACAGGAGGGTTTATTTATGATTTATTATGTATCGGCTAACGCTTCCAGAAGAGGCCGTGGTACAAAAGAGCAGCCATTTCAAACCATCAGCCAGGCGGCAGAGATTGCCCGCCCGGGAGATGAGGTTATTGTAGCTCCCGGTGTTTACCGTGAATACGTGAACCCGGCTTTTGGCGGGACAGATGAGGATCATCGGATTACCTACCGCAGCGAAGTTCCATTAGGCGCGGTGATCACCGGCGCGGAACCAGTAAAAAATTGGACTCCGTATGAGGGAGATGTGTGGGTGGCACGGATTCCTAACGGGATTTTTGGCAGCTACAATCCGTATGCTACCATTATAAAAGGCGACTGGTACACCGCGGTGACGCCAGCCCATACTGGTGAGGTTTACTTAAATGGAAAATCCTTGTACGAAGCCACTTCACTTGAAGAGGTAACGGATCCTAAGGTGTATCACAGTTCGTGGGATCCTGATTTTACCATTTATCAGTGGTTTGCCAAGCAGGATGGAGATGCTACTGTGATTTACGCAAATTTCCAGGGTTTATGCCCCAATGAGGAAAATGTGGAGATCAATGTGCGCCGCAACTGCTTCTATCCGGACAGGACAGGCATCGGCTACATTACATTATCCGGCTTTGTGGTAAAGCAGGCGGCTACCACATGGGCTCCGCCCACGGCTTACCAGGAAGGGATGGTAGGGCCACACTGGTCAAAGGGATGGATTATTGAGGACTGTGAGATTTCTTATTCTAAGTGTTCCGGGATTTCCCTGGGGAAATATTTACAGCCGGAAAATGAAAATAAATGGACCACGAAGTTGTACAAAGACGGCACCCAGACCGAGCGTGACGCTATCTGCCAGGCTCAGAGGGAAGGATGGATGAAGGAAACCATCGGTTCTCATATTGTGCGTCGCTGCAATATCCATGACTGCGGCCAGACTGGCATTGTAGGCCATTTGGGCGGCGTGTTTTCCATTATCGAAGATAACCATATCCACCATATTAATAATAAGCAGAACTTGGCAGGGGCGGAGATCGGCGGGATTAAGATGCATGCCGCAATTGACGTGGTGATCCGCCGCAATCATTTCCACCACTGTACCAGAGGCCTTTGGCTGGATTGGCAGGCGCAGGGGACTCGGGTGACCCAAAACCTGTTTCATGACAATGTGCCGCCTGTAGGGACTAAGATTGCGGACAAGATTTCCATGGGGGAGGATATTTTTATCGAAGTGTCCCATGGGCCTACACTGGTAGATAATAATCTTCTGTTATCCAACTGCGCTGCCCGAATCAGCACCCAGGGGACAGCCTTTGTCCATAACCTGATAGCTGGTTCCTTTACCTGGGTAGGCGCTGGGGTGGATAACGGGGGAGGAAAATTCCCTTCACCCAGATATACACCTTACCATGTGCCTCACCGCACGGAAGTAGCCGGGTTTATGACCATTCTTCATGGGGATGCCAGGTTCTACAACAATATTTTCGTGCAGCAAGAAATCCGTCAGGATTTAATTGATTTCGCTGAGTCGGAAGGCGCTTACTCCCTTAGCCAGTACCAGTTTGTATGCGGGACAAGTCCATATGACGGCTATCCGTCAGCAGAAACGTATTTCGCCCAGTTTAAGAGGGAAAATACGGTTTGCCATGCCAACCGTGAGATTTACTACGATCATCTTCCCGTTTATACTGGTGGCAATGTATTCTTTAATGGGGCAAGACCCTATGACGGCGAGGAAAATTATAAGGAAGATACAGTGAACAAGGTGGAGCTTTCCCTGAAGGAAGAGGATGGCAGCTATCGTCTGGTAACAAACCTGTATCAGTTTGTCCCCAAATTTGAAACGCCTTTTGTCAGCACAGAGATGATGGGCGAAGCTTTTGAACCGGAACAGCGGTTTGAAAACCCGGATGGTTCTTCCATTATTTTTAACCGGGATTATTTTGGGAAAGAACGGGACATGATGCCTTTGCCAGGGCCGTTTGCCAGCGGAAATGAGGCAGAGGAATTGCTTGTATAATGCCAGGAAACGGATACATAGGGGTGTGCCAGAGCATGGAAAGCAGATAACCGTGTAGAAGTTGTGAAGATGGCTGGCCAGAGGCGGATTGGCCACAGGGGATAGTATTCTATATGGAAAAGCAGCAATACAAGGTTTTTGTATTGACAAATTATCTGATATAGTGATATGATATAAGCAGCGTGAAAGGGGTATACGGTTAGATGGCTTCTTTCACGCATTTGCGGATATGGTGGAATTGGCAGACACGCCAGATTTAGGTTCTGGTGGGCTTTCCGTGCAGGTTCGAGTCCTGTTATCCGCACCAGATAATGATAATCCGAACCCGGTTCCAATCGGGGACGGCTTCGGATTTTTAGTATATCTTGAGTGCTAAAGCAAAAGCGGCGGTATCGTGAGTGATACCGTCGATTTTGTTACTCAAAAATAAGAGTGGATTTTTATTAGAGGTTCCGCTATAATACAAGATATAGGCAGGAGGTAATGTATGAGTACTATAATTGGTGAAGTATCAATACCTGCTGACGATCAAGGATTTGTTTTAATGCAATGTCCTCTATGCGGGGAATTTTTTAAAATAAAACCAGAGGATTATCATGCAGAAGATGTTATTGAAATATGGTGTCCAAGTTGTGGTTTAAAAGCGGAAAATTATTTTACTGATGACGTGATAGAGCTTGCTCTAAAAAAGACAAAGAATTACGCAAATGATTTAATATATAACGAGATGAAAAAGTGGGAGAAGAAATTCAAAGGTTCATTTATCTCGTTCAAAGCAAGTAAAAAGCCACAGCATGAAGAAGAATATCCTATTAAGTATGGAATAGAAGCTTTAGAAGTTGAGGAATATTCTTGTTGCAAGCGGGAAGCAAAAATCAAACCAATATATAAAATGTGCGGGAGTTATTGCCCGTTTTGTGGGGTAAGGTATGAAGAACATTGATAAAAAACAATTGAAAATAATTTCCATGGAATTTAGAACAATTGCTAACCGTTTGATTACATGCAATCATCAGACGGGAATGGCTTTATTGAAAAAATTTATGGCTTATATTGACGAAAACGAAATTATATCAGAGTACATAAAGCAATATGTTAATCCAGACGATTTTGAGCCAGTTGAAAGAGGGACTTGCTTCTCCTCAATGGGCGATACAAAACAAGAGGAAATCTCTTATACATATCAGTATTTGAAATATGCTGTAGAGAATTATCACAACTTTTACCATGATATGGCTTTTCGTTATGCAAGGGAAGCGAATGATGCTGTAAAAGAATTTTGTAATCGAATAGTACTTCCTTTTGTCAACTATATTGAAGGGTATCTTACGGAAATAGGCATTCAGATGGGATATGATGAGGATAAAAAATTTATGATTAATGTAAATGGTGGCGTGGCACAGGTAAATGTAGCAAATGATAACGCAATAGTTCATGCAACTCAAAGCAATGGCATTGATGTTACTCAATTAGAAAACATTATCTCTGATATTATGAAACACATTCCTACTGATATTACACAAGAAGAACAGGAACAAATAAGTGACAGTGTTGAAGTAATCCGAGCTGAGGTACAAAGTGCAAGTCCTCGAAAGGGGTTCATTAAAACAGCGCTGAAAGGATTACAAGCTATCAATGGGACTGCACAATTCGGAGCAGCTATTGCTACATTAGTTCAATTTCTTGGAATAGTTTTATAATTGGGATTATCGTTAAAAGCGGCGGTATCGTGAGTGATACCGCCGCTTTTGTCATACGCTCTTTTTCTTTTCTGTTTCTTTTGCCCTCTGCGCTTTCCACTCCTCAAATTCTTTTTGTCCTTCCGGGCTTTCAAAGAATTTTTGGATTTCGGGAAGCAAGCACCAGGCAAGGGCTTCTATCTCATGCTGGGGGATATTTGTGTCCGGTTGCTTTTTTGCCATATATCGCCTTTCTCTGTATTCAGTTTTCAAGGTACACTGCCGCTGTGCGGCGTGAAATGTTTTCTGTCATCAATCACCGTTCCCTTGTGTGCCGCTGCTGCCGTTTCAGTTCCGCCAGTATATCCGGCGGGATACGGTCAACCAGCCGCTGTAAAT
>CAJUTC010000003.1:0-68357 GCA_910589195.1 uncultured Lachnospiraceae bacterium
TGCTCCACAAGTTCATCTCAGGAGAACGGGATGAGCAGGGACTGGATTTCACGGAACGCGACTTTTTTGAACGTTATCAGGTTGACTGGAAGAAAGGCATCCGGGTACAGAAGCTCAGTCCGGACAAAAAGGAGCTTCTCTTAGATACCGGCAGGACTGTTTCCTACGACAAGCTGCTTATTGCCAGTGGCGCCGACAGCTTCATCCCCCCTGTGGGCGAGCTGCGTAAAGCCTCCAATGTATATGGCCTGCGCAATCTTTCCGATGCCCAAGCCATTGTGAAAGAGGCAGAAAGTGCCAGAAAGGTCCTGGTTATCGGATCCGGCCTGGTGGGATTGGATGCTGCCTACGGACTGCTGGAACTGGGGAAAAAGCTGACCATCGTGGAGATGGCTGACCGGATTCTGCCAGTCCAGTTAGATGCCCATGGAGCAGCCGCCTACCAGGCGGCCTTTGAGGAAGCCGGTGTCCGCTTTGTCCTGGAGCGGAAGGCATCAGAAGCTGTGTGTGAACCTGACGGACGGATCCGCAAAGTCATCCTGGACAACGGAAACCAGATTCCCTGCGATCTGATCATCGTGGCTGCCGGCGTCCGTCCGTTTCTTTCCTGCTTAGAAGGCAGCGGTATTGCCTGTGATCGGGGCGTCACTGTGGATTCTGCCATGAAAACCTCTGTGGATGACATTTACGCCGCCGGGGATGTGACCGGCCTGTCCGGCATCTGGCCGAACGCGGCTGACCAGGGCAGGATCGCCGGCAGAAGTATGTGCGGTGCGGACGCGGCCTACACGGATACCTACGCCATGAAGAATACCATCAATTTCTTCCATCTGGTAACCCTGTGTGTAGGGCGGATCCGGGAAGAAGATGGCGACGAGATCCATATAAAGGAAGACCGAACCCAGTACAAACGGATGATTGTCCGTGACGGTAAAATCCAGGGCATCCTCCTTCAGGGCAATATCGCCGGTGCAGGCATCTGGCAGTACCTGATCAAGAACCAGATCGATATCCGCCACATCAAAAAGGATGTTTTTGATATCAGCTATGCGGACTTCTACCAGACAGGAGAAAAGGGGAAATATGAATGGAGCATTCCGGTACAGTAACCCCCATGCCCTCTCTACTCAGGAGAGGGCGCCCTCCCAATATGCCTTTGCCAATTCAATAAAGTCTTTCATTGGACGGGTCAGGTATCCGTTTCTCCGATAGCAGGCTGCCAGCTCCCAAACCGGATGTTTGGGCAGGCAGTAATATGTTATGCCTTTTGCGTCTGGTTGATAATAATAATCCGGCAGCAGTCCACAGCAAAGGCCAGCGCCAACCATATTTAGTATTGTACTGATTCTGGATGTTTCAAATAACCGTTCCGGAGAAAACCCGGCCTGTTGAAAAAAGCTTTCTGTCCAATCATATAGCGTAGATTCTTTATAAGGCACCGCAAAGGTCTGATCCCGCAGACATGCCAGATTGAGTTCAGCAAGGCCGCTGTTGCCTGGTTTTTTATCCCATGAACAGATTTGGCAGTTTTCAGGAACTGCCACCAGCAGCTCCTCACTTCCCAAAGTGATATAACTGTCATTCGTTTTTTGATAATCGGTTAATGTCATAAACCCCAGATCAAGTTCCCCCTGCCGGATTTGCCGCTGCTGTTTTCTTACGCTGATTTCATGAATTTGAAGCTTAATATCCGGATACAAGCGATGGAATTTGGGGTATACATGGATAAACATTTCCGATCCATGTTCCGGCGGAAACCCAATGGAAAGGTTTCCCTGTCGGATCCCTTCCATGTCTTGTATCCGACGGTATGTATCCTGCTTTTTTCTTAAAATCTCCCTGGCCGATTCCAAATAAAGAATCCCGGCTTCTGTAGGGACGCAGCCGGTCTTTGAGCGGATAAACAGGCGGGCTCCCAGCTCCTCTTCCGTCCGCAGCAATTGCTGCGCAAGAGCAGAAGGTGTAAGATACAATTTCTCCGCCGCCTTTGTAATATTATTCTCCTCCGCAATTTTTATGATATATTCAATTTCTTTTACATTCATGCCAGACTCCTTTTTACAACATTATTTACAGTTATTATTTAATCCGTTCCCAAATCTTCAACGCATCTTTCTGGTTTCCTGTTAAAACTCTTACGCAAATAACCACATCCCTTATATCTTTCTCTGTTTGTATGCTATTGAATTGCAATTATTGGTCATAAGTGTAATATCTTCGGTCAGTAGACATGCGGTTTGCCCATACTTATATGGCTCAATGCCCTCCCATCCTTTATTTTATCTTAACGAATATGAAAAATGATTAAATTTACTTCACAATCCCTCTTTGTTATAATAATTCCAAAATCAGAAACGGCATAACAGCAAAAAGAGAAGAAAGGGTAGGAAACCATGGAAAACAAACACATATTCCACATGAAAGACACGAAATACCGCAGCAGCACGTTAACAAACGGTCTTGGCCGATCTGGCCAAAGGGCTTTGTTGTATGCTGCCGGAATGGATGAGGAAGATATGAAAAAGCCATTTGTGGCAGTAATCAGCTCCTTTAGCGAGATGGTTCCCGGGCATACTCATTTAAGAGAACTGGCCGATTTTGTCAAGCAGGGAATTATTGAAGCCGGCGGCGTTCCTAAACAGTCAGAAACCATTGGGATCTGTGACGGCCTGTGCCAAGGCCATAAAGGGATGCGTTACCCCTTAGCCAGCCGGGAATTAATTGCCGACTCTGTGGAAATGGTGGTGGAAGCTCATCATTTTGACGCCATGGTTCTTCTTCCTGGCTGTGACAAAATCATCCCCGGCATGCTAATGGCCGCTGCCCGGCTGGATATTCCTGCCATCATCCTCCCCGGCGGCCCTATGCTTCCTGGAAATGTAGGCCAAAATCCCCTCTTTTGTTCCAGCGAGCTCCGGGAATATCCTGGCCGTGTGGAAACAGGAGCCATTACCGTAGATGAAATGAAAGAGGCCGAGCAAAATGCCCTTCCTACTGCCGGAAGCTGTGCCCACCTGGGAACAGCCAATTCCATGTGTATGCTGACAGAAGTGCTGGGAATGGCTCTTCCAGGCGCCGGCACCGCACCTGCCGTATCCAATAAGCGGAAACGGATCGCAAAGGCGTCAGGCCGGGCTGTTATGGCGCTTTTAGAAAACAGCATAACCCCAAGAACCATTCTTACCAGAGAAGCTTTGTTAAATGGCATTGCAGGCGCCATGGCAACCGGTTCCTCCACCAATCTGGTTCTACACCTTTTAGCAATTGCCCATGAAGCAAATGTATCCCTTACACTGGATGATTTCGACCGGATCAGCCGCCAGGTTCCCTTCATCTGTAATCTTCAGCCCTCCGGAAAATATCCCATTGTTTCTTTAGATGCTGCCGGCGGAATCTCATCTGTATTAAAGGCCATTGAATACGCGCTGCATACAGAAGTACAAACGGTTTCTGGATGCTCCTTAGGAAAACAGTTGCAAACTGCTTCCGTAACTTATAGCGATGTGCTAAAATCAACGGAGAGCCCGCAAAAGCCAGAGGGTGGAATCGCCGTCCTTTACGGGAATTTAGCTCCTAAAGGCGCGGTAATTAAGCAATCTGGAGTGAAAGAGTCCATGTACTATTTTAAAGGGACTGCCAGGGTATTTAACTCGATGGAAGAAGCTGACGCTGCCATCAGCTCCGGCCAAATTCAGGCAGGAACCGTAATCGTCATTCGGTATGAAGGCCCTAAAGGCGGCCCCGGCATGCGGGAAATGCTGTCCACCACATCTTTGATTATGGGGCGGGGAATGGATGAAGAATGCGCTTTGATTACTGACGGGCGTTTCTCCGGAGCCACACATGGTCCTTGCATTGGGCACATCTCTCCGGAAGCTGCCGCGAAAGGCCCCATCGCTTTCGTAGAAGACGGCGATGAAATCGAAATCGATATCCCAAACCGGTCTTTGAACCTGATGGTTTCCGAAAGCGAACTGGAAAAAAGGAAAGCAGGCTGGAAGCCTGTCATCAAGCCTCGAAAGCCAGCTCTCGCAAAATACGCCGCATTCGTAGATTCAGCAGATACTGGGGCGATCATAAAACTCCCTGACCAACTCCAATAGCAGTTAAAGGTACATAAGGTGACCCATCTCCGATTCACCTTATGTACCTTTCATCATTATCAGGAATTTTCCGTTTTCATCAATGCCTTTACCTGGCGGGCCCGTTCGTCTATAAACTCAGGCCAAACGGAAGCATCCAAATACGGCTGGCTTTCATCCGTATACTGCCCTATCCGATCCGTAATTGTGATCTGATTGGGATGGCTTGGAATGGCGATATCCACATGCAGGTTCCGAATCACCTTACTATCTTCCAAAAACTTCTTTCGCAGGTCAGGTGTCAAATAACGGCTGGCTGCATAATAATCATCATTCATGGTATTAGCGCCTACTCCGCCGTGCATTCCCACCACATATACCTGGTTTGTTACCGGATTTGTTACCTCCCAAAAAAAACTGGTGCAGCCAATGGTATGGCCTGGCGTTAACATGGTTTTTACTGTGATATCCCCCATTTGGATCGGCTGTTCATCAGAATAAAACTGATCCGCCTCAAACATCTGAGGATGAGAATCCGGATCCAGATCCATGGTTTCCTTTGGACAAGCTTTTATAAATTCCCAGTCTTCCTTGGAAATGTAAATCTTGGCTCCGGTCAGCATTTTCATGGCTGCCGCTGCCCCGCAATGGTCAAAATGGGCATGGCTAATTAAGATCTTTTTAATATCTTCTGGCCGGTATCCCAGTTTATAAATGGAATCTACCAGCAAATATAAGCTTTCCGGTATTCCGCAGTCAATTAAAATCAAACCTTCTCCCGTGTCAATCAGATAACATCCTACCCAGGTCTGCCCAGCTACATACCAGGTTCTGGGTGCCACCTGAAAGGGCTGGATCGCTAACTTCCATGGCTGATACGCTAATGTTTCTACTGGTCGGCTAATCGCCGCAGTGCATTGAAATGGCATTTCTTATTTCTCCTCTCTATGAGTTCTTCCGGAATTTTTAAGTCTGGTTCCAGAATTTAACTATGAATTTTTGGAAAAGAAACACCGCAGAACGTCTGTTTACGGCCATCCTGCGGTGTTCTTATAAGGGGTATCGAAAATGTAAGTATAAGGCAGTTTATTTCGATCAGGCCTTTGGTTTTTTCTGTTTCTCAACTACCATGCGGAGCAGCGGGGAAAATACACAAGCAATTCCCACTACCATAAATATACAGGATATTGGCCTGGTAAAGAATGTTGCCGCCGTTCCAGAATACTGGAATGATTTTAGCATGTTGCTTTCCAGTGTGGGGCCTAAAATAAACGCTAAAATCAAAGGAGCTGTAGGAAGACCGCCATAACTCATCAAAATGCCAATTACCACAAACACTAACATCATTCCACATTTATACAGGCTGCTGGAATCCACATAAGCGCTGACAAAGGAAATAATAATCAGAGCAGGATACATAAAATGATACGGAACCTTCAGAATCAGCGGGAAAACGCGCATCCCCAACGCCTGAAGAACCAAAACCACAATTGCGCAAACCATAACCGTTGCGAACATTAAATACACCACATTGCCGCTGTTTTTAAATACCATAGGCCCATTTCCAGACCATGAATAGTTAATGCTCCGATTAGCAATGCTGTGGTAGAGTCGCCTGGAATCCCAAGGGCTGCCATAGGAATCATAGAACCGCCGATAGCTGCGTTATTGGAAACCTCTGAAGCCCAAATTCCGTCTGGGCACCCGTGCCCAAACTGTTCCGGTGTTTTGGAAGCATTTTTCGCGCTGGAATAGGCTACCAAGTTGGAAAGGCCTGCCCCCATACCTGGCAGGAAACCAATTCCAAGACCGATCAGGAAAGAACGGATAATATTGATGCCCTGAGCTGCAATTTCCGCAATGGTTATTCCCAGGCCCTTAATGGACTTGGTATCAACTTCCGGAAGGGCTCCGAACCCTTTTCCATACTCTTCTACAATACGGGCCACGCCGAAAATACCGATTAACACTACGGTCATTCCAAGACCGCTCATCAAATACATATTGTCGAATACAAACCTGG
Source organism: uncultured Lachnospiraceae bacterium (assembly GCA_910589195.1). Lineage (GTDB taxonomy): Bacteria > Bacillota > Clostridia > Lachnospirales > Lachnospiraceae > Caccovicinus. Next base: position 6,106 of record CAJUTC010000003.1, read on the forward strand.
CTTCTGCGTCGATTGGCGAAAACCCTACCGAAGAAAACAGAAGGCCAATGGCTGCCGAGGCAAGACCTTTAAACATATTTCCTTTTGAGATAGCCAAAACCATAGTGATGGCTACAAAGCACAGGGAAAAGTACTCCCACGGCCCCATGGCAAATGCCACATCCGCAATTTTCTGGCTTAAAAGCGCCGCGAAGAACGCACTGAAAAAGGTTCCTACAAAAGACGCAACCATACCGATTGCCAATGCCTTTCCTGCTTTGCCGCTCTGGGCCATAGGATATCCATCCCAGCAAGTTGCCACCGAGGAAGCGGAACCGGGAATTCCCAATAATACAGAACCAATGAAGGAACCGGAACATCCTCCTACCCATAAGGCAATCAGGAAAATAACTGCCGGCCCTGCCTGCATGGAATAGGTCAGCGGCATAAACAGCATAACCGCTAACGTGCCGGACAGGCCTGGAATCGCGCCGAAAACCAAACCAATCACCGTAGCCGCAAATAGCAGTATCAGATGAAAAGGCTGGGCAATCTGGCTTATAATATATGGCATAAATTCGATCATGTAACGCCCTCCTTTAACCAAATAGCATTCCGCCTGGCAGTGTTAAGCCAAAAGCGTATACATAGATTACATAAATAATCACAGAAACTGCTACAGAAAAAATTACCCTGGCTTTCACCGTGGTTTGGCTGCCTTTTGCAAACAAGGTGGTTAAAACGTATAAAATAATTGGCGTCACAATCAGATAACCCGCAAACGTCATCCCCGCAATGTACGCGGCAATCACGATTAAGGTTATGATTACACGAATCCACCCTTCCTTTGCAAGGAATTGTTTCTCTTCCTTCTTACTCATGGTACTTTCCGCAAATATTCCCAGACCGCATACAATAAACCCAAAGGCCGCAATGGCAGGCAGCATCCTTGGTCCCGGATACGCGGCAGTAATGGGAATTGAAAACGTAGTCGTCATAAGAAAAACCACGATTCCCAGAACTACCAGCACCGCTCCGGTAAGCTGATCTCTTTTTAGCTTCATCCTATCCCTCCTTGTATTTTGGGAACTTCTTTACTCGTTACCGTTTGGGCGTGTCCAGATCTTTACTCCTGCTTTAAGCCTAATTCTTCTACCACCGCGTTCACGCTGGTTTGCGTATCCTGAACCGCCTTTAAGCCTTCCCCTACGCTCATAAACGTCATTTCCATGCCTGCCGGTGACAAAGTTGCTTTTACCTCTTCATTTTCGGCTGCCGCCGCGTAATAGTCATGGATCTGGTTTACCAACTGGGGATCCATATCTTTCGGCCCTAACAACAGTACGCTTAACATCTGGAAGGAACAATCTACACCCTGCTCAACAAAAGATGGTACGTCTGGAAGTACAGAGCTGCGTCCTCCGTCTGGACTGTTGGAAACAACCGCCAGCGCTTTTGCCTTTCCCGATTCAATATACTGCTTTGCCTGATTTGCGTTAACCAAGGCCGCATGGATACTGTTTCCAACCAATGCCGTCAGTTTTTCCGTATCGGAACCGGCTTCTACATATTTTACATCCAGACCTGCGGCTTTTGCGAAAAGGCCGGCCTGAACATGGGTGGTTCCTCCTGTTTCGATTCCCACCAGAAGGGTGCCAGGATTCGCCTTAGCGTCTTCAATTAAATCATTTAAAGTTTCATAAGGGGAATCACCAGAAACCACCAGCACATTATTGGCTTCATCTACCGGAACGCCTACTGCGATTACGGTAAAATCATCTGCCGCTGACTTTTTTAACACGCCTGTTGCTGTTTTGATCAAAAGGGTGGTATGGAACTGGACTAACGTAGAGCCGTCTTTCTTACCAGCCGCCCCTTTTTCACAAGCTACAACACCGCCGCCATCTGTATTATTTACGATGGTAATGGTAGAACCGGAATCTTTTGCCACCTGGGTTCCAAGAGCCCTGGCCATTACGTCCGTACCGCCCCCTGCTTTCGCCGGAACCTGAACCTCCACGTTTTTCGCCCAACTGCTGCCGCTTCCTCCACCGGAACCACATCCGGCTAATGAACATACCATCATTCCTGCTAACGCCATTGCCAACAATTTCTTTTTCATCCTTTTTCTCTCCTTTTCCTGCTTGTTAAAATGTAATAGTTTTTTATCAGCAGTCTTGAAATCTTTATGTGATTTGATTATAATAAAGCTATTAACTTATTTCAACTTATGGATTTTTATATTTTATCTTAATTTGATTAAGTTAATATGGAAATTATGCTTTGAAAGTCCTTACATTTCAGTTTTCTTTTATTCTATTTTACTTTTTCGAACAATTTTATGACAATTATTGATATTTTTTATCCGATCACTACACTTTACTTAGGGGGATTATCATGGATTTGCGGCAAATTGAAAATATTATCGCCATTGAAACAGCACAGAGTATTTCAAAAGCAGCAGAAAAGCTGTTTTTGACTCAATCCGCTTTAAATCAGCAGCTTTTGAAATTAGAACGAGAGCTGGGAACCCAACTGTTTGAGCGTCGAAAACACAGTATGATCCCTACTTACGCAGGGCGGATTTACTTAAATACCGCCAGGCAAATGCTGGATATGAAGCAGGAAACTTATAAAATCATTCACGATATTGCGGAAGAAAACGCTGGGGAAATCGCGGTAGCCTATACGCCGGAGCGTGGTTCTGCCATGTTTTCTCAGATTTATCCTATTTTTCATGAAAAGTACCCGAATATTACCTTCCGCATCCGGGAAGCACGGGTAAAAACTATGGAGCAGCTTGTCCTTCAGAAAGAAGTAACCATGGCATGTTCTACTTATGCCGGGGATTTAAAACATCCGGAGCTGGAATATTTAGATATGTGCGAAGAATTGATTGTACTGGGGATGCCGAAAAACCATCCCCTGTCATACCTTGCCGGGGAAGAAAGCTGGAAAATATTTCCTGAATTTGATTTAAGGCTGCTGCGGAACGAACATTTCATCCTGTCCTCCCGGACTACCCGAATTCGGGAGATGACGGATCAAATATTCGAACAAGCCGGTTTCCGTCCAAAGGTCTTATTTGAATCCACCAGTACCTCTACCGTAATCAACATGGTAAAAAAGCAAATCTGCCCCGCTTTTTTTCCTCAGTCCTATGTGGAACCTGACGCTCCTGTTGTATACTTTACTGTGCCGCCAAAGGAATCCTGGATGAGATGTATCACGATTTTAAAAGGCTGCTATCTGACGAAACCGGAAAAATATTTTATTAAACTGGCAACACTGGCCTCACGCGGAAAACTATAGTTACCGGAACCAGCCGCCTTTAATTTGAATCACTTTCAGATATACCCAGTCATTTTCTCCTACCGTCAGCCGATCTTCTTCCGGGTATTCCGACCTTAATTCCATAATAAATTCCGTGTCTAACTGTACATTCATCGTTTGTGTTCCTTTCCATATCATATAAGGCGCCCCAACCGTTCTGGCTCTGGAAGCGCCTCATTCTCTCTATTTCAATTTCGCCTGCATAATGGTTTCAATCACAAACTTCTGGCCCTCTTCCCACTCTTCCGTGCAGTGAATAATAAAACCATGTTTAGTATTTTGGAACCGTTTCACCGTAACCTTTACTCCCATTGCCGCCATGCGGATTGCGTATTGTTCGTCTTCAAACCGGAAGTTGTCCAACCCTGCGCTGATTACCAAAGCTTCCGGGAGATCGGACGGCATAGCATCGTCTGCCAGCAAGGGACTGCCGCATGGCTCCTTTTAGTATCTCCAGATTTCCGTCTGTGTATGCCAAATTAAATATCCGCCCTCTCCCACCTTCTCCAGGGGCATTTGCCCGTATCATTGCCGGAAGAAGGAACTCACTTACGCAATCTCTTCAACCATGCCCTAAGCGTTAACAGTCTGAAGCCAAGCGTTTACGCCGAAGCCAATGACGCTTACGTATCTCTTCAGCTTGCCTTATCCAGAGAGTGCGCCGCCAGCCTGCCAAGAAGCCGTGTTGCCAATCCTAAGCTGGAGAACCATTCCTTTCCTGAACCATGCTACTTTTATATTGTGGCTGCCTGCCGAAAGCATCAGCATCTTCCTCCAATTCAAGAAGCCATCCGTGAAATGGGGAACTGCTGTAAGAAATCCGGTCAAATCCGATCAAACCTGCAAAAAAAATTGTAAACTTCTTTCGATTGTGATACCATAGAGGGAAGAAGCTGTGGCTGATTCTATTAGCCACAAAACAATTTTGAACGCAAATGGATACATCCAGGAGGAAATTTTCATGAAACTTGTAACTTATCAGATTGACCGTTTTCCAGTTTCATTAGGCGTGGTAAACATAAGTGAAACCTTTATTTATCCTTTAAAATCTTTGGAAATTGACTATAAAACCATGGAAGAGCTGATTGCGAAAATCAGCGAAGGGGAAATGCAGCGAATCGCTTACGGAGCCTTACAGGAACCTGACGCTGTTCCGGGAGCAGCCCCCTTTTCCCAAGTGCGGCTTTTAGCCCCTATTCCCCATCCAGGACGAGATATCATCTGCCTGGGAATCAATTATATGGCTCACGCTGAGGAATCCGCCCGCTATAAAAATCAGGACTTTGACGGGCAGCGTCCTTATGCCGTCTATTTTTCCAAACGAGCCAATGAAGCCGTAAATCCGGGAGGAAATATTATAAGCCATGAAGACCTTGTGGACAGCCTGGACTACGAAGCGGAACTGGCCGTTATTATCGGAAAGGAAGCAAAGAATGTTCCGATCGATCAGGTAAAGCATTACATATTCGGCTATACCATCCTGAATGACGTCAGCGCCCGCAATATCCAGAACCGTCACAAGCAGTGGTTTTTCGGCAAAAGTTTAGACGGTTTCCTGCCTATGGGGCCCTGCATCGTAACAGCGGACGCCATTCCCTATCCCCCCGCCCTTTCCATTCAGTCTAAGGTAAATGGCGAGCTGCGGCAGGACAGCAATACCTCTCTGCTGATCTTTGGAATTGATCACGTGGTCAGCGAACTTTCCAGGGGAATGACTTTAAAACCGGGCACCATCATTTCCATGGGAACTCCCGCTGGAGTAGGAATGGGGTTTGATCCTCCAAGATTCTTAAAACCGGGAGATACGGTAGAATGCGTCATAGAAGGGATTGGAACCCTTTCCAACCAAGTAGTATAGACCTCCTTATTTAATTAGGCCTGCCGCCCACGGCAGTGCCATGCTAACTGCCGGAATATAGGTTACTAACATTAATCCCGCCAAAATCGCCCCGTAATACATAAGCATATAGGGCATAACCTTTGACAGGGACGTGTTTCCTACCTTGATTGCCACAAAAAGGGTATTTCCAACTGGAGGCGTAATATTCCCAATGCATAAATTATAAACTAAAATGAGGCCGAACTGAACAGGATGCATACCAAAGGCGGTTACCACCGGAAGAAACAGCGGGGTAAAAATCAGGATTGCCGGTGTCACGTCCATAAAGGTACCTGCTACCAAAAGAAGAAAGTTCATAATCAGCAGAAGAAGGATCCGGCTGTCTGTCAGGCCTATCAGCGCTTCTGAAATTGCCTGGGGAATCTGGGTAAATGCCATTACCCAGCCTAAAATATTAGATACGCCAATCAAAAACACGATCATGCCGCTCATTTTCGCGCTGTCAACTACAATCTTCCAAAAGCTTTTTATGGTAATGTTTCCGTAGCAGATTCCAAGAATCAAAGCGTAGACCACCGCGATTGCGGAGCCTTCTGTAGCGGTAAAAATCCCGGCGATAATCCCGCCGATTACCACAATAATCAATGAAAGGGAAGGAATTGCACGCAGGGCAGATACACCTAGATTTTTCCAGTCATAGCTTCCTGACGGTTTCCGGTATCCCTTTCTCCCCGCAATCACAACCGCCACCAGAATGCAGCATGCCGCCCACAGTATCCCGGGAAAGTACCCGGCTAAAAACAGGGCAGCCACCGAGGTTCCGCCTGATACCAGTGAATAGGTAATTAACGCATTTGACGGCGGAATCAGCAACCCGGACGGCGCCGAGGCTCCGTTGGTCGCGGCGCAAAGGGCCTCATCGTATCCTTGCTCCCTCTCTCCTTCCATAACCATGCTTCCCACTGCTGCTGCTGCCGCGGAAGCAGAACCGGAGATTGCTCCAAACAGCGCGTTGGCGCCAACATTAGTTACCAGCAAAGCGCCGGGAAGCTTTCCTAAAATGGCCAGCACAAAATCCACCAACCGTTTTGCAATTCCGCCCTGATTCATCAAATTGCCTGCCAGCACAAAAAACGGAATTGCGGTTAAGCTGAACTTGCTCATTCCCACAAAGGTTCTCTGAGCCGCTGTCAGCACTGATACATCCAATGGCACGGTCTTAAGAATTGCCGCCAGCGCCGATATTCCAATGGCATACGATATGGGAATGCCTGCCGCTAAAAGCAGGATCAGCACTGCCATAATAATTGCCAAAGACTCCATCGCCATCCCTTTCACCCCCTTCTTTTAATCAGCGTGTTTTGCGTTCCTGCCATATGCTGCCGCGTCTTTTTCCCGCTTTTGCCCTCCAGGAAGCACCGGAATTTTCCCCTGTAATATATCTAAGATATTCATTACTGTAAAGATCATATTTAATACTCCGCAAAGCGGGAGCACAAAATAAAAAATGCCAATTGGAATTCCTAAGGATGAGGTCATCTGTCCCATAGCAAGGGACGTAATCTGGAATCCTCCATAAAGCAGGATAATGGCAGAAAATAAAAATGCCACGACCTCTGAACACACGGAAAAGCCGATCTGCGTTTTTTTCGGCATCCGCTCTACTAGAGCCGGGATGTTCATGTGTCCTCTTTCACTGGTAACCAGGCTGGCCCCTAGCAGGGACATCCAGGCAAACAGATACGATACCAGCTCTTCTGACCAAGAAGAAGGGTTCTTAAGAAGATACCGGGTTAATACCTGCCAGCAGGTAAGGATTACCATGGCCAAGAAGCTGATTCCGGCAAGGCTCCTTAAACTTTGTGTCAATATGCTCCGAAACTGATCCATGTAAATCCTCCTCATATGATTCATTATTCCCGCGCCTGTATGGACAGGGTTTCTGCTGACGAAGGATACTGTTGATTGTAAGACTGAATCGCTTCATAAATCGTTTGCAGCCCAGGGTTTCTGCTAAGTACCTTATTGTGCAGCGGTCTGCAAGCTTCCACAAATGGCTTTTGATCTGGGTAAAGAAAGGTTACATGCTGCTCTTGTGTTGCCCGTTCCTTTGCGTGTTCCACTGCTTTTACCCATTCTTCCCGCTCTACCCGGTTCACAATTTGAAATCCTTCTTCGAATACAGCCTGTTCTTCCTCTGACAGGCCTTCCAGGAACACCCAGTTCCCAATCAGGATATCCGGCACCATCTGATGCATATCATAAGAATAATATTTGCACACATCGCCATGGCCATTATCTGTTAATGCCATTTCATTATTTTCCGCACCGTCAATAATTCCTGACTGCAGCGCCGTGTACACTTCCCCAAACCCCATCGGGGTAGCAGAGCCTCCCAGAAGGCGCATCATTTCAATGTTAGTCGGCGACTGTTGAACCCGGATTTTCAGGCCCTTTAAATCTTCCGGGCTTTCGATCGGACGGTTAAGCGTATAAAAATTTCTGGTTCCGGCGTCCAGCCAGGTGACAGCCAAAAACCCGGCTTTTTTTGTAGAATAAAAAATCGGTCCTGTCACTGCCGGATCATCCATTACATGATGATATGCCTGAGTGCTGGCAAACAAGTATGGGAGATTAAAAATCTCATAATCTTTGCTGAAGGTTTCCAGAATTGCGTTGCTGGCTACACAAAAATCTATGGCTCCTGTCTGGGTTAGCTGAACCATATCGGTTTGGGAACCTAGCAATTCACTTGGATATACCTCTACCACATACTGATCCGGAAGGTTTTCATTTACATATTCCTGAAACGCGGTCAAGGCAATGTGGATTGGATGGCTGGTTGACTGGTTATGGCCAATCCGGACTATCCGCTTTTTGCTCTTGTTTCCCATACATCCCCCAAGATGGAAGCACAAAAGAATCAACAGGACGCACAGCCAAAGCCTTTTTTTCATTATGGAATTTTCCATGGATGCCTCCTTTTCCCATATTCCTGTATTCATGCCGCCTGTCCGGCGGCGGACTTTTATGTGAAACCTTTTTCCGGATCAGTATGGCTTTTTTTCCGTTTTCTATGCACATTTTCCGTTTCCCATATCCTGGAGGATATTTCTGACCAGGCAAGCGGCAGACGGCAAAAAAAGAATCCTGACTGGCAGGATTCTTTTTTCTTCTTTTTAATTTCGGCCCTCTCGTAATATCTTTTGGGCTTGGATCAGCACCGTTGGCAGCAAAGCGCAAATCAGCACCCCGCCAATCTCAAACAGCCGAAGATCGGATGCCGCAAACAAAACCTGCAGGCCAGGGATAAACAGCACTGCCGCTAGCAGCAGAACGCCTGTTTCAAATGCCATCACGCTGTAGGGGTTGCTTCCGAAACCCAGACATAGGATCGAGTGGGCGCTGCGGCAGTTAAACCCGTGAAACAGCCTTGCTAATGTAAGGGTAGTAAACGCCATGGTGGATGCTACTGCCCGGGGATTCCTGGCCAGGTTCCCTCCAAACCCAATCCCGGGCCCTGCCCCGCTTTCCAGCCCCATCCGGAAGGCGGCCATTGTGCACACAGCAATTAAAAGGCCCTGGACAAATAAGTCCTTCAGAAAATTTATATTTAAAATCCCTTCTTTCCCGTTTCTAGGAGGCTGCTTTAACAGTCCTTCTTCTGCTGGTTCCATGCCGATTGCAAGAGCTGGCAGGGAATCGGTTACCAGGTTAATAAACAGCAGGTGTACCGGCAGAAAAGGCATGGGAAGCATGGTAAAGGAGGCATACAGTACGCAAAAGATTCCTGCCATATTGCCTGACAGCAAAAAACCGATGGCGTTTTTAATATTCCGGTAAACGTTCCTTCCGTTGGCGACTGCTTTTATAATGGTGGCAAAATTGTCATCCGCCAAAATCATATCTGCTGCATCCTTTGATACCTCTGTACCGCCGCGCCCCATGGCAATCCCGATATCTGCCTTCTTTAACGCAGGAGCATCATTTACTCCATCTCCGGTCATAGCGGTAATCCGGCCTTTTTTCTGCCACGCCTCCACTATCCGCAGTTTATGCTGAGGCGATACTCTGGCATAGACGGAAATCTGTTCCAGCTTCTCTCCTAATTCCCTTTCACTCATGTTATCTAATTCCGGCCCGGTAACAGTTATGCCTCCCGGCCCTAGTATCCCTGCTTTCCTGGCAATGGACGCCGCCGTGACCGGATGATCCCCTGTGATCATAACGGGACGGATTCCTGCCTCTCTGGCTGCTAAAACCGCGCCTCTGGTTTCAGGACGAAGGGGATCAGACAATGCCGCCATACCAATAAAAATAAGATTTTGTTCCCAGGCTTTTGGGCCAAACTCATCCGGCCCCATTTCTTTTGGATCCGGCTCCGGCTGAAAGGCAAAGGCCAAAACCCGCATCCCTTCTGCACCCCAACGCTGATTTTGCATTTTAATCCGGCTTTTGTCCGATTCCCGGATTTCCCGGATTTGGTTTTTGCAAAAAATCCGGCCACAGCAGGGAAGGAGGGATTCCAGGGCGCCTTTGGCAAATACCACCTGGCCGCCAGTTTCCGTATCCAGGCAGCACACGCTCATCCGCTTGCGCCTGGAATCAAACGGCTGTTCTCCTTTCCGGAGATATCGGTTTTTTGCTTCTATTTCCTCCACCTTACCTGCTCCCCGAAGCAGCGCCAGCTCGGTAGGTTCCCCGTTTTCACCAGAAGCGTTATTTGCGAGAACCGCCGCCCTCCACAGCAGCTTCCTGCTGTTTGACTCTTCCATTTCCCCTTGATCTTGGCACCCTTCCAGGCAGAAATCGTGATAAATTTCTTCTGTTTCCATCCGATTCTGGGTTAAAGTCCCTGTTTTATCAGTACAGATTACGGATACGCAGCCTAAGCTTTCCACGGCTTTTAAATCTTTGATAATCCCCTGTTCCCCTGCCATCTTCTGGGTTCCCATAGCCTGGACTATGGTAACAATGGAACCTAACGCTTCTGGAATTGCCGCCACTGCCAACGCCACGGAAAACATAACGGCCTCTAAAAGGGGGGCTCCCCGGTAAGTATCCATCCAAAATACAATCACACAGACTGCCAGGATCCCCACTGCCAGCTTACCAGAAAACCGGTCCAGGCTGATTTCTAAAGGTGTCCTTTTTTCTTCCGTTTCATTCATTAAGGCAGCAATCTTCCCAATCTCCGTATCCATTCCCGCCGACGTTACAACGCAAAGGCCTCTGCCGCCTGTTATCAGCGTCCCAGCGAAAACCATATTCGTTTGCGATGCCAGAGGAACCTCTTTCCCCTTAATTGCCGCTATGGTTTTCTCTACTTCCGCCGATTCCCCTGTCAAGGAACTTTCGTTTACCTGCATCTGTACCGCTTCCAAAAGCCTTCCGTCTGCTGCCGCCAAATCCCCTGCTTCTAATACTAAAATATCTCCCAGCACCACATCTTCTGCCGGAATCCTCCTCTTTTTCCCTTCCCGGATCACCACGGCCTCAGGAGCAGAAAGGGCCCGAAGGCTTTCTAATGATTTCTCCGCCTTTTGATGCTCAATGGTTCCCAGCACCGCATTTAAAAGCAGTACTGCTCCGATTACCAGAGAACTTTCCCTATTATCCGTAACTGCTGAAACCGCCGCAGCCCCAATCAAAATCCATACCAGCAGATCATTAAACTGCCCAAAGAACACCTGCCACCAGGCCTTCGGCTTTCTCTCTCTTATTGTATTTTTCCCATATTGTTTCAGCCTTCTGTCTGCTTCCTGCCTGGATAATCCCTGCATACCGCTTTCTAACTGCTCCAAAGCCTGTCTGGCTGGCATCCGAAACCAATCCATAAAACACCGTCCCTATGTCCTTTCTATTGCCGCCCTGCTGTTTTTCTCCTGTCTTCCCGGTGGCCTGCTTTCTGTTCTATACATATTGTAAATTGGTTGGATTCAGAACGGAATTTTAGATCCTTCCTCTTTTCCCCCCGCAAGTTTCGTGCTATTATAAAAGCAATAACAGAAAGGAAGGTTCCTTACCATGAAAAAAATAACAAGCTTTACCATCAACCATTTGGCCCTTCTCCCTGGCATCTATGTTTCCAGAAAAGATCCGGCTGGAAATACGGTTGTCACCACCTTTGATATCCGCATGACCCGGCCCAATTATGAACCTGTTATGAACACTGCGGAAATCCATACCATTGAGCATCTGGCTGCCACCTTCTTGCGGAATCATCCGCAATTCGGCCCTAAGACCCTTTACTTTGGCCCTATGGGATGTCGTACCGGTTTTTACTTGCTGCTAACGGGAGATTATGAATCACGGGATATTGTTCCTTTAATGAAAGAATTATTTACCTTTATCCGCGATTTTCACGATCCGGTTCCGGGAGCTGCCGCAAAAGACTGCGGAAATTATCTGGATATGAACCTGCCTATGGCAAACTGGCTGGCAAACCGTTTTTTAACGGAAGTACTGGAGCAAATTACAGAAGAACGGTTGATTTATCCGGATTAAAAAGGCGCCGCAAAATTACGGAATCCCGTGATATATGGCATCAATATGAAAACATTCATCGCTATATATCACAGGATTCCCCTATTTTACAATGCCTCTTCCCACTGCGGAACGCCTTGGCGGGCCACACAATTGTGAACCGCCCTAGTGTATGTCCACGTTCGATTCCGGCAACCTGACGGAAACAATAAGGTTCCCTAAACTACTTTTTGCCCTTTTCCGCTTTTGAGCCCTTATCTTTTGCCGCCCTTTTGACTCTCTTTTCAGGTTTTGATTTCTTTTGCGTTTCCAGCCATTCCCCGCTTACTGTTTTTCCTATAAATACCAGAATTGTACGGGGCGGCACCATATAATGTTTCTGTTTTTCTAAAAACAATTCCATTCCCTCAGGATAAAGCCCACCATTGGCTTTTCCATCCGTATTAACCGCCACATGCCAGAATTGTCCCTTAGGCAGGTTTGGCAGGGAAAATTCATGAGGCTCCCAATGCATATTATAAGCTACAAAAAAGGAATCGTCGCACCTTCCATCGGAAAGGCTTGCGTATTTGCCGCAGTAGAGAATCCCTAACTGCCGGCGGAAATTTTCAAACTCCGGACACCACGCCTTTTCCCCATGGTAAGACACATCCGGCTGGCCGCAGGATAAATAATCCATAATCCTTGGCTCTTTTGGCATGTGGAACATGGGATGTGCCTTGCGGAAGCGGATAGCGGCCTTTACAAACTCCAGCAAATCCGAATTTTCTTCTGTCAGCTTCCAGTTTAACCAGGAAACCTCATTATCCTGGCAATAAGCGTTATTATTGCCTTCCTGGGAATTTCCAAACTCATCCCCTGCCAAAAGAAGAGGCGTTCCCTGGCTTAAAAAAAGCAGCAGATACGCGTTCCGCAAAAGCTTTCGGCGCATTTCCAAAACTTTTTTCTTCTTTGTCGGGCCCTCTATCCCACAATTCCAGGAAAAATTATAATCATAGCCATCCCGGTTATTCTCCCCGTTTGCCTCATTGTGCTTCCGGTCATAACATACCAGATCCATCAAAGTAAATCCGTTTATATTCGCTATATAGTTAATTACGCCATGTGGCTCCGGGTTATGCCGGGTACGGAAAGCCAAGTTTCCCATCTGGCTCTCATCGCCCTTCAAAACCCGTTTCATATCAATGGCAAAGCCGTCATTGTATTCTCCAAGGCACTTTTGTTTCGTTTTTGGAGCATCCCCCCAGCTCTGGGCAAACAGTTTCCTTCCCTTAAGGTAAGGATCCCGGCTAATCAGGCCGCCGGGGCTAAACCCGATCAGATGGAACCCATCTACATGGTATTCCCTGGCCCAGAACCGTAAAACCTCCAAAACGAATGCTTCCGTTTCCTGCCCGGCAAAATAGAAATCCATCACCAGCTCCATCCCCACTTGATGAAGCGATTTTACCAGATCCTTAAACTCCCGCTGAGGATGCTTTGTTGTCCCGGAACAATAAGAGGCTTTCGGCGCACAGTAAAGACCAGGAATAAATCCCCAGTAGTTCAGTCTTCCGGACGGCTCTTTCTCCCCCTTTTTTTCAGGTTTCTTCAAATTGCCTGACCGGCCTTCTTTTAATGTGACAGTTCCCGGCAAATCCTGCCGCTCCATCACTTCCTGAAACTCAATAGAAGGAAGCAGCTCAACCGTAGTTACTCCCAGCTCCTTCAAATACGGAATCTTTCTTATGATTCCGGCAAATGTCCCTCTTTCCTTTTCTGGCACCCCGGAAGAAGGATGCTTGGTAAAGCCTCTTGGATGAAGCCGATAAAGGACGCACTCCTCAAAGGGAATCTCTGGAAGCTGATCCTTCTCCCAATCATAATTTTCTTTTACAATCGATGCCCGAAGGACTCGGTTTAAGCTTGCTTCCTCTCCCCACACCTGACGGCCAGAAAAACTCATTCCAAAGGGATCCTCCACTAATATTTTATCTATCTCAAAACAGTATTCCACATTGCTGAAATCGCCAACTACAGTCGCGTTCCACACATAGCCAACTCTGGCTTCCTGGGGAAACCGGATTTTTTCCGCAATATCTTCCTGCCCTTTCTCATAGATCACCAAATTGCATTCGGATCCCGGTGACACAACTGAAAAATGTACCCGATCACCTGCTGATGTAATGCCCATGGGATAATACCCGCTGTCCTCTATAAGTTGAAACATCCCTTCCCTGCCTCCTTTTCGTCTGTCCTTCCGTTTTGATCTTATCTTTTATTTCATCTGTCGTGTTCTCTCCTGGTTCCTTTTTAATGGTGTTATCCCTTCTGTGCGGCAATTTGTTCTGCCAGATCATTTAAATACACCCAGCGATCCATCTTTTCTTCTAAAAGCGCTTCTCGCTTTCCTTTCTCTTTCATCAGCTCCTGAAGACGGCTGTAGTTGCTGGATGCCGCTTCTATTTCCCTTTCCAACTGCTCCAGCTCCTCTTCTAAGGCATCAATCTCCTCTTCAATAGTTTCCCATTCCCTCTGTTCCTTATAAGTAAACTTCAGCTTTTTGGGGGCATCCTCTTTCCAGGAACTACGGCGCTGTTCCTTTGCCGCCCGCTCCCCCTCTGACCCGGTATGTTCCACTCGCCAAGCCTTTTCTTCCAATGCAGCCTGATAATCGGTAAACCCGCCTTCATATTGAGCCACACGCCCGTTTCCTTCCAGGACAAATATTCTGCGTGCCACCCGATCCAGAAAATACCGATCATGAGATATTGCAATCACAATCCCCTGAAAGCTGTCTAAGTAATCCTCTAGTATGGTCAGGGTCTGGATATCCAAATCATTAGTCGGCTCATCCAGCATCAGCACATTGGGGGCATCCATCAAAATACGCAGCAGATACAGCCTTCTGCGCTCCCCTCCTGACAGTTTGCCAATCAAGGTATACTGCATGGAAGATGGAAACAGAAACCGTTCCAGCATCTGGCTGGCACTAACGCTGCCATCGTTTGTCTGCACATATTCTGCCACGTTCCGGATATAATCAATCACACGCAGCGATCCATCCATCTCTTCATTTTCCTGAGAAAAATACCCTAGCTTTACTGTCTGCCCAATGGTCACACATCCTGTATCCGGCTCTACCCATCCGGCAATCATTTTTAACAGTGTAGACTTTCCGGCCCCATTTGGCCCGATAATACCGATCCGGTCATTTCTCAAAAAAATGTAAGTAAAATCAGAAATCAATACTTTGTGTTCATAAGACTTTCCCAGACCTGATACTTCCACTGTAGTCCGTCCCAGCCGGCTGGATATGGATTCGATTTCAAGGCCCGCTTCTTCCTCCGGCCCTTTTTGATCCCGAAGGGATTCGTACCTTTTAATATGCGCTTTCTGCTTTGTGGAACGTGCCCGCGCCCCCCGCCGCATCCATTCCAGCTCTGCCCGCAGGATCGACTGCCGCTTCCGCTCTGATGCCAGCGATATGTCCATCCGCTCTGCCTTTCGCTTCAGAAAGCCTTCGTAATTGGTTTCGTAGCTATACAGCTTCCCTTTATCCAGTTCCACAATCCGGTTGGTAACACTATCTAAAAAATATCGGTCATGGGTTACCATCAAAAGGGCCCCTTTGAATTTTTTCAGATACGCTTCCAGCCAGTCTGCCATTTCACTGTCCAAATGGTTAGTAGGCTCGTCCAGAATCAAAAGCTGTGCCTTCGAAAGCAGCACCCCGGCTAATGCCACCCGTTTTTTCTGGCCGCCAGATAAAAGCTCTACCTTTTCCCCATGCTCTGTAATTCCCAGCCGGTTTAATATGGATTTTGCCTGGGCCTCCAGCTCCCACTCCGGCAAGATGCCACGGTTGGGTTTTAGAACCTCTTCCAAAACGGTCAGACCTTCTTCAAAAACTGGATTTTGGGGCAGTACGCGAATTTGGGGAGTTCCGATTCTGGTTACCTTACCTTGATCTGGCTCTTCTAGACCTGCCACAATCTTTAAAAGCGTAGACTTTCCGGAACCGTTAATTCCAATTAAGCCTACCTTCTCCCCTTCATGGATAAAAAAATCCGTGTCGTCAAACAGCAGCCGCTGGGTATAGGATTTGACCAGATGCTCTATGGTAATCAAATTCATTTTATTTCCCCTTCCTCATACAGGCAAAGCTCCACCGGGCAATGGTCGGATCCGGTCACTTCTGTATGGATCGCCGCCCCGGCAAGCCGCTTCTCCAACCGTTTGGAAGCGCAAAAATAGTCAATCCGCCACCCGGCATTCTTAGACCGGGCAGAAAACCGATATGACCACCAGGAATAAATGTCCGTTTGATCCGGATAAAAATAGCGGAACGTATCCAGAAAACCGGCATCCAAAAGCTTTGTAAACTGATCCCTTTCTTCGTCTGTAAATCCGGCATTTTTATGGTTTGTTTTGGGATGTTTCAGGTCAATTTCTTTATGGGCTACATTAAAATCCCCGCAGAAAATTACCGGCTTCTTCTGATCCAGCCTAACCACAAACTTTCGGAACGCGTCGTCCCAGTCCATCCGGTAAGAAAGCCGGGCCAGTTCTGCCTGGGAATTTGGCGTATAGCAAGTTACCAGGTAAAATTCCGGAAACTCCGCGCAAATAACCCTCCCTTCCTGATCATGCTGGTCAACCCCAAGTCCGTAAGTAACCGAAAGGGGCTGTTCCTTTGTAAACAGCGCCGTTCCGGAATACCCCTTTTTCTTTGCGTAATTCCAATACTGGCAATAACCTGGCAGATCTAGCTGAATCTGCCCTTCTTGCAGCTTGCTTTCCTGGATGCAGAAAACATCTGCATCCGCCTCTTTCATATATTCCAGAAACCCTTTTCCCACACAGGCCCTTAATCCATTTACATTCCAAGATATCAATTTTTTCATGTTTCTCTGCCTCGCTTTTATGTTTTCCATTGATCTGAGAATTTTCTTTCATCCGGTTTGCGGCATCGCTCCAAACCAGGTTTCCCCGAGGGACGCCGAAGCGTCCCTGAACAAATTATATCATTCCCAGGTATAAAAGAAAAGAAAAACTTCCCGCAATCATTTGCGGGAAGTTTTTTTCTCCGTTTTATTTATGTTCCAAATATGCTTTTAAGGTTTCCGCCTTATCCAGCTTCTCCCAAGGTAAATCCAAATCATTTCTTCCAAAATGTCCGTAGGCCGCTGTTTGTTTGTAAATGGGCCTTCTTAAATCCAGCATTTTAATGATTCCGGCTGGACGAAGATCAAAGTTTTGACGAATTACTTCCACCAGCTTTTCATTGCTTACTTTTCCGGTTCCAAAGGTATCTACCATAACAGAAGTTGGCTCTGCCACGCCAATGGCATAGGAAAGCTGGATTTCACACTTATCCGCCAAACCGGCAGCCACAATATTTTTTGCCACGTAGCGGGCGGCATAGGCAGCCGAACGGTCTACTTTTGTACAGTCTTTCCCTGAAAAAGCGCCGCCGCCATGACGGGCATAGCCGCCGTAGGTATCCACAATAATCTTCCGACCGGTCACTCCGCTGTCGCCGTGAGGCCCGCCGATTACAAAGCGTCCCGTGGGATTGATGAAAAATTTCGTATCGGAATCTACCATATTTTCCGGAAGGACTGGATCAAATACGTATTTCTTAATGTCCTTATGTATCTGTTCCTGGGTAACCTCATCTCCGTGCTGAGTGGAAAGCACCACAGCGTCTAAGCGGATGGGGTTGCCCTGCTTATCGTACTCTACCGTTACCTGGGTTTTTCCGTCTGGCCGAAGGTATGGGAGGGTCCCGTCCTTGCGTACTTCAGTCAGCCTCCTGGCCAGCTTATGAGCCAGCGCAATGGGGTATGGCATGTATTCTTCTGTTTCATTTGACGCGAATCCAAACATCATTCCCTGATCCCCGGCTCCGATAGCCGCAAGCTCTGCCTCTGACATCCGGTTTTCCTTTGCCTCTAACGCCTTATCCACTCCCATGGCAATATCTGATGACTGTTCGTCAATAGCAGTAATTACGCCGCAGGTATTACAGTCAAAGCCGTATTCCGCATGATCATAACCAATTTTGCGGATGGTTTCCCGCACTACCTTCTGTAAATCTACATACGCCTTGGTGGTAATCTCTCCCATTACTAATACCAAGCCTGTGGTAATGGCTGTTTCACATGCCACCCGGCTCATAGGATCCTGCTCTAACATGGCATCCAAAACTGCGTCCGAAATCTGGTCGCACATTTTATCCGGATGGCCTTCTGTTACGGATTCTGAAGTAAATAATAATTTTTCCATAGGTTCCTCCTTTTATTTTCCTGTGTGGGTTTTATCACTATGACCGTGATAAAGACCAAAAGAAAAGTCCGCATACGAGCGGACTTGAAAGCACAACATTCAAATCCTCTTATTGCTCGACGCGCAGCAAGACCTCGGTGTTTATTTTGACCGAACCCTTTTCTGCCCTCGCTCAGGTTGGCACCTTCCGCTTTGCTTGCCAGAGAATCCTAAAACCTTTCCCTGGTCCGGAAACGGGGTTGCCGTGACTTCACAGATCCTTTGTATCTCCATCACTCTGAATAAGGGATATTAACGAACTTTTCAATTTTACTTTTGTTTACAAACTTAATATTAATCGCTTTTGGCGGATCTGTCAAGTATTTTATCCTGCTTGAAGGCGAAATTTCCGCGCCGCTTTCTCGGAATCCACTTTTTCAATCACCGCCCCTAGGGATTTCAGTTTTTCATCAAAGCACTCGTACCCCCTTTGGATATAGCCAATCTCATCTACTGTCGTATAGCCTTCCGCCGCCAGACCTGCGATTACCAAAGCTGCCCCGGCCCGTAAATCCGGAGCGTTCACCGATGCCCCGGAAAACCCGCGCACGCCGTCAATCACCGCTACATTTCCTTCTACTTTGATATTTCCACCCATTCTGGCTAATTCATCCACATACTTAAATCGGTTCTCAAAAATACTTTCTGTCACGATACTGGTTCCTTTCGCTAAAGCTAAGGTCACAGTAATCTGCGGCTGCATATCCGTAGGAAAGCCAGGGTACGGAAGGGTATTAATGTTGGTGTGGAGCTGGGAAGGCTTTCCCACCACCCGCACCGCATCGTCAAATTCAATTACTTCGCAGCCTATCTCTGTCAATTTGGCCGAAATTGCCTCTAAATGCTTAGGAATTACATTTTTTACCATCACATCGCCCCGGGTAATCGCAGCCGCGCACATAAACGTGCCAGCCTCAATCTGATCCGGAATAATGGAGTATTCTGTGCCATGAAGCTTCCTTACCCCCCGGATCCGGATAATATCCGTTCCGGCACCTTTGATATTCGCCCCCATACTGTTTAAAAAGCTAGCTACATCTACCACATGAGGCTCCTTAGCGGCATTCTCAATAATAGTCTGCCCTTCGGCCAGGGTAGCCGCCATCATAACGTTAATCGTAGCCCCTACCGAAACCTTGTCCAGGTAAATATGGGCGCCTACTAAATCAATGGCGTGGGCAACTACCGCCCCTCGCTCTACAGTAATATCCGCTCCTAGCGCGCGGAACCCTTTTAAGTGCAGGTCAATGGGCCTGCTTCCGATATTACAGCCCCCGGGAAGCGGCACTTGCGCACTTTTATATTTTCCTAAAAGGGCACCGATAAAATAATAAGACGCGCGGATACGGCGGATATATTCGTCATCCACCGATACCTCGCCAATATTAGAAGCGTTAATTTTCACCGTATGGCGATCAATCCTAGTTACGCTGGCCCCAATTTCCTGAATCGCTTCCAGCATTACATTAATATCCCGCACATCCGGCAAGTTTTCAATAATTACATCATCGTCCGTCATAACTGCTGCTGTCAGAATACCTAAGGCCGCATTTTTAGCACCGCCTATCGAAACTTCACCCACCAGTGGGTTTCCGCCCTTCATGATATACTGTTCCATTTTACACCTCTGTTATCTATATCAAACATTTGAA
The DNA here is from genome assembly GCA_910589195.1 of uncultured Lachnospiraceae bacterium. Classification (GTDB taxonomy): domain Bacteria; phylum Bacillota; class Clostridia; order Lachnospirales; family Lachnospiraceae; genus Caccovicinus. The sequence continues at coordinate 25,705 of CAJUTC010000003.1, forward strand.
AGAGCCAGATACAGGCATCTGCCCTGGCTCTTTCAAAACGAAACAATCAAAAGCCTTCAAGCCATTATATACCAAACAGCGGCACTTTGTAAAGGTTATAACGAATCCTAAGTTTATGTTTCCGGAAAAATTCCGCAAATAAAGTCGTTTCCTGACGATAAAAAATAATTTGTGGCATCGTTTAGCCCCATTTTCCAGCTTTCTCCTGACTCCTGCTGGAAAATCGTTACATTATATTGATCGTATCCGGTAAGCAGGAACGGCTCACCGTCTTGCCCATAGCCCAGTACCGGATACCCCTGGCCTAAAAAGTACTGAACCTGCCCTAAGCTGCAGCCTCTGGCATCTAAAAGCACCATACCATCCGGAAATACCCGGTTTGATGTAAATTCTCCTACATTTTTCAGTAATCTGGCGGTTGCCTCTCTTTGGCCTGAAACACTGCTGACGGAAGGCCTGTCCACACGGCACCACAGCACTTGCCTGTTACTATTTGTGACAGTGCCCATCTTCTCATGAGCCAGTGCCACCGCTTCCGCAAAATCCTGGGTAATTCCCAGCAGGCGCCCTCCTCCATAAGCGTAAAAACTCATCCCTGGCACGGATATGGAAGAACCCAGATTTAAAATCTCGGCATTTTCATAAGTGATCTTTTCCGGGGCGGAAAATGCGATGTAACTTCCTGCCTTAATTTCGGATCCCGTTTGGACAAAATATACCTTTTTCCGCTGGGAATCTGCATACCATCCAATATTTTCCAGTTTATCGTCATCGATTTCTTCGTTGCAGACAATAGTATCCTCATCTACCACCTGATACGTATCCCCGGAAACCGAAATGATCCGTTTCAGATGGATGCGGCTGTCACCTATCGATACCCCGGCAATATAATATCCCGGCTTTTCATAACGGGTCTGAACCTCCATATCTTCCCCCAGGATTTCCAGCGCGTACATTGGCAGCTCCTCCTGGCGGCCATTGACCATCCATCGGCTGTTTTCCCTGGCAAGGCCATAGATAAAATCGTTTCCCACAAAGCCAAGAGTTCTCAGGCAGTCGCCGTTATCAGAAGTCACCTCGTTCTTTTCTCCCGTTTCCAGATCCAGCAAATGGATCTGTTTGGACTGGTAGATAAACGATCCTTCCTGCCAGGTAAACCGTCTGCCGTTCTGGCTAATGGCATAGCCGCCTTCCAAAAGACCTTCTGCCACTACCATATATTCATTGCTGGTTAAGTCGATACCGTAAATACCCGATCCGATTTTTAAATACAGCATTTCATTGGAGCTTAAATAGGAAAGCTCCTCTAAATCTAACTTCATCTCCTCATAACATTCAGTTACTGGGACAAAAAAGCGCTCTTCCAGACCGTCTTCCTGGCTGTTGTAGCGATACATGGCTACTCCGGTGCAGCCCTCATGGCGCCCGCGGTTCATATAGCCGTAAACCAAAAAATCCACGCCTCCGTCATCTCTGGCTTTCAGGATTTTAATCCCATGCTCCCGGTAAGATGGCCGGATTCCTTCCTCGCTAAGGCTGCGGAAGGAAAAAATACGGATTGCTTTTTTATCGGATTCCTGAAAACACCACAAATCTCCGTTGGTGACAAAAGCATACACATCGCCATTTTCGCTTTTCACAGCCTGTACCTGCTCGTCGTCTGTAATCCCCAACATAATCCTGCGTCCCCAAAAATCCTCCCGGCGCCCGTTGAATACTTGATCTGCCCGGCGGTCAAAGTCCATCATGTAGATCCGCTGCTCTCCCTGGCGCATGGTAAAATTATCTTTTACCTCATAATATTCGATCTGGTCTTCCTCATTATGGCGGATAGCCAGGTACTCCAGCGTAACCTGGCCCATACTTCCATTCATTTCGTTTAAGGTTATCAGCACCTCCCCCGCAGGTTCCATTTCCAGCCCGTCCCAGGTAATATGGGAATAGCTGGAATGGATATCCACATGTCCTAAGTTGCTGTTATCCCCGGTATCATTGCTTTCCAGATACGTTACCAGCGTCCTGGCATCCTCATAGCGGAACGTTCTGGCGGAAAAATCCGCCGCTAAATCCACCATCCCTTTTATCATCTCGGAATCGGCCCATACTACCCGGGTATAATAGCGGATTGCCCCGTGGCTGTCGGTATCCACAGTCAGGATCATAATATATTCCTGATCCCGCATAAGAAGATTTTGCACCGGAAGCGTTGCCTGAGCGCCGTCTTCTAAAACGGTCCAGTCTTCCACACTGGTACGCTCCACCAGCCCATTTAAATCTAAGGTTCGGATTTCATAATAAATTCCGGTAACCTGGCCCTCACAGCGTCCAATCCGGATACCAAGCTGCCTGTCTTCCGGAAGGACTGTAAGGCTGCCCCTAAGCCCTGCCCCGGTCAATTCCTGCACATAGCCATGAAGGCAGTTCATTTCCCTTCCCAGCGCTTCCATGTAGACCACCGGAAGAGAACTTTCCTCCATAGACGTATAAATCGTATCCCCCTTTGCCCGTTTTGACTGCATCTGTAAAAAATATACTACAACTGCCGCAATAAAAATCACAAGCAGAATGCTGATGCGCTGCAGCACTCGTTTCATCTATCAGCCTGCCCTTCTATTCCAAAATTTTATTCCTGTTTCCGATACTTTTCCAGGCAGCGGTTGATCCGTTTTGTGGGGTTTAACAGCTCGCTTAGAGAAGCATCATGGTTCAGATTATCAATAATCAGCGCAATGTATTTGCTCATATCCACATTGATGTAATATGGCTTAGATAAAAGCTCTTCCGTTTGGTACACCAGGTTCGTAGTTAAAATCCGGTCAATCAGACCTGCTTCATAATACTCGTCAAACTTGGCAAGGCCATTGGTAAACAGCCCAAAGGTGGCACAGATAAATACTTTTCTGGCTTTTCTGTCCTTTAATTCCTTAGCCACATCCAGCATACTTTCCCCGGAAGAAATCATGTCGTCGATAATCAACACATCTTTCCCCGCTACATCAGAACCTAAAAACTCGTGAGCCACAATGGGGTTGCGCCCGTTCACAATCTTAGTATAGTCCCGGCGCTTATAGAACATACCCATATCCAGCCCCAGGACATTAGCAAAATAAACGGCGCGCCCCATCCCGCCTTCATCCGGGCTGATTACCATCATATGGTTGCTGTCGATGCTCAGCTCCTTTTCATGCTTTAGCAAATGTTTAATAAACTGATAAATGGGCTGTACCGTTTCAAAGCCTTTTAGGGGGATGGCATTCTGTACCCGTGGATCGTGGGCATCGAAGGTAATAATATTTTCCACTCCCATCCGCACCAGCTCCTCCAAGGCAAGGGCACAGTCTAAGGACTCCCGGCCAGAGCGCTTATGTTGCCTGCTTTCGTAAAGAAAGGGCATGATAACATTAATACGCCTTGCCTTTCCGGCGGCGGCGGCGATTACCCTTTTTAAATCCTGGAAGTGATCGTCTGGCGACATTCGGTTTTCTGTGCCGCAGAGAGAATAAGTCAAACTATAGTTGCATACATCTACCATGATGTATAAATCATCACCACGAACTGATTCGGTCAGCGCTCCTTTTCCCTCCCCGGATCCAAAGCGGGGGGTCTTTGCCTCAATGATATAGCTATCCCTTTGGTAACCTGCAAACGCGATAGTTGATTTATGTTCACTTTCTCGTTCTTTCCTCCAGGAAACCAGATATTGATCTACCTTTTTACCCAGTTCCCAGCAGCTTCGCAGCGGAATCAGCCCTAACGGCCCCACCGGAATCGTTTCAATGATTTTCTCTTCGTACAGCATCTCTTTCCTCCGTTGCTTTTTAAACTTAGGAACTGTCCTATAATAACTTACCTGCAGACCCAGAATTTTTCTTTGATCGTATAGTTCAAAAATCAGGCGCATAGCAGGCTATGTAACGGGTTTTTAAACTGTACGCTCAAAAAACGGCAGGACTATGGCAGGTTATTTTGAGCTCGTTCCTTACTCGGTAATTGTGTTTGAAAGCTCTTACAAGCCAGTCCGCAAATGGATTGGCGATGCATTCTTTATATCATTATGTACTTTGTTCGTCAAGATAATCCATGTTTTTCTTACGAAAATATGGTTATGAATCATTACTTTCCCGCCATGACAAATCACTTTGCTGATTCGTCATGAGGTAGTATGGGTCATAACCGCAGGCGGATATCTGCTCCGTATAAGGGGATTACCGTGTAATTGCTTATGATCCTGGAGGCCACCCGGTCCGTATACTCATCCCGCAGCCGATCCAGGGTTAAATTCGTAGAAATAATTGCGGAGCGGTTTGCTAAAAGCCTTTGGTTAATGCAGAAAAATAACTGAGAAGAAGTAAAACTGTTATTCATTTCTGTTCCTAAATCATCAATAATCAAAAGATCGCATTCCAGAATATGCTGGTACATATTCTTCATCTCATGTTCTGCCGCGTATTCAAACCGATACTTGGAAAATACCTCAAATAAGTCGTGAGCCGATAAATAAATCACCGAATGGCCGCTATCAATCAGCTCCTTCGCGATGCAGTTGGTTAAAAAAGTTTTTCCCCGTCCGGTAGTTCCCGTAAACAAAAGGTTCCCGCCTTTCTCATCAAACTGTTGGGCAAATTCCTTGCACCAGCGGTATACCTGCTTCATATAGTTTGCTACGGTTGTGCCTACCGCTGGCTCTATCCGCTCATTGTCAAAATACTGATAAGAAAAGGTATCAAAATTTTCCCGCCGCAAAACAGCTTCCAGGTTTGACTGGGAATACAGCAGTTTCATCTGAGCCCGCAAAAAGCACTGGCATTTTTCACCGCTCTTTGTATATCCCGTATCCTCACATTCCGGACAAGCAAAACGCATATCCATGTAATCTGCCGGATATCCTTTTGAAGCCAGAAGGAACGTTTTCTGCTCCCGCAGATCCGCTATCTCATCCCGCAGCCTGTCAATGGCATTTGTATCTCCGTTTAGGAGCTCCTTGGCCCTTAAAACCGCCCGGGTACTAACCGCTTGATCCAGTTCCTTTACTGCCGGAATCTTTTTGTAAATCTCCTTGATCCGTTCATCCTGCTCATGCTTATTCCGAAGCTGCCGTGCTTGGAAATCCCGCATAATTTCCTGATACTGGGAATTACTCAATGCCATAAGCGGCTTACCTCCTGTCCCTGTCTGAACCTATTCCTTCATCCTGGCTCTCACCTTTTCCATCATCAGCGAATCATAGTCGGTATGGCTCTGTTCAAAATTATGGAACCGGTTAACGGATTGTTTTTTTGGCGCTTCTGCCTGTTTTTGCCCATTTTTCTTTGCCGCCCGTTCCTTCTCCCGCTTTTGATGGATCATGTCCAAATCCTCTACATCCGATAAATTTTTTACCCCGGCCTTTTTCCATTCCTTTAAAATCTTGTCCGCATAAGGAAAACTGGGTGAATGGGTAGCGGCTATGGTGCGGTTGCAAGCTTCTACCACCACATCACGTGTAAAGCCATACGCCCCAAACCAAGTGTCAATAAACTGTTTCTCCGACGCCGCCGGCCTGCGGTCATTTAGGCCAAAGGCTTTCATAACAGAAAACGCGTCTTTTTGAAAGCCGGCGCTGTAAACTTTTGCCTCTTCTAATGTAACCATTCCTTTCTGGTGCCAGTTAATGGCTACCGTTTCCATATAGCGAATGCTGGTATGCCCGTTCTGCACACAGTATTCCACCAAATACTCCAAAAGCTCTGCCGAAAGATTAAGCTCGCCATAAAGGTAAGCGAAGGTCTGGCATTCCCTCTGGGTAAAGACTTTATTCATATATTTCTGAGCGATATAAAGAAGCTGGGCAAACTCTTCATCCTCTTTAAGGCGGCTGATTCCGTCTTTTGCGTAAACCGGTTTGGCAGGTTTTGGCGCCTGGGGCAAGGCTTGTCCTTCTTGATCCGCCTTTTCAATTCGCCCGCTTTCCAGCACGCCGGCCTTCTCCCAGTAGGCTATGGCACGCTTTACATCGCCTTCTGTATAATGGAGGGCTTCCGCAACCGTCATCAAATCCGGATTCTGATTTTGATGACGCAGCAGATATAAATAGACCTTTACATACTCCCCGCTGGCTCCTGCCATACATTCATCAATAAACTGATTCGAAACCAGTGTGCCATTTACCTGAAACCGGCTGCTAAATTCCCATGACATTCTTTGTTTTCATCCTTTCCAAAAGAGCATCCATTCTCGCCCTTCTCTGCCATCCATATCCATCATAACACAAGGTCGAAAAAAAGAAAATAGCCTGAGTTATCCACCAAATCTGCTGTGGATATTGTGGATATTGTGGATAACTACGTGGATTCTTGTTCTTTCTGCCTGGCGAATCCTGTCGAAATCCAGCGAAATCAAGGTTTTCCTGAATTGTCAGTTAATTTTTTATGTTAATAAAAACATCCACATAGCTTCTTTACATAAAATGTTGAAAACTATGTGGATATTGTGGATAACTTACATACCAAGAAGCTTTTCCCCCACTTTTACAATATCCCCGGCCCCCATAGTTATCAACAAATCACCTGGAATACAATTTTGCAAAATAAATGTTTCAATTTCATCAAAAGACGGGATATAATGGGCTTTTCCCCCGGCATTCGTTATTTTCTCCTCAATATCGCGGGAGCTGACGCCTAATGTATTGATTTCCCTGGCGGCGTAAATATCGGCCAGTATCACCTCATCCGCAAGTAACAGTGCCTTGGCAAATTCATCCAGAAACGCCTCTGTCCTGGTATACGTATGGGGCTGAAATACACACCATAACCGTTTATGTGGATACTGTTTCGCCGCCGTCAGGGTTGCTTCAATCTCCTGGGGATGATGGGCATAATCATCAATAATCGTAACGCCTCCAATTTCCCCTTTTTTCTCAAACCTTCGGCCAGCGCCTGTAAAATGGCAAAGGCCTTCCTGGATTTGCTTTATGGAAACCCCAAGCTCCCTCGCCGCCGCTATGGAAGCCAGGGAATTATATACATTATACTCGCCTAAAACCCCAAGTGTAATGTCACCCACTGCCTTCCCATCCTCCAAAAGGGTATAAGAAGGCCGCCCATACTTATCGTATGTAATCCCTTCAGCGCTGTATCGGCTGTTTTTTGGATCCCTTCCAAAAGTTATCACCTGACACGGCAAATTATTGGTAATCTCTTCCATATTCTGAATATCACTGCTGATAATCAACGTTCCCTTTTCATCCAGTTTTTCCGCAAACAGCCGGAATGAACGGCGGATATCATCCAGATCTTTGAAAAAATCCAGATGGTCAGCCTCAATATTCAAAATAATCTCCATGGTTGGAAAAAAAGAAAGAAAACTGTTGGTGTACTCGCAAGCTTCCGTTACGAAAAGCTTAGATCCCCCTACCCGGATGTTCCCTTTAATAGAAGGAAGGAGCCCTCCTACGGTAACCGTAGGATCCATATGGGCAGCCAGAAGGATTTCTGTCAGCATAGACGTGGTAGTGGTTTTGCCGTGAGTTCCTGACACATTGACCGCCTGCTTGTAATTACGCATGATTTCCCCAAGAAGCTCTGCCCTGGTCAGCATGGGAATGTTCTTGTTTCTGGCAGCTAAAAACTCCGGGTTATCTGGATGGATCGCAGCCGTATATACAACAGCCTGAATCCCGTCTGTAATATTAGAATCCCTCTGCCCATACTCCACCCTTATGCCCTTTTCCTCCAAATGGCTGGTAAGCTCCGTCTTATGGGCATCTGAACCAGAAACCTGAAATCCTTCCTCCGAAAGAATTTCCGCCAGACCGCTCATGCTGATGCCTCCGATTCCGATAAAATGTATGGCCTCTGGCCTGTTAAAATCAATTTGATACATATCGTTCCACTTTCCGGCGGCTATGTCCGCCTGTTTTTATCATAATAAGCACATTTTATAGTATGCAACACAGTTTTATTATACAATAGAAACCGGAAAAAATCCACAAGTTCCATGGCTTCCCTCTGTAAAATAACCGGTCTGCCCGCCTGTATATACAACATCAGGGGACGCGTCCGCATCCCCCAAATCGTTTCTTATTATTTTTAATTGAGCGCCTTTTTCTCCCATTTTCCAATCCTGCAGCAAATTAGCGTAACGGCCGCGCCAAGCACCCAAGAGCACAGGATGGAAATCCAGATACATTCATATCTTCCATAAGGCAGGCTTGGGGTTCTGGTCAAATACGCAATTCCATAAGCCAGCGGAATCCGGACCGCCACCATCGTGATATGGATATCCACATGGGTGTCATGGTATCCCCGGCCCCCCGCATAACGCCGGAAAGGCTTTGGGTTACCGCCATAGCGATATACTCCGCCGCCAAAATTCCCAGTCAGCATACGATTCCAGCTTTCTATTTTTTTCCGCGGCGCGGCCAGTATCAAAAAGCAGCAGTCAAAACCCGCGTTACAGTTTGTAGCGGATATGAAATTCCCCGGAACTATCCAAAGCAGGAAGCTCCTCTAAACTGCTACCTTTCGTTTTTCTCCCAGGGTAAAACCCCGGTTCTAAGGCCTTCTTCATAACCATCTATTTTATGATTTAATCGTTCCATTGCCTGATCAATTTGTTCCCGGCGTTTTAAAAGGATTTCCCGCTGCTCTACAAGCAGCCTGTGCCTGTCTGGAATTGTCTGCCTCCCCTTTTGATCCAGCCTTACATATTCTGTCATCGCTTCTACCGTAAGTCCCGCGTTCCGCAGGCATTTTGCCAGTTCTACCCAGCCTAAGTCTGATTCCTGGTAATTTCGTACATTCCCTGTAGTACGTGTTACCGGCGGAATCATCCCAACCCGCTCATAATAGCGCAGTGTAGCCTGTGTAATCCCGTATTTTTCGCTGACTTCTTTGATCGTCATCTGTCTTCTCCTTTAAAACAAGTACCAATATTCCGGATGGCCGTTTGCCCCGTCAAAATTCCAAAAAACTTTGTCCGGCAGATATACCTGGTACAGGGCATATCCGCTGGGCAGCACGTTGCCATAATACAAAAACCAGCCTAAATGCAGTTGCATCTAAGCTGGCTTGCTTGTTACCTTAAGTAATTCATTAAAACATCATCTGGCGCCATACCTACGTTTCCAACCAGCATTACCATCTGAACCTTAGAACCGCTGATTCTGCCATATGCATATACCTGTCCAGGAATGTCAAATTCTTTGGCGGCATCATAAAGATAGCAATACCAGGTTCCTGTAGGGAACTGCTTTACCCCTTTTGCGATGGGAGTTCCCACTGAATTCATCGCCGCATCCAAGATCGTTTCACTGTACATCTCCAATAATGTGCCATATTGTGCCGCTTCCGGAATCTCCTCTGACATCACCCCGATTACACCATCGTGGTTGTCATTGTAGAAAAACAGGCTGCTGCTATCGGATATATCTTCCTCCTGATAAAAGCCTGCCGGCACCGTAAAGGTTAAACCATTTACCGTATAAACCCCGCCAGTAGCCTGTCCGCTTCCTGTATCGGTTGATGCCCCTTGCGTCTGAACCACACCGTCTACAACCCACGCACCGCTTGCGTCTACCGTATAACCATCCGGAGTGGTAGTGTTCATCAGGCAATAGCCATTCTCTGAAAAATAGTAGCATTTCCCGCCTACCCAATTCCAGCCGCCGGTTAAATAGGTTCCATCATCGTTCTGATACCACCATCCTGTCTGGTCCTGCTGCCATTCTCCCGCAAACGCTGTAAAGCTCATAGCGGCTGTCATGATTCCCCCGACAATTAAGGTTAATAGTTTTTTCTTCATCCTTATACTCCTCCTTAATTAAAAAATAGATATGTATAGTTTATACCGAAGAAGAGTATTTGTCAAATATATCCTGTCATCATTCCTCTATCGCTTCATAGCGGAACCAGTCAAAATCCGCGTAATTATGGGTTCCGATTTGCCCGGCCCCATACATTCCTAGATAGGCGCCAAGGAACCCGTCTGCCACGATTGTGCTTAACAAACTTCCATCCTGATCCAGAGCCAGGGGAAGAAGGCTTCTCTCCTGATAACCGTAATAAAAACTATAGCTTCCCTCTCCGCCTTCCAGGTACAGATAAAGCCTTCCACATTCTCCAGGAACCGCCGCAATTCGCTTGCGGATACCGGCCGCGATTTGGCAGCAGCTTATCCACACCTGCCCCTGCCACATTTCTTTCACCAGCAGGTAAGAAAACTGTTCGTTTTGCGTTACGATCAGGCCGGCTTCCTCCCCATCCTTCTGAGGCTCAAACTCCATGGCTACCGCCGCCTGGAAATCATTATGCTGCTGCCTTCTTACCAGCATCGAAGCCCCGCCAGGCTCTTCTGCCCTGATTGCCCCGGTTTCCAGCCTCAGATATCCTGGCCGTTTCGTCAGAGAATAAAAGGGCGGAAGGATGGGACGGCGCATACACCACGCCATATCCAATTGTGGCGTTTCAAAATTATCCACACGGCTCTGATAGGGCGGGCGGTAAACCGGCAGATCGGGACGGCGTTCCGTTAAATTTACCATACCGTTTTCATTATCTGCCATGGGCCATCCGTCATAATCCCAGGCAATCGGCACTAAGAACACTTCCCTTCCCAGATTAAACTGGGCATCCCGGTTTCGATCAGGCTTGCGAATCCACTTTCTTGGCCTGTCCTCATGGTAATCCTTCCCTTCCCGCTGGTATGGCCGTATTCCCAAAAGAACCATATACCACTCTCCCTTTTGGGTCTGGACCAAATCTCCATGTCCCATTACAGCCGCCCCTATGGAATTATTCAACCGTACATGCCGGTTTGTAATTACCGGATTCCTGGGACAAGGTTCATAAGGCCCTAACAGATTGTTGCTTCGGTAAATATTAACCCCATGGTTTGTCTGGGTTCCACCGCAAGCTGTCAGCAGATAATACATGTCCCCGATTTCATAAATATGGGGCGCCTCTGTATAAAAGCTGTGGTCTGTCACAGAATCGAAAATAATATGCTGCTCTCCCTTAATCTGGTAAGTTTCCCGGTCCAGTTCACAGGCATAAATTACCTTATGCTCCGGATACTCCAGCTTATCTGGAATTAAATTGCTGCAATACCACATCCTGCCATCCCGGTCAAAGAACAGGGACGGATCGATCCCTCCTGCTCCCTCGATAAATACCGGATCAGACCACGGCCCTGCTGGATCCTTTGCTGTAATAATAAAATGGTAACGGCAGGTGCGCCCTTTTACATCCAGCATATCCGCAATGTAAAAGGTTCCGTCATGATATCGGATCGTAGCTGCCCACAGCCCTTCCGAACTGTCACAGTCCTGAAAATCCAACTGTTCCGGCCTGGAAATTGCATTTCCAATCTGTTCCCAATGTACCAAGTCCTTGCTTCGGAATACCGGAAGACCGGGAAAATAATAAAAGGAAGATGTTACCATATAATAGGTATCCCCCACCCGGCAGATCGACGGATCCGGATATCCTCCTTTTATAATCGGATTGTGAAATGTATTTTTCTTCATAATTCAAACCTCTGTTTCTCTTACTTAAGCATTCCTGACTGAAAAATTCCCGGTTACTCCTTTACCGCTCCCGCTGTCATACCAGCAATCAAATATTTTTGCATAACCACAAATACCGCTAATGTGGGAATGCTGGAAATCATGGCTGCGCACATTAAATAGTTCCACTGGATTTTATAAGCATCAGCCATTGTACTGATGGCATACGTAATGGTTTTCTTCTCGTCTGCCGACATAAGCACTGACGCAAACATATATTCATTCCAGTTTTGTAAAAACGCATAGATAATGGTTGCCACAAGGCCAGGGATGGCAATGGGGAGGATAATTTTATAGAAGGTGTAAAGGGCACTGCTTCCGTCTACTCTGGCTGCCTCATCCAGGCCAGTGGGAATGCTTTTAAAATAACCATACATCATCCAGGTACAAAATGGAATACTAAATGACGCATAAACAATCAAAAGTCCGATTCTTGTATTATTCAGATGGATATTTACAAGGATTTTATAATACGGAATTATCTTCATTACAGCAGGGAACATCTGTGTTACCAAAAGAAAATTTAAAAGGAAAGCTTTTCCCTTAAATTCATACCGTGAAAGGCCATAGCCGCACAGAGCCGCGCAGACCACGCCAAATACAGTAGATCCGCCAACCGCGATGGCGCTGTTCTTAATATAAGTCGCAATGGGATACTCTTTCCATATATTTACAAAGTTTTCCAGTGTTGGGCCAGAGGGGAACAACTCCAATCCTCTGGATAATGTGATATCCGCCATGGATTTTAAAGATGTAATCACCATCCAGGATAACGGCAGCAGCACACATAAGCAGCCCAATGCCAGAATCACATATCCTACTGTTACAACCAGTGCTGATTTTTGTTTTTTAGTCATCACGCAACAACCTCCTGAATACCACGCCGATCAAGTAGCAAATTACAAGGATATATACCGACTGTGCCGAAGCAAGGCCATATTTAAAGTATGAGAACGCGTTTTTATAAATTTCAATGGCCGATACCATAGTGGTACTTCCCGGCCCGCCTGAAGTCATCAGCCAAATCATGGTAAATTGTTTGAATACCCAAACCGTATCCAAAATCAGAATGGTAGTTAAAATCGGCTTTAAAGCCGGAATGGTTATATAGCGGAATCTTTGCCACATACTGGCGCCGTCAATTTCCGCCGCCTCATACATATCTGTAGAGATGGTTTGAATTCCGGCCAGGATCTGCACCATAACCAGCGGATATCCCTTCCAGATGCTGACTAAAATAACGCATGGGAACGCGGTAGCTGAGGTACTGAGCCAGCCGATTGGCTCAGCAATCACATTAAAATGCATCAAAAGTTCATTTACAATTCCACCCTGGGTATTTAAAATCCATTTAAACAAATACGCGATTACCACATCCGGAAACAGCCAGGGAAGAATCAGGATTCCGCGAAACAAGGTACGGAACCGGATTTCCATATTCAGCACAGAGGCAAAGATAAATCCTAAAATGAAATGCCCGGCTACTACCGATACTGTAAAAATCATGGTTTTTCCAAGGCTGTGAAGGAATGACGCGTCGGTTAATGCCTGAAAATAATACCGCAGCCCTACAAAATTCCATTTGTTCACAAGATTGGTGTCAAAAAAACTAATATAAATTCCGTAAAGGATGGGATATACCACCAAAATCAGGATGGTGAGAGAAGCAGGGGATACAAAGCCATAGGGAATCAGCATGGATTTCATCTTTGTTTTGCTGATCGTTGGCGCTTTTTCTTTCAATGTTTCAACCTCCTTGCAGGAAATGTATGTTTGGGAACTGGTTATCAAAAGAATTCTGCTTTGCGGGATTATATGCCTGGGCAGATTGCTTTGGCAATGCTATTTCGCTTCGCCACAGTGCGCTCCTGCCTGGGGCCTTTGCCGTATAGATAATCCAAAGATCGTTCCTAAGTAGCAGGAAAAGGGCAGACGCTTTTGCAGGAATTGCCGCTAATTCGCGTCCGCCCCGTATGGTTCCGTGTGGTGCCCTTATGCTATTTAGGCAAACCGTTTCTATAAAAAAGATTCACGCGCGGTTTTGCCAGACAAGATGCATGCAGCAAATTAATTGCTGTAGGATTTCGCGGTTTCCTCTGCCTTTGCTGCCGCAGTTGCCAATGCGTCATCCAAAGAAACGCCCTCAGAAACAACGGTCTGCCAGCACTCAGCACAGATGTCCCTTAATTCTGCTAAACCGGCAAATGGAGGATAGATAACAGCGCTGTCGGATGCTTCCACAAATCCATTGTATACATCATCATTCTCACAGATTGCGGTTAATGCCTCTTTTACAACCGGAAGGCGGCAGGTAGCTTCATTCCACGCAACACTGTTTTCCACACTTGTCATAAACTTTAAGAAATCGGCTGCCACTTCCGGATTTTTCGAAGTGCTGCTTATGGTCATTCCAACACTGGAGAATGAAGTAACCGGGTCAACTCCTTTGGCAGTGGGCATTGGGAAGCTTCCCATCTTTCCTCTCATATCCGGATTCGCGTTATAAATACCGCCTAATACGTTGGATGGGCTAAAGAACATGCAGGCTTCATCTGCTGCAATCATGGTATAGGCTTCGGAATAACCAGTTTCCACAAATCCTGGAGGTGTTACACCCTCTTCCACAGCCAGGCGCACAAAGGTTCCCATTGCGTTTTTATAAGCGTCTGTGCCAAAACCGGAAGTGAATGTCCCATCTCCGTTTGGCGTAATAAAATCACAGCCAAAGGTAAGGGCAAACGTCTGGAATCTGGATTCCGCAGAGTCGTTTCTGGTTCCGGCAAACGCGCTGCCATAGCGATCAGCCTTCCCATCCCCGTCTGTATCTTCTGTAAGCGCTTTCGCTGCCTCTAAGAATTCATCCCAGTTTGTAGGAATTTCAATCCCTTTTTCTTCAAATAAATCCTTCCGGTATACCATTGCCGAGGTATTATTTTGCCATGGCATAAATACGAATGTACCGTCTACCGTTGAATTTTCTACGGCAACCTCCAAAAGCCCATTCATATATTCTTGTCCCAATAGTTCCTGAAGATTATCTACCATCATCCCCATCTCCAGGCAGTTAGCGGAATAAGCCTCCGACATGGTAAAGATATCCGGAAGGGTTCCTGCCGTTGCCTGGGTAATCAGTGTGGTATATAAATCATTCATGGAACACTCTACTGGATTTAAGGTAACATTTGGATACATCTCCATGTATTGGTCCATAACACTCCTAAGATAGGGGCCGCCGTCTGAATCGCCTAAGGATGTAATCATAACATCCAGTTTTACATCACCGGCTCCCGCCACATCAAAGGTACTGTAATAGCCCTTGCCGTCTGCCGCTTCACCGCCTTCTGCCTCTGTCTGCTGTTTCTCTTCTTCCTTTTCCACGGATGCCGCTGTAGTTTCAGCAGAAGCGGCTGTGGTTGCTGCTGTACTGTCACCGCCGGAACCGCCACATCCGCTTAAAGCAGACGCTGCCATCATGGCTGCCATCGCAAATGCAAGTTCTCTTCTCTTCATAAAAATCTTTCCTCCTCTTTGTGTTATGTAGTAATGAATAGTTTTTTCCTTTTTTTCGCTTGCCTTTTGTGTATTTTTATGATATCAATATCTTGTATGGAATGCAACTTAATTAAAATTAAATGGCCTTTAGTTTTTCTAAAGTTAGTTGTGTTTTTTACTAAAAACCCACATATTTTTTTTCTTTTTTTAACATTATGGATATTCATTGTACGCCAAGCAGGCTTTTATTTATGGTGGTGCGACTGCTTGCGGGCGCATGATGGCTTACTAAGAAAGGGGCAGTTTTATGGAAACGAAAATGATTGAGTACATTCTTTCGATCGCAAAGCACCAAAGCATTTCCCGTGCTGCTGAGGAGCTTTATTTAACCCAGTCCGCGCTGAACCAGCAGTTATTAAAGCTGGAAAAAGAATTAGGCGCCCCTCTGTTTATCCGTATCCGGAACCACTGGGAGTTAACTGATATTGGGGAATTGTATGTAGAACAAGCAAAAGAAATCCTGCAGATTAAACGGCAAACTTATAAGCAGATTGAAGATATGGCCAAACGCTGGAATGGGACAATTACCATAGGCCTGACGCCGGAACGGGGAATCCAGATGTTTACTGCCATCTATCCCAAAATCCATGCCATGTACCCGGAAACCATTTTCCAGCCACGTGAAGAGTCTGTGGAAGCCCAAATTAAGCTTTTGGATACCAACCAGCTTGATTTCAGCTTCCAGACCATCTATGAACGAAAATACAAACATTTGATTTATGACACGATTTTACATGAACCGTTTTATCTATGCGTTCCAAAAAGCCACCGCCTGGCCTACCATGAACACCTGGAACCGGAACAGTATCCGGAAGTTTCCCTACTGGAATTTAAAGATGATTTGTTTACCTTGGTGCGCCGCTCCTCCACAATGCGGGATGTACTGGATCAATTGTTTGAACATGCCGGATTCAAGCCAAAGCTTCTGTTTGAGTCCATCAGTATGCGCACCATGCAGCAGCTTGCGAAAAGCGGGGAATGCTGCTCTGTCATTCCCCGGTTCTACGCAGTGCAAACCGACGATGTTGCTTATTTTTCCCTGGGGCCAAAAGCCAGTTGGGAGCTGGCTGCTGTCCATGCCCCCAATCATTATATTAATAATGCGGCAAAAGATTTTATCCGCCTGGCCGCTGATTACTGGAAAACTCACTTGTATATTGAATAAACCAGTCAATTTTAACATGGTTAATTTTTAAAAAGCAGTCGGTTCACTTCCAGCTTATCCAGAATTTGATGGGCATCTGCCCCAGGGTGGGTAATGCTAATCCGATATATGGTTTCCACAAAAGCCGGTTCCGCTTTTAAGTTATCCGCCACCCAGTTTATGGTTGCCCCGCGCTTCATAAAACGCATAATCTTAGCAATCAGGAACAGTTGATCCCGTTCCTGTTGCCGTTCCTTTATACGGGGCTGGCCATCTTCTTGTTGGCCGCCTAATCCATTGGGTTCCACGGTTTTTCCTTCCGTCCTTCCTGAATTGATGGAGCCATCCCCATTTCCTTGGCCGGAATAAGGGGCAGCCTTTCCGTATACTTCCTCCAGCCAGACCGGCTCTACCTGATAGGTTCCATCCTGTATAGTCATAACAGCTAATGACAGCGGCAGCGTAAACCGTTTATACCCACAGCTTCCCGGATTCAGCCAAAGCCTCCCATTTTCTATTTTCTGGTAATACATATGAGAATGCCCAAATATTACCACCTGTTCCTTTCCCAACGACATGGGAATATCCGATCGGTCATGAGCCATAATGAATGAGATTCCTCCTAGCAGGAATCGTTTTACTAATGGAAGCTGTCCTGCCCAGCTTCCATCGTTATTTCCCCTGACCGCATACAGGGGCTGGCTAATATTTAATTTATGATACAGCATCTGATTATCAAAATCACCTGCATGGATAATCACGTCACAAGTCCCGATCACTTTTATTGCCTCAGGCCGCAGAAGGCCATGGGTATCAGAAATAACCGCTGCCCTGATTGGTTCTCCTCGCATATCTCGTTCCTCACCATCCTGGTTTTGCGCCCTTATAGGGCATCCTTTTAATCCTCCCCTTAACGCGCGCCCTATTTTCTTAATGGATTTTTTCCTTAGCTGATAAGGGAAATCGGCTTCTCTTATCCTAAGGTACTATAACAAGTTCCATTTTAATTGTCAATTCATTCCCGCCACTAAAAGCAAACGTTTCCAATTTCCTAACGATTGTGAATGATGTGAGAGTGTGTCTGAGTATTCACTTCCTATCATCCTTCCCCTATCCCCAAATTTTATTCCGAAATTTGCCGAAATCTGATTTTTCCGTTCTGGCATCCCCCTTTTAATGCAAATTTCCCAAGATTTTTACTCTTTTTCCCCCACATTACCTATATTCTTTTCTTAAATTATGGTTTATAATAAGATGGCAAACAGGACTTCCAATAAGTAACTATGAAAGAAAGGACAAAATTCATGGAAAAATTTGGTTCGATCTTGTATAAGATCTGGAAAGGCATCTTAACGCTGTTCCTAAGCCTTTTAGGAATGGCTGGCTGGCTCTTAAAGGCTCTCCTGTCAGTTTTGACTATAGGCTGTGTCTTAGGTGTGTGTGCCGGAATCTTTCTTTATATTAAAGTAAAGCCGGAGCTGGAACATTGCCGTGAGGTTGCTTATGATACCTTGGCTTCTATGGATCATTCCGATTTCAGTATGTTGTCAGACACCATCATATATGATAAGGATGGGAATCCAATCGGCCTGATTAATGCCGGACACTATGAATATGTGGATATCAATGATATTAGCATTAACCTGCAAAATGCGTATATCGCCCAGGAAGACCGACGGTTTAAAAGCCATACCGGAGTAGACTGGATCGCCACCATGCGTGCTGCCCTGGCGCTGGTAAAACATAACGGGGCCATCACCCAGGGCGGCAGTACCATAACGCAGCAGGTGATTAAGAATACATATTTAAGCCAGGAGCAGACGTTTACCAGGAAAATTGTGGAAATTCTTCTGGCGCCGGAAATGGAAAAGAAATTTTCCAAAGCCGATATTATGGAATTCTACTGTAATACAAATTTTTATGGCCACCAGTGCAACGGGGTGCAGGCTGCCAGCCGCTACTATTTCGGAAAAAAAGCTTCGGAACTGGAAATCCATGAAGCAGCCGTCCTGGTAGGCATTAGCAACAGCCCTTCTGCCTACGATCCGGTGCGTCACCCGGAAGCGGCGTTAAAAAAGCGGAATGACGTTTTAAAAAGTATGCAGGAGGTGGGCTATCTGACCCAGGCCCAATACAACTCCTATTCTCAGATTCCTTTAAGCATTGTACAGGAAACCATGGAAGGGACTGATGAAAGCTATCAGACCAGCTATGCCATCCACTGCGCCGCATTGGAACTGATGAAGGCAGACGGATTTCAATTTCAATACCTGTATGAGGATAAGGATGATTTCGCTCAATATATGGATCGCTATGAAGAGGCATATGGCAATAAAACTGACTTGATCCGGGCAGGTGGTTTCCAAATTTATACTTCCCTGGATAATGAACTTCAAACCCAGCTTCAGGAATCCATCGATTTAGGCCTCTCTTCCTTTACCGAGCTTCAGGATAACGGCAAATTCGCTCTCCAGGGGGCAGGCGTTATTGTGGACAACCGCACCAATTATGTGGTAGCCATCGTAGGAGGCAGGGGCACAGAAGATCAATTTAACCGGGCGTATTTAAGCGCGCGCCAGCCGGGAAGCTGCATTAAACCCCTGATTGATTACGGGCCCGCATTTGATACCGGGAATTATTATCCTTCCCGCATGATTAACGACCACAAATGGGAGGACGGGCCTTCCAACAGCAGCGGCACCTATCAAGGCAATGTAACCATCCGGGAAGCGTTAAACCGAAGTTTAAATACGGTGGCCTGGCAGGTTCTAGAGGATATTGGAGTTAATAACGGACTTTCGTATCTGGGTAATATGGAATTTCAGAAAATCAGTTATATTGATAATGGCATTCCTTCTTTAAGTATTGGCGGCTTTACCAACGGGCTCCGTGTGGTAGACATGGCGAAAGGATTCAGTACCCTGGCAAATTACGGCGTTTATAACGATAATACCTGTATTCAAAAAATTGTCCATGAGCATGACGGCGAATTAACAAAAAACCTGACACCCTCTACCAAACAAGTCTATCTGGAAGATTCCGCCTTTATCATTACTGATGTGTTGAAAGGGACTATGACCTCCCCTTACGGAACCGGGCGGGGACTTGCTTTAGATAATGGAATGCCTGCGGCCGGAAAAACCGGAACAACCAACAGCAACAAAGATACCTGGTTCTGCGGCTACACCCGGTATTACACCACTTCCGTCTGGGTAGGCTATGATATTCCCAGAGCCATGCCAGGCGTATTTGGAAGTACCTATGCAGGGCGAATCTGGAAACGGGTTATGGATCAGATCCATACCGGCCTGGAGCCCTGGGACTGGGAACAGCCGGTAACTGTTGTACGCAGAGCAGATGCACAAAACGGAATCACTGATTATTTCAGCACCATGGCAGATCTTCGGGCCAGCCAGGCGCTTTATGAAAAAGAACAAGATCAGATTTTAGCTGAACTTCAGGCAAACGTAGCGGCTTTTGAAGCAAAAACCATCCAAAACCCGGCAGACGGATACTGGGTTCAGGAAACTTACCGCACTATGATTGCCCAAATCAGCATACTGGATCAGCATCCGGACCGTTCTGCCTTACTGGAACGGATCGAAAACCGGTATGAGTTCTTCCAGCCTCAGCTTTCCCAATTAGGGCCACAGATCCAGGCTTATGGGGAACAACTGGCCGCCCAAGAAGCAGCCAGGCAGCAAGCGGCGGCACAGGCAGAGCTTATCAGGCAGCAGGAACTGGCAGCGCAGGCAGCAGCGGCGGCACAGGCAGCGGCGGCGGCACAGGCAGCGGCGGCAGCGCAGACCGCAGAAGAAACGGTGCCAGAAACGCAGCCAGAAACAAAACCAGATTACTCAGCGGGCCCCGGAGCCTTCCCAGGAAGCGAAAACGGCCCCACATCTGGCCGTGTTACCATCATTCCCCAAGGGCCGGGAGGTGAAAACTAATGAATGACTCCATGAAAATACTGGATTCCCAAAAGCAAGTTCCCAGGCCATCCGGCAGTTCGGATCGGCCTGCGCTAAAGGCTGACATGCCTTTATGGGAAACCCCGAAATATTTACAGGAAAACGCATTTCCTATCCCCAAGGAGGATGGAAAGCCAAAGGAACCAGGAAACACTTCGGATAAAAAGGGAGGCTCAAATAAGAACCTCCCTTCCGGGAAAAAAAAGTCTTCCTCCAAAAAGCATTTTCCCGCCAAGAAAAAAGCAGACAGGCCAGAGCTTGCAGACGGCAGTTACATTCGCCGTTCTCCCATTCAAAACTGGTTCAATACCTTTATGATTATGAACATTCCGATTATCGGCTGGATCTATCTTTTTATCCTGGCTTTAAGCAAAAAAGACCAGCGGAAAGATTTTGCCAAGGCCTATCTGGTTTATAAGCTGGTATTCTTCCTGCTAGCCTTGGCCATTATCGCATTTTGCCTTTACGTTGGAATGGAGGTAGCTGATCGGCTTTTGCGCTATATTAATATGCTGTAATCGGTTCTTCTTTTCTGTCCGGAAAAGTGAAACCAGAGTCTGGTCCTTTTATTTCGTAGAATGTATTGAAGCTAAAACATACAGCAAAACAGGCAGCCACTTTTTACTGGCTGCCTGTTTCTTTTATAAAAACTTTCATCTGAGATCCCCTTTGGCCTTCTTAGCCTCAAGTTTTCGTTCCATAATCGATCGCAGCTTATCTACGGTTTCCCCTGGCCGGAAGCATCCTTCCTCATCTACCACAATATCCGCATATGCTTCATAAAGCGGCACCCGTTCCTCATATAAGTCCCGCAAGGTAAATCCTGGTTTCAAAGCAACCCCACGGTCCGTTACATTCCCGATCCGCTTTTCCATCTCCTCATAACTCATTTTCAGATAAACAATCTCGCTGATTTCTTTTAAATGCGCCATGGCCCGCTCCCCGTAGATCACAGAACCGCCTGGGGCAATCACAGATTTTTTCACATCCAGCCCTGCATTTACCCGTTCCTCTACCTTTAAAAAAACATCCATCCCTTCTGCAGCAATAATGTCCTTTAATAGCCTCCCCTCCTGTTCCTGAATTACGATATCCACATCCACAAATGAATATCCAAGCCGTTTTGCCAGCAGGACTCCAATGGTGCTTTTTCCAGAAGAGGGCATTCCAATTAATGTGATATTCGGCTTCATTTTGATTTCCTCCTGGTATGGTTTTTCCGCACAGAATATCCAAACGTTCCAATTTTTTTGCCCAGCTCAAAATACTCTCCATGGGAATATGCTACCAGGCCTGCGTCATTTAAATGGAACTTGCCAGAAGCATCCAGATAATCCGGGTCCACGCTTACCCCTACAACCTGTCCTAAAAACAGGTCATGGCTTCCCAATGGCAGCACCTGATTGACTTTACACTCAATGTTAACCGGGCTTTCTAAAATTCCAGGAGCCCCCACGTAATGGGAAACAGCAGGCGTCAGTTTCATGTCTTTAAACTTATCCACATTCCGGCCAGATTTTACGCCGCAGTAATCCGCCGCAGATGCTAGTTTTGACGTCACCAGGTTCACCACAAATTCACCGGTTTCTTTTATGATGGGATAGGAATAACGCTCTTTCCGAACAGATATGGATACCATAGCCGGATCCGAACATACGGTTCCAGCCCAGGCTATGGTTATAATATTAGGCTTTTCTTTTGGTCTTTTGCAGCTTACCATAACAGCCGGAACGGGATACAGCATATTCCCCGGTTTCCACAAGGCCTTCCCATCCCCATGTCCATAAACCTTTTTTCCTGATTCCTGATTCATTCTCACTCTCCTGCCTACTCTTCTGCAATCATAATTCCCGGAACCAACTGTTTCTTTCTGGAAACAACCCCTGGCAGCTTAATGATCGATCCGCCTGAATGGCTTTCCCCCTCTTCCGAATCCCCATTCACATGGAATGCTTTGATGATCAACTGTTCCGCGCCGTTTCCTTCACATAAAAGCTCCGTGGATTCTGTCAGAATATTGGTCAGCATAAAAAACATCATATCGGTTCCATATTCCTGAACTGCTTCTTTTAAAATGGGAATAAGCCTTACTTTCAATTCATCCAGCTCTTCGGCGTTTACTGAGCTGATCTGCCCTACGCCAAACGTAATCTTCCCTGCCTGAAAACGCTTAAAATCCTGATAAAAAATCTCTTTATCCGACTTTCCCTTTAAATTGCTTCCTGCCGCGAACATTTTCCCGGCATACCCTTCAATCTCAATTCCTGCCAAATCTGCCAGTTCCATGGCTGCCGCCCGATCCACTGCTGTACAGGTAGGGGAACGGAATAGCAGAGTATCGGAAAGGATTGCGCTGCACAAAAGGCCGGCAATCTTAGGCTCCACCACAATCCCGTTTTCCTGATACATTTGATAGACAATCGTAGCGGTGCAGCCCAAAGGCTGGTTTCTGAAATACACAGGAGATATGGTTTCGACTGCTCCCAGCCTGTGGTGGTCTATAATTTCCTGAATATCTGCCCCTTCAATCCCGTCTACCGCCTGCCCTTTTTCATTATGATCCACCAGAATTACAGCTTTTCCCCTGGCGCCCAAAAGATTCCGCCTGGAAATCATCCCCTTATAATGTCCGTCTTTGTCAAGAATCGGAAAATCCCGATGGCGCTTACTTGCCATAACATCTTTAATATCATCAATAAAATCCTCTTCGTCAAAGGTAATTAGATGATTCGTCTTCATAAAATAGCTGATTGGCATGCTTTGGTTTACCAGGCGGGCCGCTGTGTATGTATCATAAGGGGTTGTAATAACAAAGCAGCCCCTTTCCTGAGCCAGTTTTTTTATGGTCATGGAAACTCCGGCGCCCTCGCACACTATAATGCAGCTTGCCTCCATCTCAATGGCACATAGCTGAGATTCATACCGATTTCCTAATATTACCAGATCATGAGGTTCAATATAAAACTCCATCATATCCGGGTTGGCAGCGGCAATCAGCACCTTCCCGTCACCAAAATAATCATTTTCATCACCGATTACCATAACCCCTTCCAGCGTTTCCACTATATTCGAATACTGGGTAACGGCTTTGGAAAGAATGCTGCTGTCATATACATTCATATAGGATTTTGTAATATCGCCTACTGTAATTAAGCCTTCCAAATGCCCGCTGTCCGTAACAGCCGCCAAGGTTACCACATTCGCTTTCTGCATCAGGTTCCAGGCGTTTTTTAAGGAAATATTCCGCCTTACCCCTTCCGTTTCCCGGATCTCAATATCTTTTACCTGTGCCCGAACGGTCTGGATCAGCTCCGGAGTTTCCACCTTAAAATAATCCAGGACAAACTGGGTTTCTGAATTAACGTTCCCTGCCCTGGCTGGCTCATACTCTTCACCGGTTAAGGCCTGCTTTAAATTCGCGTAGCAAATGGCAGAACAGATGGAATCTGTATCCGGGTTCTTATGTCCTACCACTAATGTCTTCCGTCTTTTATCGCCCTCCATAATCTCCCTCCAATTCCTTTTTCACCTTATGCCAAACATCCAGATATCCATTTTCTTACGATCTGGCACAAAATATTTTCATAATCTATTTACACAACGTTCATAGTTTATTCACATTCATTTTTTATACTAAATGTATAGAAAGTTATCAAAAAACTTTCTTCCATTAGATAAATTGCACATAGATTTTTCATAATTACCCCGGTTGTTTTTTAACCGGGGTCTCCTCATGCCCATGGCCAATCTCTGCATGCAATTCCTTTAAAATAATTTCTCCTGATATACTCCTTTATCAATCAGACTTCGGATTGCCTCTACTACCGCTTCTTTGTCCTCCTGATACGTTACCCCGAACCATTTATCCTTTGTATCCAGAACCTTTACTGTGGCCATCCCTTTCTGAACCAATGTGTCAATTACCTGGGGAAGCAAAAACTCTGCCTTTACATTCCCTTCTGGCACATTTGCTAAAAACTCCGGGAACTGTTTTTCCAGCTCTGCTAAAAACGCGGGCGGAATCCCCCACATATTCATGGATACCAACTGATCCGGCTCTACCGTTACCGGGCATCCTGTTTCATCCTCAGCGTGAAGACCATCCGGAAGCATCTGAATGCCAAAGGTTTCCCGCACCTGTTTTAAGTTTCCATTCTCGTCTACCTGGCAGGCGCCTCTGGTCACGCTTCCATTTTCGCTTAATGTGTTAGACAGCACAAAACCAGCCATACACATATCATAAATTTCTCTGTCTTCCTCCATCTCCTGAACCATGTAATCATGGATCCGGCAAAACGCTTCTTTTCCGTAATAATCGTCTGCGTTAATCACCACAAAAGGCTCTTTTACCAAATCCTTTACCATTAATACAGCATGTCCCGTTCCCCATGGCTTGCTTCTCCCAGCCGGCACCGAAAAACCCTGTGGAAGTTTATCCAGTTCCTGATAAGCATACTCCACCTTGGCCAGTTTTTCTATCCGATTTCCAATTATTTCCTTAAAATCCTGTTCCAAGTCCCTCCGGATTATAAATATGATTTTATTAAATCCGGCTTCCAGTGCGTCATGGATGGAATAATCCATAATGATTTCCCCATTTGGCCCAACTGGAGCTAACTGCTTGATTCCTCCCCCAAAACGGCTTCCAATCCCAGCAGCCATAATCACTAATGTTGTGTCCTTCATATGTCCCTTCTCCTTTTTTCGTGTTTCGCCATTATCAGGCTTTTGCATAACGTTAGCGGGACTTCCATGCCCCGCCAGGGCACTGCCATGAAAAGATGGGTTCGTCGCTAACCCTTCCATGGATGGCAAAATACGGACGGCAGATGCCTCCTTGTGCCACCATTTTTCCACAGCTTGGCGCCAAAGCGCTGAACGAACCCAGCAAAAAAATTATAGCATATTGCGTTTAAAAAGGCTAGAGCGTGTTTGAATTTTGCCTATTGGGCTTCTATCTAATCCACTACTAATTCATCAACCGTTACAAACTGCCAGTCCTCTTTTTGCAGGCGATCAATAATATCCAAGGCGGCTTCTGCGGAAGTAGAAAAAATATCATGCATTAAAATAATATCCCCATCCTCCACATCCCGGCATACCTTATCTGCTATCCGGCTGCGGTTTTTATATTTCCAGTCCAGACTGTCCACATCCCATAAGACCGTTGTTAAATTTGTCCTGCATTCCAGCTCCTCATTCCAATCGCCATATGGTGGCCGCACATATTCGGGACGTTTTCCGGTTAAATCCTGGATGATTTGGCTGGTTTTTTCAAAAGACTCACAGACTTTGTCCATCCCCTCTTTCGTAAGCTGTACATGGCTGTAACTGTGATTCCCGATTAAATGCCCCTCTTCTTCCATCCGTCTTACCAATTCTTCATTTCCTGCAATATTTTCTCCCATCAAAAAAAATGTTGCCTTAATCCCTCTTTCTTTCAATCCATCTAACAATACAGGAGTCCATTTTTCATGGGGGCCGTCATCAAAGGTTAACGCGGCTACTTTTATCTCCCCCCGGCTGCTTCCATCCATATCCGAACCGTATGTTTTTTGGTATCTGCCCTCTTCTTTCCATGTTTCCCGGGCAACAATCACAGCCGCCCCTCTTCCCATAAAAAACAAAAAAATACCCAGAATCACTCCCAGGCCAATCCTCTTAAGCTCCCAAAAAATCTTTTCCCAGTATCCCGATAACTGCCCTTTCCTTCCCGGCATTTAATGGTTCCTCCTCTTTCAACAACATTATGTTTCTCCATTTAATCCTCTTCTACTATCCTATGTAAGCGCTTCCTTTCTATTCCACTTCAAATTGCCTCCCCAGCCCCAATCTTTACATTATTTTAGCAAATTTTTAATCGTTTCGGATTGACAAATTGAGAATATGGAGGTAATGTTTTTCGTAAGGAAAGAAATTGTTACAGTTTTAGGAGAGGGGAACCCATATGAATAAGGAACACAATCTGATCGCAAGCAATATCGGAAATATAATCGGCATGGTTATAATTATATGTATTCTTGCATTTATGATATTCCATCCCAGAAAGGATAACCAATATGATATGCGCTATGTGGAAATCCTGGTTGTAGAAAAAGAAATCGCGGAGATTGACGACGAGGCAGTCTACCTGATCCATACAAAAGATCGAAACGGAAATCCGGAAACGTTTGAAATCACAAACGCGGCACTGGGAGAACGGTTTGAAGAATCCAGCGTTTACAAAGAAATCAAGTCAGGGAAATACTATAAATTCCGAATTGCGGATCAAGAAACTTACGAAAGCTACTATCCCAGCATTTGTGGCGCCGTTACATTAATTGATGGCTTTCCTCCTTTGGAGGAATCGGAAAAAAACCGCCCGTAACGGCGGTTTTTTCATTGCAAAGAATCCGGCAAAACGTGCCAGTGACTCGTTTTGCCGGATTCTTTCATTTTTAATTCTTTAGCTTTCTGAAACTGGTTCCTGTGAAAATAGCAGCGCCTCGGCGGGCATGGGTGTACTGCAGCACTACTTATTTAATACAACCTTATAAGCTTCTGCCATGCCCTTCTCCTGAATCAGGTTATAATACTCCGAAACCATGGGGATCATCTCGGTTAAGTCAGCATGCCAATAATCCTTCCGATTCATAATCTCCTCAACCGAAGCCGTCTTCATAAAATCCATAATTTCCTGACCATCATTTGCTTTATCCGTGCGGTAGAACGCAATCAGGCTGGCCATAGAGAAAGTAAGTGCTACTGGATACTTTCCGAACTTCTCTTTGTATTCTAAGATGGTAGGCAGCACCCGTACCTGGAATTTACTTACCGAATTTAAAGCAATGCTTAACAGCATATGCTTAATAAATGGATTGGAGAAACGCTCCAGAACATCTTTCGCAAATTTAACATCCGTTTCGCTGTTGCCTAAGGTAGGCACAATCTCATCAAACAGGCATTTTTCCAAATAAGAGCGTACCGTTTCATCTTTTAAGCAATCACCTACGGTTTCCAAACCATAAAGATAAGCTCCTAATACCATAGAGGTATGTCCGCCGTTTAAGATACGTACTTTTCTCTTCTTATAAGGCTTTACATCATCGGTCCAGACAATATTGTATCCGGCCTTATTAAATGGCAGCTCATCCTCATGATGCCCGCCGATTACCCATAAATGGAAAATTTCAGCCGTATCAATTAAATTATCCGTATAGCCAATCTTCTTTGTCAGCTCTTCTACTTCATCCCTGGGATATCCGGTTACAATCCGGTCAACCAGTGTATTACAGAAATCATTCTCCTTATTAATCCAGTCTTTAAAGCCGTCTTCTAATTCCCACAAATCAGCATACTTTAACACGCATTCCTTTAAATTATCACCATTATTATCGATCAGCTCACAGGGAAGAAGAATCATGCCGTTTCGGCCAGCCTGATACCGCTTATATAAAAACTGGGTTAACTTTGCCGGGTAGGATTTTGGCGGCATGTCAGTAAGCTTCTCGGTTCCCAGATACTCAATGCCTGCTTCTGTGGTGTTTGATACCAGCACTCTCAAATCCGGGCTGACAGCCAGTGCAATATAATCTTCATACTGTGTATATGGATTTAATGCCCTGGAAATAGAGGTAACGTGAGTATGTTCATTCACAACCTGTCCATCTTCAATCCCCCGAAGGAATAAATTATACTGACAATCCTGATCCGCCAGCATCTGGCACATCCCTTTTTCAATTGGCTGCACTACTACAATCTTTCCATCATATAACCCCTTCTCCTGCAGTTTGTGGAAAAAATAATCAACAAATCCACGTAAAAATCCACCCTCGCCAAACTGAATTACTGTTTCTTTTGCATGTACGCTCATCTTTGCTACCTCCATATTTTTTGTAAGCCCTTACATTTTTCTATATGCTACATTTTCCTTTTACTGCCTAGCTTTACTATACTACACTTTCGGAATAAAATCAATAGTTTTTCAAAAAAATTTGTAAGCGCTTACATTTCTCTTTTTCCCATAGCCTTCCCTGCCACGCTTCTTATCAATATTTAGAAACTGCTTTATTTCCCGGAAAAAATATGTTATGATATTGCCATCTAAAGATGTTGGTGTCAAAAGGTCTTTTGCCACCTTGATGCTGGATTGCTCTGCACGCTGTGCTCCTGTAATCCTCAAAAACATGAAAAATCCGCCCTGGTCCGGCCGCTTTTTCATGTTTTTGGCGGACCCAAGGTCAAAACTCCTCTTGCAGACCAGTTTGCAAAAGGCGCTTCCACCTTTTGACCCTGGTATCATCTAATGAGGCAATTCCCAAAAAGCAGCCAGGTAAGAACACTGCCTTCGGGAATGGGAAACGCAAATCAGGAGGTTATGAATCATGAAACGGACATGGAAAATTGCCGCATGTTCGGCAGCACTCACTTTGGCTCTTGCCGCTCCGGCCTTGGCTGGTCAATGGCAGCAGGGCGCTGAAGGATGGTGGTACTGTCAGGACGATGGCTCCTACCCAGCAAATGGCTGGTACTGGATTGACGCAGACCAAGACGGAACTGCGGAATGCTACTACTTTAATCAATCAGGCTACTGCCTGCTTTCACAGACTACCCCTGACGGGGAGCTGACTGACGCAAACGGCGCATGGATTATTAATAATGTGGTACAGACGCAAAAAGCAACCGCAGAAGTTGCCAAGCGAAATACCATCCTGGGCACATATTCCGGCACTTATAATGCTTCGCACGGAAAAGCCGGGATTGATATCGCTATCTTTGAAACCGGTGATGTGCAGGTCGCTCAAATTAATTTCTATAATTTGAGGAAGCGGACAAATGTAATGGAAGGAAGTTACCTTTGCCAAGTGAAACAAACCGGCCAAAATACTTACGAACTGCGCAGCGATCACTGGATATCCGAACCATCTGGTTATCGTATGGTAAGCTGGACCGTTACACTGGAAAACGACGGTTTGGAAGGCCACGCTACAGGAAACACTGACTATAAAATAAGCGTTACGAAAAATTAAACATGAGGGTGTTGCAAACGATAAACCCAACCATATAGCTCGTATCCAATCGCTGTTTACTGCTATATCTTGTGGAATATCGTATGCGCAACACCCTCATATTTATGTTGTTACAGGGATTCTGCACCTATTGCTTTCCAATTTCATTTTTAAATTTACTCAAACGCGCACGTAATCTGACGCTTATGGTATGGCAGCAATACGTTACAGCATCTGGTCAACCATAGCTTGTACCGCTTTGCCCATGGCAGCAGACTTCTCATCCGCATCCTCTAAGGACTGGCCTTTGATCCCGTAGTAAAATTTGATTTTTGGTTCCGTACCAGAAGGTCTTACACACAGCCATGCATGATCTTCCAGATCATAGTACAATACATTAGAGGAAGGAAGTCCTGTGGCCTTTACTTCTCCTGTAGCCAAGTCCTTAACCGTATCCAGCTTATAATCCCTTGCTGATAACACTTTGTAACCGCCTACTTCCGCAGGGGTCTGGTTCCGCAACGTTTCCATGATGGACTGGATCTTGGCAAGTCCTTCAATACCCTTTAAACCAATGGACTGAACCGCGTCTTTATAGTAGCCATATTTATCATACATCGCTACCATAGCATCCCACAGCGTCATCCCTTTTTCTTTATAGTACGCGGCAGCCTCGCATAGCGCAGCGGTTGCGGAAATTGCATCCTTGTCACGGGCATACGCGCCGATTAAGCAACCGTAGCTTTCTTCCATGCCAAACAGATAGCTGCCTACCCCAGTCTGCTCATTTTTTAAGATCTCTTTTCCAATCCATTTAAAACCGGTTAGCACCTCTACCAGCTTACAATTATAATTCTTGGCAACCGCATCCACCAGATTGGTGCTTACAATCGACTTTACAACTTCTCCGTCTGCCGGAATCTTTCCCGCCGCCGCTTTCTGGCTTAATACATATTCGCAGAGAAGGGATCCGGACATATTGCCGGTTAAGGGGATATAATCTCCGGATTTCGTATCCTTTACATATACGCCCAGACGATCCGCGTCCGGATCTGTAGCCAATACCAAATCTGCATCCTTTTCCTTTGCCAGTTTCAGGCCCAGCTCAAAAGCCTCTTTTGCCTCTGGGTTGGGGTAGCTTACGGTGGGGAAGTCGCCATCCGGAAGTTCCTGCTCCGGAACGACATAAACATGTTCAAATCCAAGCTCTTTCATTACTCTTCTGGCCGGGATATTTCCAGTTCCGTGAAGAGGCGAATAAATGATGGTAATCTGATCCTGCATCTTATCAATAGCCGCCTGGTTTACCACCTGGGCTTTTACCTGGGCAATGTATTTATCGTCAATATCCGCGCCGATTACCTGATACAGGCCGGCAGCCTTTGCGCTTGCTTCATCCGTCACTTTTACGGTGGATAAATCTTCAATCGCCAATACTTCCTCTGTTACACCTTTATCATGAGGCGGGGTAAACTGAGCGCCATCTTCCCAATATACCTTATAGCCATTATACTCGGGCGGGTTGTGGCTTGCCGTAATATTAATCCCCGCAATGCAGCCCAGCTCACGAACGGCAAATGACAGCTCTGGCGTAGGACGGAGGGATTCAAATTTGTAGGCCTTAATGCCATTGGCAGCCAGAGTCATAGCGGCTTCCATGGCAAATTCCGGAGACATATGGCGGGAATCGTACGCGATGGCAACACCTTTGGCTGCGCCGCCCTGCTTTATAATATAGTTTGCCAACCCCTGAGTGGCCCGGCGCACCACATAAATATTCATCCGGTTAATCCCCGCGCCAATAATTCCCCGCAGTCCGGCTGTGCCAAATTCCAAATCCATATAGAAACGCTCTTTGATTTCATTCTCGTCACCTGCGATAGCACGAAGTTCTTCTTTCGTCGCTTCATCAAAGTACGGATTGGACAGCCATTCATTATAAATCTTCATGTAATCCTTCATACGCTTTTACGCCTCCTGCTTTTTCCTACCATATTCAGAACTGCCGGGAGCTCCCCTCTTATGGCATCCTGCCTTTCCTGCCCCGGTCCGTCTGACTTTCTGGCATATATTCGGTACACCATGGCTCACCTTAAGACCCGCCACAGCTTCTAAAGAATGATCCCATTGCCTTCAACTGGCTTATGCTTGGCTCAGGCTCATCTCTATACCAGATTATACCATAATAATACCTAAAAAGAAAAGGTTCCTTTCCATTTTTTTCTGTATACATGACAAAACTGGTTACTGTTCTGGCAGGTCTGCGCACTGGCAGCGATAGAGCATATGCTTTTGCCCTTACACGATACTGACTCATGACGAATCAGCAAAGTGATTCATCATGATGAGAACAGCAACACAAAATCAGCGGCTGTTTTCGGTTAAATCAGCAAACAGTGTCCCTGCAGTTTTTGCAAAAATGCCTGCCTCACCCCTTCCTGCTCCTGCAGGCTAATAATTTTGTCCATATTCCGTGCCGGAATCCATGCTTTATTGGCATTAAAATAATAATTAATCTGCTTCCAGTATTTTTCCGGATAAAGGAATAAAAAATACAGGCACTGCCGTTCTTTTTGGTCAAGAGGCAAAACGTTTTCATAAGCTTCCAGCATATCCATCCCCAGGGAAAGTCCCCAGTTATGCTTTTCCATGGCTTTCCTCATAAACCGATACAGATCCTCTGTCTGAAGACCCAGATGCAGACGGTTATATTCGATCACAGCAACATATCCGTTTCCCATAAGGACATGATGGTGATCCAAATCTCCATGGCACAGAAAGCGAGGTTCCTTTCCTGGCTCCCAAAGCCCTGCAATCCCTTCTGCTGCTTCCTTTGCCTGTCTGAAAAAGGCTTCAAAGCTTTTCATTACACACAGCTCAAAATCACTTTTTTTCCGCTTTCCCCGAATATAGGCCCTGGCCCGTTTCAGCTCCCGGTTATGCCGCTCCATATCCCGGATCGCCAGGCCGGGAAATGTTGATCCCATAACCCATTCCTCGTGGAACGGGATCTCTCTTAATTTTTTATGGAGAAGCGCAATGCTGGTAATCGCGCGGCATACTTCCTTCCCGTCTTTTAAGCAGCATTCCCTGTCACCGTACCATTCTTTTAAAACAAAACGGGTGCCGTCTTGGGCAGCGCAAAAAAGATTCCCCTCCTGATTCCTCACATAGCGATCGGCTGCCAGACCCTCCTGCCCTTCCAACCGTTCGAGAACCTGATCTTCAAATTCAAGACGCTTTGCGGTTCCCTGATATTCCCGCAGGCTCTTCATTCCCTGATCCGTTTCACAAATCCAGGCTCCCCGGCCTTTTCTCACTGATTTTACCTGAAACCCATATTGTTTCAGAACCTCCTCGTATCGATCACTTATGGACATGCATACTCCCCCTTGTATTCCGATTTCCTGAGCCTGCAATACTACGCCAAACTATGGTTTTCGGCTCTTTCTGATAGGCTACTTCCAACCTATGAAAATACAAGCGGATTTATGTCTAAAATCGGATGTTCCCGCAGAGTAAAACAAAAGTAAAAAGATTTCCTGCCACCACTTTAAGAATCTCTCTGCTCTGCTGCTTTCAAAATAGCCTTAGCCATTACCTGGGCCGCCAATGTACCTGCCATATTCAGATCGGCCTTTTCCTGCCCTATGCTGGCAGCGTAAATCGTATCCCCGTCTGCCATAGTCCCTACCGGATTAATGCAGCGGCCATAAGCATTTCTCGCCATAGAAGCAATTTTGTTCATCTCTGCCTTGGAAAACCTTCCGTTTGTAATGACAGCGCCAATCGTAGTATTGGTATTCATATCCAGATTCGGTTTTTTTTCCTGGTCAAACAGATCCTTCTGCCTGCTGATTTTATAAAGCTCGCTGCAGGAATCCGCAAACCCAGTTCCGTCTTCTGCGCGCAGGCCTGCTACCTTTTGCCCTGTTTCCGGATTAAAAATATCGCCTACCGCATTTACCACCACAACTGCCGCCATTTTAAGCCTTCCCACTTCTGCCCCATAGATCCCAAGCCCGGATTTCATAGCTCTGGCCATCCCGTACAGTTTCCCTACCGTAGCTCCCGTTCCGGCTCCCACGCTTCCGCATAATGGCTGGTTTTTCTCTGCATTGACGCAAGCCTCATATCCCATCTCCTTATCTGGCCGGATGTCTGCACGTCCCAGGCCTAAATCATAAATGCAGGACTGGCAGACCAGGGGGACTTTTGCGTACCCGGTTTGATAGCCGATGCCCCGTTCCTCTAAATACCGCATCACCCCGTCAGATGCAGCAAGGCCAAAGGCAGAACCTCCAGACAGGACAATCGCGTGAACCGGGTTGTCGGCTGTCAGCGGCAGGGCTAATGGCGTTTCCCTGGAAGCAGGCCCTCCCCCGCTGATATCCACCCCTAATGTTGCGCCATTTTCAAACAGCAGTACGGTAACTCCTGTTTTCGCCTCCTGGTTTTGGGCATTCCCAATCCGCAGCCCCTCTAACTGTGCAGCCGAAATTTCCTTCAAAATCTTGTCTTCTTTCATAAAGCTAATGTTCTCCTTTCCTTTGCTATCATTTTAAAAAGCCGCCTTGCAGGTTTTCATCCTCCCACAAAGCGGCTGATCCGTTTTATTGTTATCCCATTTTTAACGCAACTGCCAAGGTTCTAGAAACTACACTGGCAATCGCCGTGCAGGCGGCGGCTTCAATCAGTCCCTGAACTCCTACGAATACAATTACAAACATAAATGGATTCGATACTCCCAAGGTCTGTGCGATTCCTTGAATATATTCTGTATGATAAAAGCATATCACCAGGGATGTCATAAACAGCACGGTATTTAACAAGGGGCATGCAAGGCCTGCTGCAAAGTAAGACCCGTTCCTTGAAAACTTCCTGGCCGCCTGAAATACCAGGCCACAAAGCCAGCCTTCTAAAACACGTGGAACAATACATGTAAACGCGGTTGCCACCGGGCTGATGCCAAAAAGCATTGTGCCAAATCCCCCGCCTCCCATGCTCTGCATAAAGCTGGTAATGCCAAAGGCCAGGCCGCAGGCTGCCCCGCCCTTAGGCCCTAAGATAATTGCTCCTACCGCTACCGGAACCGTTAAAAAAGTGATGGAAAGCCCCGGTGTCCTAAAATACCCAAGAGGGGTAAATGCCATCACAAAAATAATGGCTACCATTAGTGCCAGCTCTACCATGTAGAGGGTTTTTGTTGTGCTGCTGTTCTTCATCTTTTTCTCCTTTTCGTCTGATAAAACGGCGCAGACGCGTCCCCTGCTTTTCAGACTTTTTATATTTTGGGGATAAAGGTGAACGTTTTTAAGACAACATCAGAAAATAGAATGGAAATGATTGGTAGCTGCCTGCTAATATTCAAAGAAAGGCTCTAGGTCTATATACAAAAAATTGCCGCAGATCATGAAAAGTTGCCGCCAATAAAGGTCAGCACTTCCTTTCTGCATACTTATTATGCCCGATACCTGATAGTTGGCAACTGCCAAAGTTATCACTGCTTTGCTGTATACTGATGCGTTTTCTTACGAATAACGTTCGCTTTTTAGTATAACATAAAATAACATAATGGTCAAAATATATTTTTTGTCCGGCGTAGGCCGCTATGGGCAGAAAGGATGGTTTGGGCAGTTCCAAAACTCTAATATTTGGAAACGGTAAGAAGCTTAAGTAAAATTTCCTTCCGGTTCAGCTCCGGTTTTTCCAGCACTAGATTAAGAAGGCGGGATAGTTCTTCCCCTATCTGCTTTCCCGGCTTTATTCCGGCAGCCAGCAAGTCGGTTCCATTTATTTTTAGTTCCTTTAAGCTGACGCAATCGCCGTTTTTCCGGATTTCCTCCGTCAGCCGTTCCAGTTCTTCTATCCCGGTCTGTCCCATCCATTTCTTCAACGTCAAAAGATCGTCAAACTGCTGCGGTTCCATCTGGCTCATGGCACGGCGCAGCTGGACTTTTCCCGGTGGAATCTCTCGATAAAACCACTGGTTCAATATACGGACCCGCATAATCGTATCGTGATCTAGCTTCAAATCCTTTAACACCTGTACCGCTTTTTTTTCTTCCGTATCCTTTAAAAAAGCTGCCCACCGGATATGCTTCTTTTTTGGCAGGCCTGAGGGAATACACAGCCGGCTCCGATCAGCACAGTGAAACGCGTCTGATACATACCGGCTGATTCCTGTTTCGTAAACCTCCGCTATTTTTTCCGGATAATCTGATAACAGCAGCTTTGTCAGCTCTGCCTGAATCCGTTCCTTGCTTATATTTTCCATATTCGGGGCAATTGTGGAGATCCCTTCCCTGGTTTTTGGCTCAATTTTAAAATTTAACTGAGCCGAAAAGCGGATCGCCCGCAAGATCCGCAGGGCATCCTCTGTAAAACGTTCCAGCGGGTTCCCCACACAGCGGATAATCCCAGATTTTAAATCTTCTATTCCGCCAAATTCATCTACAATCCCGGTTTCATGGCTGTAAGCCATAGCGTTTATGGTAAAATCACGGCGCCGCAAATCTTCTGTTAAGCTGGCAGTAAACTGAACTGACTTTGGATGCCTGCCATCCTCATATTCACCGTCAATGCGGTACGTGGTTACCTCATAACTGTTATGGCTCTTCATCACCGTTACCGTACCGTGCTGAATTCCGGTGTCAATGGTTCGTCTAAACAGTTCCTTTACCTGGAGGGGCGACGCGGAGGTGGTAATATCCCAATCCTCCGGCTCTCTCCCTAACAGGGTATCCCGGACGCAGCCGCCTACGGCAAAAGCCTCAAAGCCATGATCATTCAGCGTTTTTATGATTGCTTCTACTGCTTCCGGAACCGCTATCTTCATAAAAACCAACCTCCAATCGATTAGTATGCCCGCCCCCAGATAACCATCTTTTTAGCTGGCTTTTTACAGCAGATACAGGTATCGGCCAAATGCTCCTGCTTAAACGGCATACATCGGGATGTAGCTCCCGTTTCTTCTTTAATCCTTTCCTCACACTCTTTGCCGCCGCACCACATGGCCTTTACAAAGCCTGGTTTGTTATTAATCGTTTCTGTAAATTCATCCCACAGGGTAGCCGAATAGGTGTGGGACTTCTGATGCTCCCTGGCACGGTTTAACATATCGCCCTGAATGGTATCTAGCATAGAAGAAACGGCGCTTTCCAGCTCATCTAAAGATACCACGGTCTTCTCATGAGTATCCCGGCGTACCAGCACAGCCTGGTTATTTGCCATATCCTTCGGTCCGATTTCCACCCGCAACGGAATTCCCCGCATTTCACATTCGCTGAATTTCCAGCCAGGGCTCTTATCTGTATCATCCACTTTTATCCGGAAACCAGACAGGCGATCCCTAAGCTCATAAGCCTTATCCAGCACCCCTTCTTTCTGTTGCTGAACCGGGATAACAATCACCTGAACCGGCGCAATTTTGGGCGGCAGCACAAGCCCATTATCATCCCCGTGAACCATAATAATCGCTCCGATAATTCTGGTAGATAACCCCCACGAGGTCTGATGCACATGCTTTAAAACATTGTCCTTATCGGTAAACTGCACATCAAACGCTTTCGCAAATCCATCTCCGAAATTATGGCTGGTTCCGGACTGAAGGGCTTTTCCGTCATGCATCAAAGCTTCAATGGTATAAGTAGCCTCCGCTCCGGCGAATTTCTCTTTATCAGTTTTCTGCCCCTTTACCACCGGAATTGCCAAAACCTCTTCGCAAAAATCCGCATATACATTCAGCATCTGGATGGTTCTCTCCTGTGCTTCCTCTGCCGTGGCATGAGCCGTATGGCCTTCCTGCCATAAGAATTCCCTGGAACGTAAAAATGGACGGGTGGTTTTTTCCCAGCGGACTACAGAGCACCATTGGTTATATACCCTTGGCAAATCCCGGTAAGAATGAATGTCTTTTGCGTAAAAATCGCAGAATAAAGTTTCCGAAGTAGGCCTTACGCAAAGGCGTTCCTGCAAAGGTTCTAATCCTCCATGGGTCACCCAGGCAACTTCCGGCGCAAACCCTTCCACATGATCCTTTTCCTTATCCAGAAGGCTTTCTGGAATAAACAATGGCATATATACGTTCTGAACCCCAGTTGCCTTAAAGCGGCGATCCAGTTCATTCTGGATGTTTTCCCAAATCGCATAGCCTGCCGGTTTAATTACCATGCAACCCTTTACGCTTGCGTAATCGCAAAGCTCCGCCTTCTTCACCACATCGGTATACCATTGGGCAAAATCTTCTTCCATAGAGGTGATGGCTTCTACCATCTTCTTATCCTTAGCCATAATAACACTCTCCTTTTCTTATTTTCAGTTATACTGTAAGCAGGTAAGCTTACTAAGAAGCAGGCTGCTTTTTCAGCATAAAAAGAAAGCTGCTTTGCCCCCTGCTTCAAAAGGGACCGAACAGCTTCGGCGGTACCACCCTATTTTAATCCCAAACGTTCCAGCGCCGCTTGTTAAATCGAAACGCCTTCCCCTTGCGGAATTACACCTCGTTTTCATCCGTTAACGCCAGATTCTACGCCACGCTTATTCACGCGGAGCTCCAAGGCCGGTTCAGAATCGGGTGACCGGGAAGCCTTCCACCCTGACAACTGGCTCTCCGCTTTTTCGATATGCCTGAATAACAGGCAACCAGCAGATCCCTCCAAATGCCTTAGCTTCCTCTCTGCGCGGTATCAATCCTTACTAATCCTCTTCATCGCATTTTCATGTAGGTTGATTGTACGCTAAATAAATGGATTTGTCAAATCCTGTTTTTCCTCTCTACAACAAAATCAAAAGGGCGCATGTAATCATTACAATACTGATTACAATTGAGATGGAATTGATAGCGCTTGCCAGCTCCACATCTCCGCCAAGCCGTTCGGTAAACGCAGGCCCTACTGAAGAAACCGGCCCTAATGCCACAAGCGCCAGAGCCTGCCGCACTTCCAGACCAAACGGAAGCAGTTTATAAGCAGTAGCAGCCATCAAAAGGCCAATTCCATAACGCAGTGTCAGCACTTTCAATAACCTTGCCGTCTGATCCTTTTTTAAGCGGATCTCAAATCCAATCCCCAGCATTAAAAGGGCCAAAAACCCATTGGCATTCCCCACTGTCTGGGCATAAGAAACCACCACCTCCGGAAGTGAAATCCCCAGAATAGCCAAAACCGTCATAACCACATAAGCGTCAAACGGCAGAGAAGAAAACAGGCTTTTTACCACACTTTTTATGGATGGAGATCCCTTCCCTGCCGCTATGGATGCCACCGTATACGTCACACCGGTGCACATAACCGCATTGCCTGCGTCAAACAGGCTGGTTGCTGCAAAGCCAACCGGGCCTAAAAAGTTCTGGACAAAAGGCAGGGTAAAATTGCCCACATTGTAGCCGGACAAATTAATCATGTTAAATACCCGGCCTTGTGCTCTGTCCTTTAAGCTGACACCATAACCCACCCCGATCATAAAAACATTTGCCAGCAGTCCCAGCACACACATAAACAGCAGGGAATTTTCCATGGAAAGCCGGCTGAAATTCGATATAATCGCACAGGGAAGGGTGATCCGGATTACGATCTGAGAAATCAGCTTAAAATCACTTGGATGGAAAAACCCTTTTTTCTTTAAAAGATATCCTGTCACAA
Source organism: uncultured Lachnospiraceae bacterium (assembly GCA_910589195.1). Taxonomy (GTDB): domain Bacteria; phylum Bacillota; class Clostridia; order Lachnospirales; family Lachnospiraceae; genus Caccovicinus. The sequence goes on from CAJUTC010000003.1 coordinate 64,542, forward strand.
TAATCAGGACGAATGCGGCGGCTCTTGCCAATACGCTAAACAATCCTGTCATCATTTGCCTCCTTTTCGTCCTTTGCACCCTTTATTCTGGCAGCGTCCACCAAGACCACTCCAACAGCTCTTCTTCTGTCAGTTTATCAAGGTCGCCATATATCCGTTTGGCGCCAAACATTTTACTTTGAAAGTCCGCCGCCGATTAGGCGGCATGAATTCAGGGATGCCAAGTGCGCCCGTCAGACTTTTATTTATGGTGGTGCGACTGCTTGCGGGCTCATGATGGTTTACTTTCCAGGCACACCGGAAAAATCATCCATAATAAATTCAAAGCGGTATTTATCTGCCAATTGCGCTGTGGTGCCGCCAAAACGGATATACATAATTGCCCCGCCCCGGCTATTGGCAATTACGTCTTCCACCTGCGGATCAAAGATATAGGTAACGCCATTATAATCCAACTGGCACCAGGTATGAGGGGTAAACTGCCCGTTGGATTTATGAGTGGAACCACTGGACGTATAAACCGGAACCCCTATCTTCCTGGCCATCACGGCAAAGGCTGCGGAATAGTCATCGCAGACCCCTATCCCTTCTGCCAAAGTCCCATAAGCGTAACGGTAGGTGCCTCCCATGTAGAAATTCTGTCCGTATACGGTGTGGGTAATCAAGTAATCATAGCAGGCCTTCAGCTTATCATGGGTATCCATGTCCGGCGTAATAATCTGGGCAAAAATCTGATCAAGCAGACCATCCAAATCATCATAGCCTGTTGTTTCCTGAGGATAAAGCAGCATGGAATCCAAGGTCTGTCGAAGACCTGCGTAATACAAATCTCCTTTAGCGCTGGGAAGGCTCCGGACAGCAGGGATTAACGCCCCGTCAGCTCCCACTCTCTGGCCATCAGGCGTAGTGGTATTAGAAAGCATATAGCCTTGTTCATTAAAATAATAGCTTTTTCCGTTCCCGTCAGTAAACCAGCCGTTGGACTGGAAGCTTCCGTCATCATTTTGATAATACCAGCCCGCATGATCCTGCTTCCATTCCCCGCCATACGAAGCCATCCCCATTCCTGCCGCCATAAGTGCCGCTAAAGCCGCTGTCATGTTCCGTTTCATGTTCCTTCCCTGCAGCTTGTTCATACTCATCCTTTCCGGCAGCTTTCCCGCTGCCATCCCCTTTCTCTTAAAGTTTTTTCGCTTCCTCTTAATTATCTGCCGCGTCTGACTCGGCTACTGTAAAGGTAAACCGTTTCCTGGCCATTTCATCGCTTTCCAGATATTCATCATATGTGGTAATCTTATCCACCAGCTTTCCATTAATGATTTCCATAATCCGATTGGCTGTGGTCTGGACAATCTGGTGATCCCGGGAGGAAAACATCATAACGCCTGGAAATTTAATCATCCCATTATTCAAAGCAGTTATCGCTTCCATGTCCAAATGATCCGTAGGCTCATCCAGCATCAGCACATTAGCGCCGGAAATCATCAGTTTCGACAGCATACAGCGAACCTTCTCGCCTCCGGATAACACACGTACTTTTTTTACCCCGTCTTCCCCGGCAAACAGCATACGGCCAAGGAACCCCCGGACATAGGTTACATCCTTCTCCGGAGAATACTGGGTCAGCCAGTCTACAATGGTATCATCATTGTCAAATTCCCTGCTGTTATCTTTTGGGAAGTAGGATTGGGACGTAGTCAACCCCCATTTATACGTTCCCTCATCCGGCTCCATTTCACCAGATAAAATCTGGAATAACACCGTTTTCGCATGTTCGTTCGGCCCGACTAAAGCTACTTTATCATCATGCCCTAAGATAAAAGAAATATCGTCTAGCACCTTTACCCCATCAATGGTTTTGCTGATATGTTCTACCGTAAGAACCTCATTGCCAATCTCCCGGAATGGACGGAAATCAATATAAGGATACTTCCGGCTGGAAGGCTTGATTTCATCCAGTTCAATCTTTTCCAGAGCCCGCTTTCTGGATGTGGCCTGCTTAGATTTAGAGGCGTTGGCGGAAAACCGCTGGATAAACTCCTGCAGTTCCTTAATCTTTTCTTCCTTCTTCCGGTTTGCTTCCTTCATCTGCTTGATCATCAACTGGCTGGACTCATACCAGAAATCGTAGTTTCCCGCATATAGCTGAATCTTGCCATAGTCGATGTCCGCAATATGGGTACAAACCTTATTTAAAAAATACCGGTCATGGGATACTACAATTACCGTATTATCAAAATTAATTAAAAATTCTTCCAGCCATGCGATGGCGTCTAAATCCAGATGGTTGGTAGGCTCATCCAAAAGCAGGATATCCGGATTTCCGAATAGTGCCTGTGCCAGCAAAACCTTCACTTTCTGGGCGCCCGTCAATGTAGACATAAGAGCGTAATGCAGTTCAGTTTCAATGCCAAGTCCATTTAAAAGGTTTGCTGCGTCTGATTCTGCTTCCCAGCCGTTCATGGACGCAAACTCACCTTCTAACTCAGCGGCTTTAATGCCGTCCTCGTCAGTAAAGTCCTCCTTCATATAAATGGCATCCTTTTCCTTCATAATCTCATACAACCTGGCATTGCCCATAATAACCGTATCCAGCACTGGATATTGGTCATATTTAAAATGATCCTGCTGTAAGAAGGACAGACGCTGCCCCGGTGTAATGGCGATCTCCCCACTGGTAGATTCCAGCCTACCGGATAAAATCTTTAAAAATGTAGATTTCCCCGCACCGTTAGCGCCGATTAAGCCGTAACAGTTTCCTTCGGTAAACTTGATATTCACATCCTCAAATAAAGCTTTCTTTCCGATTCTCAGTGTAATGTTATTTGCACTAATCATTTCTCTGTTTTTACCTTTCTTGCAATTCCATTTTTATTCCGCAAAGCACACGTTCCTGTAAGGCCAAATATACCTCAAGAAAAAAGAGGCCTCACGGCCTCCCGTATCTCTTTTATTTTACCTGATATTTCGTAATTTGCAAGCAAAACTTAGGGTTTTCCATTTGTGTTTTCTCTTAATCCCAAACCAGTTGCAGCAGAAATCTTTACACTTCTTTGTTTATTTTTCTTATGAAATATTTAATTTATCGTTTTTCGATAATTTTTTATTGAAAGTCAATTTCATCTGTGTTATTCTCCATTTATCTCGAACCAACAAGGAGGTTCCCATGCTCTGGTCAAAGCAGCAGTCTATTCTTTTAACAAAACTTTGTATCTTAGGTTTCATCGCCGGCTATCTGGCTGTGGTGTTCACATGCCCCATACTGATGGATTGTTTCGTCCACTCCAGCATTTCTGCCGCCGGTAAAAGCAAATGGCTTTTTATGAGTACCATATATACCTGTGCCATTCCCACTGGAATCCTGCTGATCCAGCTTTGGCGCTTAATTGCAGATATCGGCCTGGAGCAAATCTTTACTACGTCCAATATCCTGCGGCTTCGGCTGATTTCCTGGATGTGTTTTGCCATTTCCGCAATCTGCCTGGCTTCCATGCTTTACTATTTATTTTGGGGAATCATGACTGCCTGCTTCGCCCTAATGGGGCTGTTAATCCGGGTTATTAAGAATACCTTTGAACGTGCAAAAGAATTAAAAGAAGAAGCCGACTATACTATATAAGGAGGAACGTATGCCCATCATCGTAAATTTGGATGTTATGATGGCCCGCCGAAAAATTTCTGCCGGTGATTTGGCAGCACAAATCGGCATCACCCCTGCCAATCTCTCCATCCTGAAAAATAATAAAGCCAAAGCTGTCCGTTTTTCCACATTGGAGGAAATTTGCAAAGCCCTAGACTGCCAGCCTGGCGATCTTC
>CAJUTC010000003.1:68457-147557 GCA_910589195.1 uncultured Lachnospiraceae bacterium
TTTTCCACATTGGAGGAAATTTGCAAAGCCCTAGACTGCCAGCCTGGCGATCTTCTCCAATACATTCCAGAGCAGCCGGAAACGTAATGCCTGCAGATAGTAGGGAGGAAGTGTCCTGATTTTATCTGTTTTAGTTATCTTTGTCACTCAGTAAACATGTTTTTTATGATCGAATAATAGATGAAAAATAAATTACAAGAAAGGAATGCACGATTTCATGGAAAATACAGAAAATAAACTGCCCCACAGCACCTACGGCACCATACCCCCTAATCCTTCCGCCTCCCCAAATCCTAACTTGTTAAAGGAATCTGAGCAAAAACCGTTAAACTCATACCAGCTTCAGTTAAACCAACACTTTGACCAATATGGCCTGTGGTCCTTGGCAGTGGGCCTTCTTGCCACTTTCTGTTTCTACAAAAATCCGGGAGCCGTCACCTATCCCCTTTTTATGGCTGTCATTTATCTGGCCGCTTACCGGCTTCTTCCTTCTCTTGGGATACCGGTTAAAAAAGATTCCTGTTTTTTAACGGCTGCCGCTATGGTTTTGGCGTTTAACAGTTGCTTTACCGCCAGCCCCATCCTCCTCAAATTAAATAATGCCGCGCAGTTTCTTTTAGGGTCTGTCTTCCTGATTCATCAGTGTTACGATGATTCCCGGTGGAATATTGGAAAATACACAAACTCCATCCTTCGCTTTTGGTTCGGCACAGCCTGCTGCCTTCATCTGCCATTTGCCCATGGATTTTCATTCGTCAAGGGTTTAAAAAACGGGAAATGCAAAAATCTGTTTATGGCCCTGGCCGGTTTTAGCGCGGGAATACCGGCAGCCCTCCTTCTTGGAGGTCTGCTCGCCGATGCAGATGTGGTTTTCTATTCAACCCTATATGGTTTGTTCCTAACCCTTTTTAATCCAGTTTCGCTCCTGAAAATCCTGATGCTGGCACTGTTTTTCTTTCTGCTGGTTTATTGCTCATTGGGAAGCGCCTGTTCCATGGGAATTCCAAAAGAAATTTCCGAAAAAAACAATAGAAATCCTGTGGCTGCCATCAGCTTTACCTTTCTCATAGGCCTGCTTTATCTGTTTTTCTGCGGAATTCAGATCATTTACCTGTTTGGGAGAAGAGGGAGCCTTCCGTGGAATATGACCTACGCCCAGTATGCGCGGCAGGGCTTTTTTCAGCTTTTAACCGTATCCTTTCTGAATCTGATTCTGGTTTTAAGCTGCCTGAAATATTTTAAAAGGCATCGGCTTTTATCTGGCATCCTGGTTATAATCAGCATCTGCACTTATATTATGATTGCGTCAGCCGCATACCGGATGCTCCTTTACGTAGGCGCTTACTCGTTAACCTTCCTGCGCTTGTTTGTTTTATGGTTTCTGGGGCTTTTGTCCATTGTGATGGCCGGGGTGCTGATCCTGATTTTCCGTCCTCAGTTTCCCTTATTTTACTGGTGCCTGGTATCAGTTACAGCAGCTTACTGTGCCTTTGCATGGTGCAGGCCCGACTACCAGATTGCAAAATACAACATTGCCCGGGAAGGCGGATGGATCACACCCAATAATATTGATTATCTGATTCAAACGCTCTCTGCAGATGCCGCCACCGCAATTGCGGAAGCTAAAATTGATCCCTGCTTCCTGGATTCGCAACTCATCCCCCATAGTCAGGAATTCACTGACACCGCCGCCATGAAAGCCGCAATCATTAACAGCCTAATTCCCTTGGAGTGGGAGTCAGGGATCCGCAATTATAATGTTTCTCTGGCGGCTGCATGGAAATTAGCGGAGGAACTCCAAGCTTCCAATTAGAGCGTATCCTGATAGACTATCTTTCCCCGGGAGATGGTATATGACACCCTTCCCTCCAAAACGGAACCTACAAATGGGCTGTTGCAGGCTTTCGATGCAAAATCCGTTACTTTCCAACGTTTTTTTTCATCAAAAATAACCAAATCAGCCGGCGCTCCTTGTTGCAGCCTTCCCCCGTCCAGATGGTACAGCTTTGCCGGATTTTGACTCATCTTTTCCATTAACTGCATCATGGTAAGGTGCCCAGGTTTCACTAGCTGAGTAATCCCCAATGCCAAAGCAGTTTCCAGACCGATGATTCCACTGGGAGCTTCTGTCAGAGGTTTTGCTTTTTCCTCGGCACTGTGGGGCGCATGATCGGTTGCAATCAGATCAATCGTCCCATCTTTCAGGCCTTCAATCAAAAGCCCCCTGTCCCTAGCGGTTCTAAGAGGCGGGTTCATCTTTGCCAGGCTTCCATGTTCCAGAACCGCTTCTTCTGTTAAGGTAAAGTGGTGAGGCGTCACCTCTGCCCATACGTTTGCCCCTAAGGCCTTTGCCAGACGTACCATCGCTACAGAATTGCCGGAACTGATATGCTGAATTTCCACCGTCGCCCCGGTTTCCAGGGCAATCATACAGTCCCTTGCCACCATTACATCCTCTGCCAGGGCTGGAGAACCGTAAATGCCAAGCTGGCAGGATACCTGGCCATGGTTAATTCCATTCTCTCGGATAAAAGCAGGATCTTCCTCATGAAGGCTAATGGGCATCCCCAATTTACCAGCTTCCTCCATGGCCTGCTTTACAAAGCTCCCGTCCCTCAAGGGAATCCCGTCGTCTGTAAACCCCGCTGCCCCGGCTTCTTTTAACGCTTTCATATCGGTCAGTTCCTGCCCCCCGAAATCCTTTGAAACGGCACCACAGCACAGTACCCGGATCCCTGTTTTTTTTCCTTCTTCCAGCACATACTGCAATGTTTCTACATCGTGGATTTTCGGTTTCGTGTTGGCCATACACACCACGGTGGTAAAACCGCCACGTGCTGCTGCTGCTGCCCCAGTGTGGATATCTTCTTTATAGATAAAACCAGGATCCCGAAAGTGCACATGGACGTCAATCAGACCAGGCGCTACGATTTTTCCGGACGCGTCAATTATCTGCTCATACTCCTCTTGCGGCTGTTTTGGCCTTTCATCTTTCCTTACAATCTGAAAAATCTTCTCCTCCTTTAACACTACATCCGCAATCTCATCAAATCCAGATTCCGGATCCATAACTCGTCCATTTTTAATTAAAATCATTCCGTTTTCCTCATTTCATTTGATGTACTGATTCACGCTCTTCCTTTTTTTGCATGCTTAAGCCTTGATCACAAGACCCTGCCATTTGCTGGCGCTAGCGTGTGTTTGGATATTTATTCCCGCCATTTGCGTATCCTGGTTTGCGATATGGTTTGCTCTTATTCGTTCAGCAAAGACCTGGTAAAGCGCGTTCCTGATTTCTATTACAAATACCGCAAAATATCTTCTATTTTCTCTACCTGGTAATCTGCCAAGCTCCGGTCAAACCCAAACCGGTTATCAATCAGTGCCGCGACTTTCATCCCGGCGTCATGGGCAGCACGGATTCCCACGGTAGAATCTTCCACAACAAAACAGTCGTTTTCTTCCACTCCAAGTACATGTGCCGTATGGTGGTAAATCTCCGGATCCGGCTTACTGCGGGCGAATTGATCTCCGGTTACTACCGTTTTGAAATAGTCCAGGATACCATTTTGAAACAGCACGTGAAGAACTAGCTGCCTGTGGGTGGAAGACGCAACCGCCAACTTGTATCCCCGCTGTTTCAGTTCATCCAATAGCCCTCTGGCCTCCTGCCGGAAAATACTGGTATAGTCAGTATTATCTGCCACGCTGCTGGCACGGCGGTATGCCTGCCTTAATTCCTTCCAGCTTTGCCCACTTTTAATAGCGTTTCCCATAATTTCCCATGTATCCTTTGCGGTTTTCCCTACTGTGCTCACTATCTCCTCTTTTTTTACCTGCGGATTCAGCGTTTGGGCAAACTGCAGTAAATCCTCCAAATAAATGGCCTCGCTGTCAATCAACACCCCATCCATATCAAATATCACTGCCTGTATCATGTTAACCCTCTCCTAAACATTTTGTTATCCTTTGTCTTACTGATTTCTGTAAAATAAGGCCAATAATATGTTTCCCTAAATTATACCTTATTTTCAGGCAGTTGTGAATCTGAATTTGGCTGATGATTAGCTTATTTGTCTAAATAAAATCTTTACGCTGGACAAAAACGAATCTTGTATAAAATCAGTCATTTGAACAATGATAAAATAATAGAATGATACCAGGGCCAAAAGTCTAAAAGCCTATTTTCTAAACACTTTAGAAATTTTAACGCAGCCTTTGCCCGCAGTTAGGGCAATACCGGAATTCCCCTGGTGATTCATATTTGCAGATCGGGCAGCAGCGTGTTTGGGGAATCTCCTCATCCGTTTCCGATTCCCCAAACTGGGAGCCAGCTTGCCAGGAAGCAGCAGCACGGCCTTTTCCCTCCTGCAGCAGCTTCAAATCTTCATTTCGGATCTCTGCCTGTTGACCACGGGCTAATGCCTTCCCCACTGCCGGATTCAGCTCATAAACCGCCCCACAGCAAGACATCTTTATCAGAAACCGTCGGTTCCATTTAAACAGCGGAATAAAAAAGAAACTGAAATAATAGTAAGCCATCACAATTTGGCATCCAACTTGGCTGCCGCAAAATTTGCAGGTAAGCTGCTTGGAAACGTTAAGTATTTTTGAACCTTGTCCAACTCCTCCAATAAAAAACATAGATATAAGCCTCCCATATTAGTGTAATTATTTTCATTATAGTCTTCTTTTCTTTTGGTGTCATCCTTTTTAAGATTTGCCACTGCCGCTCCGCTCTCTTTCTGATTCCCTGTCAGATTCCTTCCCATGGTATCAGTGTATAGTATTCTCCGTTTCCGCCGTTTCTTTCCTTTCGTGTAGGCCAGCCCATGTACAAAATTCCGGGCTTGTATTTTATCCTTTTCTGACATATGATAGAAGCAAATAGGATTGCAACCTCTCGGCCCGGATCAAGCTTTGGATTTGGCCATAGCAAACCCCGGCAGGCAAATGAAAGGAAAATCATGGGAAAATCACAAGAACTTGTTTTATATTATCATGCCGGCGCATCGGAGGAAACTGCCCCGGAAGAAACCGGCACTCTTACAAAGAAGCAGTCGAGCCTGCTGAAAAGTGTTTTGGTTCGCATGGGTGTGCGGATTAAAAATATTACCCCAGAGCAAATTTCAGAAACGGTGGGAGTTTTAGCAGGCATCCCCGGTTTCCGCCCCGAACCATCTTCCTCAAAAGGCGGCGATGACGCTTCCAAATATTCCAGCTTCAAGCCCAATTCAGAGTCAAAAACCATTCGTCAGGATATTCTGGTACTTTACCGCTTTACAGACAGCCGTATGGAGCTTCTTTTCTCCAATTTGAGGAAAGCTGGCGTGCCAAAAATCGACCTGAAAGCTGTCGTTACCCCACAAAACGCTCATTGGCCATTTTACCGTCTGTATGAAGAATTAAAAGAAGAACATGAAACCCTTCATAAAACATCGATACCATCAGGAGGGAGCCATGATTGATCCTACAAGGCACCGGCAGTTGGAGGAACTTGATCAAGTAGGCCTTTGCGTAAAAATCCTTACCATGTCCCGGAATGAACTCTATTTTAATATGCGCTATCTGGATCTATCCTTAAGCAGCCTTGACTTTGAAGCAGACTGGAGCCGTGGCGGGGCAGCCACAGACGGATTTACCATTTACTATCAACCAGATTTCCTTATCAGCCTCTGCCGCCAGGGACGTATTTTGGTAAACCGCATGTATCTCCATACCGTATTCCACTGCTTATTCTGCCATATGGACACCAGAAAAGGGCGAGATACCCCCATGTGGAATCTGGCCTGTGACATAGCCATTGAATCCATCATCGACGCTCTGTATCAACCATGCATCCGGATTCCCCCGTCCATGTTCCGGCGGGAAACCTACCTGCGTTTTCAAAACCTGGGGCTATCCGTATTAAACGCCGAAGGAATTTATCAGAAACTTACAAAACTAGCCTTAAACAGTCGCCAGCTTCAGCGGCTCATAAAAGAATTCCATGTGGACGACCACGATCTGTGGGAGCAAGAGCTTCCAAAAAGCCAATTGATCCGCCGGCAAACGTTATGGAAAGAAAACCGTGAAAAATTGCAGACCACCATGGAAACCACCGGACTGGAAGATAGCTCCAAGGACAGCTCCGTACTATTAGAACAGGTGCAGGTCGAAAACCGAAACCGGTATGATTACCGAGAGTTTTTAAAGAAATTTGCCGTCTTGAAAGAAGAAATCCAGGTGGATCCAGACTCTTTCGACCCAGTGTTCTATACTTACGGCCTGGAACTTTATGGAAACATGCCTCTGATCGAGCCATTAGAAACCAAGGAGGTGCGCCGGATTGAAGATTTTGTTATCGTAATTGATACCTCCATGTCCTGCTCCGGCCAGCTAATCCGGCGTTTTTTAGAGGAAACCTATTCCGTTTTGTCTTCCACAGAAAGCTATTTTCGCCAGGTAACGATCCACATCATCCAATGCGATGAGCAAATCCGGGAAGATACCATCATCCGCAGCCAAGACGAAATGAAGACATACATGGAGCATTTTACCATCGTCGGCCAAGGCGGAACCGATTTCCGCCCCGCATTTGAATACGTTTCAAATCTCCAGGGCGAGGGAGCCTTTTCCCATCTTCGCGGCCTGATTTACTTTACTGACGGCAAAGGCATCTACCCGATCAGCAAACCTGCATATGATACCGTTTTTGTTTTTGTGGAAGATCACTATTTCGATTATTCCGTTCCAGGTTGGGCCATGAAAATCATTCTTTCGCAAGAAGATTTGGAGGAAAAACAACATGAATATTAAACGGGCAAAAGAAGAAATTAAGCATACCATTGAGGCCTACTTATACAAAGATCCATTTGGAAATTATGCCATTCCGGTAATCCGCCAAAGGCCGGTCCTGTTAATCGGGCCGCCTGGCATCGGAAAAACTCAGATTATGGAACAGATTGCAAAGGAATGCCAGATTGGCCTGGTAGCTTATACCATTACCCATCACACCAGGCAAAGCGCCATTGGCCTTCCTTTTATCCAGTCAAAATCGTATGGCAATCAGGAATATTCCGTTACCCGGTATACCATGAGTGAAATTGTAGCCGCCATTTATGATAAAATGGAAACAACCGGCTTAAAGGAAGGAATTCTTTTCATTGACGAGATTAACTGTGTTTCCGAAACTCTGGCCCCTACCATGCTGCAGTTTTTGCAGTGCAAAACCTTCGGAAACCATCCCATTCCGGAAGGCTGGGTGATTATTGCTGCCGGAAACCCGCCAGAGTACAATAAATCTGTCCGGGAATTTGATGTGGTAACCTTAGACCGGATTAAAAAAATCATGGTAGAGCCTGATTTTGACGTATGGAAGGAATACGCTCAAAGAGAGCGGATCCATCCTGCCATCCTGTCTTACCTGAATATTAAAAAGCAGTATTTCTGCCATATTGAAACTACCGTAGACGGAAAACGGTTCGCCACTCCCAGAGGATGGGAAGACTTGTCCCGGCTTATGGAAATCTATGAACGCCTTGGGAAAAAAGCCGATCGTGAGGTAATGATCCAGTACCTTCAGCATCCAAAAATCGCAAAAGATTTCGCAAATTACCTTGAGCTTTATTATAAATACCAAAATACTTACCAGGTTGATGAGATTCTTTCTGGTGTAATCAAAGAAAGCTTATGCGATCAGGCTTCCAAAGCCTCTTTTGACGAAAAATTAAGCCTAGTAGGTCTGCTTTTATCAAAGCTTGGAAGTGAATTCCAGGAAATTTTAGAAAAAGAAACGCTGCTTCAGCAGTTAATGAATGTGCTGAAACGGTTCCAGGAGCCGGAGCTTACCGCCAGAGAACCAGATGCTTCCTGCCGTCTTTCCATCCTGGTAAAAGAAACCCAGGCAGAATGGGAGCAAAAAAAGCAAAAAGAACTGCTGACCCGAAACGATGACCTTCGTTATCGAAAGCTCCTTGCCGCCCTGGAAGGTTACCAGGCTCAACTGATTAAGCAAAACGGAACCTGGGATTTTCTGCGAGAACAGTTTGCAAATGACAGCAGCCAGTTTGAGCAGGATTTTGAAAATACCGCCCAAAAGCTGGAACACGGATTCGACTTTATGGAAGCCGCCTTTGGCGACAGTCAGGAAATGGTAATTTTTGTAACCGAGTTAAATACGAATTTTTATTGTGTAAAATTTTTGCAAGAATACGACTGCGAACGATACTATCAATATAACAAACGGTTGCTTTTCGATGATATGGAACAAGAAATTTCTGCCGCCTTCCACACATCCGAATAAAATAGTTGCTTTGGGGAACACTTTACTTCGAACAAAGAATCCTGTTGTGCAGGATTCTCCTCCCACAGCGGATCGCTCCCGCGGCATTGACTATTTACTGCAATGCGATCCTGCCTGGAGGTCTTTTATCATATAGGAAAATCCAACGTACTTTCCTATATGATAACAAATCACCTGTGCGCCCGCACATTTGAGTCTTGAAGCAAGGAGGGGTTCTTATGAACAAAGCATTAGACAACACGGTATTGGCAATCAGTATTATTGGCGCTGTAAACTGGGGATTGATTGGTTTTTTCAATTTTAACCTGGTTTCATTCCTTCTAGGAAGCAACTGGCTGTCACGAATGATTTATGCCGTAGTCGGTCTGTGCGGTCTGTACCTGCTAACCTTTTATGGAAGAACAAAGGAAGCAACTGCTTAACGCACATCTGACTATGCTTTCTGCCAAATACACACCCGGTTTTGCTTGATGCTGGTTCTATCGGGCAATCATGCGCCTCGGGCCAGCCGGACGGAAGCCAGCACTTTAACAAATCTGGGTGTGCCGGCGGCAGAAGGAACAGAGAACTGCCATTGCCCACAAAAATCTGGAACATACATTTGGTATCGTTAACGAAAAAGGGGATCGCTGAATTACAGTTTCAGGACAAACCCATTTTAAGTAAGGCTGGCCGTCACAGCGCAAACCGTTCTCGTTTCTTTTTCAATCCCCCGTTTCTCTGATGGCGGATATCCATTAAGATTCCCAGTGCCTGCCCGTTCCCCTGGCGGTTTCCCTCTTCTATCATTTCATCCAGGCATTCCTTTTTGCACCAGCTTGCTTGGGCCGCAAATTTTAGAATACCCATGTCTTTCTGCTTTTGTGCCACTCTTAGTATCTCCCGGCCATGGCCAGATCCGTATTCCTCATAAATTTTTTTCCGTTCCTCTTTTAGTTGGATCGGATACATCAGCCTCCCTAACACCAATTCTGTCACCAGCTCCGGCTTCTCCTGAACCTGAATATGGGGAAACAGCTTATCATATGTCAAGTATTGGAAATCTGGCCCGTTAAACGCATTCCGATACCGATGTCCACAGCCGTGCATTTCTTGGGTCAGGATTCTGGCCGGTGTATTTTCTATCGATTCCTCATAATATTCCGGAAATAATAGCTTGGCCCAAATATTCCCCTGTTGATCCAAGCAAGTAACCCGAAGCGTCTGACGCAGTTCCGCCAGGACTTCCTTCAGGCAGCAGGTTTCACTGGATGCCATATGCAGATCAATCCGGCCAATCCTATGGCAGCCAGTAAAAAGTCCGGCCCCTAAATCCTTTAATTCGCTAAAAAACCCCAGATATTCCAGATTTCCGCAATTATAGCAGGCATATGCACCAATTTTTCTAAGCTTTGGCGGAAGGGAAAGGGCGTGTATAGCCGTTCCTTTTAACGCAGGCGTCCCGTCTGGCAATTCATCTGCTGAAAGCAAACACCGCAGTTTATCCTGATCCGTTTCTTGCTGACGCCGATTTCCGTCAGCCGCCTTATTGGGGATACCTGTAGGATTCCCTTTATCTCTTTCTTCCTGCCATCCATTCCTATCCTGCCAGGAAGGAATCGCTTCTTGCTCTTCCTCCTCAGAAAGATCGGACAAATATAATTCCCCTGTTGCCTGGGGCCTTACGGTTTCCGAAAACACGTAAGGCCCCAGTTCCACCACAGGGAGCCCATGAATCTCCCTTGGCAGTTCCACTTGCCCGTCATATCCGAAGCAGCGCAAAATACAAATCCCATCACAGCCTTTTCTATAAATGATTTTCATCCTTTCATCTATCCTGCCCTTCCTCTAATTTGATCCCTGCCAGCGCTTGGGCAAAGGCATTATTAATGGGCTGGCTGGCCTCTTTTTTCTGCTGGCTTAAATACCGGGCCACATCCTTTTTCGAAACGCCTGCTCCCTCCCGTTTCCTTCGCTCCTGGAAAGCGGCCAGCTTTTCTTTATGGCCGCAAACGCAAACAAAGATCTGCCCGTCGCCTTTTCCACGAAGCTCCATTTTTTTATGGCATACGGGGCAGCGGGCATTAGAAACCCGGGCAATGGTTTCCCGATAGCCGCATTCTCTGTCCTGACATACTAACATCTGGCTGTTTTTCCCTTTTACAAGAAGCATCCGTTTCCCACAGTTCGGACATTTTGTATTGGTTAAATTATCATGGCGGAAAGTTCCCTCGCCTGCTTTAATCTGATGGATCAGCTCTTGTGAGTACTCTCGGATCTCCCTCATAAAGACTGTTCTCGTCAAATTTCCTTTGGCAATCTTTCCCAATTTCATCTCCCATTTTGCTGTCAGTTCCGGCTTCTTTAGATCTTCTGGAACCAGTTTCAAAAGCTGATGGCCTTTGGAGGTTAGCAAAATATCCTTCCCTCGCTTTTCCACCAGAAAGCTGGAAAATAACTTTTCAATAATATCAGCCCTGGTTGCTACTGTGCCCAGGCCTCCGGTTTCTCCTAACGTTTTTGCCATAGCTGGATCTTTGGTTTCCAGAAATGCTATGGGTTTTTCCATAGCCGTAAGCAGCGTCGCTTCGTTAAACAAGGCCGGCGGTCTGGTCTTTCCTTCTGTTATGGTAATCGTCAAAGGTTCCAGATAGTCACCCTTCTTCAGAGAAGACCAATTCATAAAGGCGGCGGTCTTGCCGCTGTCTAATGAATTGTTTCCCGAAAAACCTCCTGTTTCCCAACTCTCATCTTCTCCCCAGTTTCCAAATTCATCCCGATTTCCGTCTATCCCGTTTCCATCTAGTCCCCCAAACCCGTCTGCTCCATTTTCATATACCGCTTTCCAGCCCAGCTCCTTAACAGCGATCCCACGGGCCTGAAAACGCTCATTCCCTGCCTTTACGGTAAGGCTTATCTGCTCATACTGGTAAGGTGGATACAAAACCGCTAAAAACCGCCTTACTACCAAATCGTAAATCCGGCGTTCGTCTATTGTCATATGGTCAAGCTGTACAAACTGTTCCGTAGGGATAATGGCATGATGATCCGACACCTTGCTGTTATCTACAAAAAATGGTTTAGCCGGAAGCGTCCACCGAACCGGCTGGCTGGCCAGTTTTTTATACGGCCCTACACCGCAAGCTTTCAGACGCTCCTTTATGGTAGGCAGAATATCACTGCTTAAATACCTGGAATCTGTCCGGGGATACGTAAGCACTTTATGATTTTCATACAACCGCTGCATAATCGTTAAGGTTTCTTTTGCCGAATAGTTGAACCGGCGGTTAGCCTCTCTTTGCAGCTCTGTCAGGTCGTAAAGAAGGGGCGCCTGGGTTTTTTTAAGGGATGATTTTAAATCCTCAACCGTTCCTTTCTGTCCCTGGATCTGCTTTTTAAGCGCTTCCATCCTTCCTTTATCATAAGAACGGCTGCTCCCTGAGGTTTCATCCTGCCAGGTCAGAATCAGCATTTCACCTCCAGCCTGCTTCCATCCGGCTCGCAGGCCATAATAAGATTTAGGAACAAATTCTTTGATTTCCTTTTCCCTGGCCGCGATTATGGCCAATGTGGGGGTTTGTACCCTTCCGCAGGAAAGCTGGGCATTGTATTTGCAGGTAAGCGCCCTAGTCGCATTCATCCCCACCAGCCAATCGGCCTCTGCCCTGCACATTGCCGCATGGTACAGGTTTTCATATTCTTTCCCGTCTTTTAAACGGGCAAACCCTTCCCAGATGGCTTTATCCGTTATGGAAGAAATCCAAAGGCGTTTTATGGGTTTTTTGGATTCCGCCTTTTCCAAAATCAGCCTGGCCACCAGTTCCCCCTCCCGCCCGGCGTCTGTGGCAATAATCACCTGATGAATATCATTCCGGCGCAATTGGTTTTTCACTGCCTGATACTGCTTTGCCGTCTGCCGGATCACCTCCAGCTTAAACGGTTCTGGCATCATGGGAAGATCCTCCATCTTCCACTCCTTATATTTTTTATCATATCCTTCCGGATCCGCTAACGTCACCAGATGCCCCAATCCCCAGGTTACTACATAGGAATCACCCTCAATGGCTCCATTTCGATTGTTTTTACACTTTAATACCCGTGCAATATCCCTGGCTACGGAAGGTTTTTCCGCAATCACTAATGATTTCATACTTAGATCCTTTCTAATCCCTTTTCCTGTTTTGCTGAAAGTATAACACAATTGCCCGGCTATTTGCATCATTTCCATAACTTTCCGCAGCATTTTTATTGAAAAACAGTTCCTTGAACGGTAAAATAGTAAAAAAGCCTATCAAAATCTGTGAGGTAATTGTTCCATGCTAAAAATTGCAGTCTGCGATGATGAACCTGTAATGTGCCAGCAATTAAAACTGCTTCTCTCTGAATTCCTTACCAGTCAGAACCGCCCTTTTGAAATTTCCTGCTATGGAAATGGGCTATCGCTTTTGACTTCCCCATTCCATTATGATCTGATTTTTTTGGATATTCAACTTCCGAATTTAAATGGGGTAGAGCTTGCAAAACGTCTGCGTGCCCGGGAGTTTGACGGTATATTGATTTTTGTAACCATACTGGCCGACTATATGCCAGACGCATTTGAAGTAGAAGCTGCCGACTACTTATTAAAACCCATTGATCAATCTCATTTTCAGCGTACCTTAAAACGGACTTTAAAGCGTATGGATGCCCGATGGGAACGTTCTCTTTTCATTCAAACCGCAAACTGGTGCAAATCTGTCAAGTTTAGCGACATCTATTACTGCGAGGTTCGGAACCGGAAAATTTACCTTCATACGAAGCATGGCGTAATCGACTATTATGGAAAAATGAAAGATTTGGAACAGCAGGCAGGTTCCCGCTTTATTAAATGCCACCGCAGCTTTCTTGTAAATCCAGATTACCTGTCCCAATACGCAAACGGGCAGATTACGCTGGAAAACGGGGAATATCTTCCGGTTTCCAGGCAGCATCATTCTCTTCTTATGAATCAAATGCTGGAATATATCGCAAAGCAAAACCATATCTGATACAAGGGGGATTCTTTTTTGGACGGGTTATTTCAGATAATTCCTGATATTTCTTATTTACGCCAATGGCAGTTGGCCCTGCCAATAATAATCAGCCAGATTCTTATACCCTTGGCCTCATTTTCCTTCTTCTGCCGCTGCGGCCAGGTTCCCTTTCACTGGGGTCTGGGCATTTTCTATACCCTTTTACATGGAATCCTAACTGCATTGACTATAAGTTTTCACATTACCGGAATTCTTTTACTGCTGTCGGAAATCCTTCTTCTTTCCGCTGTGGGGCTTTTGTTTCAAAGCTTTCTCGCTCCTGGCAGTAAATGGGCCGCAACGCCAAAAAACCTGGCAGGCCCGAATACATCAGAATCCATGCCGCCTGTTTGGCAGCGGACTTTTATGGAAAGACCAGCACGGACATCTGCTTTTTATGCGTCTGTGCTTGCTATTTCTATCACCAGCCTGTGCCGGGGAATCGCCCAATGGGCTTCTTTTGGTTCCTTTCATCTCATAATGACAAATACCTTTCTGGTTTATATATCCGATACTGTTAGAGAATTGCTGAACCTTCTTTTATTTTTGCTTATTTCCCGGATTATTTTAAAGCATTTCCTGCGCCAGCTCCACATCCCAGGGCATACGGAATTAGCTCTTTTAACGATCCCTGTTTTCTTTATTTCCCTGGTAGAACAGACCATTCAGAATACCATCTACGGCTCCACTGTTGTTGTTGATACCAGGGATAACCTTATATTTCCAGTCATTAACCACACAGAAATGCTGTTTTTACAGATATTTGCCTGCGCCTGCCTGTTTTTCACCTTGGTGGCTTATCAAAAAATCATGGCTTCCTTTTATGCCTGGCAGAGCCTTCAAAGGTTTCAGCAACAGGTCCGTGAGCAAAAAACCTACATCCAGGAATCTCAGCTACGCTACCAGCAGACTCAGGCCTTCCGTCACGATATTAAAAACCATTTAACTGTACTGGCTGAGCTGCTGAAGGCAGATAACAGCCGCCAGGCCTATGAATACCTGATTCGCCTGGAAGAAAGCCTTTCCCAGCTTTCCGCTCCTGTTCAAACGGGAAATGCTGCGGTGGATGCCCTCCTTGGAAGCAAGCTTTCGACTGCAAAGCAGAAAAAAATATCTGTCCGCTGTCAATTGGCTATCCCCAAACACAGCAGCGTCCACGATTATGACTGGTGTATTGTTTTAGCCAATGCCATAGATAACGCTCTTGCCGCCTGCGATTACCTTCCAGAAGAAAATCGGTTCCTTCACATATCCGGCAAGAAAAAAGGAAATTTTTATTTGCTCTTAATTGAAAATAGCTGTAGGCCTGGCATAAAACAACTACCAAAGGATGGAATCGGACTCTCTAATATCCGGTCTGTCATGGAAAAACAAAATGGCACGATCCATAATCAGGTTTCTGACGGAGTCTACCGCTTAGAGCTGCTCTTCCTCCTTCAGCCTTTCACAACAGAAAACTGACTGGTTGCATCAACACTATTTTTCTGTTTCTATATCCGCCGATAACACAATTAGAGCATTTCAATTGATGTACTAACCCCATTTTTCAGGATAACAATAACCGTAACAATGGGTGCAACGGCGTTTTAAGAGTGCTCGAAAAGCAAAGCGAGGTGATCCGATTATGAGCATAACCCCTATTATATCTTCGGCATTTTCAGCTAATATGGTGAAACCCCAAAATGCCGACGCTGGCAACCCCCAAATCAAGGCTTTGGAAAAAAAACTTCAGCAATTGAACCAGGAAAAAAAGGAAGCCGCCCAAAACCATAACAGCGATAAAGTACGGGAATTAGAGAAAGAAATCCAGGCCACTCAAACGCGACTGGAACAGTTAAAGCAAAAAGAAGCGCAAAAGCAAAAGACCGCACAAGAGGAGGAACAAAAACGCCAAAAGCAGGAAGAAGAATCCAATCCTTCCAATCCATACGGACCATTACAGGAATCTTCTTTATTAAGCAATTATGTTAATCTGCTTGTGTAAAATTCCCAGATAGCACTTGAAAAACGCCGTTTCAAACAGGCTCTAAGAAACAGGATACCGTAAACAGATCGTCAAACCTGTATCGCGGTATCCTGTTTTCTTTTGTTTCTTATTGCGTTTTTTATCTATTATCACAATTTTTGTTTCTTATCGCACTTTCATATGCACTTCCCGAAGCTGGTTTTCTGTTACTTCCCCAGGCGCGCCGCACATTAAATCCTGTCCATTCCCATTCATGGGGAAAGGGATGATTTCCCGGATATTTTCTTCATTCTGAAGAAGCATAAGCATTCGATCTACACCTGGAGCCATCCCCGCATGGGGCGGGGCGCCAAATTGGAACGCATGATACAATGCTCCGAATTTCGTCTTCAATTCTTCCTCTGTATACCCAGCAATCTCAAACGCCTTCACCATAATATCCAAATCATGGTTTCGGACTGCCCCGGAAGAAAGCTCCACACCATTGCATACAATATCATATTGATAAGCCAGGATCTCCAGCGCCTCTTTTGTCAAAAGAGCCTCTAATCCGCCTTGTGGCATGGAAAACGGGTTGTGGGTAAACACGATCTTTTTTTCCTCCGGATCATATTCATACATGGGGAAATCATTTACAAAGCAGAATCGGTACGAGTCTTTCTCGCAAATACCCAGCCGGCTCCCTAGTTCCGTGCGGATCTGTCCTGCAAGCTGGGCTGCACGTGCTTCTTTATCAGCAATCAAAAACAAAGTATCTCCCGGTTCAAGGCCTGCGGTCTGGGCAATCTCACCTTTCATTTCATCGGGAATAAACTTATCAATAGGCCCTTTATAGCTCATATCTGCTTCCACTTCCAGATATCCTAATCCGCCCATTCCTATGGACTGGGCAAACTGCAAAAGCTTTTCATGAAACCCTTTGGACATCTTATCTTGAACCCGGATTGCCCGAACCACCTTTTTATGAAAGGGGCGGAAGCTGCATCGCTGAAAAAAGTCAGTTACATCTACAATCCGCAATGGATTCCTTAAATCTGGTTTATCCGTTCCAAATTCCAGCATGGCCTGTTGATAGCTGATGACCGGATAAGGCGCCTGAGATACTGAAAAGCCTTCTGGCGCAAACCGTTCAAATACGGCTGTCAAAACCTCCTCGCCCACCCGGAACACATCTTCTTGGGTAGCAAAGCTCATTTCAAAATCCAACTGGTAAAATTCCCCCGGGGATCGGTCAGCCCTGGAATCCTCATCACGGAAACATGGAGCAATCTGGAAATACTTATCAAACCCTGACACCATCAAAAGCTGTTTAAACTGCTGAGGAGCCTGAGGCAATGCATAAAATTTTCCTTTATGCCTGCGGGAAGGAACGATATAATCCCTGGCTCCCTCTGGCGATGAAGCGCAAAGAATCGGCGTTTGGATTTCCAAAAATCCCATATCGGTCATCTTCTGGCGCAGAAAACTGATAACTCTGGAACGGAAAATCATGTTGTCCTTTACCTTTTTATTCCGCAAATCCAGATATCGGTATTTTAACCGCAGATCCTCCCTGGTTTCTTTTGAAGACATAATATCAAACGGCAGTGTTTGACGAACCTTGCCTAACACTATAACTGTGTGTGCTTTCAGTTCAATGGTCCCTGTAGGAATCTTAGGGTTATACGTTTCCTCGTCACGATGGTCAATTACCCCTTCAAAGGACACGCAGTCTTCCCTGGCGATTCCTTTTAACAAGCTGGTATCCTGCAGCACCACCTGTAAAACTCCATACATATCCCGCAGGTCAATAAACGACACACCTCCGTGATCCCGGATCGTTTCCACCCATCCTGCTGCCTTAATGGCAGTACCCACATCCTGTTCACTTATTTTGTCTAATGTCCGGCTCCGATACATGTTTCCTGTGCTCATAATCTTCTCCTCACTTCCTAATAACAGTAGTTCCTGTACAGAACGGGCAGCTTCTCAGCATTGCTAACCAACAGCTCTTTTACAACGCAAAAAAGCTGCCCCTCCTGAACATATTGCTCAGGACGAACAGCCATTGTCCGCGGTACCACCTGAATTACTGTCTTGCAGTCGCTCACTGGTCATTTCAACCCAAATGCCGCCTTTCTTTTCTCCTTCTTTTTGCGGACATCCGGAATTCTAATGAACCTTGTTGAAAAACCTTGCTGATTTTCGTACAGCGCACGGCTCCCATACTGATTGCAGCGCGTATTTCAATTGCCTGCAACGTTCTGTTTGCAGCTCAGGAGTGTTATTCACGCAAATTCACTTTGCAAAGTTCTCACTATCCTCCGCTCACTGGGAACGATAAGATGCGCTACTTCTCTCCGTCTTAGCCATTGCACAAATTATAGCTTCAATTGTTTTTCTTTGTCAATGGCAGAACTGCCGAAAACTAATTTTATAACTATTTTTTTTACTTTTTTTCTATTTTTCTCAATTACCACTTAAGAAAATGAACATTGCGCTCCATAATTTTCAATTAGTCTTTGTCAAGCTTGGAAGCCTTTTTGCTTTAAATAGCTTTCATGTTGCTTTTTCACACGTTTCCCCGGATTTTCCAAAGGCGCCAGCCGCTGATAAACCATATCCATCTGCCGTTTGGTAAATGCCTGTGGCATACGCCGCATTTTCTTATTAAGCCGCCGTCTTATCTTACTGCTTTCTGAAACCAGCAATTCCTTCGAATCGATCTGGATCTTCTTTAGCTTCGCCTTCTGGTTAAAAACAATCACAGAACAGTATGGAATATCCCAGGCAAATTCAAGTTCTAAAAAATACTTTAAATTACGGATATGATTTTGATTTTGACGAATGGGGTTGTAAAACAGCCTCTCCCATGGTCTTCCATCTCTTTTTTGCACTTGGATCCATTTAAGCTCCTGTTCCTCCCCATAAATCCATCCACTATAGTTTTTATTTTCAACCACAAATAATCCTTTTTTATGAATTAAAATGATATCAATTTCCGCTGTACTCTTTCCATTTTTTAACGGCACATAAATATTATGAAGAATATATTTACGTCCACGAATACGAGATAGCTGATGGATCGTATCTTCTTCTCCCTTTTTCCCTATCTGGTAAAGGCGGTGTATCTGCTCTTTTTGGCGAAGCCTTTTCTTATAACGCCGCAGAGCTATGGCCGCTAAAATAATGAAAATTCCCCCAAAAATCAAGGCTGTTATTGGATCTATATAAAATTCGCCATACAGACCGCCTAATTTTATCGAACGTAACATTCAACACTCCTTCTGAACACGAAGCAAGCAAAGCTGCTTTTAAGGATAAGGAATCCTGCCTGAAGGTTTTCCTTGACTGGCGTTCTGACCATTTGGGATCGCCTCCTGTTTGCCGGTTTTGAAAAACGAATGGTATTATATCTAAAATCAAAACGCTCAGTGTTATATTATACTCCAAAAATTACCAAAAGAAAAGCATTTATCCATAAAAATAGATGCCGGAAAATGATACTCATCGATTTATTGATTTCTTTCTCCAATAACCCAATCATTGTGTTTCCAACTTCTTTGCCAAGAAATTCAAGGTATTTTATTGATAGGACGCAATTTCCTTTAAACTAAAAAAGTGCTGAAAAATCAGCACTTTTTTAATGGACCCGATGGGATTCGAACCCACGGTCTCTGCGTTGCGAACGCAGCGCTTTCCCAGCTAAGCTACGAGCCCCTCTTTCTTTTTGATTGGTTTTCTATCAAAATATGTTTCTTGATAATTCCTTTCTGATTATACCTCTTTTTCCCACATCTGACAAGATGTTTTCAAGAAATAAATAAAATAATTAGGCATCATCATTTTTAATCGTAACAAGGAATGCTGCAAGTATCGGACTCTTATCATATTGCGCATGGGCATCCTGCTTTTCATGATAACAGCATCCGATTTTGTAGCATTCCTTCATTCTTAATGTTTCAGACAGCCCTGTAACAGGGCTGCCTGGCCTAGACCCGCTTTTACTGCCTGGCCTCCAGACGCACCAGCGCCTTTTTTAAAGCCAGTTCAGCACGGGCTACATCCAATTCCGCATCATGGGACTGGAGCCGGCGCTCAGCACGGATTTTCGCTTCCTTGGCCCGATTCTCATCAATTTCCTCTGGCCACTCCACAATTTCAGCCATAATGGTTACCTGCTCCGGCATCACCTGGAGAAAGCCGCTCATTAAAGCCGCTGCCTTTATCCCCGCGCCCTCGTGAATCGTTAAGATTCCAGGCGCCACAACCGCGGTAAGGGGAATATGCCTGGCATACACGCCAATCTGGCCTTCTGTGGTAGTAAGCTCTACCATCTCCACATCCCCCTGATAAAACTTCCGGTCTGGGGTGATGATCTGCAATTTAAAGTTATCAGCCATAGCAGTCCTCCCTATTTCACACGGGCGAGAACGTCATCAATATTACCTGCGTTTAAGAACAGGTTCTCCGGAATATCATCATGCTTTCCTTCCAGGATCTCTTTAAAGCCCTGGATGGTTTCGCTAAGGGGAACATAACGTCCTTCCAGACCGGTAAACTGTCCGGCTACGAAGAATGGCTGGGAAAGGAACCTTTGAATCTTACGGGCACGGGATACGGTCAGCTTATCTTCTTCTGAAAGCTCATCCATACCCAGCATGGCGATAATGTCCTGCAGTTCCTTATATTTCTGAAGCACTTCCTGTACGCCACGGGCAACTTTATAATGATCCTCACCTACAATACGCGGATCCAATATTCGGGAGGTAGACTCCAATGGGTCAACTGCCGGATAAATACCAAGCTCAACAATTGAACGTGACAGTACGGTTGTCGCATCCAAGTGGGCAAACGTATTGGCGGGAGCCGGATCCGTTAAGTCATCCGCAGGCACATATACTGCCTGTACGGAAGTAATGGAACCGTTCTTTGTAGAAGTAATACGCTCCTGAAGGGCGCCCATTTCTGTCTGCAAAGTTGGCTGATAGCCCACTGCAGAAGGCATACGCCCAAGCAAAGCGGACACTTCCGAACCAGCCTGGGTAAAACGGAAAATATTATCAATGAAAAGCAGCACGTCTTTTCCGCCCTTATCACGGAAATACTCTGCCATGGTAAGACCGGTAAGGCCAACCCTCATACGTGCTCCCGGCGGCTCATTCATCTGGCCGAATACCATGGTAGTCTTATTAATAACGCCAGATTCTTTCATTTCATAATACAAGTCATTCCCTTCACGGGTACGCTCGCCTACGCCAGTGAATACGGAATAACCGCCGTGCTCTGTCGCGATATTACGGATCAGTTCCTGGATTAATACGGTCTTTCCTACGCCGGCACCGCCAAACAGACCGATCTTACCACCCTTCTGATAGGGGCACAGAAGATCGACTACTTTAATACCGGTTTCCAAAATCTCGGTTTCTGTGGACTGCTCTTCAAAGGTTGGTGCTTTTCTATGAATCGGAAGATACTCCTCCACCTCAGGCTTTGGCTGATTATCGATTGGATCGCCCAGGACATTAAAAATACGCCCTAAGGTATTTTCACCTACGGGAACCGTAATGGGAGCGC
Source organism: uncultured Lachnospiraceae bacterium (assembly GCA_910589195.1). GTDB lineage: Bacteria > Bacillota > Clostridia > Lachnospirales > Lachnospiraceae > Caccovicinus. Next base: position 89,294 of record CAJUTC010000003.1, read on the forward strand.
CGGTTGCTACTGCTTCCATGCCTCTTACCAAACCGTCCGTAGGCCCCATGGCGATACAACGAACCGTATCATCACCCAGATGTTGGGATACCTCAGCAACCAGCCTTGCGCCATCTTTCATCATGATGTTAATCGCATCATTGATTTCCGGAAGATGACCCTGGCTGAACTTAATATCCAAAACAGCACCGATGATCTGAGTGATCTTACCTGTGTTTTGTTCTGCCATCTTGTTTCTCCTTTTTTCTTTCTAACTTTTTTTATGATTACCCAATCGCATTGGCTCCGGCAATAATTTCGGTCAGCTCCTGGGTGATTGCTCCCTGACGGGCCCGGTTATATTGCAGGCTCAGCTTTCCGATCATTTCTTCAGCATTGTTGGTTGCTGAATCCATGGCTGTCATACGGGCTCCGTTCTCACTGGCTACCGCTTCCAGCAGTCCGCCGTAAATCAGGCTGCTCATATACTTGGGGACAATAGCGTTTAGCACCTCATCCTCATTGGGCTCATAATTCATCAGAAGGTTTTCATTGCCGGAAGCTTCCCCGGAAAGATCCGTTTCCACCGGAAGAAGCTTAACTAGCTTTGGAATATGGGTCACCGTATTTTTAAAGAAGGTATAAGCCAGATAGATCTCTCCGATTTCGCCCTGGGTAAATAACTCCAGAAGCTCTGCCGTAATATCGGCAGCGTCCCGATACATTGGTTCATTAATGACTTCCGAATAGTCTGCCTTAATGGTATACCCCTTACGTGCCAGGCCGTCACGGCCCTTGCGCCCGATGGCATATACATAAGTATCTTGGGCAGGCAGTTCTTTGCTTCCGGTAATCAGACGGATAATATTATTATTATATCCTCCTGCCAATCCTCTGTTTGAGGTAACGGCAATCACAGCCTTCTTTTGGGAATTCCCAGCCTTTAAATATTTATGCTCAATGCTCCCAGAGCGGCGCAGGATGGAACAAATTGTGTCATACATCTGATTAAAATAATCTGCCGACTCCTCTGCCCTTGCCTTGGATTTTTGCAGCTTAACCGTGGAAACCAGCTTCATGGCTTTGGTAATCTGCTCCGTGCTCTGAATACTGGCACGTCTTCTTTTTATATCTCTCATGGATGCCATGATGGTTCACCTGCCTTCTAACGTTCTGCTTTACACTGAGTAATCGCCTTATTCAGCAGCTCTTCATTCTCCGGGCTTAACACTTTTGTTTCACGGATGCCCTTTAAAATCTCCGGATACTTTTCATCAATGTATTTAAACAAGTCCTTTTCAAAGGTTAATATATCCGATACCGGAATATCTAACAGATACTTCCTGGTAGCCGCGTAAATTATGATTACCTGATATTCAACTGGCATGGGCTGATACTGGGGCTGTTTTAATACTTCCCGGATCCGCTCGCCCTGTGCCAACTGTTCTTTGGTGGTTGCGTCCAGATCCGAACCAAACTGGGCAAACGAAGCCAGCTCCCTGAACTGGGCAAGTTCTGTACGGATGGGGGCGGCAATCTTTTTCATAGCTTTAATCTGGGCAGCACCACCTACACGGGATACTGACAGACCTGCATTAATTGCCGGACGGAAACCAGAGTTAAACATTTCTGTTTCCAAATAAATCTGTCCGTCTGTGATCGAAATTACATTTGTAGGAATGTAAGCCGAAACATCGCCTGCCTGTGTTTCAATAATCGGTAGCGCAGTCAGGGAACCGCCTCCCAACTCATCCGAAAGTTTGGAAGCTCGCTCCAAAAGCCTGGAATGAAGGTAGAATACATCGCCTGGATACGCTTCACGGCCCGGCGGCCTCTTTAACAGCAGCGACAGGGTACGGTAAGCAGCCGCATGCTTACTTAAATCGTCGTAAACAACTAATACATCCTCGCCCTTTTCCATCCACTCCTCGCCAATGGCACATCCGGCATAAGGGGCAATAAACTGCAGGGGCGCTAAATCCGAAGCCGTAGAAACAACGATGGTGGTATAATCCATAGCGCCAAATTCATCTAACGTTTTCACAATATTGGCAACTGTGGATGCCTTCTGGCCGATCGCCACATAGATACAGTGAACTCCCTGGCCCTTTTGGTTAATAATCGTATCAATCGCAATCGCCGTCTTACCGGTCTGGCGGTCGCCGATAATCAGCTCACGCTGCCCTCTTCCGATGGGGATCATGGCATCAATTGCCTTGATACCGGTCTGGAGCGGGGTATCTACCGATTTCCGTTCAATAACGCCGTGAGCCACACGCTCTACCCGGCGGAATTGGTCAGTCTGGATAGGTCCTTTGCCGTCAATAGGCTGGCCCAGTGCGTTTACCACACGTCCGGTCATTGCGTCGCCTACCGGAACTTCAACTACACGTCCGGTAGTTTTTACCAGATCGCCTTCACTGATAGCAGAGGAATCACCTAAGAGAACGGCACCTACATTGTCCTCTTCCAGGTTCTGTACCATGCCGTAAACCTCTCCCGGGAATTCCAGAAGCTCGCCCTGCATAGCATTTTCCAGACCATGGATACGTGCAATACCGTCAGCCACCTGGATTACAGTACCCACGTCGGATACCTCCAGCTTGGTAGAATATTTTGCAATCTGTTCTTTAATTACCGAACTGATTTCTTCTGGTCTTAAATTCATAACTAAGGTTCGCACCTTCTTTCTCATTGATCAAAATTAAGCCAACTGAATCTTAGCAAGCTCCTTTTGAAGCTCGTAAAGTTGAGTCTTAATGCTGGAATCTACTACCCTATCGCCAATTCGGATCACCATACCTCCGATCAAAGAAGGATCTACGGTATAGTGGATTTCGAATTCCACGTAACTGGTAGTTGCCAATAATCGCTCTTTTACCTGCGCCTTCTGCGCATCACTTAAGGACACGGCGCTTGCCACATCAGCAGTGCCGATTTTCTTAAACTCCTTAACCTGGCTGATGAAATACTCCAGGATGGAGGGAATTTCTTTGTGCCTGCCCTTTTCCACAACAGTGGTCAGGAAGCCTAGCATATCCGGTGAAAGACGGCCCTGGAAAATGCGCTCCAAAAGCTCCAGCTTTTCTTCCTTTACAACCTTCGGATTATCCAAAAGGGCTGCAAGAGGCCGATTCTCCTCCCAAATCCCGGCCAGCGCTTTTGCTTCTTCGTACAAAGCATCTACCTTCTGGCCTTCTAAGGCGGCTTCCATCAAGGCATCGCCGTATACCTTAGATACTAGCTTAGCCATGTGCTCTCACCCATCTCCTTTAATGTTTCATCAATCAGGTGATCCTGCACCGTCACATCCATAGAACCGGCCACAACCTTGCCTGCCATCAGGGACGCGATGGAGATAATCTCCTGCTTCATATCGTCTAATGCCTTCTTGCGTTCCAGCTCAACCTGGCGGTTCGCCCGTTCAACAATCCTTGCTGCTTCCGCCCTGGCTTCATCCAGAATATCAGCCTCCTTAACCATGGCTTTCTTCCTTGCTTCCGCTAAGATCGCATCTGCTTCTTTCCTTATTTCCTTAAGTTTGCTTTCATACTCTGCTTTCAATTCCTGTGCCGTCTTCTTATTATCAGCCGCCTCAGCCAAATCTCCGGCTATTTTCTGGCGCCTTTTCTCTAAGAAGTTACGGGCAGGGTTAAACAACAGGTAGGACAGCGCAAAGAACAGGATGAAAATATTGATGCCAGTTAACACCGCGTCATGGAGTAACTGCCAGTCAAATCCTATAATTCTTAAAAATTCGTCCAAGACCTTGCCTCCTCTCCTGCACTATTATTTCTTTCCATCAACCGAAAGGCTTAACGAACATTAAAATAATAGCAACAACCAGACCGTAAAGACCTGTGGTTTCGGCAACCGCCTGGCCTAACAGCATGGTGGAGGTAATATCAGACTTCGCGCCTGGGTTACGTCCAACTGCGGACGCGCCGTAACCAGCCGCAATGCCTTGTCCAACACCAGGTCCGATACCGGCGATCATAGCTAAACCGGCACCAATCGCAGAACACCCATAAATAAAATCCTGTCCAGAAAAATTCATACTAATTTCCTCCTAAATGAAAATTTGAATCGGGAAGGTTTCCCTTCTGCCCACAGTTTATTCCATCTTGTCATTAATATAAACCATGGTCAGCATACAGAATACATAAGTTTGAATGCAGCCTGAAAACAAATCGCAGTATACATGCAGCGCTGCCGGTATACCGATATTTACGAAGATGGGCAGCATTCCATACCAAAGCCCCATTATAATAACACCGGACAGCAGGTTCGCAAACAAACGCAACGAAATCGAGATAGGATTTGCTACCTCGCCGATCAAGTTGATCGGAAACAGCAGCGGAACCGGTTCAAACAAGCTGGTAAAATGGCGCAGCTTGCGGTTTTTCACACCCTGGTACTGTACGATTATAAATGTTACCAGACCAAGTAAAAAGGTAACTCCATAATCTGCGGTCGGTGCCCGAAGCCCCAGAAGCCCGCTTAAATTGCAGAAAAGAATAAACAAAAATATAGTTCCTACATAGTTAGCAAACTTCTTTGCGTTGCTTCCCAGGATTCCCTGTGTCATCTTTTCCAGCATTTCCACGCCAAGTTCCACGATATTTTGAAACGTACCCGGCACATCTGTGGCGTTCTCCATGGTTCTCTTTGCCATAAAGGCTAAAACCAGAATGATAATTGACACAATCAGCATTCCAATTGTCGTCGTAGTAATCCACAGTTCATGGCCGCCAATATTGTATTTCACAATACCATGTATCATAAAATCGGCTTCCCTCTGGACTACCGTACTCATACCCATACGCGCTCCTCCTTTCTCAAAATATTTGCTGCCTTCTTTTATTCTGCCTGGCTGGAATGATGATTCCCGCCCCACAAAATTGGCTGAAGGTATGCCCCGGCTTTAAGTCCCATAGTGCCTAAAACCACTGCCATTACATTTACTTGAGGGATCCACCGTAATATAATAAGGAGCATTATGATATAAATCAGCCTGCGCCCTATGGAATGGATCACTGTGGTTTTATTGGCATAAGCTTCATTTCCGCTTTCTAAAACCCGCTCAGTGATGATTGCCATATGGATCAGGATTGCCTCCGCCAAGGCCCAGCCTGCCACCAGGCCCCAAAATATGGACAGCCTGCTCCAGCTTAAAACCGGTCCCAAAAACCAGCCCGCCACGCCCAGAAGCAGATTCCACAAAAGAGTTCCTACTGACATCTGCAAAACCAGCTTTCGTGTTTCAATTGTCATCGCCAGCCTCCATTCTGTCAGCCTGCTTGTTCCCTTGCTTTATGCGGCTTGGCTCCTTGGGTTTTGATATGGTCTTGTATTTGGGAAACGCTTCCCTTTGTTTTTGCAGCTCCTCTTTTTCCCTCTTCTCTTCCCGTTCGCCTGCCAGGACTGTCATCTTCACCATCTGATAGCCGCAACGGCCTCCGGCCAACACGCCAAGAAGAAGGAAAAAAATCATGGTTTTCATCCCAAAATAAGTATCTACGTAATAGCCTGCAACAATACACAGAAAAATAGGCGTCATTACGCTGATACCAAGCTGGGTTACCATGGCAAGACTACGGAAAACCTGCTTTTTATGCCCCATAATTTCACCTACTTTCTAGATGTACATCGCATAAGCTTATTATATACAAAGTTTTTCCATTTTGTCCAGCACATTTCAAATATTCTCCTGTTTTCTTATCGATAATAAACAACCGATGGTTTTTTCTCGTCCATTGGGCATCTGCTGCGCATTATTCCCCAGTTTCGTTCTGGTTTTCCACTTGCTCTTTCCTATCATTTTCCACTTTTTTTGCCACTACAATCAGCCTTCCATCTTGGTGGGTATATTCGCAGGTGATTAAGCTGATTAAATGATCGCCCCATTGGATATCAATTCCCCTGTCATAGACCGAATGCTGTTTAATATAGGTTACATAATTTGTAAAACTTTCCTCTGTCCCTGCTGTAATCCAGTCATAAAGAGGATTCGCCGGATCCACTGCGCTCATGGAAAATACGGCTGCCACTTCATAATTCCCGTATTCTTTTAATGTATCAAACTGAATTATGGGGTGGGCCTCGCAAAATTCCCTTTCCAAGTAACCGTCTAACGCGGCAAACATGCTTCCGTTTTTCATATGGTGCCCATATATTAAAATGTTTCTGCAATCGTCTGTTAAGTCGCATTCCTCTGCCACATAAGGAGCGCCATAAATACTGCTTTTCTTATCAAAATCATGATTCAAGTAAAAATTCGGGCTATCAATAGACTGGAGAACTGGGTAATCAATTTTTGTTCCTTCAATTTTAATCCATCCAACTAAGTCGGAATTCTGCTCCTTAATTTTGTCATAGGCTTTCACTCTTGCCTGACGCTGGACATGGATCCGTTCTTCCTTTGGCATCACCAGCAATTCCTCCTGTTTTTCTTCCAAAGACCCTGTATTGGATTCCTCCATTTGATCCAGCTCCAACTGTTCCATTACCAAATCGGATAAATCTTCTAAGCGGCTGTCATTTTTCTTTTGTTCTTGAATTTGATAAGCCAGCATTCCGCCGCTGACAAGAAATGCCAGTACACAAATTCCCAGCAGAATGTCATATACACGTTTTTTCTTCATCCCTTTCTCCTCCTTGTGATCCAGCATACATTCTGGCCGGAATTTTCTTTAATCATCATACACCATTTGCCAGACTTTTTCCAGCGGGAAAAGCCCCCGAAAAAAATGTAAAAAAGCCCTTGACACCAAGAACTCTTTATGCTAATATAATGATTGTTCAAAATAAGTGTGCGCGAGTGGCTCAGTTGGTGGAGTACGACCTTGCCAAGGTCGGGGTCGCGGGTTCGAGTCCCGTCTCGCGCTTGGATTATGAGAAAAGGAATCTTGATTTTATCAGGGTTCTTTTATTTTTTGTCTTGTAAAATTGAATGTAGTCTTGTAAAGCTTATCAATCAGCTTATCATTCTCTAATTTTTCCTTAGGCTTAAAAGCAGAATATGACTTACCGGATCCAGCCTCACCTATATGATAATAGGACTTTACATCTCGAAAAAAGGGGGTTCTTTTTCAAGTTTAGAAAAATAAGCACCTTTTATTACATTCTCATGGATACGGCAAGTAATATTCCTATCCATAATCTGTTTTGGCATATAACCCTGGTCAATTAGTTCACTGATAATTTCTAAATCAGAAGGCTCACCGAGATAACCGTGGTCATATGGACTATTGAATACAGCAAACCAAGATTTGCTAATGGAATCAGGCATAAACTATCACCTTATTGGTTGAATAATATGTAAAATAATGTAAAACCCAAGCTTTGTAACTAAGTTTGCAACGAGGTGCGGTTACATTGAAACCCTTGAGATTTTGGGGTTTGTTAGGGTTTTAAAACGTGTAACGAAGGGGCCGTCTATTTCCCGACAGCCCCTTTACTTATTGTTTTGACAAAGCACATTTTTGGGGACCTATAAAGCAATCCAGGATGTGGTAAACTATTTTTGAGAATCCAAGAACGTGAAGAAGTGCATCTCTCCCAGGGGCGGCAACCCCTGAGAGCAGATATGGTGACGCAACCACCACACTACGGGCAAACCGCGATACACGCTTGTATTATACCTTAATCTGTGAAGTTTTACAATGTTTTTTGCGTGCAGTTTTATGCGGTAAGCCTAACCCTTAAGATGATTTATCGAGGTATGAGTGTAGGACGCCACGCTTATACCTCGTTCTTGTTTTCTCACATGGTTGCTCAGGCGGCGGTATGCACGAAAGATGTGGCGGCGGTCAGGCAGACGGCAGAGATGTATAAGGATTGGGCGCAGAGCAACAAGGATATGGATAGTTATGTTTTTTTCGACATAGATGGTGACAGTTTTCCAGAATGTATCGCAACCAATGGCAGTTGGTATCATGTGCTGACATGTTGCATAGGAAAGACCACAGGAAAATATTTCTCAGTTATAAATGATGGGGTTCCTTTCTATAATCCAGGGAAAAATGTATTTTGTATCTATGATGAGGACACTACGATTAACTTTACCGAGCACGCTTTTTATGCGATAAATGATAAGGGACTTGTAGAGATAGGGCACAGCAGACGTTGGGGTTCGACCTATAGCACAGCAACTCAGAACGATACCACAAAAGCCATCTACGATGACTACAACAGCAGCTTTGGTCAACTGGTAGAAATTTCCCTTGAATACGAGGATACTTACCGGAGTATCCACGAGGCTTGCAACGCATATCTGGCGCAGTAAATACAGATAGAGGGTAGGTCACCCCCCGAAAACAGTGATTTTAGGAGTGCATGTAACACCTATGCCTGACTCCCATGGGGTATACATTTGGTAAAAATAACAATAAAACGCAGAAATAGCCGCCCCCGACCAAAGGGCACGGCTATTTTTGCATTTAGGGTTCGAGTCCCGTTTCCCGCTTATTTTTTTGCGGAAACCAGCGTCAGCTCTGGTTTCCGCTTTACTTTTCTTATGAAATTTCCAGAAAGCAGCATCTCTTCTTCTAAAAGCACCGATCCGCATCAAACTATTTTGATTGGCTGCAGGCTAACAGTGCTTCCTGTTCTTGTTTCTTCCCATATCCCATTACCTCAATCTGAGGAAACAGGTATAAATTTGATACTACTACCGCCACGGTGGTATCATATCCGGCTTCTCGGATCTTTTCAATATCAAATTTCAGTACTGGCTGTCCCTTTTTCACATGATCTCCGGCTTCTACAAGAGCCGAAAGGTACATTCCTTTTAATTCTACTGTATTAATCCCAATATGGATCAATACCTCTACGCCGCCGTCGTCACTGGTAAGGCCAATGGCATGTTTCGTATCAAAGAGAGCCGATACCTCCCCATCAAAAGGCGCTACCGCTACTCCTTTCTCTGGAAGGATCCCCACACCTGGCCCTAGCATTCCGTAAGCCAAAGAGGTATCCGGCACTTGAGCCAGAGGAATCACTTCCCCGGCCACCGGGCATGCCACCAGGTAAGTTCCATTTCCGTTCTTCTTATCCTGCTCCATAACGCAATCCTCCTGATTTCATCCAGTATCTTCTTTCATCATAGACGAAATCTCACAAAGATTCAAGCAAAATCGGTTTTGGCTCCTGTCAGCTTGGTAAGCTGTTCAATAATGCTGCCGCCGCCATTTAACGAGATATGTCCTACTTTGTCACAAATCCGTTCCACATACTCAAGCTCCTTTAACTGAAACAGCGTCTGGTTCTCCTCCATCAGCTTTGCGGTATTTAAAAGACTTCTGGTGGAAGCCACCTCTTCCCGGCGCATAATCACATTAGCCTGGGCTTTTTTCTCCGCAACCAGCACGGTATTCATAATATCCCTGATTTCCCCTGGCAGGATCATATCTTTAATTCCTCCATTGACCACTTCTATGCACAAATCATTCTGACGCTCTCTCATCGTTTCCAGGATAAACTTGCTAATTGTTTCCTTTTGGGCTAGCAGCTCATCTAAACGGTAACGTCCTATGTATTCCCGTATAATCAACTGGGCACAGGTATAAAGCTGTGAAGACACGCTATCTATCCGTTTTACCAATTCTTCCGGTTCTGTTATCCTATAATTACAGATTACATTTAAGCGGATCCCCACTTTATCGGCTGTCAGCACCTCCTGTCCTGAAATTTCCATCTGCTGAATCTTCATATTTAAAACCCTACAGCTTACTTCCGAACCATAGTTCCAGAAGTAGTAGGTTCCAGGATCCAGCCGTTTCTCCATCCGGTTGTCAAAATACAGCAGGCCGATTTCCCCTTCTTTCACTGTAATCTTTTTATAATACTTTGCCGGCATTAAATCCATATACATCCTGGGCAGCGCTTCTTCCATATAAGGGTTGGTAATATCAATTACCTGGAATTCATTGGTTTCAAATACATTCCAGAAATACGCTTCGGCTGCTGTCAGCACTTCCCGATAAGCATCATTCACAAAACGGATGGCGATGGATGTATCAGGAATTTGTACCTTTACCACACGGTCCGCAAAATCAGGGCATTTCATTAAAATATCCATCGGAATTCCCGCGGCTTTTACCTGCCCTGTTATGGGAACCGTTATCACCTCATACCCCAGCTTTTTAAAATATGTATATGTTCCAGCCAGTAAAATCTTTTGAAAGCATCCGTTTTTCATCAAATATCCGCATTCCTGCTCCTTTATTCTGATTCTCATGGCTTATTTTCCTCCTTCTTCTTGCTCCAGCATTAGGGGTTCTTGAAACCTTTTTAAATACGCCATAGCCGTTCCTTTTATGAACGGCTGCTTACCTGTTTCAGCCCCTCCTGTGCAAAGTGTGCCCGGAACTTAATAGCTTCCCCGGCTTCAATCCGGCTGTCAGGGGCCAGGCTTTCAGCTTTTTCGTTTTCCAATTTCGGCATGCCTCCCTCTCACCTTGGCATGACCAGCCTTGAATCGGAAAAAAGCGGTATCCAGCCTGGCGCAAACTGCAGACGGAGCGCCAAAAATACGGCGCCGGGTACTTCCTTTTTGGTTTCTCCTGCATATTGCAGAAAATACATTGACGATTGCTATACCACTTAGCTACACATGTTTCTTAAACATGGGCAGGATTCGAACCTGCGTATATCGTAAAGGCTATGCCTGGTATACCAAACAGCATCGCTGCCGGCACCCCAAGGGCTGCTTCTAAAAGCTAACCCTTAAGCCTGGAAGCATATCCTTACTTTTGGCCATTTGGCCAAATTTATTTTGTCAGCCTTTTACAACGCCCACTGTTTTCAGCCGTTTAACCGGAACCACCAGCTCCTGCTGGTTATCCATAACCACTTCAATATCTTTATAGGCAAACCGGCTTTCTTCTGCCACATCCGCCTTCCCTTTTTTTCCTAAAACAACTCCCTGCTCTGCCAGATCCTGCATGACCTGTTGACAGGTAAATGCCGCCATTGCCCCTTTTCTGGAATACCGCCTTCCCGCTCCATGAGAGGAGGAGCAAAAGCTTTCCTGATTTCCTTTTCCCATCACCACATAACTGTAGGAACCCATTGCTCCGGGAATTACTGCCAGTTCCCCTTCCCCTGCCCGGACAGCCCCTTTTCTGTGAACCCACACCTCTTCCCCGTAATGGGTTTCCAGCGCGGCATAATTATGATGGCAGTTAATATCGTGAGAAAATTCCAAATCAATGGTCATATATTTTCCAATCCATTTTTCCAGTATGGCTTTCACCGCCAGCATCATCTTCTCCCTGTTTTCCCTGGCAAAGTCCATTGAAAGGTTCATCCAGTTTCTATATCGCCTTCCTTCATCGGAATCTGCCGGAAGGAAGGATAAGCGGTATACTGTCGGAACCTGGCTATACCACTTCTGGTTTAGCTCCCTGGCTTGATTGTGAAAATAGTCGCATACGGCCTTTCCAAAATGACGGCTTCCGGAATGAATCATCACGGAAAGCATGCCATTTTCATCTTCCTGGAGTTCAATAAAATGGTTTCCGCCGCCTAATGTTCCTATCTGGTAATATCCGGCCTCCAACTGGCCCAACAGCTCCCCATCCTTTTCATATTGTTCCATTTCCTCGTAAGCCAGATCTAACGTATAGCAAGGCATCACAGTTTTATGGTGGGCAAAGCCCACCGGAATATTTCGCATAATATCACCGATTATGGCTTGGATTAATGTTCCGTTTCCAGTTGCCACTTTCTTCATGTCCTCTAACCGGATATTCGTTTCTGTGTATGCCATGCCGCAGCCTATGTCCACCCCTACTGCGTTAGGAATCAGTACATCCTTTGCAGCAATTACCCCTCCAATTGGCATCCCTTTTCCGGCATGGGTATCTGGCATCAGGCAAACCCATTTATGAAGAAAGGGCAGTTCTGATAAATGGTATGCCTGCTCCAGGCAGCTGCCCTCCAAATCTTCTTTCGTTTCCAGCCAAACTTTTACCGGAAATTTCATTCGCTCTTTTTCATATAATACAAACATGCCCTCACATCCTTTCTTCCCATATCTTACCTGAAATGGAAAACTTAATCATTTAAAAAAAGTTGCGAACTTATTATGGATCAAAAAAGGCTGTAAGCAAATTTCTTTGCCAAACAGCCTTTCCTGACAGGTATATCCCATTTTGGGGATTATTTGATTCAATTTTTCTTTTACAGACCCAGATACCGTTTCCTGGTTTCCGGAGTCAGCTCACTGGTGGCCTCATGGTGCACCGTCCTGCCCCTCTCCAAAATATAACAGTCACTGCTGACCTTCATAGCAAACTTTACATTTTGTTCCGCTATCAGGATGGTTACCCCTTCCTCCAGCAGGTTTTGAACCATAACAGCCAATTGATCCACAATAATAGGCGCCAGGCCTTCCGTAATTTCATCCAAAAGCATCATTTTCGGGTTCTGCATCAGACCTCTGGCCACCGCAAGCATCTGCTTTTCTCCTCCGGAAAGCTTATCCCCTTTGGAATCCTTCCGTTCTTTCAGACGAGGAAAAAATTCGTATACCGATTCCAGGTTCCATTTATTGCTTCCATCTACCCCGGGCCTTGCCGCCACCCGAAGATTTTCTTCGGTGGTCAAAGTGGGGAAAATATGACGCCCCTGAGGCACGTAAGCGATCCCTAGCCGAGCGATGGCATGGCTTGGCATCCCCACCAGCTCTTTGCCTTCAAACCGGATGCTTCCTTCTGTTTTGCAGTGCTCTTTAGGATTTAGCATCCCCATAATCGTCTTCATGGTGGTGGACTTTCCCACTCCATTCCGGCCCAAAAGGCATACCGAGGTTCCCTGCTCCACCGAAAGGTCAACGCCGTTTAAAATATGGCTTTTATCATAATAGCCCTGGACTCCTTTTAATTCAAGAATCATACGTCGCCACCTCCCAAATACGCCTCCTGCACATAAGCATTGTTCTTAATTTCCTCTGGAGTTCCGCTGGCAATCAGCTCACCGTCCCTAAGCACGGAAATCACGTCGGCATAGTTAAACACAATATCCATATCATGCTCAATGAAGATAATGGTCATATTCCGTTTTTCTGCCAGATCCCGGATTAACTGCATTAAGGTATAGGCCTCTTCCCTGGCGACACCTGCCGCCGGCTCGTCCAGAATCAGCAGCTTGGGATCCATGGCTAACGCAATGGCAATGTCAAGCCGCCTTTGATCCCCGTACGAAAGGTAAGCCGCTACCTCATTCATCTTATCCTCCAGACCTACAAACGACAAATATTGGGCCACTTCCTGCTTCAGATACGTATCTTTTACCGGAAAAAGGCTAAAGGTCTTTTTATTCATCTCGATCCTGGCAATCTGCACATTTTCATACACCGTCAGATTACCAAACAGCTTTGAAATCTGGAAACATTTGGTCATCCCTTTGTGTACAATCTTATTGGGTTCCATCCCGGTAATATCCATACCCTGAAAAATCACCTTGCCGCTGGAGGGACGGGTACGATTCGTAATCAGATCCATCAGCGTGCTTTTCCCGGCGCCGTTGGGGCCGATGATTGCCCGGATCTCCCCTTCCTTTACCTCAAACGAAACATCTTTGGTAGCGTGGAGCGCACCGAAAAAACGGTTCAGCTTTTCTACCTTTAAAATCGGTTCGCTCATTTTTTCGCCACCTCCTCTTTCGCTGTTTTGCCGGAAACTTCTCCCAAATCCTTGGTAGCCTTGTCACGCAGAAGGCCGCCCTGGAGAAACAGTACGCACAGTACAATAATCAGACCCAGCACAAACTGGTAATAATTAGTTAAGATTGATAGCTGAGTAGAGATAAAGGTAACAATTACCGCCCCTAATATAGGGCCGAAAAAGCTGTACATGCCACCGATCAGACACATGATCAGACCCTCTGTTGAGGTATTGGTAGAAAACATAACAGGGAATGCTCCCATATTCCGCATCGCATACAGAATGCCGGCAATGGTAACAAAAAAGCTGGAAACCATACAAGCGCACAGCCGCACATGCATGGTATTCATACCCACAAAGGTCAGACGCTCAATATTATCCCGGCTTCCCTTTAGCACGGTAGCAAAGGGGCTGTGGAAAAACAGGTAAATCAGGATAATGCAGAGCACACTGACAAAAAAGCTTAAGTAAAAGTTCCCGCTGGCGCTGCTGGCAAATGGCAGGCGCACATTTCCTGTCAGACCCGTATCGGAACCTACATACTGGATTTTAAATACCATGGTATACAGCAGGGTATTGATCCCCATGCTTACAAAAGCAAAGGTTAAATCATCATTCGCCCGTAAACACAGTACATTGATAAACAGGGAAATCACCATGGAAATTACGATCGCGCCGATAATAGCGATGGTTTTATCCAGACCGCCTCTAACGCACAAAAGCACATACACATAAGAACCCATACCAAAATAGGTGGCCATGCCCAGAGGCCGCAAACCGCCAAAGCCCAGGATAATATTCAATGCGGAAGCAAATAGCATCATAATCACAGTGCGGCTCATAAAATCCAGCACGGAATCAGTAGCAAATTGGGAGTAGAGTAATACTCCGATAATCAGTATGCCGCCAATCATTCCGTCTTTTTTCATTTTAGGGAGCGTTTTAAATCCTTTCATCCTAACGTCCCTCCTTTTTTGTAAAAATCCCCCTGGGATTAATAAACATGCAGATTACCATCAGTGCTGCCGGAAGAATATTATAATACTGGGGCAGATATACCGCACCGAACGCGTTTACCAGACCTACCAAAAGAGCGGCAGGAAGGCATCCGTCCATGTTGCGCAGGCCGCCGATACAAAGAATAGGCATAACATTCCCAAATACAGACAACCCTTCTTTAGGACTCATACCGGTCACCGGAGCGTTTAAAACCCCGCCTAGACCCGCGATTCCAATGCCGATCATAAACAAGATGCTGAACAGCCCGTTTACATTTACTCCCAGATTCGCAACCATAGGGCGATCGCTGATAATGGCACGGGTCAGCATCCCCAGCTTGGTCTTATTGATCATATACCAAAAGGCGGCGGCAATCGCGCCGGATATTACAATCTCAAAAATATAATATACAGGGAAGTTGATGCCGAAAATCTTAACCCCGCCATTTAGGAAAGAAGGGAGGGACAGCAGACGGATACTATATCCCCAGAACATAACTATCATATCACAGAGCATGTAAGCTGCCCCATAAGTTAGCAGCATGATATAAAGCATATCTTTGCCAAACAGAGGACGGGTTGCTTTTTCAATAAAGTAACCGATTATGGCAACGATAACCGGAACCAGAACCAGAGATGGAAAAAAGCCGATTTTGGCCGCAATCGTATAAGTAAGGTACGTACCAAGCACGTAAAACGCCCCCTGGCCGAAGTTAACCATATTCATACCGCTGATAATCAGCGACACGCCGGCAATCATCAAATAAGAAACCATGCCGTTGCTGATTCCTGATATTAATGTTTGAACAAAAAACGATATTGTCATATGTTTACCCTCAATTTATATAGACGCATTCCCACAAGCTGTGTATCGCCAGATCGATATTCGAAAAAATGATGGAGTTCACAGCAGGTATCGCGTACCAGCCACACAAAAGCTTCTGGGAATGCTTATTAGTCGCGGGATACAGACTGCCGGTTGCTTCTATCTTCCAGAAAGGCCGAAGCCCTTCCCGCTGTCGAAAACAATCCGGTTACTGCGCGCTCAGATCACGAAATACGTAGCCGTTCTCTTCTGCGTATTTTTGAACCTCTTCCTTGGTAGGCAACATCTCATCCCCTTCATATACAGCGTATACATCGCCCACTGGGATGGACCATTTACCGGTAGTATCCTCAACCGCTGTTACGTAGTAGTATGCGTGTGCCATTAAATGATCAAAATCACGGAAATAAAGGTCATCGCCGTACATGGTGCTGAAATGAACGTTACTCAGAGCGTTGGTCATTCCCTCAGGGCTTAAATCATCTGGAGTGGTTCTGGCGGCTTCTACAATGGCTTTAATTCCCACATACCAGGTATAGCCCATATCAGACGGATAAATTTCCTGATTATAATATTTTTTGCCGATATCAGAATACGCCTGTACAAATTCTGCGTTTCCTTCAATCTCATCCATCCAGAATGGCCACAAGTCAACCCCGTGAACCTTGCCGTAAGGATAGTTTCCGGCTTCTGCCAGCGCAGAGGTATTGGTAGAATCACAGGTGTACCAGCCTAAATAGTCACACATATCCCAAAGGCCAAACTGTCCGCCCTGATTTACCAAAGATACAAAGTTAGGGCCGGCTACTGCACCGATGATCACATCTGGGTCCTTTCCTACTACAGAAGAAATAATGGCGGAAAACTCTGTGGAATTGCTGGATACCTGATTGGAGCCAAGATTCTTAAATTCGTCCCCAAGTTCCCGGTAAAAGAAATCACGGCTATCTCCAGATGCGCCACCATCGTTTCCGATAAAGAACGCGCTGCTATAGCCCTGATCCTGGGCATATTTTGCGTTCATTTTCGCAATTGGCCATGCCACAAATCCACAGGAGAACATATATTTTGAAGCGTTTTCAATGGTAACACGGGTATTCATGGTACAAGGTGTAACCATAGGGAACTTATTCTCCTCTGCCCAGGTTGCACCAGTAGGCGCCTCGCCGTCGGATTTCGGCCCTAAAATAGCAATACAGCCTTCATTCACCAATTCTGTTGCTTTCTGGGCCACATTTGCGGAATCACTTGCCGTGTCACGGTATACCAGCTCAAAGGGAACTCCGTTTAAGCCGCCTTCTTCATTGGCTTCTTCCAAAGCCAGGATGGCTCCGGCTTCCGCCCAAGTAACGGTTGCCGCCGCTACGGAAGAGCGGTCTGTCAGCACGCCGATTTTAATGGTTTCCCCAGACGTAGCCTCCCCACCTTTTTCCGCTTCTTCCGACCCAGAATCAGAAGATGCTCCATTGCTGGTTTCAGGCGCTGCGGAACCTGGGGCTGTTGTTGTACTTGGCGAATCATTTACTGTTCCAGTACACGCTGCCAGCGAAAATGCCATAATTGCCGCCATGGTTACAGATATTGCTTTTTTCATTATCTTCTCCTCCTATTACTCAATCAATTCCTGAAGTCAAACGGTTTCTCCAAGTGTGCATATTCATTCTTAACCAGCCAAACCGCAAGTTAGCTGCCGCGGAACCATTTTACTGCTTATCTGGATCATGGACATCATCAGCACGCACAAAGTAATCCGCATTCCGCTGCGCCACAGAATCCTCAGGTTCACGCACAAAGGCATTCTCTGCCTCAACCCAGCTCCCATCTGTCAGGCCAAACATGCTCATTGTTGTAAAGGTTTTGTATCCTGTATCATCAAAATGATAGTCCACATAATCGTTGTTCTGTTCCTGCATCACGTGGCGCCCTACATCCAGCATGGCCAGCATAGCTGCATGAGCACTGTAGTGGATTCCAACCAGCTTATAAACCCCCAGTTCCTTTAGGTCTTCCATAGAAACCTCTTCTGGATCGTGGGCTTTCCCGCACAAATCCGGATACCACATGGGGAAGTTAGCGTATTTGCTGCCTTTTGCGTTTAACGCGTCCCGCAGCTTTCTGCACATTTCTAATTTCAAGCTACGATCCGGTATTTTATGCATCCATAAAATGCAAAGCATATCTGCTCCCGCATCAATGTATGCCTGGCACCGTTCTACTGTTTCCTCAAACTGGTGAACTAAATCGCTGTCACAGCGGGCAATCAGGAAGCCGTGATGCCCATTGGCATCCAGGCCGGCTCTGGCTGCCTGAAACCGAAGGCAGGCATCTGGTATGGAAAGCTGCCCTTTACGGGCTAACTCGGATGTATCTGTTACCAGAACCCCGGCAGCTCCAGCCTGCATAATGCGCATGCAGCCATACTGGGCATTTAAGGCCCGTCCCAGGCCGAAACCGTCATCAGCGTCAATAATCAATGGCATAGGCGTCATCCTGGTAATCTGCTCAGTTACACGCACAAAATCATCAATGGATAGTAACTGCAGATCCGGAATCCCCGTTAAAGCGCATGCCAAATCTCCGCTGGAAACCATAATTACCTCAAATCCGTTCATTTCTGCCGCCTTTGCTGACATACAGTCATGCAGCTCCGGTACAATCCGAACCTTAGGATCCGCAACCATATCGCGAAGGCGTTTCGCTGCTGGTTCCTTTTTTTCTGGTGTAAGAATATAAGGTATTCCCATTCTGTTTTCCTCCTTCTTTCTTTCATCCTATTGCTTGTTTTCTTTTCTGATTTCGACCGATTACAGACGTTCTTTTATATCCGGACGCGCAAATCCTTCCGGATAATCTTCCACCTGATGGCCTACGATTGTATACTCTTTATTTCCTTTGGTAAAAGTATTTTCCAGAGCCAGATACGCCTGGGGATCAAACATGCCGGAACAGGAGAAGCTTTCAATTCCAGAAGCCGGGGCATTTTCAAAAGAGTAAGCTACACTTTGCGTTTTATAATTAACCAGTCCATGCTCTAGCATCCCCTCCATGGCTGCCTTCATGGTATAGTGGCTGCTGCACATCTTAAACCCAAGAGGCGTTAACTCTTCCATGGTAACAGTAGGGTGATAATGCCCGTCTTCTCCTTTATAAGCCCGTACATCCGCGTAAATTTTCGGCCCGGTTACAATCTTAGCCATTTCTTTTGCCTGCTCTAAGCTTCCCACCAGCACCATCATTGCCAGCACGTATTGCCCCATCTTGGCTCCAATCTCAATTGCCTCCTGAAGGCGCTCGCATCCCTCTCTCATCTGTTCCGGATCTGAAGGATCCGCATTACTCCGGGCAATCAGAAGACAGTTTGTCCCCTGAAGTCCCTCCAGGGCAGCCCGTACTTTCGCAATATACTGAGCCCTTGGAAGAATCTTTGTACTTTCTTCCATATCTGCGGAATCTTCTAATTGGATTGCCGCTGCTCCTGCCGCCGAAAGAATCTTTGCGGCGCGATAAACGGCCAGCGGCCCCCCAAATCCGTCTTCAATATCCGCAATTAACGGAATGGAACTGGTCTGCGATACACGGCTTACCACCCGCTCCAAATCAGTTAAATTTGTAAATCCATAATCAATTACCCCATTCAGGGAAATGGAAACCTCGCCACCAGAAAGCAGGCTTACTGGAAACCCGCACATTTCCACCGCATGGTTAGACGCACAGTCATACACGCAGGGAACCAGGAAACACTCCTTACTTTCATCCAAAATCTGCCGCAATGTTTTTTTACTTGCCACCTTAATTTCCTCCTTGCCTGTTTCATTATTTCATATTGCTTTCTTAACGGCAATGACAGCAAACGCCGAAATGCAATATTTGTTGCATTTAATTTCATTTATGTTGCAGTTATAGCATAGCACTTTTTGTTGACTTTTGCAATAGATATTGCGTTTTTATCATTATTTTTTTAATAATCAATAAATTTTTCTCACTATTTTTATGCATTATCACCAGTGAATTTCCATATAATCTATGATAAACTGGCGTCAGATATATGTGCAATCGATTCCATTTATATTTGTCTAATTTTCAGGAAGGAGCTACTAATCATGATACGAAAAAGCAATGAAAAAGAAACAATCCGCAAACCCTCTCCTTTTAACGGAACCGGGGAAATCACTGTCCGCAGCCTGTTAAACGGACCTGAGGAAATGAGCCAAAAGGGACGTGTATTCGGCCACACGACCGTTTATCCCGGATCGGAAATCGGGTATCACATTCATACTGGCGATAGTGAAACCTATTACATTTTAAGCGGCCAGGGGCGTTACAATGATAATGGTGTCATCACCACCCTTTCTGCGGGAGATGTGGCCTATTGCGCCCCCGGCAGCGGGCACGGTATTGCATGCGTTGGCGATGAACCCATCGAAATGATCGCCCTGATTTTATATGAATAGACCATAACATTTCGCTCGTTTGCCATACGCCGTATCGGGTCTGCTCTGTGTTATAGATGCGGCCCGGCCTCAGCCCAACGGCTACTCTCCGATCACAGAAAAACCACGGATCCCCATCCATTATGGCATCCGTGGTTTTTCTATGGGTCCTTTCCTTCTTTCTCTTTATATCCCCGGAAAAGACTTGACATTTTTGTATTCGTGTTGACTCATTTTGAAAACAAAACCTTCATTCCCTGTCTGAATAAGACGGTATCGCAGAATATTGGCCAAAGGAAGCAGGCATAAGACAACGCGATCCGGATTGTGGAACGGCACACAAATTATGTTTATAATGTGCCTCGTTCCACAAGCTCCATATCCAGGGTCACTTTATGGGTCTGAGAACGCCCTTCCAGCACATCTACCAGCATTCGGACAGACATCATTGTCGCCACATCCACCATCGTGTCAAGGGATGTTAGTTTCGGACGGCAGACCTCACATAACTGGGAGTTATCTTCGCCAATTACAGAAATATCCTGAGGAATTTGCTTTCCCCGTTCCAGCAACGCATACATTACCTCAATCGCCAGCCGATCCTGCACACATAAAATCCCATCTGTTTCCGGTCGTTCCCGCAATATCCGATCCACCACCTCTTTCGCTTCCGCCATGCAAGGTTCAATATTGGTATAGGTGCCATACGTAACATTCGGGTAATCCAAAACCGCGCTTTCAAAAATTTCTTGTATTTTTGTTTTGCTGGCACGGTTCCGCTCCACAATCAAAACCAGATGCTTCCGTCCCCGCTCTACCATACGCTGGACACAATAACGAAACCCCTTTTTTTCGTTAGCGCCAACACAATAAATATTATTCTGCTGAATCCTCTCGTTTTGGTAGACCAGAACAACAGGTGTATCTGGAAGCCATCGGTTCAGAATTTTCTTCAGCTGGTCATGATCCGTAAAAGACAGACCGATTAGCAGGGCGCCCGCGACCCGGCGGATGCTTAACTCGGAAATGGCCTTTTCCATTGCGTCTGGTTCCTCATTCACATACCGTGAAATGCACTGGTATCCATGAACAATCAGTTCATTCTGGCAGCGGGACAGAGCCTCATTTTGATGCTGGGATCCTAAATCGTCTGTCAGAATGCCAACGGTATGGTTTTTTTGCATCACAAGGCTCCTGGCGTTCTCGTCTGGAATGTAGTGGTTTTCATCCAGAACTTTTTGGATCCGATCACGGTTTTTCCTGCTGACCCCGGGCTTTCCGTTGATGGCACGCGATACGGTACTGGGCGAAACGCCAGCCAATTCCGCAATATCATATATGGTTATGGTTCTCACCCCCCAATATAAGTTATATCGCTTACCAGTATACAACGGAATTGGCAATTTTTAAAGCAAAAAGAGTAAAAATACTACTACTCTCTTGATTTTTTTACAAAATACCGATACACTTTTATAAAAAGAATCCTCTTTACAGGATTCCCCACTTGCGGCAGTTCGCTTCAGCCATATCATTCTACCCCGCTGCGCAATCCTGCCAGAAAAGCTTGATAACGTGCAAAAATCCACATCACTTAACGAGAACATTTCCCCATCGCCATCTGCATCCCGCAAGAAAGGAAGGAACGGCGCCAATGACAGAATTTCAGGAATTAATAAAAAATTTTGACCGGATCCGGGATTATATGCGCCAATTTTTTATTTACGGCTTTAAAAGCCGCAGTGATTACGGAGAAAAAAGCGCCCGGACTTACGATAACGAACGGCGGCGGATTGAAAGTTGGCTGTCTGGCTATGTCCAATCCGGTTATACACAGAAAGAAAAACATGTATATATCAGTGTTGACAGTAAAACCATTCCCCAAAATCCCCTCTATGCCGCCTGGAAATCCAAAAGTTTTACGGATAATGATATCTTGCTCCATTTTTTCCTTCTAGACTTGTTGTGGGAGCATTCTGACGGAATGGCTGCTGGCGACTTATGTAATGAAATCTCGCTCCATTACGGTATGGCATTTGATACCCAAACGGTTCGGTTGAAATTGAAAGAATATGAAGAATCAGAAATCCTAAAATCAAAAAAGTATGGAAAGCGGCTGCATTACTGCTTGTCACCCGGCCCGGATTCCCTGCCATCACAAACCTGGCAGAACCTGCTTTATGCTGTTTCTTTTTTCCAGGAAGCCGCTCCCTTCGGTTTTATCGGCAGTACGGTTTTAGATCGGGAAAACGCGGAAAACAAGTGGTTCCAGTTTAAGCACCACTTTATTGTACATACGCTGGAAGACGGGGTATTAGCTGATCTGTTATCCGCGATAAAAGAGCACCGGAAAATCCGGTTTGAAAATAAAAGCAGCCGTACCAAGCAGCTTTCTATTATTAGCGGCATCCCTTTAAAAATCTTTGTCAGCACCCAGACCGGGCGGCGCTATGCATGTCTTTATCTGGAAGAGCGGCGGCGTTTTACAAATTTCCGCCTGGATTCCATGGCAAATGTAACGCTTTTGGATGTTTTTTTGGATTTTGAGCAAAAGCAGCAGCAACTTCAGGCAAACCAAAGGCAATGCTGGGGCGTTTCGTTTGGAGGAAACAGCCGCAGGGAAGAAATCTATCTGAAGCTTTATTTGAATGAGAAAACGGAAGCTTATATCATAAATCGCCTGTACCGGGAAGGGCGAGGCGGAGAAGTTTTAAAAATCCGGGAAAATGAATATCTTTACAGCGGAACCTTTTTTGACACAAACGAAATGCTGGGCTGGATCAAGTCCTTTACCGGACGGATTTTAGATATACAGGGCACCAGCAGCGCTGCCATAAAAAAGATTACCCGTGATTTAGAAAAGATGTATCAAATGTATGGAACTTCTCAGATACAAGGAGAGCCGCCAGCCAAACGGCCGGAAACGGCCCGAAGGCCAAATGCAAAAGGTGTCTTAACTCCATCCTCCTCTAATACGAATCCGGCAAAGAATGATATGAAAGTCCCTGCCAGGCACCCGGAACTTTTTGATAAGCTATATGGCTGCTATTACCTGGCTGTCCGCCGGATATTAGCAGAATCCAAAAAGGAACCAATTACAAAAGAACGGATCATGGAGCTTTCGATGAAATACGGCTATCTGGAAAGCGGATTCGTAATTGTTCCAAAATTAATCCATGGAGAATGGCCTCTTTTAACGGAAACGCCAAAAAAGCAATTCATTGCAGCGCTGATTCATCCTGAACCTTTGCATCCAGCAAACCTGCCTCTTACCCGGCTTCAAAAGTCCTGG
The DNA here is from genome assembly GCA_910589195.1 of uncultured Lachnospiraceae bacterium. Taxonomy (GTDB): domain Bacteria; phylum Bacillota; class Clostridia; order Lachnospirales; family Lachnospiraceae; genus Caccovicinus. Next base: position 112,486 of record CAJUTC010000003.1, read on the forward strand.
CTGAAAGCCCTGCTGACGGACACGCGAATTTCTCTTTTCCTCTCCGTCCAGCAGCAAACTCAACTGGCAAACTGGCTTTCTGACACAGAACCACTTTACAATCAAGATCATTTTTACTATTTTGATCAATACTCAGACGGAGATGATTACGGCTCCCCTTCCTATCAGGAGCATTTCCACACTATTTTAGCCGCGCTCCAGGAAAAACGCGCTTTGATCCTGGCATACGAAAACCGCCACAAAACCGTATCCACATTTGAGGCCGCCCCCTATCAACTGCAGTATTCCGCAAAAGATAATAAATTCCGGCTTTGCTGTCTGAAATACACCGGACGAAACTTCCGGCAAAATACTGTACTGAATCTGCACCGGATAAAAGCCTGCCACCTTTCCAAACAGATAGCGCCCGCAAACATTGCTTCCTACGCATTTTGCCCAATCCAGCGCTCCAGAAAACCGGTTGTAGTCCAAATCAGCGGAGAGCGCAATTCTTTAGAACGCTGTATGCTCCATTTTGCCAATTACGAAAAGCACACCTGCTACCAAGAGCAAACCCATACCTGGCTCTGCCAGATCTATTACGATTTGGCGGATGAAACGGAACTACTGATCGATCTTCTCTCCTTTGGCCCTGTAATCCGAATTCTTGGGCCTGACGCTTTTTTACTTCAGATAAAAGAGCGGGTTATTCGGCAGCACCATTTATTCTATGGACAGCTCCCGGAACCCTCCTCCTGGCTTTAGTATGGTCATTCGGGTAAAACCACATTCCAGGGCAAGCTTCCTGGCCTGCTCAAAGCCGCTTCCTATGGTTTTCACGCTATGGCTGTCTGAATGAATCATAATTCTGCCTCCCATGGCAAACAGCTCTTTTAGCAATATTTTGGAAGGGTAAGGAACCCTTCGAATCCCCCTGGAAATCGCCCCTGTATTAATCTCGAACGGCAGACCGGCATCATTTAGCCGCTTCATGGCCATCAGGGCCGGTTCCAGGTACTCATCCTTTGTTTCATCGAAATACCGGAACCCTTCATTATACTTTGTAAGCAAGTCAAAGTGTCCCACCCAGTCACAGCCAGTCCGATCATAAACGGTTGCTTCCAGTTCAAAGTAGTCCCTGGCAAATCCATACCAGTCGCCATTCCACAATCGCCGCACTCCATCAACCAGCTTCTCTTCTGTATCATCTACCGCCAATAGTTCCCCATTTTTTTTCAAACAATGGGTAGAGCCGATAGCATATTCCGCCTTCTGGACTGGCCCTAAACAGTCCAGCTCAATCCCAATATAGAGATTCATCTTTCCGGCATATTCCTCTCTGAGAGCATATAACTCTTGTTTATACTGTTCTAACGCCATATCCGTCATGCCAAACCCTGGTTCATACAGAGAGAAATCCCCATGCCCGGAAATTCCAAAATCAGTAAATCCCTTCTGGTATGCGGCTTCTACCATTTCCCTGGGAGTATTTTCCCCGTCACAATAGGTTGTATGGGTATGAAAATCGGTTTTAATCATATTTTATCTTCTCCATATAAAGAAAATTTGTTTTGTATATTGACACGATTTGGGTGACAAAAAGCAAAATAACGACTACTTGCAAATAACCTTTTTAACGAATAATACAACACGAAATACAACGCAAAATAAAAAACCCTTGATTTCTCAAAGGTTTTTTCGTGCCGGCGACCGGAATCGAACCGGTACGGGAGATTAGTCCCGCAGGATTTTAAGTCCTGTGCGTCTGCCAGTTCCGCCACGCCGGCTAGTTTACGAAAGCGGTTAATAAATAATGCCTATCGATCCAATGGGCGGAGGTGGATTCGAACCACCGAAGCGAATCGCAGCAGATTTACAGTCTGTCCCCTTTGGCCACTCGGGAATCCACCCATTTATTCACTCCTGTCTTTAACAGGACTTGATTATGATATCACAGGAATCTGGAAAAATCAAGGCTTTTCACAAACTTTGTTGCATTTCCCTCTTGGTATCCCCGTCTACCGAAGTGAAAAATTCATCAATATGCGTAATCATCAAAATGCTGCTGACTGGTTCCATTGTCATGCGAACATAGCCTTTCAAATGTTCAACTTTGGCTGCACCTACATTATATCCCGTTTCTGTTGTAACCATAATCCGGGCTAACCCTTCATCTTCTTCTATCCCAAGCTGCCAGGTCGGAATCTCGACTTCCCGTTTGGTATCCCGGTTATTTACCACAACTACCGCTTTATACTTCCCATACATGCGTCCGTACGCAATTAAATGTCGTTCCGCAAGAAGCTTTTTTACGCTTCCTTTTTTTAAAACCGGAAGCCTTTTGTGAATTCCGCACATGTACCGGTAAAATTCAAGAATTTCCAAATTTTCCTTTCCCCACGGATACGTTCGCCTGTTATCCGGATCGGTCCATCCGCACAGCCCAGCCTCATCTCCGTAATAAATCGTCGGAGCCCCCGGCCAAGTCATTTGAACCATAACCGCTTCCCGAAAAACCCCATACCGGATTCCTTCTGAAGCAGCCTGGGCTCCGGCTGTGGCAAGCCGTCCTACCTTTTGGTTTGTCCTGGTCAAGAAGCGGGAATGGTCATGATTCGAAAGCTCATTCATCGCTACCATAATAGAAGGCGTCTGCATTCTGCTCATGTGGTAATTCATAGCCCGAAAGAATCCTTCCCCATCACCATATAAGTTCTCATCATACTCATCACTGTGCTTTTCCATTCCCGTAAGGAACCAAGTAAGAGGTTCCATAAAAGCATCATAATTCATGATACCATCCCATTCATCTCCCTGCATCCAGCCGCTAGGATCTCCGTAATGCTCTGCCAGAATTAACGCGTCCGGATTAATGGATTTTACAGCTTTCCGAAACTTCTTCCAAAAATAATGGTTAAATTCCCCTGTGTGCCCTAAATCCGCCGCTACATCTAATCTCCAGCCGTCAATATGGTAGGGCGGGGCAACCCATTTTTTCGCAATATTTAAAATATACTCCTGCAGCTTTTCCGACTTCTCATAGTTTAGTTTCGGAAGCGTGTCATGGCCCCACCAGCCGCTGTAGGTGCCATTATATGGCCAGTTTTCCGCTTCCTCTGATTCAAATCGAAAAAACGTTCGGTAAGGGCTGCTTTTTGAAACGTAAGCTCCTGGTTCATAGCCATCCGCTTTTTCGTAGATCCCTTCCCGATCCAGCCATTTATTAAAAGAACCGCAGTGATTAAATACGCCATCCAAAATTACCCGCATCCCCCGTTTATGGACCTCCTCCACAAACCTGGCAAAGAATGCATCAGAGGCTTCCAGATTCTCCTGGCTGGTAACTCTTGTAATATATTTGGTGGCATTTTTATTTTGATCCCGAAGCTCTTCGCCGCTTTTCTCAAACGGTTCTTTTAAAACTTGTTCATCATCCCGGACAATCACACCATAGTGGGGATCAATATGTTCATAATCCTGACAGTCATATTTATGGTTAGAGGGCGATACAAAAATCGGATTAAAATAAATTACCTCCACACTAAGGCTCTGGAGATAGTCCAGCTTGTCCCAAACCCCCCGCAAATCGCCGCCGTAAAAATAGCCCACATCAAAATTTTCAATTGGCTTTTCCCAATCCGTTACGCCTTGTACAGGCGCGCCGATATAAATATATTCGTTGGTTTCCACATCATTTGACGGATCCCCATTATAGAATCGGTCAACATAAATCTGATACATAATTGCGCCTTTCGCCCATTCTGGAGTGTGGAACCCTGGCGTAATGCAAAAGGCAAACTCCGGAAGCGCTTCGCTTTGAACCGCCAGCCGGTTATAATAGCAAAAACCTCCTCCTTTTATAACTTGAAAGTAATATCGGATCGGTTCGATTCCTGTTGTAATTTTATGCTCATAATAGTCAAAATACGTATCCTGGGATACCTTTTCCATTACTTGTGATTCATCGTTTCCTACTTCTTTATAGAGTACCTGATCCACTCCATTACGTGCCGTCCGAAACCGCAGCGTTACCCGCTGATTCGCTTCCGGCTCTGGAGGAATCCGATAATCTTCCGTTTCTGACGCAAACAATGCGTTTCTATTTAAGTAACAGACATCCATACCCATTCTGTCCGCCTTTCTATTCTTTCTCATATCAGTCAAACTCATATATCACTCGCCAAAACTAAAACAGCTTATTTTCTATTAATTGTATCGGATCTTCTATTATTATACAATAGAGAAATGTCACGAAAAACACTCTGTATATTTGTCGAAACCGTAACCAAGTAAACCCCCATGCCCCGCCGGGGCGCCATCATGAATGAAAAGGGGGTTCCTTTAAAATCCAGGATATGCGCAGAAAACGGAAATGGAAGATGCCGCTTTGCGGCCCCGTTTTCACGCAGTTCAGCGCAAGGGCGCTGAACTTTCAAAGTAAAAAGGCCAGCGGGGTAGCTGGCCTTTTTAGGAGAAGGTATTTCGTTTCTTATGGGGTGTAGCAAAAACTATATAATGTATTGGGGGGGTTACGTGTATTATAATAGCATAACTCCCGAAATAAGTGTGCACAAACTTGACTTTTTTTCATTTTTCTTTTTGTGCATTTTATCCACTCATTGAAAATGCTTCGTCAGAATGTCCAATCATCAGGCAAACAATCCCTCAAATTCCTTCTGACCGATCTTCTCCTTTTCCAGTAAAAGGCTGCTGCAGGCATGCAGGACGCCTTCATGCTCCATGATAATCGTTTTGGCCTTCTGATAGCATTCATCGATAATCCGCTTTACCTCCTGATCAATTACTGTAGCAACAGATTCGCCGTAAGATTTGGTGTGGGCCAGATCCCGGCCAATAAACACTTCATCGTCATCACTTCCGTAATTAATCATGCCAATACGCTCTGACATTCCGTATTGGGTTACCATAGCTTTCGCAATTGTTGTTGCCTGTTTGATATCCTGAGAAGCCCCTGTGGTAATATCATCAAAAATCAGCTCCTCCGCAATCCGGCCCCCTAACGAAACCATTATATGCTGCAGCATCCGCCCTTTTGTCATATACGCTTCATCCTTTTCCGGAAGCGGCATGGTATAACCGCCTGCCCCATTCCCTGTGGGAATAATGGATACCGTATGGACCGGGCCAACCTCAGGAAGTACATGAAACAAAATCGCATGGCCGGATTCATGGTACGCCGTAATCTTGCGATCCTTTTCAGAAATCACCTTACTGCGCTTCTCCGCTCCGATCCCCACCTTTACAAATGCTTTCTCAATATCCGCCTGCAGCAAAAACCGCCTTCCCTGCCTTGCTGTGACAATCGCCGCCTCATTCATTAAGTTTTCCAAATCGGCTCCGGTAAAACCGGAAGTGGTCTGGGCAACACGCTTCAAATCCACATCGTCGCCTAACGGTTTATCCTTACAGTGAACCTTTAGGATTTCTTCACGTCCCTTTACATCTGGACGTCCTACATTTACCTTCCTATCAAAACGCCCTGGCCTTAAAATAGCGGGATCTAAAATATCTACCCGGTTGGTAGCCGCCATTACAATAATACCCTCATTTACGCCAAAACCATCCATCTCAACCAAAAGCTGGTTTAATGTCTGCTCACGTTCATCATGACCGCCGCCCATTCCAGTGCCACGCCTTCTGGCAACCGCGTCGATCTCATCAATAAATACAATACAAGGCGAATTCTTTTTTGCGTCCTCAAACAAATCTCTCACACGGGACGCGCCTACGCCTACAAACATTTCCACAAAATCAGAACCGGAAATGGAAAAAAAGGGGACTCCCGCTTCCCCGGCCACAGCCTTTGCCAAAAGGGTTTTTCCGGTTCCGGGAGGGCCTACCAAAAGCAGCCCCTTGGGAATTCTGGCGCCTACGCTGGTATACTTTTGGGGCTGGCGCAGAAAATCTACCACTTCTTCCAGTTCCTCTTTTTCTTCCTCTAACCCGGCCACGCCGCTGAAATTTACCTTGCTGTCACGGCTGATTCTGGCCCGGCTTTTTCCAAAATTCATCATTTTGGCATTGGTTCCGCCACCAGCCGCCCTTGTATTCATCATGCTAATCAGCACCACTACCACAATCGCGGAAAGCAGTACAGGAAACACCATACTAAGCATAAAATTTTCCTGCGGGACATCAAGGGTAGTATAGTCAACCCCTTTTTCCTGAAGCAGGCGCTGCTCTGCCGTTACATCCGAAGTATAATACTGTCTTGTGCTGGAGTCCTTAAACTTAATCTCAATTTCCCCTGTAGGGGTTTGCTGGTTCTGCCGGATTATGATCCGCTCCACATTTCCGCTGTCCAGGGCTGTTACGTATTCCTGATAGCTAATATCATCATTAGTAAACACCTGCCTGGAAAATGTCATTACAACCAAAAGCATCATTACGATAATGAAAGCAAATCCCAGGCTTCTATACTGCTGCTCTCTCAACTAGCTGCCTCCTTACTGTTCTACTACTCCAATATATGGCAGGTTCCTGTACTTTTGGTCATAATCCAGGCCATAGCCTACCACAAACTCATCAGGAATGGTAAAGCATGTATAGGTTACCTGAACCTGCTTTTTCACCCGGCGTTCCGGCTTATCCAACAAGGTACAAAGCTGAATGCTCTTTGGATTCCGCTGCTTTAAAATCTCCATCAGGTAAGCCAGCGTCCTGCCGGAATCAATAATATCCTCCACAATTAAGACTTCCTTCCCTTCCAACGGTTCATCCAAATCTTTAATAATCTTTACCACCCCGCTGGATACGGTACCGCTGCCATAGCTGGACACTGACATAAAATCCAGCGATACTGGCACTGTCAGTCTCTTTGCCAGCTCACAGGTAAAAAACACGCCGCCCTTTAAAATACAAATCAGATGCAGGGATTTTCCTTCATAGTCCCTGCTGATCTCATGGGCAATCTCATTGATTCTCGCATTCACTTCTTCCTCGGTTAACAGCACTCGAATCTTATCTGCCATCTTCATTTCCTCCGCTTATGTGTACTTGCAAAATCTTCTTTGTCTTAGCTGTAACTTTGCATCCCTCACTGATACGCATTCCAATAATCCACAAAATATGGCCGCCATCTGCCAGCAAATATACGCTATCCCGCTGGGAGGCCGGAACTTTTTCATCAATGAAGTAGGACTTTATTGTCTTGCGGCCACCGCCTGGCAAGATAAAATAATCCCCTGCTTGCCTGGTCCGCACAGACAATGTATCTTTTATTGTATCATAATCAAACCATTTCGTATACCGATTTTGAGGAATTTCCATTCCTTTTTCGTAAGAAAATAGTTGAAACTCTGCATTCGGCGCCTGGCTCTTTTTTATGTTCGCTTCCCCGCCTGCTTTCCCAAATACTTTATTTTGCCTTAGTTCCCCATATTTTCGCCGCTCGATCCACAAATAATCATACGTCCCTCTTGCCGTAAGATTGTAAGGAAGATCGGCCTGTTTTCCCGGCTGCTTTTCTAAAAGTTCCCTTACTGATTCCACATGAATACTGGTAATATCTTTTCCGGATCCAGACAGCTTGCGTATCATCTGGCGGATTACATAAGTCTGAATAATCACCGGTTCCTTTAAAAGCATGTGTTTGTCGGCCCCCGCCCTCTGGCTGGGCTCTTCCTGTTTTGGCTCTGCCACGCCATACTGCTTAAGCCACAGATCTGCCTGCCCTTCCAAATACACGTCCGCCTGGCTTATCCGCTTGGCTGCCTGCAAAATATGCTCCAGTCCTCTCTCATTAACCTGGGAACAAATCAGCGGGATAATGTTATGGCGCAGTCGGTTCCTGGTATAGGCTTCCAACTGATTTGTGGAATCCTGACAGTAGCTTACCCCTTCTTCCTCTATATAATTCAGAATTTCCTTTCGCCCTGTCCCAAGCAGCGGGCGGATAATCCTTCCCCGTATCGGCGGGATTCCTCCAAGCCCCTTTAGACCGCTGCCCCGGAACAAATTATGAAGAATGGTTTCTGCGTTATCATCCCCATGGTGGGCAACCGCGATTTTTACAGGCCTGCCCGATTCCATCTCCCACTTTTTTGCCTCCTCTTCCAGAACCTGGTAACGCAAATTTCTGGCTGCTTCTTCACAGGAAAGCCCTGTTTCCTGAACCAGCGTCTTTACATCCACATGCCGGAAACCATAAGGAACCTGCAAGCTTTTACAAAGATTAGCAGCAAACCTTTCATCCCGGTCTGCTTCCTGTCCCCGAAGGCCGTGATGTATGTGGAACCCACGAAGCTCTAAATCCCATTCTTCCCGAATCTGACATAACAAATACAAAAGGCAGACCGAGTCCGCCCCGCCGGACACTGCCACCAAAATCTGGCTGCCTGGTTCAAACAGCGCCTGCTTCCGAATAAAGTCCTCTGTCTGCTTCCTCATGTACCTTTTCCTCCCTTTCCCCTGTCCGTAACTTGATAAGCAGCGATCGTGGCTGATTTATCTTCTTTCCCAAATTCCCGCTACCAGCACGGTCATGTCATCCCGGGCTCCTTCTGTGAAACTTAACGCGAATTCCATAATCTGCTCCGCCATATCCTGAGGCCTTCCCGGCGGAAGGGAAACCAAGAATTCTTTCATAACCGCTTCTTTTTCCTCCCCGGGCATTGCGTCTAAAACTCCGTCGCTTACCATAATAATTCGGTCATCATCCCAAAGCTTTCTGGACAGCAAAACCGGTTCTATGGGATTTAAAATCCCGATTGGCACATCTCCTGCTTCCAACAGCATAACCCCGTCCTGCCCCATTACAAAAGAAGCCACCGCCCCCAGCTTCATGGCTTCCAGCACTCCCGTATTCAAATCCACACAAATTACATCTACCGCCGCCGGGTGCTGCTCTTTTCCAGCCAGAAGAAGTACCGTATTCACAAGCTTCAGCGATGAACGGGCGGCAAATCCAGCCTCCATAAGCTGTTCCGTCAGTTCAATAATCTTTCCGCTTTCCCGACTGGCCTGTTCTCCGCTTCCCATCCCATCAGCCAGGCTCATAATTGCCTGCCCCTCCAAGTTTTTAAAAAATGTGTAATGATCCCCGGAAACCCGCTCCCCGGCCTTTGGTATTCCGGAAATTCCATACATCATCTGATACTTGCTTTCTTCTACAAAACGTAAAACCGATGATTTTCTAGTTACAATCGCCTTGCTATCCCTGGCCGGGTTCCACTGGTATTTTCCCATTGCCTGTCCGAAAAGTCCTGCCGCTTCCTTTGCTGTCAGGCAGGCTCCATGAGTTGTCCGCAGCGTCAAGTATGCCTCTCTTTGCTTATTTTCATATTCTAAAACCAGCATCTTATCAACCAGCATGTGATGCCTTTTAAAAAGCTTCTTTACCGCCGGTTCCCACTCCTCTGTAATATCCGTGACCTGCTCCATCTGCCTGGAAAACTCTTCAATCACTGCCGCTAATTCCCGAAACTGCACGATTACCGCGTCCCTGCTTTCCAGAAATCGGTTTTTCCAGGATAAATTCATGGTAGCACGCCCCAGGCTTTTATTAAGCTGGTTTAAATACTTTTCTTTATGGTAACAGGCCTGGCGGAATAACGCAGGCATATCATCCATCCGAACCGCTCCGTTGACCTCAAACGACCGCAACAGATAGTACAGATAATAATTGTCCTCTCTGGCGCTGTCCTGATAAAGGCTGCACCGGCTGCAGCTTCCACATACCATAGCCGCCGCTGTCTGCATAGCTGCCGCTCCGTCCTCCCTTGTCAAATGCTGCCCATCCATTTCGTCTGTAAACGACTGAGCCAGACGTTTTAATGATGATGCCATATCCCCCAGCCTGGCTGCTGTATATACATTCACATCTGCCATATCCAGATTTTTTTGATTTCGTTTTTGAAACAGCACAAAAATCCCTCCTATCCGCATATCTTCCTTTGTACACTCAAAAAGATTATATGCGGGCCGGAGGGAAATCATTACTGCGCTTCGATTGGTTTTAACAGGATTTCATCTGGTTTTACCAATCCCAGCTTTTCCTTCGCTACTTCCTCAATATACTGTTTCGTCTGAACATAAACTTTACGCTCCTCCAGCTCTGCCTTTCTCTGCTTTTCCTCCGCAATCTGTTCCTGCAGGTTTTCTTCCCGGATCTGGTATTCCAAATCCTTCTCCCTTAGAGATGAATTTTTTAAATTTATCACCACCGCCAGGCTGAGCACTACCACGGTAACGCCAGTCAAAGCCATCCGGTTGCCCCACTTGTCCCGCTTTTTCAGCCGGGAACGTCTTACTAAATTTCTCATCTGCACCACCACTTCTTATATCCGCGCTCGCTTGGGCGGATTTCCCGGTTTTTAATGTGCCATCACTGTATGTTGTATGATCCGTGCTTCTTGGCCTGCCCTTTTTTCTTATCCGCTTGCAGGCCTTCTTCCTTTTCATTTTAATACGTTTTATGGCTTTTTGCAATAGCCTCATTACATTTTGGCTAATCAGCCAGTCATAGCCAGCCATTCCTAAGAACATTCCCGCAATCACATATCCCCGGAGAACCCCGTCATTTTGCCGGTACAAAAGGGAAAAAACGGATAAGGTTACATAGATCCAGTAAATAAAGTCCTCCAGACTTACTATCCAGTTCTTCCTTGGAAGAAGCAGACGACTTATCCGCAGCAAATCATAGCAGAACATCAGCCATCCTCCCAGACCAAGGCAGCCTGCAAGAAGGGCAGTCTGTCCATACAGCTCACGGCTTATCATTTTGCCTCCTATTTAAACAGCCTGCTGAGCAGAGATTCCCCCGCCTTGCGCAGTGCTTCATTTGAACTGTATACCAGGCTGTCAGCCTGTCCATCTACATCTACTTCCCCTTTGTCCAGTGTCAGGCGGCTGACGCATAAATCCTTGCCTTTAATTGTAAGCAGACCTTTATCCGTATCCAACACAACCTGGTTTTCATCAAACGATACCACATCCACAATTCCTGTGATGCTCATCTTTCCACGATCTTCCATCATCAAACGATGCGGACGCCCCATCACCTTCTCTTCCATACAAAAAGACCTCCTGATATACCAAACTTAATTTAGTATATTAGGAGATCATCTAAAATATGACTGTCAATCTATTTTTTATAAATATTTATAAAGCTCTTTTGCTTCTTCTTTTTTTACTGTTTCCTGTACGTCTAAAACCTGAACCTTAACCGATTTGGTCCCAAACTGAATCTCAATCACATCTCCCTCTTTTACATTAAGGGAGGCTTTTGCCGGCTTGTCATTCACCAACACCCGTCCCGCGTCGCAGGCTTCATTTGCCACTGTGCGGCGTTTAATTATGCGGGATACCTTAAGAAACTTATCAAGTCTCATATACTATGCGTTCACCATATCCTTTAAAGCTTTTCCAGCTTTGAACTTAGGGCTTTTGGATGCTGCTATGGTCATCGGCTCGCCGCTCTTAGGATTTCTTCCTTCTCTCTCCGCTCGTTCCGAAACCTCAAACGTGCCGAAGCCAACTAACTGTACCTTCTCACCCTTAACCAACTCTTCTGTTACTACATCAGTGAAAGCCTTCAGCGCTTTCTCTGCATCTTTCTTAGAAATCTCTGCTTTTTCAGCTACCGCTGCGATTAATTCAGTCTTGTTCATTCATTTTCCTCCTATATTTACAAATAAGAGCGCATATCCGCCAAAATTCAAACCATGATACGCACTGCCCCAAATTGTGTACCTTATCATTTATATCTGTTTCTTCCCTGTTTGTCAAGGTTTTTCGGCATTTTCCGCATGCTTTTCTTTTTCTGCCTTTTCCTGCTCTTTCATCTGCTTCCACAGCTTTAAGCTCTCTTCCGGAGAAGCCGCCTTCGCATCTCCGAATACGTGGGGATGGCGCCGTATCATTTTCCTGCACAGACCGTCAATCACGTCCTCAATTGTAAAGGCTTCCTCTTCCGCAGCAATCTGGCTGTTCATCACCACCTGCAGCAATACATCTCCCAGTTCTTCACACAAATTTTCCATATCTTTGTTGTCAATGGCCTGAAACACTTCTTTGGTTTCTTCTTCCAGACACTTTTTCAACGACTCAAACGTCTGCTCCCTGTCCCAGGGACAGCCATCTTCGGAACGCAGCCGTGCCACGATTTTAATCAGATCCCCAAATGTATTCATAATCTCTTTCCCCCTTTGTCCGTAAAATCCCTTATCCTTAGCCTATCCACAGTATGCCCTTTAGCAATCTTTTTATACTGACTGCCAATTGCCGCCATATGCAGCCGTATCCTTATTCTGCCATAAATCCATTGCGAAAGCAAGCCTTTTGCAGTAAAATGTATTTACGCAAACCACAGTTATTACTGTTCATCGATGTCAATTTGTACCGGATAACGGATGGCATGTAATGCGGTGAAACATGTATAGAATGGAGGAAATATTACATGATTAAGAAGCAGTATCATTGGCGCCAGACAGCGTCAATCCCTCTTTTGGTCTTGCTTCTGGCAGTTTTTCTGCTGTGTGCTGCCTGCGGCAATCCCCTTCTGGCCACAACCATAAAGCTTCAGAAAGCGGAAGGCACAGTAACCATTCTTGACCAAAAGGGCAAGGATCTGGCGCCAAGAGAAGAAATGAACCTGTACAGCGGCTATCAGGTATCCACTCAAAAAACCAGTTATGCCTGGATTGATCTGGATCGGGAAAAATTGACTAAGCTGGATGCGGAAAGCGAAGCCCAAATTGAAAAATCCAGAAACAAATTAGAAATCACCGTTAATTCCGGAAATCTGTTTTTTAATATTACAAAACCCCTTGATGAGGACGAAAGCCTGGATATCCGCACCTCCTCTATGATGGTGGGCATTCGCGGCACCTGTGGCTGGGTGGAAGTAACAGAAGATGATCGGATGTTGGTCTATATTCTGGAAGGCACCGTCAAATGTACCATTTCCGATCCAGTTAATTCCACAGCCTTCTCCGCTTCTGTTTCCGCAGGAGAAAAAGCAGAATTGGTTTTCTTAGACGGAGAACCGGATATTATTACAGAGGAACTGACCATAAGTGACATTCCGGATTTTGTAATGGAAGAGCTAAAAGATGATGAAGAGCTCCAGACGCGGATCCTAGACGATTCCGGCCTGGATATCCAAAACCCGCCGGAAGATGACGGGCCTCAGGATGATTCTTCTCAGGAGGAAGAGCCCGCAACCTATACAGTTCCGACATCCATCGCTTACTATGGCGATCGTAGCCAATGCCGCGCTACACCAGAAATGGCAAGAGCCTTTGCCCAGATAATTCGTGAACAAATGGCCTCCCTGGCTGTTGAAGAAGAGCAGTTAAAATCCAATATGTATTCTGATTCCCAATCCTTATATCCTCTCCACTGCTATGCCGGGATGTTTGATATTGGAGGAGGGATTCCAGCATTATTGTTTGGCGGCGGAACCCCGGTTATCGAACCAAGAAATGACGGAGCATACTTTGGCTATGTTTTGAACTATGGCATTTGGACCTATGAAAATGGACAGGCTACATCTTTTCTTCCTTCCTTTGGCTGGTTAAGGTATAGCCTTTACCCAGACCACTTACTGTATGGCGGGCAAACACCAGCGGATCCAGACTATTCTGCCAGCATATACCGCCTAGGAAACGGCACCCTGTCCGATCCGCCAGATATTACAGCACAGTCTATTTATAGCTGGGAATCTGGCGCGCAAGTTGTTTCCTACTTAATTGATGAAAACCCTGTTACCGAAGAGCAGTTTAATCAGTGGGTAGCCCAGTGGGAACCTGAATCTCCATTGGTAAATTTCAGCCATGGTTCCGATCCAAGCGGCTCTGTGAGCGGGCTTTGCCCCGCGGATGATTTGCTGGCTCTTTTAGATGAATGGGCCGGCAGCACCCAGGAACCTACTTCCGCTTCCCAGCCAGCTACTTACGAAGATCCTTCTGTCCTGGCCTATCAGGTTTCATCTCAGTTGGATCCGTCTACCCGCATCCGGCGTACCGTCCTGGATCCCCAGGGATATGATTTGGATGTGTATTACGAAATTCCAGTTTTTGCGGAAACGGCCCCCGGTTATCAGCGGATTAACCAATTCTTCCAGGACTTGGAACAAAACTTTTTCAGCCAAAATAACGAAAACCTTCAGTCCATGTGGCTTTATATCACAAATCCGAATTCTGGGAATACGCCTTATTACTATAACTGGAATGCGCAAATTACCGCTAAAACCGATCACATTGTTTGTGTGCGGCTGACATACGACTGGTATGCGGGAGGAGTGACCGACTATGGAGATGAAAATTATGTATTTGATCCAGTTACAGGAAACCAGCTTGCTTTAGGTGATCTGGTAAACGGAACAGAAGAAGAAATCAAGCAGCAGATTATCGACGCGTTAGTGGCGGAAACCGGAAGCAGCGATCGGTTCTATGTTGATACCATACGTGGTTACCGTTTGGATCAGTTTGATTTCTACATTGGAGAAGACGGGGCCGTGCATATTCATTTTGACAAGTACGAAATTGCTGATGGGGCTTCCGGTGAATTTGATGTATCGCTGCCTTTGGCGCAAAACTGAACCTAACCTTCCAAGCAGGTTCTTTTATACTTCTTACCAGTAAACTTTTAAAAAGGAAAAGCCCGGAATTCTAAGTTTCCGGGCTTTATCATTATAAAATTAATCGCAGGTATAAGGCATTAAGGCAATATGCCGTGCTCTCTTCACTGCTACTGTTAAGGCTCTCTGATGCTTTGCACAGTTTCCAGTAATCCGGCGGGGAAGGATTTTTCCTCTCTCGGATACGTATCTTTTTAACTTATTTACATCCTTGTAATCAATTACGCCGTTCTTATCGCCGCAGAATACGCAAACTTTTTTTCTTCTGCGAACGCCGCCTCTTCTTACCTTAGAAGCATCTGCTCTGTCACCCTTATTGAATGCCATTGGTGTGTCCTCCTTTTCATATTCCGAAAACCGCGTTGCGGCCTTGTTATACATTTGTTATCCTTTGGGCTAAAGGACAGCCTGTTTGCTTATCTTAATGTGGCGAAACCTACTTTTGGTTACGCCGTCCTTACTGGGCTAATTAAAGGGAAGGCCTTCGTCTTCAACTCCATCCGGAATGTTCATAAATCCATCGCCGATAGCGCTGGCCGGCGCTGGTCTGGCGGGAGCCGCAGGCTGCTGATAGCCATTGTTATAATTACTGTTATTATAATTATTATAGCCGCCCATATCGGACGCAGCGCCTTTGCTGTCAGCAAATTCCTGATCCTCTATGATAACGTCTGTGGTATAAACTTTCTGACCATCTCTGTTAATGTAGCTGCCGGTCTGAATCCGTCCCGATATCAAAACCCGCATTCCCTGGCGGAAATACTTCTCTGCAAACTCCCCTGCACGGTCGAATGCCACACAGTTAATAAAATCCGCTGTCTGCTGCTGATCATTCCCATCCTGGCTTCTGCGCCCTCTCCGGTCAACTGCCAAGGTATATCTGGCAATCGCCATGGTCCGCTCACCTTGAGAATATCTTACCTCCGGATCCCGGGTCAGCCTGCCCATAAGAATCACTCTGTTCATACACTCACTCTTTCTCTTACGCTTCCTGCTTTACAACTAAATAGCGGATAACTGGTTCCATAATCCGAATGTGAGATTCTACTTCGTTGGGGCAGTTGGAATCGCCTTCAAACTGAATGAAATAATAATAGGCTTCCTTCATCTTCTGGATTTCATAAGCCAAGCGCTTCTTACCCCACTCATCTACATTGGTTACTGTACCGCCGAAACGGGTAACATAACCTTTCACCTTTTCGATTGCCGCTGCTCTCTCTTCGTCTTCCAGCTTCACATTCAGAACAACCGCTAACTCATACTTGTTCATCTTGTTTTACCTCCTTGTGGTCTCTGGCCCCTGTCAGTCAAAAACATTTATGCCTGCCTGGCCTTACTGTTTTGCTGTCAGGAGCAAGGAATATAATATGTCACAGATAATTACTCTACCAAATTTTCCGAATTTGTGCAAGTACTTTTTTCCGTTTTATCCGCGTTTTCACGGCATTTTCACGATTTTTTCATGGTTTTCTTAGGCCTCTGGTGTTTTTCTCTACCATTTTCCTTGCCACCATAACCTGATGGCCGCATCCTAAGCATTTCAGGCGGAAATCCGCTCCCACCCGCAGGATTTCCCATTCCTGGCTTCCGCAGGGGTGAGGCTTTTTCATCTTAATAATATCCCCCAGCTCATACGTTGTTTTTTCTATCACTGCAATATCCCCCTGTGCGCATCCATTTTATTCCTTACAAAGCCGCTTATTGCGATTCCATGGGTTCAGCAATATCCCCTAACACCTGGCCGATCGAACCGCTGATAACCAGATCAGCTCTGCTGTCCATAGGCGTAACCGATTTATTGATCAGCACCAGCCTGTTGCTCTGGTAGTAATCAATTAATCCAGCCGCCGGATACACTGTAAGGGAAGTCCCTCCGATTATCAGCATGTCAGCATGGCGGATGTACTGAACTGCTTTGCTAATGGTATGCTGGTCCAGGCCTTCTTCATAAAGTACCACATCCGGTTTAATGGTTCCGCCACAGGAGCACTTTGGCACTCCCTCTGCCCTTATTATGGTATCCAGACCAAAGGCCTGGCCGCATCGGGTACAATAATTCCGGTGAATCGAACCATGGAGCTCTAGTACTTCTTTGCTTCCTGCCGCCTGATGGAGTCCGTCAATATTTTGAGTAATCACCGCTTTCAGCTTTCCCATTGCTTCCAGTTTTCCCAAAGCAATGTGAGCCCGGTTAGGCTTTGCATCCTTAAAAATCATCTTATCCTTATAAAACCGATAAAACTCCTCCGGGTTTCGGACATAAAAGCTGTGGCTGATAATGGTTTCCGGAGGGTATCGGTATTTCTGGTTATAAAGACCATCAACACTTCTAAAATCCGGAATCCCGCTTTCCGTAGACACTCCAGCGCCGCCGAAAAATACAATCTGGCTGCTATCCATTATCCACTGTTTTAGCTGTTCTTTTCCATCCATCCATATCCCTTCCCTTCTGTTTCATTTGCAGCTATCCTGCTATTTTCTCATTTTCCTGCCGTTTTCTCATCTGGTATCATTATATAAAACCTTCTTAAAAACTACAAGAAATTCATACGATCTCATCTAAAAAAATCCGGCCATCCATCCTAATTCCCCAAGGGTTTGGTATGGTGCAATATCCTAACAGCCACTGGGTCAGCGCTCCAATGGATATGGTCCATGTTCCTTCCGGAATTTGACTTCCTATTTTACTGATATTGGAACCAAACTGGGTCATCTGCCATGAAAACAGACCGTGGTTTTCCTCAATCTGATCGTCCAGGATCCCGATTTTTACCGTTTGATTGTTTCCTTTCAAGCTGATATTCCGCATAAACTCCTTTAGATTTACAATTCTGGCCATAATGGCCGGATGAGTAGGATACCCTTTTTCCAGATATGCTTCTTCCACGTATAAAAAGCGGCGCTCCTGTTTATCTTTTCCCCAGAAGCACTCCATTCCAGCCATGTTCTCCCCATCATAAAGAAGATCCCATTTCCCGTACTCGCTTTCAATTTCCCTCCAGAGCCTGATCATATATGCCGGCGTTCGAAGGGCAAAAATGGAATATCGGTTTTCCAGCCAGCCATTCAGCCACGCCCCTGTATGGGCAGCCTGTTCCTCCCCTTTTATCGGTTCCCGGCGCAAAGATTCCCCTTTCCTTGTCAGGCAGAAATCCGGCTGCTGGTACACATACGCAAATCCAAACGGCTGATAAATCTTTGGGTCAGCCGGCATTAAAAATGTGAACGGCATTTGTTCCCGGTTCTGATCCGCTAACATACGGTTTAGAAGCTTCCGCATACAGCCCTGATGCCTCCACTGGGGCTTTGTCGCCACCCCTACGATGTAGTCCAGCAAATATTCTCTGCCATTCCAGAATATTGAATATGGGTTTCTCTGCGCCATAGAAATAATTTCTCCTTCCGGGCCACCGTGCCTGTCTAGCTGTTCCAATACCAAAATCTGGTTATCATCACATTTTTCTTTATAATAGTAGTCGAGAAACCGGGAGGAATCCTCCTTAAAGCACTGTTCCCATAGCTTCCTGCTTCTTCCTTTTTCCTCTTGTCCTAAATAGCGAAGCTCCATCTGTCCTTCCATTTCTTACTCCCTCTCTGCCGGATTCTATCGGCTCCGGCCTGTATCTGCCCAGAATACCTGTGTCGCTTTACAGCCGTAACGGGGCACTATGCGCCAGCCAACCGTTACGCCTGCCCAGAATACCTTTGTCGCCTTACGGTGGTAAATAAGGCAACGCTTTCTTACGGAAAAAGACCTCGCAAGCATTACGCCTGGAAGTCTTTTTGCCTTACCATATATTTTCTGGCATATCCTACAGGATGATAACTCAGCTTTGCTTGCCGCAGCCCGGAAATTCCCACATCGTCCTCCCGGTTTACTAAAGCCGCATCGGAAAATTCATGGATCAAAAACTGTTGATTAATAAACTGGTAAAGACCCTTCACATTAGGGTTTGCTTTTTCGATACTGATGACGGCCATCTTCTCCCTGGAATTGTAGCTTCCGGCTGTAAACGCCTCCAGCTTCCCGTCAATGTAAACGCCGCCCATTTGTACATGGAGGTGGGAACAATTTTTTAGGATTTCATGGATCCCTTCCACCTCATAATCCAGCTCCCACGCTTCCTCCACATCGGTTCCTTTCTGTTCCCTCCAAAAGCTTAAAAAATCCCATACATCCTTGCGGTCCGAGCAGCATAGCTTCCGGTATTCATAGCGATTTTCGTACTCCCGCATAAACGCATTCACCAGATTCTTTTTCTTGTGGAGTTTTTTCCCCGCAAGGGTACGCATCGCCTCCCCGTCATAAAGGTAATCTTTTAAGTCTTCCATTTCTTTTACTTCAAACCGATCCGGATCCAGCTTAAGATATTCTACCGCCTCTGCGTCTGCAAGATAAATCCATAAGGGGCGTTTTAACTGGTTATTAAAGTAGGCCACCATCTGTTCAAAAAAATAGGGAAGCTCTTCCTGCCTGCATAGAGGCATTGCCGATGAAATCTTCCCCTCATGTTCCATCAGCCACTGTACCGCCCTGCCTTCGCTGACGGCAAATCGTACTTGATACGCATCTCTCCATAAAAAACTATCTAAAAATACACTATCACACGTCTTATTAGGCCGCAGCGAAAAAAACGGCGTCAGCTGATTAATATCTCCCGCTGTAATCCGCTTAAACTCCAGCTTCTCAACCTTTGTTAAACTTTCTGTCATGGTAAAACTTTCAGCTCCTTCTAATGAAATCCTTGTGGCATTTGGGGCAGTGGATACTAATTTTCCCCTTTCCCCTAGGAATCCGGATCTTTTGCCCGCAGCCAGGACACCGGTAAATATGGTAGCGCAGCGCCTGCTTTGCCCACAGTTTCCACCGGTTAACTGCCTCCCCCGCTTGAAACTGCAGCTTCCGGTACCGCTCATTTTCCCGGAAACGTGCTGACATATTTTTAGAAAACATCCGAAAATAGTTGTAGCATAGCAATATCAGCGCCATCCAATACAAAAACTGGATTCTGGCCAGCAGATTAATAATCAATAAAATAATAATGCATACATTCAAAAAACGGGTAAACGAATCTAGACCGTACCGGCCAATCATAAACTCCTCCATCTTCCGTTTCCATTTATCCATCTGCTCTCTCATGTTCCCTTATGCCTTTCCATGATTATCCATACCTCCCACTATACCGTTGAGGGGCTTTTATGTCAAGGTGTAACCATCTGCTGTTATGGAATTTTCTCTAACGGAATCAAAAGCAGTACCAGAAGCTTTACATTACAAGATATCGGTTTGGCAATATAAAAACTTACCGGTTCCCATCTCTGAAAACCAGTAAGCTCTTTTTCATTCCATAACTGTCCTCTTCCTCTATCTTGGACAAACTATATGTATTTTAAATACGATTTTCGTCAGAACTTCTCGTGCGGCTAAATAGCCGGTCAAAGCTGAAGCCGCGTCTTGCTATTACTGCTGAAAAATTCTCGCAATTATAGAACTGTTCCCGAAACATCCACTGAGGACAGGGCTGGCTTCCCCAATATCCAAACATATTAAAGGCATATCCCATCTCTTTCCCGTTCATAACCACACCTCCAAACTGTTATAAAATAGTTTTCTTTGTTTCTTTTTACAGTTATATCATAAATAAAACTGGACATTTTGTCCATAATCTGTTAATCTGAAAGTACGAAAAAAATATGTATCCACAGTACAAATCAGATATTGGGAGGGAACACATATGGCAGTACGCTTTCGGGAAATTTACGAAAAAACCCATGAATTGTATAAACTCCAGATTTTAGCCGGAAAAAATGGTATGAACCATGTGGTAGGCTGGGTCCATATGCTGGAGGATGAAACCATTGTCAGCCGCTTTTCCGGACAAGAATTAGCCGTTACCACTGGAATTAAAGCGGTAGAAACTGACTGGCTTCTTCATGTGGTAATGGCTATGAAAAAAAATGATTGCACTGGAATCATTATTAACACTGGCATGTATATCCACCAAATTCCCCAAAATGTAATTGACTGGTGCCAGCAGCAGGATTTTCCGCTTCTGGTAATGCCTTGGGAGATTACGGTAACACGCCTGATCCAGGACTACTGTATGAAGATTATGCGCCGGGATCAAAAAGATAAGGAAGTGGGGAGCCTGTTTAAAAACATTATGAAAGGCCGTGAAATCACAGATGGCTTTCTTTCCCAAATCCAGCCCCGGTTTGACGCGCAAGGCACATTCCGCATCTTTTGTATCCGAATCCGCTATGAGGTGGAAGAATCCGCCTCGTTCCACCATGCGCTTTTAAAGCTGGAAAATATTTTTGGTCTTTGGCAAAATGGGAAAAAAATCCACATCCCTTATCTAATTATTGAATTTGATGATTTTTATGCTTTGCTGGTAAATAACTTTCCGGAGGAATCGGCGGAGGAACTGGTACAGCAGATTTTAAAACAGTTTTCCTACTTTACAGAAAACCAAAAACTGAGCCTTGGAATTGGCCCGGAGGTATCGGGTATCCACGGTCTGCGTACGGCCTTCCGCCGTTCCCGGATCGCCGCCAAAATGGCTTTTCAAACGAAACAAAAGGTGGTAGATTTTGATGAAATGGGTTTCTTTAAAATACTTTTTGCCTCAGAAGATACTGCCATTTTAAAAAGTTACGAAGCGCAGATGCTTGGACCATTAAGAGAATATGATGAACGTCATCATTCTAATTATTTAGAAACACTGCGAAGCTACATAGAAAATGACCGCAGCTTAATGGGCGTGGCCGCTGCCACCTACACTCACCGCAATACGGTCAATTACCGGATTCAAAATATTAAAAAACTGCTGAATAATGATTTGAAAACCGTGGAAGATTTATTCCCCTACCAAGTCGCCTTTTATATTCAGGACATGAATCTGTAAGATGACGCTGTTATTAACCACACAGCGCAGCCAGCGTGGCCTTTCACCTCTATATGTGTTTAACGTAAACTTGATCAGCCTTTCCCTTGCGCCCGCCTTAATTGGCGCCTTTGCCTCTATCCTAGTTTGACGCAAGCCACTCTTTACAGCAGGTAAGTCCATACCATGTCCCCTTTTACCGCTCCTGCCTGATGGGGCGGTATCTCAATCAGACAATTGCAGACCAGCATAGCAGACAAGGAGCCAGACCCATGGTTTCCGGCAGCAACCCAGACCTTTTCATCCTCTGTGTATCCCCGAAGAAACCGTCTGGCACCTGCCGGCTTTCTGTAGTCGTTCTCCAGCCTGGCCTGCTTCTTTTTGGGAATCCAGCTTTCATCCCTGGAAAGACAGCCGATTACCGGGCGCACGAAAAGTTCGAAATTGGCTGCGGCTGCAAATGGATTTCCTGAAAGGCAGATGAGCAGTGTTCCTCCAAATACAGCCGCCAAAACCGGGGCGCCGGGCTTTACGTCCACCCGCCAAAACAACTGCCTGGCGGAAAGGATTTGGATAACTTCATGCATAATATCCTTTTCTCCCACTGACACGCCGCCTGTAGTAATGATTACATCTGCCTGTTGAGAACGCTTGCGGATACATTCCGCCATTTCCTCTGGTTCATCGTTACAGTGCCCGGAATAAACGGCGGGAATTCCAAGTTCAGACAGTCTTGCGCTAAGCCAATACCGGTTTGAATCATAAATTTTCCCTGGTTTTAAATCTTCCCCAGGCATTGTCAGTTCATCCCCTGTGGATACCACAGCAATCTGCGGCTTTTGGTATACCATAACCGGGTCAAGGCCTAAGCTGGCAGCCAGGGCAATTTCATTTCCTCTTAGCCGGGTTCCTTTTGGCAGAAGCAAGGTTCCCTTTTTATAGTCTTCTCCCTGATAGCAGTAATTTTCATACGGCTTGGAACTTTTATAGATCATCACCTGCTCCTGGCCAGAATCACTGTCCTCCTGCCGGATTACAGTATCCGCTCCTTGGGGAATGGGCGCTCCTGTCATAATCCGGACGGCCTCCCCGGCTTTCACCTGACCCGGAAACACTTCCCCCGCACATACCTTACCCACTACCTGAAGGCATACAGGCGCTTCTTTTTTCGCCTTTGCCGTGTCCTGCCCCCGCACAGCATACCCGTCTAAAGGGGAACGTGGAAAAGGCGGCTGATCCATCATCGCCCTTCCCTCCTGTGCCAATATCCGCCCTGTTGCCGATAGCAAAGGCAGGCTTTGCGTTTTTCTGATTGGCTGCACCTGCTGCTGCAAACAGTGTACTGCCTCTTCTATCTGAAGCATGGTATTCACCTCTTTATTGTGCTAGTTCTATAATAGCAATTGCGGACTCCTTTTCAAGAAACAGGTTGGTCAAGGCGGACTCAGTATCTTGAAAATAGGGCCCGCAATTGCCTATCGATCGTTCAAAAAGGGATCAGCGTTTTACCTTTAACGCCATCATCAGGAAATTTAGCATCACAAACCCGATAATCATCGTGGTCAGATATATCTGAATCCCGCTAATTTGTGTGGTTACCGCCGCCATGGATTCCATCCCATTTCCATTAAAAAAGCCGGTCATTTTATTCGTTGCCACAATTCCGATTGCCATGGGGAACGTCATTCCGGCAAACCCTGGCGTAAAGGGAACGGCAAAGAACTTTGGCAGTTTCATTATAATAAATAGCAGGGATGCCAGCACACAAGCATATAGCAGTATAACAACAGCCTGGTTTGGTTTCGATATTACATTTAGGTAGCTGACCACGCAGAGGCTACACGGCGCTAAAACCACTGCCATCGTATGGTAAACCGCTGACTTTACTTCCACCGTTATCAGCCGCCAGATCATAAATGGAATCAAAATAAAGTAAATACCAATGCCATAGTATACCACATATTTTAAAATTCCTGCCGCATTCATGGCGCCGCCTACTACACAGCTTACCATAATTCCGTTGTAGGTTACAAACCAACTTGGCACAAAGGTATTAATATCTCGCTTTTTTAACAGATTTCGGTAAGTAAAAATTAGGATATGGACTGCGTGAATCCCCAGGGCTATTGCCCAAAGGCATTTTCCAGGGCCAGGGAGATAGTCAAAATAATAGCTTCCCAAAATCATAAGCACCATTGTAAAGCCCGCATATAAGCTGCATGGCACCACAGTTTCATATTCTTTTTTGCAGGTTTTCGGAAATCGGATGATTTTTACAAGATATAAAAGAATCACCACCGTTGCCGCCCACATGGTAATGTGGCGGATCCAGGTATAACCCATTCCGGAATAGACATTAGACAAGGTAAGCGCTCCTACAAAAGTAGGCAGTATTGGTACAGGCATTCTCTCTAGTCGTTCCACAAAACGTTCCCCTTTCTTTTTCCTAAACTCAAATTCCGTTTCTTGTTTGCTCTTTTTCGCTTCTTTTTCAGGAAAATTTACTGCTCATAGTAATATTCAAAGTTTTCATCCATATGGAAAAAATCGGAATAGTCAATATCAAACACCGGCTTTTTTACTTTAGCAATGTTAATTTTCCGCGCGATAAGCTGTTGTAAAATCCCTCCATAGGCCAGATCACCCTGAAGCACTGCCCCGGTAATCCTTCCGTTCCTGCAGATCATTTTTTTATAGGAATCCTTCTTTTCCCGAACCATTACCTGAAAATCACCATCCCCGGGGTTCACATCTCCTAGGGACATAGTTGGGATCCCAAGAAAATTCATGGTAGCCTTGCTGGCAAAAAAATCTGTCATATGCCGTTTCTCTCCGGCCATATTTGCCGCTGCTATAATGCCTTCCTTCACTGCCGCCGGCCAGATAGGGCTACTTCCCGATACGTCGCCGGCACCATACACCCGCTCGTCATTGGTTTTGCCTGTTTCATCATAAAGCAGACCCAATTTTCCAACTTCAATTCCAGATCCTTCCAAAAACTCGATATTGGGACGGACACCGGCGGTCACTACCATATAATCACATGGCAGACGTTTGCCATCCGTTAAAATCACCTGGCAAATCTGTCCCCTTTTATCTAATACAGCCTCTTCTATGCCCACGCCATAATGCTGGGTGATTCCTTTTTCCAAAAAGGCCTTCTGGTACGTTTGTGCTGCTCGTTCATCTAGTTGCTTGCTTAGCAGCCAGCCTGCGGACTCAATCAATGTTGCTGTCCTTCCTATCCCTAACAGCCCCATTACACAGTCTAAACCTACCAGACCCGCACCCATTACAATCATATGTTCCGCCTGTTTCGCCGCTTCTTTTAATCCATCTATATCCTGGATATTCCGGAAACCGCATACGTTAACCGCTTCTTTTAAATGCTTTACTGGAGGAATATATGTGTGGGAGCCGGTTGCGATCAATAGTTTGTCATAGCCAACGGTTTCTCCATTTTCCAATACTGCCTGGCAGGCCTTCCGATCCAAGCTTACACAAGTTCTGCCTTTCATCCACCGGATCTGGTAACGTTTTACAAAATCGTTTTCAGCAAAGGATAGCTGCTTTAAGTTTCTTTCCCCGCTTAAATAATGGTGCAGAATACATCGGGAATAGATTTCCTTATCACTGGAAATCAGCACGATTTCGCTTTCTTTATCCAGCCTTCGTAGTTCCTTGGCTCCGTGAATCCCGGCAGCGGATGAACCTAATATCACGTATCTCATACCTGCACCTCCTCTAAGGTAATGGCATTCATAGGGCACATCTCCACACACATGGGATTGGCCGATCCGTCTTCGCTTCTATGTACACACATATTGCATTTCATAATTTCTTTCTGCTTTAAGCTGTCATACTTTAAAATTCCGTATGGGCAGGACATAATGCACATGTAGCAGCTTGCGCACTGCTCCTTGTCATACTCTACATATCCAGTTTCCGGATTTTTTTTCATAGCCCCGGTCATACAGGTATAGACACACTCTGGCCGTTCGCAATGACGGCAAAATATAGGCGCCGGTTTTGTCCCGCTGTCTATGGTTACCCGGTTCCTGGCATCGCCGCTTTCGGTCTGATGGCTTACCACACATGCGGTCACACAGGTCAGGCACCCAATACAGCGGTTCCGATCAATTTTAATTCGCTTCATAGTTTGTACCTAGCCTCAAGGGAAAATGCTGTCATTTTCATTTAAGGCGCAAACATAACGGGTGAAAGATGTGTTTGCCTATGATTCCTTTCTTATATTTTTCTTCCGCCCTTTCTTTCAGCTTATTTCCGATTTCAAACCCTTCCCTTTTATCCGGATCTTACTGGATTTTTACAAACCGAACTGGCGTTGCTTTATAAGATGGTTCTTTGGAATATGGATCATAAATGGATGGTGTCAGTTTATTGCATTCAATATAATGAATCGGCGCATACAATTCTTCATAGCCTACCTGCTCAGTAAGCTTAACCGTAAACCGGGCATTTTGTCCATTGGCAGAGTACACCTGGATTTCATCCATTTCCCTAATCCCATGTTCCATGGCCAGCCGGGTATTCATAAACAGATATGCTTTTTTAACTGATACATCCTCTACAAATTTTACTTCTTTCGTCCGGCTCTGGGTATGCCATTGCCCTACGCTTCCACGTCCGGTATTTAACATATAAGGAAATTCTTCTGTCAGAGGCAATGGGTTTTCCCGCACCTCTTCAAACATAAACTGTGCTTTTTTAGAGGGGGTAAAAAACTTCCCGTCACAATAAAGCCGCCTCTGCTCCTGACTGAACTCGGCCTCTTTTCCCTCCGGATAGGGCCACTGAATCCCGTGAGAATTTTCCAGTCCTTCCCAGGTAATCCCGGTAATATCGCAAGGCATACCGCGGGAGCACTCCTTCATCTGCTCAAAGCAAGCCTTTGGGGTTTCCCACCCCTTTAACGCATCTCCCATCTTAAGTGCTTTCCCCACGCCAAGAATCGCCTCATAGTCAGAAATTTCATTTTCTCCCCGCTCCAATACTGGGCGCATAGCTGACAGGCGCCGCTCTAAATTGATATACGTTCCTTCTTTCTTAAGACCTGGGACAACCGGGAAGAATACGGTGCAGTTCTCCGCGCTTTCAATGGTATCGTAAATATCCTGAACTACGAATAGCTCCAACTTCTTTGCGGCAGAAGCAAATGTTTCATTATTCACCCAACTGTGCCTTGGATTGGTGCATAAAATCCACAGTCCCTTGATTTCCCCTGCATTAATTCCTTCAATAATCTGATTATAGGTTTTGGTAGGCTTTTTTGCCAGCATCTCCTCATCTACCCCAAGCACTTGGGCAATCCGTTTCCTTCTGTCCGGATTTGTAAAATCCCCGCCTCCGTAGAATACTGCTGTATTGCTGTAGGTTCTGGAGCCCATTGCATTGCACTGTCCGGTAATGGAATTGGCCCCGGTTCCTGGCTTTCCTATATTCCCTGTCATCAGCGCCAGGTTGATAATGGCCTGGGCAGTACGGACTGCCTCGTATCCCTGATTTACTCCCATGGTCCACCAGAAGGAAACACGCTTTCCATGGCCAATTAATTCCACCAGTTCTAAAATTTGCTCTTTGGAAAGACCGGTTCCCTTTGCGCCTTGTTCCAACGTATAGCTTTTTACAAAGGTTTTAAACTCCTGAAATTTTTCCGTATGTTCTGAAATAAACTTATGATCTAAATAATCCTTTTCAATCAATTGGTTTGCTACCGTGTATAACAGCAGCAGATCGCTGCGCCATTTTAAGCCGTACCAGTAGTCCGCATTCATGGCTGTTTCCGATTTTCGGGGATCAATCACAATTATTTTATGATCCGGAACCTGGTTCTTCTTTACCCGCCCCCATAAAATCGGATGAGCCACCACCGGATTGGAACCGATAAAAATAATCGTATCGGATAGCTCCAAGTCTTGCAAGGTATAGCCTGGGGCATCAAACCCATAGCTTTGCTTGTGAGCCACTACCGCTGTTGCCATGCAAAGCCTGGTATTGCCATCTACATTCGTTTGAAGATAGTTGCGCATTACATGGCCGAAAATAGCAAATTCCTCTAAGGTAAGCTGCCCTGTACTGATTCCGGCCACACTTTCCTGACCGTATTTTTTCTGAATCTCCTTTAATTTATCTGCCACATGCCGGAATCCTTCATCCCATGATACGGTCTGAAAGGTTCCATCCTTCTGCCGGATCTTTGGCAGGCAATTGGGCTTTATTGTGGTCTGCTGTTTGTCTAAGGACAGACCCTTAATGCAGCAAAAGCCATCATTAACCGGATACCCTTTCGTGGGAACCGTCTTTACTACCCGGTTATCTTCCACATAAAAATCCAGATTACAGTCAATGGCGCAATAATTACAGGTTGATTGTATCTTTTTCATGTCCCTTCTCTCCTAAATGAAAACTCAGTCAAAATGAATGCCGCTCCAGTATACGCAATCCTTTTTTATGGTTTCTGGCATCAGTTCTACGTCCTTTAAGGCCCACTTTTTATATTCCTCAAAGCCCACCCGATCGATAATATATCCAATATGCTCTTTGCCTCCTGGCGCGTCTTTGGCAATATACTGCTCTACAAACCGATAAGTATTCAAAATAATTTTAATTATCGTTTCTTCGTCTGCCCACACAAGGAAATCCTCACCCAGCCTGGGATTGCGCTTTCCCGTTCTTCCCATAATCGTCAGCTTATAGTATTTCTTTTTGCTTCTGGTTAACGCCCTGGTAGGGCATTTTGTAACGCAGACACCGCATCCTACACATTTTTCCTCATCACGGATAATCTTATCATTTTCTATCCTTAAGGCATCCACTGATAGCTTTTTGCAGCCTTTTATGCAGGCCTGGCAGCTAACACAGCGCTCTGGATTGTACTGGGGCATGGTCATGCCGATAATACCAAAATCGTGCATCCTGGCCTTGGCACAGTCATTGGAGCATCCGGTACAGGCAATTTTAAAGTGCAGGTCATTGGGAAATACTGCTTTCTCAATCCTTTTTGCCATCCTAGCTGTATTGTAATTAGCAAAAGGACATACATTATTTCCGATACAGGCGCTGATATTCCTGGTTCCTGAAGCCGGATATCCTGTTCCCGGATCCTTTTGGTTGATCTCCAAACGTTCAATAATTGGCTGAAGCTTTTGGTTCACAGAATCCATATCTTCCAGGCGAATTCCCTCAATTTCAAATCCCTGGCGAGTGGTTAAGTGAACATAGCCATTTCCGTACTCCTGGGCAATCTCCTGTACCATCCCCAGGACTTCCGCATTCAGATAACCGCCTGGCACCCGGATTCTGGAAGCTCCGATCCCCCGCTCCTTGGATACCCGAAAAGCATTCTTCTTTAATTTTTTCGTGTTAATATCCACTCCCATTTCCCCACCTCCTAATCAATCAATTCTTTGCCGTCCACATAGTTAAACACAGGCCCATCCAGGCAAATATAAGTGGAGCCGATCTTACAATGCCCGCATTTGCCAAGGCCGCAGCACATTTTCCGCTCATGGGAGATCCAGATCGTATCCTCTGCCGTTCCCAACTTTAAGATTTCCATCACTGTAAATTTGATCATAATAGGCGGCCCCACACAAATAAAAGCCGAATTTGCCAGGTTTTCAAATTTCAAATCCGGGATATATTTTGTTACCATTCCCACAAATCCTTCATAACCCTCTGGTGCCGTATCTACGGTTTGGATGACAGAAAGCTTTTGCTTCCAAAACGCAAAATCATCTCGAAATAAAATATCGCTTGGAGATTTAAAGCCTGCAATCAGCCTGGTGCTCACTGCCTGTTCCGGGTGATGGGCAAAATACTCCACAACGCCCCTTACTGGCGACAGTCCGGTTCCACCAGCAATAATTACCAGCTCTTTCCCCCGGTATTCATTGATGTCGAATCCGTTTCCGTATGGACCACGGAGCAGAAGCTGTTGTCCTTGGTAAGTTTCAAAAATCTCATTGGTTACCTTCCCTACTCGTCGAATGGTAAAGTCTACTGTGTTCTCCCCAATGCCGCTGACTGAAATTGGCGCTTCCCCGTATTTAGGAAGGGAAATTTCAAAAAACTGTCCGGGTTTTACCTTTTTTGCGTCATGAAATTCCATGCGGAATGTATATTCCAGATCCGTGTGGCGGATCACCTTTTGTATCGTGGATAACTGGGGAATGTACTCATTTTTCATCTACGTTCTCCTCCTTTGCCAGACGGTTTACACAGTTGGAATAGGAAATGTATTCCGGGCATACATCATCACAGCGGCCACAGCCCACACACATGGGATAGCCAAACCGTTTTTCAAAGTCGTATATTTTATGCATCACCTTAAACCGCATCCGATCCCCTTGGCTCTTTCGGTAGCTGTGTCCTCCTGCCATGTCTGTATAACCGTCTATTTGGCAGGATGCCCATACCCGCCTTCTCTCACCTGCCTTGGGATTATCCCGGTAAAAAATATCCTGCATAGTAAAGCAAGTACAAGTAGGGCAGACAAAATTGCAGCGGCCACAGCCGATACAGCGGCTCCCATATTCATTCCAAATTTCGTTGGTAAAGCTGGCATTTGACAACTGTTTCGGAAGGATAACCTGTTCCTTGTTTTCCTTAGGATATTCCGGTGTTACCAAAACTTTTTCTGCGGAAGCAAAATTTGTGCCTTCTTCTGAATTTCCAGGTACTTCTTCTGTGAAATCCCCTTCCAGCTCCGGATCTTTCAAATCCAGAAGCATTTCATCTGCACCAAACTTTATGTATGCATCATAATTCTCACTCTGGCTGGTTCCCATGCTGACACAAAATCCAGAATCACAGGTTATGGCACATCCCATCAGGATAAATTTGGCACGCTCCCGCACTCGATTATAGTAAAAGTCACCGAACCCATTTTTTAGATAAATTTCATCTAACCGCTTTACAGCATGGAGATCGCAGGATCGCAGGAAAATCAGGATATCTTTTTTAGGGCCCTCTGGCACCGCGGTCTGGCTTTCCGTAAAGTAAAACAGGGTTTCATTAATCGCCATCAAGACTTCCTTAAAGGAATAGTCTGACTTTTGATCCCATACAATCTGCTCTGGGGAAGTTATCTTTCCATACCGAATAATATCCGTATCCGAAAAGCATCCCTCTCCTTCCATTCGTCTGGGAGCGAACATATCATACCGTTTGGCCCATATTCCAAACAGCTTTTCTCCCTCTGCCTTTGATAACCGATATCCCATAGCTGCTCCTTTCTCATTTTTATTTTTTCGGCCATTGTGAAGCCCTTTGCAAGAAACAGGGTTTCATTTTCCTATTTTTACCATCAAATAATTTGCCATAGTCATTATAATATGTGGCTTTTTCTACGTATTCTCCTGGCCTTTTTGTTTCCTCTGAATCGCTGATAATAGTTTATCAATAAGCAAAAAAAAATTCTGTGACTTTTATCACAGAATCTAGTAAAAATCTTTTTCTTTTTATGAATTATGTGTTATGGTTTCCTTCATTATAGAACGGCTCTATCTGATTTCACAGTGTTTCGCTAATTTGCCCTGTCTTATAGAACCGTGACATCCGATCTGCATCCAGAATGGTAATCCGCTTCCGTTCCATCCGAATTAACCTCAACTCGGTCAGCGTACCGCACAGCCGGGATGTGGTTTCCCTGGGCGCGCCCAGCATATCCGCCAGAAATGTAATGCTTAAATTAAAATTGATTTCAATTCCGTCCTTTGTTTCCCTGCCAAAATCTCTGGAAAGCTTCCAAAGCTTGGCTGCCAGCTTCCGTTCCATATAAATACTTCCCATGGTATTTTTCAACTGATGCCCCATCCGCCAAACCTTTTTTTCCTGTGCCACCAAAACTGCCTTAGTCAGACCAAAGTCCTTCTCCATAAATTCTAAAAACCTGCATACGGAGATTACAAAAATGCGGCTTGTTTCTATGGTTTCACAAAACAGGGAACCATTATGAGTATCTAATACATGTTCATTCAGCAAAGTTCCCGGGCCGAATATAAATATAATCTTCCGCTTTCCGGTATGGGTCAGATTATAAATAATCGATTTGCCTGTTAACTGGATATACACCGACTTCAGCGGCTCTCTGGCACGCATCACGACACTTTGTTTCGGAAAAATTTCCACTTTTCCCTGATGCCAAATCTGTCCAAGTAATTCTGGTTGTGTTTCCTTAAAAAGCTCCAGCTTTTTTAACGGATTTTCTCTGTACATATTGAGTATTCGCTTTCTCTTATCGGTTTTTGGTTTTGACGGATTAGGGTATTTTGAAATATCGTACCTGTATCGGCTTTCTTATATAAATTTATAGTGTACCTTCCTGTCCTCATTTTGTAACAAAAGGAACCACCTTTCGATGATTCCTTTTCTGTTTGCGTCTGCCTTTTGCATTTAATTTGCTACAATTTTGAGTATCCAAAGCTGTTCACCAGCGCATCCAGTTTTTTACCCTGTTTGCAGAACGGGCATTCCACAAAATCATGGGACTCATAATCTGGCAGATCCTTGTCCGTAAACACAGAATTAATGTGGTATCCGTAAATATCCTCCACAGCACTAAATAAAGCTGACACGCCCTGGACAGTTCCGTTGTAATACTGAACCGCTTCAATACACTTAATCAATGTTTTTCCGCTGGTTACATCTGCCAAAAGGATAATTACATTTTTCCCAGAAATCATTGGACGGATATTATCCCGAAAGATCAATTGGCTATTACTGTTATATTCTGGCGTTACCACATAAATAGTTTTATGGGCATTTTTTGACATAAAACCTGCTTGAGTTAATTCCTGAGCCAAATATGCCCCGATTACCTGAGTACCATCCACACACAGGATGGAATCTACAATGGTGCCATACATGTACATCCCCTTCAGAGCCCTTGCAGCTGCTAATGCTTCACTTTGTCTGGCCCTTAAGGTTGTGGTATCCACATAGTAATTGATATGGGAGTGATTGGTTGCAAAGTGTCCTGGTGTTATCTTAATTGGTACATTGGTTGCAGACATCAACTTATATGTCCTGGTTTCCATGTAACCCCCTTTCCGCAGCCGGTTTTAAACCGCCGCTTTCCCTTTACGATCTTTAAACTTGGCTGCCCCATATTTGTCTGTTTGTCCGGCAGCAACAAATTTATTTCTTTCATTATAGCATGGAGTTTTATCAAAAGGAAGAAATATTTCCCTTAAATTTTCCATAAAAAATTTTGTCCTATCTTTTTTTTCGTTCAATGCTGCTTTTTATCCATAGTTCATCCCTATATTTTGCTACTGCCCGTCTTGATATGGAAATTCCTTCTGCCACTAAACACTCTGTCAATTTGGCATCGCTTAAAGGATTTCTTTTATCCTCACTGCTTATTAACCCTCTAATCCGCTCCTTAATATGTTTTGCTGAAAGACCCTCTCTGCTTTCACTCGATGAAACGGAGCCGGCAAACAGCTTTTCCATTAAAATTGTTCCTGCCGGTGACTGGACATATTTTCCCTTAACGGCCCTGCTTACCCTAGAAGGGGGCATTTTAAGTTCTTCTGCCAATGTCCCAATCGTTATCGGCTTTAGTGTTCCTTTCCGGCAAAAATAGTCCTTCTGCCTGTCCAAAATCTCTTTGGAAACAAGATGCATCGTTTCGCGCCGCTGTTCAATGCTAGAAATTACAAAACGTCCTCTCTCTAACTGCTGCTTAAAATATTGAAGTAGCTCTGGATCCTTTGTTTCCTTCATCATGGAAAGGTAATAATCATTAATATGGTATTCTCCGAACCATTTATCATTAATCACAATCTCCCATCGGCCATTTTTCTCTGTATAAATAATGTCCGGAACAATGTAGCTGACCTGTGACTCCTGAAGACCTGATAGCGGCCTTGGGTTCAGCCTTTCAATCACAGCGATATATTTTCTCACTTCCGCTGTTGATAAACCTAACTGTCTGGATATGACACTGATCTTCCCTTGTCCGATTTCCGGAAGGTAGTCCAAAACCATGGCTGAAAGCTCCGGGGTATCCGCTCCTATAGCCTCTAGCTGTCTAAGTAAACAGTGAGATAAATCCTTGGCAAAAATCCCAAAAGGTTCTAAGTCCCGGAGAACCTGAAGCATTTCCTCTACTTTTGCCTGGTTTTGTCCTGTCAATTCTGCCACTTCTGCCACTTCCATCTGGAAAAAGCCGTCATCCTCCAGGCAATCAATTAAATATAAAATTAATTTCCATTCTTCCTTTGAAAATCGCTTCATATCCAGCTGGCTGATTAAATAATTTTTGATATAATTTGTATCTGGCGCTTTTAATCCGCCTCTCTCTTTTTCATCCTCGTCCCGTGCCTCTACATAATCCCGCCCTGCATATTGACCATCATATCGGTTTGGGAATTTTTCCGTTTCAGAATTCATATCATGATTGGCAGTATGCTCCATCATAGGATTGCTCATATACTCATTTTGCAAGAATTCCTCCAGTTCCACTACATCCATCCCTAAAATTTCCAATGACTGTATCTGCGCCTGGTCAAGCACCTGCTTATCTTCCACTGTAACTTCTGTAACTTCATGCGTTATCTTCATCCCTATCACCCTCGTACCCTGTCAACTATTCTTGAATGTTTCCCTCTGTCCATGTCAGATATTATTATCGCTTCTGTATTTCCCGCTTATCATCTACGGCATTATATCCATTGCAAAAAGTTAAGCAAGATTCATTTTTGCAATCTCTTCAATTTCATGGATTGATAAACGGGGAATATAATTATTAATTTCCTCAACAGAAAATTTTCCGGGTTTTAGCATATTAGTGATTGTTTAAGTTGCTTCCTCCTGCCCACTCTCCTGCCTACCCTTCAGTCTTGCTTCCGCCATTAATATCTTTCTAACTTGAGCATTCTCAGCACCTCCTTGATATACTGCTTTATTTCCTCACGGATTACCTTATCTGTAAATGGCAATTTTCCTGACAGCACAAAATCTTCAATTTTTCATCCACTACCTCTGTAGCTTTATTATATAAAAAAATTTCTGGTTATTCAAGGAGTATCCCAAATCCCCAGTACACCGATCGAATGGCACGAAAAATTACGAAAATAAATGCAATGGAACATAAATATTGATTATTCTTTATTGATTATTCTTTCTAAATCTAACAACGAAATCGGAAGAAAACAAAATGGAGCATAATTAGTTGGAATAGAGGCGGCAATCAGATTTGAACTGGTGATCAGGGTGTTACAGAGCATCAAGTCCCATTACGAAAACCCGCATAAAACCTACATTCTTTTTATAAGTTTATGGTTCTGGTACAGTATTAGTACACTATTTTTTTAATATAGTACACTAAAACACTCTGAAACGGTCATTTTACCAAATAAGGGATTTATGTTAATAAGAGGAAGAATTCTCAAAATAGTCAAAATCCCTTGATTTCATCAGTTTTTTACAATAAAAAAAGGAACCACATTTCTGTGATTCCTCAAAGGCGACAACCAGATTTGAACTGGTGATCAGGGTGTTGCAGACCCACGCCTTACCGCTTGGCTATGTCGCCATAATGACCCCAACGAGATTCGAACTCGTGTTACCGCCGT
>CAJUTC010000004.1 GCA_910589195.1 uncultured Lachnospiraceae bacterium
CCCGACCCACGGCTTAGAAGGCCGTTGCTCTATCCAGCTGAGCTACAGACTCACTGTCACTGCCACACAGATGCAACTGACAGTAACAAAGTATACATGAAAAAGTGTATAATGTCAAGCTTTTCTTTCCATTTTTCAAAACTATTTTTTAACTGTTAACTTATATTATTCCTATTAATTCCCAAATCACAGTTCTATTATTGATTCCATTGCCCCTTAATAATGGACATGGCCCGATCCACCTCTTCCTTTGCTGCCTTTGGAAGGGGGAATGTAGATTTCCCGGATGATACGATTCCAAGCTCTGCTAAAACCGCTTTAATATAAGGAACAAAGGGGACTCCAATCCCATACACATCCATCATTTTGTTTACCGCCTGCTGCTTCTCCTTAATGGCGTCTAAATCGTTTTCTGCAAACGCGTTGATCCATTCCTTAAAAAATCCCGGAACCACATTGGACAATCCTCCAATGCAGCCGTCACCGCCAGAAAGAATATTATGGGCAAAATTGTCGTCAAAGCCGGAATATACTTTAAAATCCGGGCGTACCGGTTTTACCAGCTTAATAATCTCCCTGGTATGATCCATGCCTGATATGGTATCCTTACAGCCTACAATATTGGGAAACTCCTCTGCCAGCCGTTTGATTACTTCCGGAGATATCTCATATCCGGTCCGATCCGGGAAATTGTAAAGATACACATCCCCATCCACCGATTTAGCCAAATCAGCGTAAAACTGATAAATGCTTTCCTGGTTCAGGGTAAAATAGTAAGGAGGAACCACCACCACTCCGTCCGCTCCCAAATCCAGGGCAAACCGTGACAATTCCACCGTTTCTCCTGGGATCATGCTGTTAGTCCCAATTAAAATTCTCACACGCCCTTTTACCTTCTCAACCGCGTATCGAATGAGCTCCTTTTTCGCATCCTTTTCAATAGCGAAAAATTCCCCGATACTGCCCAATACCAGGATTCCCGTTACGCCGCCTGCAATCAAATACTCATACAGGCGCCCCTGGCTTTCAAAATCCGGTTTTCCGTCTTCCTGAAACAGTGTAACTGCCGGTGTAATATATTCTGCTTTCATATTCTTCTCCCTTCCCTTTAATAACCTGCGCCTTCCATTGCGGATAAGGCGTGATCGGTGTAGCGCTTATACATTCCCTTCCGCCCGGAAGGCTTTTGAAACCCTTCCTTTT
Organism: uncultured Lachnospiraceae bacterium; assembly: GCA_910589195.1. Classification (GTDB taxonomy): domain Bacteria; phylum Bacillota; class Clostridia; order Lachnospirales; family Lachnospiraceae; genus Caccovicinus. The sequence continues at coordinate 1,204 of CAJUTC010000004.1, forward strand.
GCCTCTCGGAAAGGACAGTCATAACTTCTTCTGGGGAGCATTCTCTGCCTTCAATTCCTACCAGTTCTAACAAGCGCTTTTCCACATCATAATGGATAACATCCCCTGTTTTTACAAACGCCAAGGGGCCTCCTCTGGCAGCTTCCGGCGACACATGGCCAATCGCCGCCCCTCTGGTAGCCCCGGAAAACCTTCCGTCCGTAACCAGAGAAACATGGCCGTTTAAGTCCGGATCACATACAATCGCTTCTGTTGTCATCAGCATCTCTGGCATACCGCTTCCTCTTGGCCCTTCGTAGCGGATTACAATAATATCCCCAGGCCGGATCTGTTTCTTAACCACATCATCATGAGCCGCTTCCTCGCTGTCATAAACCCTTGCAGGCCCTGTATGGCTGCGCATATCCTTTGCGCATGCGGAATACTTGATTACCGCCCCCTCCGGCGCAAGATTTCCCTTTAAAACCGCCACCGAACCGTTTTCCGTCACCTGGTCGGCAGGGAAAATCACGTCTTCCCGCTCCAGACCGTAATTGTGAAGGTAGCCCAGATTCCGCTGGAAAAACCGATCCTTCCAGATCCATTCCAGATTTTCCCCCAAGGTCTTTCCAGTTACCGTCAAAACATCCAAATCCAGGTAATCCTTTAGCATCCACTGAACCATAGGCACGCCGCCCGCAAACCAGAAGCTTTCCGTCAGATGTTGGCCGCTTGGGTTAATGTTGCATAAATGGGGAATCTGATGATTGATTTCATCAAACCATTCAATTGGAAGCGTAATGCCAAGTTCCCGCGCGATGGAAGGAAGATGGATCATGGCATTGGTGGAGCCGCCGATGGCGCTGTGGATGATAATCGCGTTTTTAAAGGCAGCCGGTGTCATAATATGGGACGGCACAATCCCTTTTTGAACCAGCTCCATAATCTGGCGCCCGGCCATTCTGGCATATTCCAAAATATCCCGCATGGTAGCCGGAACCAGGGCGCTGCCAGGCAGGGCCATCCCTAAAGCTTCCGCCATACACTGCATGGTAGAAGCTGTCCCTAAAAAGGTACAGGCGCCCTGGGAAGGACATCCAGTCAGCTTATAATCCCGGATTTCTTCCGGCGTGATAGCATCTTTTCGCTTCTGGCGGAGCGAGATATCACCCGCCACAAGAGATGTGGTCATATTAGGCCCTGGCCGCATGCTTCCTCCCGGCAGAAAAACAGCCGGAATATCCATCCTGGCTGCCCCCTTTAAATGAGCCGGAATGGATTTATCGCAGGAGCTGGCAAGCACCATGCCATCCCAAGGCAGCGCGCTGGCATGAACCTCCACCATATCACAGATGGCTTCCCTGGAAGCAAGAACCGCATTCATACCGTCATGTCCCTGAGCACAGCCATCGCAGATATCCGTAATATGGTATTTAGCGCCAAAACCGCCTTTTTCCACCACTCCCCATTTCACCTGCTCCGTTACCTGATTTAAGTGGACGCTTCCCGGGTGGGAATCCCCATATACATCTTCAATCAAAATCTGAGGCTTGGTAATATCTTCTTCCGCCCATCCGCTTCCCATTTCCAGAGCGTCAAACTGCGCCCACAGCATACGCTCCTTTATGCTTCTAGGTTCCATTTTCGTTCCCCCTATATTCTTGTAATCGTAAAACCATCATGCCCCTTTTGGGATTTACCGTCAGGGATTCTTCCTGTCAAACTGCCCTGCCCCTTTATCTGGAAGGCAATTCCCATAAAAAGCGCATGGCCATCCAATAAACGAACACTCCCGGAGATCTCCGGGAGTGTTCCGTAGCATTTACTCCAATTCTTTATACTCAAAATATTCAAAATCCGCATACTTTGAAAACCCTGACATATCCTGGGCGCACATCCCGATAAATGCTCCCGTAAATGCTGATGTTTCAATATGCTCATCTGATATCCTAAGCGCGTCACAGCTTTCGCCGTACGGAATAAACGTTTCCCCGTCCAGAGAATAGAAGAACCTTACCGTTTCATAATTAACTGCCGCCTTCAGCCAGACCTTCTCTCCTTCCGGCAGCTTTACATAGGCAAATGGTTCAGAATAGATTCCATTATCGCAGCTTAAAATCGATAGCATTTTTCCCATCTTTTCGTCATGGCTGACTCTGAGATAATAGTATTGGGTCGTATTGTAGTAATACACCAGCCCAGCCATCTGCTTAAAATAGTCCGGTTCAAATTCCAGTGCCGTAATCGCCTCAAATACAAAGGATTGCTGCCTTCTTGCTGTTAGCGCCTGATAAAATTTCGACAGCAGGCTTTCCTTCCCATACAGCCGCAGGTAGCCCGGACGGTCTTTTAAGGACATGGCGTCTTCTCCTAGCGGCCTTCTTAAAAACTGGAAATCCATATCCCAGGCTCCATCCGGACTGAAGGTATAGCGCTTATGAATCGGCTCTGGCTCCGTTCCTTCATAAGGAATGGAAACTGTATCGTAAGGCCCGTTTCCGCCCTCCATTAACCGGATCCAGCCTTCTTCATCAAAATAAATGCTCTGAAGCGCTGTTTCCCGGCCTAACACGCAGAAACCATCCTCCGGCCCAATGGGGCGGCCACACAAATGAGCAAGAAACCATTCCCCGTTTGGCGCCTGTACGATACTGCCATGTCCGGCACGCTGAAGCCTGGCCTGGGGCTTATCACGAGAGGTAAGCATAGGATTTTTCGGATCCAGTTCATAGGGGCCGTCAATGAATTTGGAACGCGCCACGGTTACTGCATGTCCTTTCTCGGTTCCGCCTTCCGCTGTCATCAGGTAATAGTATTCCCCGATATGATACAGGTGAGGCCCTTCGGTTAACCCAATTTCCGAACCGGTAAAAATCTTTTTTACATTGCCAAGGCAGCGCTTTTCTTTCTCATCATACTCCTCCAGCAAAATACCGGAAAAACGGTTGCGGCCCTCTCTAAAATCGGTTTCCATGGTAACAAACCATTTTCTTCCATCTGTATCATGAAACAAAGACGGATCAAACCCATAGCTGTTAATATAAACCGGCTCTGACCATTCCCCGTCAATCCGGTCACAAGTTACCAGATAATTAGGGGTATCCTTCAAACGGTCCTTTGTGTGCGAATTGGTATAAACCAGGTAAAAGATTCCGTCGCACCAGGACAGGCAAGGCGCCCAAACGCCGCCGGAGTCCGGAACGCCAACCATATCAAGCTGGCTGGTTCTGTTTAACGGCTGTGCCACCACCTTCCAGTTAATCAAATCCTTAGAATGATGAATCTGCACTCCCGGAAACCATTCAAAGGTAGAAGTAGCAATATAGTAATCCTCTCCTACCCTAAGAATACTAGGGTCAGGATTAAAACCTTTTAATATTGGATTATGAACAATACCCATACAAAACCTCCTTTAGCCTTTTACCGCGCCTTGTGTCAAACCGTTTACAACCTTCTCTGACGCGCAGAAGTACAGAAGGATAACCGGAAGGGATCCTACCAAAATAGCGGTAAGGACAGCCGGGATATTGACAGACTGGAAGCCGTAGAACTCACGGATCCCTAACGGAAGGGTTTTCTTGGCTGTGGTATTAATCAAAACATTGGCATACGTAAACTCATTCCAGATATTCAGGAAGGTATATACCGTAACTGTAGAAAGACCCGCGCCGGATAACGGCAGAATAATCCGGTGGAATACGCCTACCGTAGAACATCCGTCAATTATGGCGGCTTCCTCAATTTCTTTTGGTATCTCCTTAAAGAACTGGGTCAGGATAAATACGGATATGGGAATATTGTAACTAATATACGGGCCGCACAAACCTACCAGGGAATCATTTAAATGGATGGAGCTTAACAGCGTAAAGGTAGGAATTAACGTGGTATGGATGGGAATCATCATACCTGCAATGATCAGGAAATACAGTACGTTAGCGCCTTTAAATTTCATCTTGGCAAATGCGAAGAAAATCATGGAGGAGGTTAATACAATCAGGAACACACTGACTGCCGATACTAAGGTACTGTTAACAAAATACCGGAGAAAGTCTGGTTTAAATACTGCCTGATAGTTTCCGAAGAAAAATTTAGACGGAAGCTGCCAGATATTTTTCAGATACTCCTGCATATCTTTAAAGCTGTTAATTAAAAGGAAGATAAACGGAAAACCCGTAATTACCAAAACAAGCAGGCAGCAGGCATACAGCATAACTTTAATCAGATTACGTTTTGTCCTTGCGTTCATTTAATTTTCCCCCTTCCTGGATGTGGCGTACAGGAAGCAGCAGGCGAAGATGAAGCAGATTAAAAACATATAAGCCGCAATCGTACTTGCATAGCCCATCTGGAATTCTGTAAAGCCTTTTTTATACATATAAGTAGCCATCAGTTCTGTGCTGGCATTGGGCGCGCCGCCCATCATAACATAGAACAAATCAAAGTATTTCAGGGAACCTACTAACTGAAGCACTGCAGAAGTACGCATAGTAGGGAGGATCATAGGCAGGGTAATGCTGGTAAAACACTGCCATGTATTGGCACCATCGATTTTGGCCGCTTCATAAAGCTCTTCCGGCACATTGCTTAAACCGGCTTTAAAAATAATCATGTAATAAGGAATAAACTGCCAGCAGATTACAAATAAAATCGCAGGCATGGCTGTGCTCCCCTGAAGGAATGCTGTAGACATCTTTAAACCAAGCGCCCGGATTACCTTTGCCATAAGGCCAAAGTTTGGATCGTAGAATAAAATCCACATAATACCTGTTGCTACAGTAGAGAGAAGCATGGGCATAAAGAACACGGTACGGAAAAATTTTGTAAAACGAAGCTTGCTGTTAATCAGAAGCGCCAGCAAAAGGGCTCCTGGCATCTGGATAAACATAGACGCGATTACTAAAATCATATTATTCTTAAGGGCATTCCAGAAGCTCATATCCTTTGCTACTGCAATATAGTTGGCCAGGCCAAGAAATACCTTATTGGCGCTGATTCCCTTCCAATCCATAGTGCTGTAATAAAAAGTTCTGGCAATTCCCAAAAGATTAAAGGTGCCATAGAAGAATAATGCCGGGAGGACAAACAAAAGCACCAATCCTATTTTTTTCAATTTTTTTACGGACGCGGAATCCTGATTCACGATATAACCCCCTTAACTCAATACAGCCCCGGCCAACGTTATCACTTTTTCAGGAAAACTTTTCCATTTTAAGCAGTAAATAACCGCCGGATTGCTGCAAAAATGCACAGACAGAACGGACTGCCGATTGCTGTCTGTGCATGTAGTGTCAAATACCTAATTCACTTTTATCAATGCCTTTATTAGTCTAAGGTTTGTTTTGCCAATGCCTCCATCTGAGCGGCTGCCTCTTCCGGAGTTGTGGTTAAACCAACCAGATCATAAGTGGTTTGCTTATGCAGCGCGCCTAAGTCGGTAGGCAGGAACTGATCGTAGAAGTTCTGGATATACTCTGCGTTCTGGATAAAGTCGTCTGCTGCCTTGGTTAATTCATTTGGCATGGTAACGCCCTTAACGCCAGTAATTACGCCTGCAATATCTACGCTGTCCTGTCCAAAATCCTTATCCGTTAACATATGAATCAGCTCAAATGCCTCATCCGGATACGGGCAAGACGCGGAAATGGAGTATGCATTGCCGCCGCCTAAGATCTGCTTTGCATTGCCGTCTGTCCCCTCGATTACCGGGAATCCGAAAATACCTAAGTTGTTCTCATAAAATTCCGGAGCTTCTGAACGGCAGTTAGAAAACATACCATTGGTCTGAACGATGTGGGCTGCCATGCTATTATAGAATAACATACGGGAGCCACCGGTATCGTAGTTGATTCCGTTACATCCTTCTGGATAGTAGCCCTTGTTTACCCAATCCTGAAGCCTTGCGCCTGCCTTAATAAAGCTTTCATGCTCAAAGGTTCCGCCGTTTTCACGGTTGTATGCGTCCAGGAATGGCTGGGTTCCGCCTTCACGCATGGACAAATAAGTAAAGGTTAACGCTGCAGGCCACTGGCTGGAATTTCCAAGTGCCAGAGGAATAATGCCCGCTTCCTTAATCTTATCACAATTTGCTTCAAATTCTTCGATAGTAGTAGGAACTTCCAACCCTAAGTCCGCGTAAATCTGCTTGTTGTAATAAACCGGAACAGGGCCGCAGGAGTAGGGAAGGCAATAATTCTTGCCCTTAACCTGGAATAAGCTTAATGCGGATGGATAATACTCGTCTGCAATTGCTTTTACACGGTCGTCAATATCTAACACTTTGCCTTCATCAATAAAGGACTCCAGCCAGCCTCCCCCCCAGGAAACGAAAATATCCGGTTCCTCACCGGCTGCCATGGCAGTTGCCAGCTTCGTTTTATAAGGATCGTTTTCATTTGGAACATCCACAACCTTGATATTAGGATATTTTTCCATAAAACGGTTGATGGCATTGGTAACTGTCTGATGGCGGGTTTCGTCAATAGCGATGTGCCATACGGTAAGGGTAATCTCATCCGTAGTCAAGTCAGCCTTATCACCCGCGCCTGCATCGTCTGCTTTCTCTTCTCCTCCCTCAGCAGCTTGTGCCGCCGTGGTTTCCGCCGTAGCTGTGGTTGTTGGCGCCGCGGATGTTTCTGGTGTACTCCCGCCGCCTGAACATCCGGCCAAACCAGTGGCCATCGCCGCTGCTAAAAGCAGTGCCAAACTTCTTTTTTTCATAAACATCTTCTCCTTTTCTTTATATTTGTGACAGTTTCTTCCCAAAGGAGCCACCTCCGAAAAAAACCGCTACATTTACTTTTCAAATCGGAATTCTATTCCGTGCTCGTGCACGTAAGGATTTAAAACTAGATTACCATACTTAGTCAAATTAGTCAATATTTTTTTCAAATTTCTTGTATGTTTTATATATTATCACATTATTTTTCTCTTTAAGAATTTTTCATCTATATATTTTCACTAATTTTTATCAAAATAAAAAGAATATTTGACACAAAACAAACAATTATGGTATACTTATTATATACTTACTTACCCAAAACCTAAGATTCAAGTGCACTTACTTGTCCTTACAGTGCATATTTATACACAAACATTAATTTTGCCCCAGTGCAAGAAAGAAGGGCCATAATTGTGACTACATTAAAAGAAATCGCTCAATTAGCCGGCGTTTCCCGAGGGACAGTGGACCGGGTTTTAAATAACCGAGGGGCGGTAAAGCCGGAAACCGCCAGGCGGGTACGTGAAATCGCCATATCCTTAAACTACCAGCCCAATAAAGCCGCCCTGGCATTAGCCTCCCAAAAGAAAAAGATTACCATCGGAGTCCTTTTGTTCGGCATTAACAACGGAAACCTGTTTTTTGAGGATGTTGTCGAAGGCGTGGAATACCAGCGCGCCAGGCTTGCCGGCTATGGCTGTACCGTAATTACCCGCCGCACAGTTTTTGATCCCAAAGCTCAGCTTGCTGCTATCGATGAATTCCTGACTTTGGGAATCCACGGGTTAGTCATTTCCCCTCATAATTCCCTGGAAATTATAGAAAAGATCAACCAGCTTTCCCAGATGGGAATTCCAACCATTACTACAAATACGGATTTAATCGGTTCCAAGCGCCTTGCCTATGTAGGCAGCAACTATTACGAAGGCGGCTGCACGGCTGCGGGACTGATGAACCTAATCACCCAGGGAACCGCAAATGTGGGAATTATTACCGGCTCCCCACTGATCCTTTGCCATTCTCAGCGGATCAAAGGCTTTATGGATACCTTAAACGCCCGCTATCCAGGGATTCATGTGCTGGATACTAAGGCAAATCAGGATGATGAATTTAAAAGCTACAAAGCTACCTTCGATCTGCTTACCAATTATCCCCAGATGGATGCTTTATTTTTTACGGCAGCAGGGGTATACGGAGGATGCCGCGCTGTGGCAGACTCCCAGGCAGACGGAAGAAAACGGAAACCAACCATCATTTCCTTTGACGCAGTAGAAAAAACCAAAACCCTGGTAAAAGATGGAATCATTGCCGCCACCATCTGCCAGCAGCCCTTCCAGCAGGGCTCACGCCCTATTAAGCTGATGTTTGACTACTTGTCCACCGGGGCTGAACCGGAGCCAGTCCAATATACAGAAACCATTATTAAAATAATGGAAAATATATAAATGAAACATAACAGATGCTATCCAAAGCAGGTCTGGACTTGATATCTGGCCACTTGGCAATCTGTTCAATCCGATACACGTTTCCTGGGAGCGCCGCTTCACAAACCAGGATGCCGCAATCGCTAAACTTTTTTGGAAGCAGCGCAATCAGGAAACGCTCTCTTGCACTTACCAGATATCACCTAGCCTGCATACCAGGTATTTTATTCCATAAAAATCCCGTCTGTATGCAAATTAACAATTCTGTTCAATGGGAGTCCTGCCATAATTACAGATCTGTTCCCATTCTTTTGCTGTTTCAAACGGCCCTGGCATAGGGTTCACCCCTCTCTTTTCCCCGAAATAGTCCCGGTCAAAAAGAATTGGCGTTCCATCAGGATTCTCAAATTTCTGTTCCGGTTCAAAAGCTTCACCTAAGTATTCGGTGGAAACCATAGGCGTTTCCATTCCCTTCGGAAGATACTGGGGCAGATTCGTTTCTAACCTGCTGCATCCGTCCTCCTGTTTTACCGACACTAATACCGTATGCTTGGTATCCTCCCGGAAATTCTCTTCTCTCTTACAAGGCCTTGCGCCGTTAAAGTATAAGTTTCCTCCGGTATAAACAGGAAGGCTTACATAATATTTCGTTCGGTCTTCCGAAGAACCTTCATCCCCCTCCTTAAAAAACAGGGCTCGGTACTCTTCTTCGGTGGGATAATCGTCAAACGGGCAGGTTCCAACTACCGAATTCTGCGGTTTTACCGGAAATGTTTCAAACAGGTAATCATACGTTCCCGGCTTATCATTCTGGACAAAAATATTATTATAGAACCGGTTATCTCCGTGGAGAATGGTCATAAAGCCGGCCACCTCTGTCCTGTGGATCATGTGGTAAGGGGTATATCTGGGGCCTGCGTCCGCCACCTTCCGGCTTCCCTTGTTCATGGTTTCCGTACCGCTTACATTGTTTGTCCCTTCTCCTACACTTGTGAACGAACCGCAAATCAGATTATGTACAAATGCCGTTCCCTGGGTCGCAATGCGGCAGCTCTGGGGCGACAGCATCAGATTATGATCAATTAAGGTAGGGCCATGACTTACCTCCACAAATAAATCTTCTCCGATATCCAACGGCATCTGGAATTTAGACGCTTCCTTTGGCGGGAAATTGTGGTGGAACAGATTCTGGCTTACTCTGGTACCCTGGGCCTGCCAATCCAGCCAAAGGCCTCTGGTGCAGTGATGAATATGATTTCTGATAATCTGAGTATCGATGGCAGCATGAAGTTTAATCCCGCCGATTTCCGCTCCGGAAAGCATATGCCTCCAATTAATATGATGGATATGGTTTTCCTCGATTACAGAGAACACACATCCTAAATGACCTACAATCCCAGCCTGCCCGCAATCATGGATATGGCAGCGCCGGATCGTGTGGGATCCGATCCGCTCTTTTGTCCAGCCCTCTACCTGAGCCTGGCAAATGGCGTCCCGTTCTGTCTGGGTTCCCTGCTTAAACCGATATTTACTCCACTTATTTTCATTATTAGCCTGAAGATATTTTCCAAGGGAAATCCCCACACATTTGGAATGGCGGATCTCACAGTCCTCAATCACCCACCCCTTGCTCCAGTGGGGGCCCACCATCCCTTCCTGATATGCTGTAGGCGGCGCCCAGGTAGTAGCAGCCTTGCAAATGGAAAAACCGGACAGCGTAATATAACCCACTCCAGTCTGATCCGGATAAAAACAGTTTCTCCGGACATTAATCTCCACATTCTCCTCATTTGGATTCAAGCCGTGAAAATTTCCGTAAATTACCGTGTTCCCGTCTTCCTGGCAGGTATACCACCGAAACACGGAAAACTCCTTGTCATTGGACGGCTCAAAGGGAACCGGATGTTCCACAGCCTCCAGGCTGGATGCCTCATACATAGCCTTGTCATTCAAATACACTTCTCCAGTATGGAATGCCTCTTTGGTGTAGTACCAATCCCCATAAATGACTGTGGTATAAGGGTTGTACGACCCAAATATGCCATTGGGAATCCTGGCCACCCACACCTGTTCCCGATAAGGCTTCCAATTTTTCACCGGCTCCGCTCCGGTAATCACGCTTTTTCCCATCACCTGAGCCTGATAGCGAATGGTCTGTTCAGGTGTGCCACCCTGCCTTGGATTCACATATTCACGGTAAATCCCCGGGGCTACCAAAACTTGATCTCCAGGCTGTGCCACATTTGCCGCATCCTGAATCCGTTTAAACGGAAATTCCTTCGTACCATTCCCGTCCCATCCCCCATCGCATGAAACGTAATAAATCATGTTACCCCTCCTTATAATGCGCACGTGCGCTTTAATAGAAGCATAACACCTTTTCAATCCTGTATCAACCTTTTTTTGTCACTATCCCACAAATTTTATGTATTTCACAATATTTTCATTTACAAATTGTTGATTTTCACTATATTAAAATCCATATTTTTTCCTATTTGCACGTGCACATACTTTTTCCTTTTGTTACTTTTCATCAATTGTTTCTTTTCTTTTAAAATTTTCGTAAATTTTAATGCCCACGTGAGCATAATGCAGGGCACGATCCTGCTTTTCCTTTCTAACCCTATGCCATTTCAGAACACTGCAATAAAGGAAAGTGCCATGATCCTTCCATATGGGCACCCATCCGTAAAGCGCTTCCATATGTTCTAATTATTCCTGGTATGTTTTCAGTTGTTATGGCATAAAATTTTGAGGAATGCAAATGCGCAATTCTGTATAATATTTTTCCTGTTCCGGCTGTCTTCCAAAAACCAGCAATTCAAATAAAAACTGAAGGGGAAGCATTCCCTGGCTCTCCGGATCCTGAGAAATGGTTGCTGTCAATATCCCTTCCCGGAGCAGGGCAACTGCCTCCTTTGTCATGTCATTTGTAATTATTTTAATGTTTCGATCCCCTGCCACCTTCTTAATGGCACGGCAGGCGGCATAGTCACCTGGATTTACCAGATAAACCGCATCCATTTCCTGCTCCCGGCTGAGAACCTCCATTACCACATCGTAACAGTCCAGAATATCCCGAGGCAGAAGATATTGCCCTACGATCTCAATCTTTGGGTAACGCTCTTCTATTTCCTGCAAAAATCCTTCCACCCGCCCTTGATAATTAGGCGAATGAAAGGCTTTCTTAGATCCTCCAACTGTAAATATTCCTACTCTGCCTTTAGCGTCTGTACAAAGACCTAACAGGCCGGCGGCTATTCGGCCAGATTTCTTATAATCGCATCCTACGTAGCAGCTTCTTGGAACCTGCTCATCATCAATATTATAAAAAATCACAGGGATTTGAAGCACTTGGGCCTTTTCAATCATTTGCTGGATAACTGGATCCTCCTGCCCTACCGCAGCCATTCCGTCACAGCAGAACTCCTCCACCAGTCTTTTTTCCTCCTCCGGGCTAAGTGGCGCTTCCCGATCAATGGTATAAAAATCCACTGTTATTCCAATTTTTTCCAAGTCCTTTGCCTTTTTCATTGCCCCTTGGCGGATCTCTTCATGCAGCACCGCTGTTTCTCCTTTTATAGAGCAAAATGCAAGGTGAAGCTTTCTTTTTTTTGCCGCCAGCACTTGTCCCGTTTCATCCGGGCAATAGTTTAACTCCCGCAAAGCGCTTTTCACACGCTCCGCTGTTTCCGGTCTTACTGACCCCCGTTGGTTTAAAACCCGATCCACAGTCCTTCTGGACACTCCTGCCTTCTGGGCAACCTGTTTCAATGTGGCCATACAATTCCTCCTTTTTGCCCCAACCCAAATACCCTAACAGGCCATCTAAACATGCATTAACCAGTTTTATGCCTTAAGACGCATTGCGTCGTGACCGGTTTTCTTTCCTCTCGCAAAGGCATCCTTTGGAAAGCTTGTATCCGATAAGAATTTTAAAGGGCTTTCCTACCGCGATGAAAAAGAAAAGCGCATGGCTTCCCAACCATAGCGCTCTTAAATCAATCCTGTTTAAAAAAGGGTATGTACCGGCTGCGGCGGTACATAAAGCATCGGGGTGACAGGATTCGAACCTGCGGCCTCCTGGTCCCAAACCAGGCGCTCTAGCCAAGCTGAGCCACACCCCGTAATGTGGATAGTATAACCCATACACATTGAAATGTCAATACCTTCTGACAATGCCTATTTTTAAATCCCGTATTTTTTTATCGGGCAAGGGGTGATTTCAGATGTCAAAAACCATAAGCAGACTGGAACCCTTCCAGGGCGGTTTCATCCGCAATCTTTCAGTCCCAGCCTGTGTTATGACATATCACCATTTTTAAAGTTGGGCGTTTGCCGCTGGGCAATCCCTAAATCCATGTGAAATGGAACAAGAAATATTTAAAAAAGACGGTTTCTGTGGATCCACTTCCACATCTGCCGCCAAATGGATTCCCCGGCTTCTCTTCAATCCAGGAAATGCTGGGTAAAATGGGCAGCCCCCTTTTCATCCAGCTCCATAATCATATAAGACGGGCGCCTTCCTTCCTGCCTGGGATAGGATAAGCTTCCCGGATTCAACAAGATAATTCCGTGGCTGTCGTCAAAATACGGCCTGTGGGTATGGCCAAACATGGCAATATCAAAGTCTGCCGCTTTGGCATCTGCCATAAGCTGCTCCGCGCCCAGGGACACATTGTAATAGTGGCCGTGGGTCAAAAGCACCCGGTACGTTCCAATCTCAATCTCCCGCTCCTTGTCCAGGGAAGAGAAAAAGTCATTATTCCCACGTACCATCTGCATCTGGCAGCCTGGGTTCACCCATTCCGGAATAAACATTTCACTTCCTTCCGAATCCCCCAAGTGGATCAGCATGTCAATCGGCGAGGTTTCTTCAATCACCTTTTTTAAATTATCATCCTTTCGATGGGTATCGCTTACAATAAGGATTTTCATAGTACTTCTCATACATTTCCTCCGTACAATGACGCTAATTTACCTTTCATAGCCTCCAGCGCCTTTCCCCGATGGCTGATCCGGTTTTTCTGTTCTATGGTTAATTCCGCGCTGGTAACGCCAAACTCGGGGATATAAAGAATGGGATCGTAGCCAAAGCCGCCGCTTCCTGCCGGTTTTTGGGCAATCAGGCCTTCCATTGTTTCCTCCGTATGTAATACCTGGCCATCCGGCAAAACTGCCGCAATATTGCATACAAACCGCGCCGTCCGCTCTTTGCCCCTGGCTTCTTTCAGACGGTCAATAATCGCCTGGTTCTTGAGCGCGTAGGAGGTATCTTCCCCCAGATAACGGGCGGAATAAATCCCCGGATCCCCGCCAATATAGTCCACCACCAGCCCAGAATCATCTGCCAGAACAATCCCCCCTATTTCGTTCCATACCGCTAACGCTTTAATTTCCGCGTTTTCCCCGAAGGTGTTACCGTCCTCCTGAATTGCCGGGTCAGCTCCGGCTTCCTTCATAGACAAAACTTCCATTCCCAAATCCGATAGAATCAGGCGGATTTCCTGCATCTTCCCCTCATTTTGAGTAGCAAACACAATTCGTTCTTTCATCTTTCCTCCCTTTCCCTTCTGAGTGCTGTCCTTGGAATGTTTGTTCCATTTCCCTGCCCTGCCGGCTTCCAGCCCCCTAACGCTCTATGGTATAGGCTTTCAGGCACAGATTGCACTGCTGGCTGTCCTCAGCGCGAACCCATTGTTTTCCGTCAGAGCTTAAGTAGCCTTCCCCATCTGACAAATCTACATTTGCCCCATTCTCCGGAACCTGATATTCAATGGCCACAGGATGCACTGCTCCAGGCGTGCGGATCTTTACCGCCACCCAAAAGGCCTCTCCCGGCTCTAGCGGGATTTCCCGGGAAAGCTCTACTGTGTAAAAGCCGGCATCCTGAAATGTTCCAGAAGCCAGTACTTTTTCTAGCGTGATCCCCTCTCCGCTTACAGATCCGGTTTTCCCGTAAACCTCATAGCTGGTGCCAGGCATAGTGGCATAAAACCCAACTGCCTTGAGCATCTCCCTTCCTCTGGCCTGATACCTGTTGGCAAAATATGCCTCCTCACGCCCATATCCTACCTGGCCAATCCATCCGCACAGATCCGACTGGTAAATTCCGGTATAATAATCCGGATCTGTAATACCCGAATACAAAACATTCACATCGCCAATGTTGGTATCATAATAAGACACATAAAAACAGCCTTCTTCACCAAAATCCGGCCCCCAGCTATTTAAACAGATAAAGGCGCCGTCGCCTTCAGGTTCATTATTAAAGCGCTCTTTCGGATAATGGTCATCCCATCCGATAATCACCACATTATGATTGGCCCGCTGGCTTCCGGGATAATAATAGCTGACCGTTTCTTTATTGTAGTAGCGATCCGTATCAGAAGAATTCTGCAGCCTGGTAAACAGAGAACTCTGAACACCTCCGGTCTGGTAAACCGCCCTTTTGATCCGGTCATAGTTTTTCGGCTCCAAGATCCGCACTTCCTGTACATGTTTGGATGGGGCTAACCCATCCGGCGAATGTCCATCCCCATAAGGATCTTCTTCCTCTGTTACCGGCCCCTGCCAGGCCAGCAGATATGCCATAGACATGGCATACTGGCCGCCCTCTTCCTGCCCCAGAAAAAAGCTGTTTTTCAGTGACATGTGATCCTCAGAAAAATCCCACACTTCATCTGGAAGAAGAACAGTTTCCATGGCCATGAGAGAAGAAAATGCCCAGCAAGTCCCTAAATTCCCCTGATCTCCTGCCTTGGGCATCCGCCCCATTTCCCGATAGTCAAACCGCTCCGGAAGAAGCAGCTGGTCTTCTTTGCCTTCCAAAATAGCTTCTGATGATTCAAAGCCCTCCGTCTGCTGGTTCATCTCCCTTTGTGGTTTCTCTTCCCCCTGCTGATTCATATCCCTTTGCTGTTCCTTTACTTCCCGCTGATCCGCTTCCACGGATTCCTGTTTCGTGAAACCCTCTGTTGCGTCCTCCCGCTTTCGCTGCCCACAGCCTGTAAAACCAATTCCAATTCCCGCAGCCACTGCCCCAATCAAAAACAGTTTTCCCTTTTTCTTCCAAAAACATAATGTTTTACCGCTTTCTCTCAAATCAGGTTTCCTGCTTTCTTTCCAGGCGGCTTGGGCCCCAGAAACTGATAATAATAGGTTTTCATCATTCCATTATAAATCTTCCGGTTTTTATCTGCTTTCCGCCCCATATCAGCTTCTGCGTTCTCATAAGCTGTAATCAGGTAGGCTGACCAGGAATCCAAAGCCCTAAACCGTTCCCCAAGCTCCCGGTAAAGGGCAGGCAGTTTCTCTTTTTCCTCCAAGCGTTCTCCGTAAGGGGGATTGGTTATTAAAAATCCATACTTTTTCGGATGACTTAAATCCTTTACCGGACGCTGCTGAAAATGAATCATGTGATCCACTCCGGCCCGTTTTGCATTGGCTCTGGCGGCTTTTATCATATCCTTGTCAAGGTCATAACCCTGGATATCTGTCTTCACCTTCCGATCCACTAATTCCTGTGCCTCATCCATTGTTTCGTACCAGCGCTTTCGAGGTATCAAGTTCTTCCAATCCTCCGCTAAAAAGGAACGGTTCATTCCAGGCGCGATATTAGCCGCCATCATAGCCGCCTCAATGGGAAACGTTCCGCTTCCGCAAAATGGATCCACTAAAATCCGATCCCGGTTCCAAGGCGTCAACATAATCAATGCCGCCGCCAGAGTTTCCGTAATCGGAGCCTTACCTACCAGTGTGCGGTATCCACGTTTATGGAGGGAGTCCCCGCTGGTATCAATTCCTATGGTTACCATATCTTTATACAAAAAAACCCGCAGCGGATAGCTGCTTCCTGTTTCTGGAAACCAGGCCATCCCATATTGCCCTTTCATCCGTTCCACCATAGCCTTTTTCATAATGGACTGGATATCCGATGGGCTAAATAGCTTACTTTTTATGGAAGACGCTTTTGCTACCCAAAACCTTCCGTCTTTCGGCAAATACGCTTCCCAGGGAATATCCCTTGTTTTCTGGAACAGCTCCTCAAAGTCAGACGCCCGGAAACTTCCCACCTTTAGCAACACCCGCTCCGCGGTCCGCAAGAATACATTCGCACGGCAAATAGCCTCGTCGTCGCCAATAAACGTTACCCTTCCATCCTCAACTTTGGAAATCTCATATCCCAGATCCAGTATTTCTTTTTTCAGCACTGCTTCCAGGCCAAAATGACACGGCGCCAGCAGCTCATATATGTTCTTTCTCATCCTTTTTTCTCTTCTTCCATTCCGTCAATGGTTTCCAGACTCAGGCTTCTCACCACATCCCCTTCAAAGGAGCGGATTTGGAATACCCCGTCTTTAAGAAGACCATAGGTAGCTGGATTTCCGCCTTTGGGGATGGAAACAGAACCTGGATTTAATATTCCAATCCGCCCGATTCCCTCTGCCTCCATATATTCTGCCATCAGCAGATGGGTGTGTCCCTGAATCAGGATATCTCCTTTCTGCATAGGAGGCAGGAAATCTTTTCCAAACACATGGCCATGAGTCGCGTAGAAAGTTTGCTCTCCAAAAACAAGCAGACCATAATCTGCCATAACCGGAAACTCCAGTACCATCTGATCCACCTCAGTATCACAGTTTCCCCTTACGGCGTAAATTACATGTTTATACTGATTTAACATGGCGATTACTTCCTTAGGAGCATATTCCTTTGGCAAATCATTTCGGGGGCCATGATACAGCAAATCACCCAAAAGTACCAGACGTTCCGCCCCCAAGGATCGGAATGTATCCAAAAGCCTTTTGCAGCCCCAGGCCGAACCGTGGATATCCGACGCAAACATAATTTTCATATATGAGTTCTCCTTATCCTGCTATTTCACAGTTTTACAACACTTCTACTATTTTATAGCGTTTACCGTATATCTGTCAATGAAGTTCTAACCAGAAACCAGATATTTCCCGTGATAATACTGGATTCCGCTGCCCAGGCTGGCCGCCTGCCAGCCACGCCGGGACAGTTCCCTGGCTGCCTGCATACTTTTTCCTCCATGTGTGCAATAAAATAACAGGGGAATATCCCGGTAGCATGTTAATGTCCCTTCTTCCAGGCAATCATAAGGAATATTTACCGCCCCCTGCAAATGGCTCTGTCGGTATTCTGCTTCCGTGCGCAAATCAATTAGCAGCAGGCGCTGTCCCTGAGATAGCATCTGCTCTAGCTGGTATATGGATATGACAGCAAACATGAAGAATCCCTGTCCTTTTTTCTTCTTACTATAAGCTATGCAGCTTCCCTGGTTTTGGGACACCTTACAGAATGTTTGCTTCGATTGAAAAACATTCCAAAACCACGCATAGCTTCACATCCCCGTTTTCCACCATCCATCCCAAAGCCCTAACCCTTCTCAGAATGCGAAAAAGGAACTGCCCATAGCTTTACGCAAAGGTCGCAGTTCCTTTTCCAGGATTTTCGAGTGTGTTTGAACATTGCTTTCTGCCAGATATGGGGCGCACTTGGCGGGAATGAATATTCAAACACGCTCTTTCGCCGAATCGGCTCCAAATCCTCTTTGGCCATTGGCTTCCCAAATAGTATTCACATGGATAAATTATAGCAGCCAAAACCGTCTATCTACCAGAATTACCCCACGGCCAACTGTATTTTGCTTAGTTGCCCATCCCGCAAAACATTAATTATTCTGATGGCAGTTCTTTGAACTATTCTGAGAATAATTCTGGGAGCTATTTCTGGAACTATTCTGAGAAGAGTTCTGGGAGTTGTTCTGAGAGGAATCCTTGGAGCTGTTCTGAGAACTATTTCTGGCGCTGTTCTGAGAACGGTTCTCCATCTCATTTCTGCTGCTGTTGCGAGTAGAATTGTTGTCCATATCATTGTAATTATTCTTTGCCATGTTGCCATACCTCCTTAAATGCAATCCGGTTTCACCGGCATTTATTTTGTTACGGGAATAGTATGGTTCATTTTTTTTATTTCATTCATTAAAATCATTCATATCTGTTGATTTTTCGTTTTACCTATATTATAATTAGGATGCGGAAAAATCGTTTCCCTTAAAATGATTTTTCCTACCCTTATTAATTATTTATACTCCCCTCAAAAAGGCCCGGGCAGCTCCCCTGCCCGGGCCTTTTTCTATCTTTTTTCACGTTTCATTCCATACATTTCTGTTTCTGCTTCTTACCCTAATACATTTACAATTCGAACTGGATTCCGATAATTCCAGTCTGAAATTTTAATTCCAGTTTCATATGTAGAAGCATGTACAATCTTACCAGAGCCGATGTACATGGCTACATGGTTAATTCCGCCGCTGCCGCCATAAAACAGCAGATCGCCTGGCTGCATCTGATCCACGCTTACCGGAACCCCTTGTGTTGCCTGGGAGCCAGAGGAACGTGGCATCTGAATCCCTGCCGCGTTGCTTAATACGTAACGGGTAAATCCAGAACAGTCCACACCCGTTCTTGGATCATTCCCGCCATAACGGTAGGGGCCTCCTAAAAAGGATAAGGCATAGTCTACTACATTCTGACGGACATTTGTATTTTCTTTGGCTTGGGCTTCTGCAGCGTTAACCATAGCTTGTGCCAGCGCTGTAGCCGTAGCTTCATTTTCCTCTTTTTCTTTTTTCTTGCGGGCCACTTCCTCTGCCGCTTTCCCTTCTTCCGTCCGGTTCAGTACCCTGGTGCCTTCTGATTTTTCCGGCTCCATTTCGGTTTTATAAGCCGACTGGGGAACTGGCTCTGAAATCATCTCCACATGTTCTGAATACGCCGCGGCTGCTTCCGCTCCCTCATATGTATCTGCGTACGCCGCAAACGGCGCTGTACTTATCACTCCACAACAAAGAACTCCGATTACTAATTTCCAGTGCTTGTCCATGTATAATCTCCTTTGCTTTTGCCTGAAACCGTATGGCCGTATTTTACAATTCGGCTGTATTTGTTTCAAACTTGTTACAAATTTGTTACTTGGCTACGCACTTATTGTAACCAACTTTTTAATATTTGTCAAGGTTTTGAAATGATTTTTTTGCTAAACCTGGAAAGATTATTATTTTTTTCCTCCTTTAATCAATGAATAGATTAAAAAGAATAATAGCGCCGGCACAAGGATTGGACGTATCAGAAGGAAAATTCCTCCAATTATTGTGCCAATCACCATTAACACGAAAAAAACAATAGCCAGAAGCAGTAAAAGTGCCCAAAATCCACTGAAATGGAAGCTTTTAAACCTTCCTCCTTGGTTTTCAAACGGTTCCTCCCCCACACCGCGGGAACCGAAAGAAGGCTGTCCATTGTCACTGTCTTCATAAACGCCAGCCATCTCATTCCCTCCGCCATTTGCTTCAATAATCGACTTCGCAATCAGCCTGGGATCCCCCAGCTCCTCCAAAATCTGTGAAAGCGCCATTCCGCTTTTTAACTTTTCTGTAATATAATCGTCATAATAGCGGATGTTTTCCTCAATCACTGGCCGTGTAACCTGCCCGGCCAGCGCCAACGTTAATTTTTCTAAAAATTCCTTTTTATCCATTTACTTAATGTATCCTTTCCTTAATCAGGCCCGCCCGGTACGCGTTTACCAGTTCCTTTAAATCTGAAATCTGAACAGCAAGCTGGAGTCCCATATCGGTATCTGCCACCATCACCCGTTTTTTCATCTTCTCAACAATGGAAACCTTTGGCGTATTCTCCTGCCCTGGTACAAAGGGTTTATGCTCCGCAAGAGCCAAATGATGGGAATTGTAAATTAAAGTATAACCTGCAATCCCCGTTGTAGACTGATACGCTTTCGAAAGACCGCCATCAATTACATAAAGCTTTCCCTCTGCTTTTACTGGTGTTTCCCCATCCTTTAGCTTAACCGGCACATGGCCATTAATAATATGGGATCCTTTTGTTGGAAGGCCAAATTCCTTTAATATCTTATCACAGTATTCCACCTGCTGGCTTAATTTATAATAAGGGTTAAAGCTCTCTTTATAAGTTGCCTTATCTTCCACAAAATAATGTTCAAATGTGGTCATTTTATCCTTTCCAAATACAGGAGATTTTGCCCCGCACCACAGATACCACATAAAATCACGGCACTTTTCCTTTTCCGGATCATGTTCTGGTAAGAAATACGCCTTCTGCACTCTCTGATCAATAAAATCTAACAAGGCCTTCCCTGAATACGCCACCCCGTCAATTACCATCTCGTCAAAACTGCCGTCTCGCTTCATGGGAATGCAGCCATGGTACAAAAGATTGGAGTTATAGCACTTATACATCCCCCCATGGCTGTAAATAAATTTAATATGGCGATGAAGCAGCTCACTGTGGCGGAAGGAAAGGGCCAGTGTATACAAAAGTTCTTCCTCTTCTGGCGTCAGGCGCAGCGGATCGGCAGGGTCAATGGTGGGAAAATTCATATCACACATGGGATATTCCTTGCCGCTGATTACAACTGTTCCTTTTTTGTAATCAATGCGCTCCAGCAAGATCCTTTCTTCCATCTTATAATCCGGATGCCGCCGGATAATCTGGCCCTCCAGCTTAAACTGCATGATGGCAATGGCTTTATGCATTTTAGCTGCCAGTCCCGGATCTACCGCGTCGTAAATATTTTCATCCAGGATTTTGGGCTGGAACCGTTCGCAGGGATCATCCCGGTATATGTTCGCTGCAAACATAGAAAGAGGACGTAAATTAATTCCATAGCCGTCTTCTAACACATCAAAGCTATTGTAACTAATGGCAATACGGAGCACCACACAGATGCTGGCCAAATTTCCCGTAGCCGCTCCCATCCAGGAAATATCGTGGTTCCCCCATTGGATATCCACATCATGGAATTGCATCAGTTCATTCATAATAATGTCCGCCCTGGGGCCGCGGTCAAAAATATCGCCAATAATATGCAGATTATCAATGGTTAAATTCTGTATCAGACGGCTTAAGGCAATAATAAACTTCTCCGCAATCTGCACGTCTAAAATCGTCTGGATAATTTCACTGTAATATACTTTTTTGTTTTCGTCATTATAATCCACATGGAGCAGCTCATCAATGGCATAGGCAAACTCCTGAGGCATCTTTTTCCTTACCTTTGAACGGGTATATTTGGAAGATACTTCTTTGCAAATCCGTACCAGACGATATATCGTAACCTTTTGCCAGTCTTCCGTATTCTTCCCCGCTGCTGTCTTCTTATTAATTACCCGATCTGGGTAATAAACTAAATTGGCAAGCTGGATCTGCTCCTCCTCCGGGATAATATATCCGAACGTTTCCTTAATCTTTTCCCGAATAATACCGGATGAGCTTTTCAACAGATGGACAAACGCTTCGTATTCCCCATGCAGATCACTGAAAAAATATTCTGTCCCTTTTGGAAGACCCATAATCGCCCGAAGATTAATAATCTCGCTGCAAGCCAGCCGAACTGTGGGATATTCCCTGGATAACAATGTTAAATAATCTAAATCTCTCATCGAAAAACCCTCCACCTTGTAATTTTATGCTGTTTATCGTATGATAAGCTTCAATCTGCGTCTGTATTTGTCATTTCTAAACTCGCTCCTATATCGTTGATTCACGGAGCATGTGGACATACAGACCGCATTCGCTTCCGACACCACACGGCCCCCATTTATAGCCAGCATTATGATACCATATTATAGCATCGGATACGGAAAAAGGAAAGCTGCCAGCGCCGGATTTCCTTCTTGTACCAAACTTTATGCATTTGCGGCAAAACGGCCAGTAAGCGTAACAAGCGCCACAGAAAATCCCTTTTCCCAAGGGCTCCTCTGTGACGCTCTTTTCATTTTTGCAATTATGCGTTAATTTAAGTCTTATTTTCCGATGCCGGATTCGCTTTCTGATGCGCTTGCTCCCGCAATCCGCCCGAATACTACCGTATCCGTCAACGCGTTGCCGCCTAAACGGTTGCTTCCGTGGATTCCTCCTGTCACCTCGCCTGCCGCAAATAAGTTGGGAATCACTTCTCCGTCTTTATTGATTACCTGGGCATTTGCGTTAATCTTTACGCCGCCCATAGTGTGATGGACGGTTGGCACCCGCTCTGCCGCATAATAGGGCGCGTCATTAATTCCATCATTTTCCTTTCCGCTGTCTGTAAACAGGGTACGGCCAAATTCATCTTCCTGGCCTTCCAAATCCCCGCCTAAGCAATGCCGGTTGTACTCCTCAACAGCAGCAACTAAATTCTCTGCCGGAACGCCGATTTTTTCCGCCAGCTCTTCCAGGGTATCTGCCTGATACGCGCGGCCATCCGCCACCAGGCTGTTAATGGTTTCACCGAAATTATTCAATTCTTCTCCTGTGGGATAACCATCACTGTCCATAATAATAAACATTGTAGTTTCTGGCTGGGCAAACAGACCAAGCGTCATCTCGTCACGGCGCCCGCCTTCATTTACAAACCGCTCTCCGTTTAAGTTTACAAAAATACGGGATTCTACCCCATGTTCAATATTTCCGCTTAAGGATCCGGTTTCTGGATCGCCAAGTGGAAGAAGCTGGATATTCCCCATCTGAACCAACTGGGCTCCTACCGCCTCTGCCATCTGAATTCCATCTCCTGTAATAGCGGACGTATTGGTAGAAGGAATGGATTCATCGAGTGTTGGCCACAGCTTGGTTTCCTCATTGGCAGCCGTACGCATTTCTACATTCTGTCCAAATCCGCCAGTTGCTAATACTACGCCATTTCTTGCCTTTACTGTAATGGTATTTCCGGTTTCCCCGGTACAAACTACTCCCACCACAGTTCCATCCTCTACAATCAGCTCTTCTGCCTTTGTATGGTAAACCATGGTAATTCCTTCATGGGCATCGATATAAGCCTGATACGTTTTAAAGAATCCAACACCTTCCGGTTCAACCGGCTTATGGGCTCTCTGCCACATGCCTCCGGTTACTGTAAAGGTTCCTGGCAAAAATTCCATTCCCAGACTCTTTAACCATTCTACCCCATCCCAAGCGTTTTCCACCAGGATCCGAACCAGCTCCGGATCTCCCTGCTTATCGCCGCCTTCGTATGTCTGGGTATAGTGATGTTCTACGCTGTCATTATTTTCCAAAGCGGTTTCGCTTCCGTCATCTACCGCATTTAACGCGCCGCCTGCCATAATGGTATTTCCGCCCATCTGGCCAGTTTTTTCAATTACGATTACTTCTTTGCCATTCTGGTTTGCCGTAACAGCCGCTGCCATACCCGCGCCGCCTGCGCCGATTACCAGCACGTCCGTTTCCAGTTCCTGATCTGCTTCCTTTTCCTTGGCAGCCGGCTTGATTGCCTTTAAAGCATCCACATCTGCCCCTGCCTGCCTTGCGCACTCTGCCACGCCGTCTATCATGGCATTGCTGGTAAGGGTTGCGCCGGATACGGCGTCAATTCCCAGGCCCTGGATTTCCAGAATGGTTTCCTTCATGCTGTCTACAACTGGAGCGCCAATCCCTTCCGTTTCCTCGTGGGTTACCTGAATATCTGTAATAGAATCCTGATCAAACGTTGTGGTAATAGTCATGGCTTTCATGCCTCTGACTTCTGCCGTATACGTTCCAGGCACAAACGTCCCTTCTTCCGCTACCAGCGCTTCTGGAGTTTCGGCTTCCTCAGCCACTACCTCCTCGCCCCTTGCCGCTTTCAGCGCGCTGGATACCGCTTCTTTTACAGCGTCACTGGTAATGGTTGCTCCAGACACACTGTCAACTTCCACAGTCTGGTTCTTTAATATATCCATTTTTAAAGCTGAAATCGCTGCTCCGCCTAATTCAGGAGTTTCCCCTTCCCCTGTAATGTCCAGATCGGTAATGTTAGCGTCATCCACCGTAACAACTGCCTGTACCATACCGCCAAAGCCCTGAGCCTGAGCCTCATACGTTCCAGGCGTATAGATGGATTCCGTTCCCTGCACTCGTCCAGCCTTGCTTAACGCATTATAAATCGGGCCGGAACATGCGATTACTGCTGCCGAGGCTACAACCATAATTCCAAGCCCCACGTAAAATTTCGATTGTTGATTGTCGTTTTTCACAATAATCCTCCCTTTTTTGTATATTTGCCAGTATTATTGTAACTTTCTGATAGTTTTTGTCAATATTCCCCGGAAATTCTAATATAAATTTCTTACAGTCCGTCAAATCCACCTGCTTTTTTGCCGGAAAATCTCAGCGCCCCGACGGGGCATGGGTGACTTTAAAAGACCCGCTGCCGAATAGGCGGCATAATTCAGGAATGTCAAATTTCTTGACTTTCAGCAGTACAGGAATTTCTGTTATTAACATGTTATTCATTCAATATTCAAATGTCCCAAAATTTTATTTACAATCTAACCCAATATTGATATACTTCTCCTTGGGCAACCATTTACGGAACCACTTACTATCAGGAGGCTTTTATGCAAACCAATCTGGCTTTCGCCAAAAAACGCGATATCATGTTAATCCTAATCCTTCTGGCTCTGTCAGTTGTGCTTGGAATCGGATACTATATATCCCATTCTGGCCCGGCCATACGGGCTGAAGTAACTGTTGACGGCAAATTAGTTAAAGTCTTGGATTTGTCTACCGATCAGGAAATCACCATTCAGGGCGCGAAAAACGGAACCAACCATCTGATTGTCCGCAACGGAGAAATCTGGTGCAGCCAGGCTTCCTGCCCGGATCAGGTGTGTGTTCATCAGGGAAAGCAATCCTGGGATGGAGAAATTATTGTATGCCTCCCAAATCTTATGATTGTCCAGATCATTGGTGAGGATTAGGCATAAACCGAAACTGCTCCTTCATATAATGAAAAGAATCTTGCCTGTATGATCCTCTGCCTGTAGCGGCTGCCCTGCTGTTTCTTTCCTTATGCCCAGCGCTAGCTCAAGCAGAGCGTTTTTCATTTTATAATAACGTTTCTGTGAAATGAAAAACCTGGCATTTCGCAATGCCAGACCGGCGGTATCTTAGTTATGGAAAGGAGCCTTATATGCTGCGCCGTTTTTTCTCTTCTCCCTCTTCTTCTGGCCCATCCAGGTATTTTCTTTATGGGGAAGCCCTGCTTCTGCTGATTTTAGGAATTTCCCTTTTTTCCTCTTATATAGAGCGTTACCCTCTTTTAAGCCAAACCGGAGGGAATCGGCTCCAAACTTCTGATGATATTCAAAATTCAGGCATTGTGCCACCGGAGCCTGCTTCCGGACAGCAAACAAACGCTGCACAGGGCAATGAAACCGGCCCTGCCACCAAATCCAGGACAGATGAGCCGGAAAAAAAAGAACCTGCCGCCAAAAAAGACTATATCAAATGGGTCGATTTCACCATCCCCAGCGAAGCCATGACCAAAGCCTTCCGTTTGGATATGGATACCTGCCAAGCAGAACTCCATTTTAACTGGATTGAGCTTCTGGCTTATTTAGGCGCCCAGTATGGCGGCGATTTTTCCCGCTATCAAGCTTCTGATTTGGATGCCCTGACCCAAAAACTATCTGACGGAACGGCTATGGACGAAATTACAAAGGATATGAAGTACTACAACTATTATCTGGAGGCCTACACGGCTGTATTAGGGGGTATGGTGGGAACCTTCCAGGCTGAAATCCCAAAGGATCTGCTTCCGGAAGACAGCCCTTACCGGACCGCAGCTCCGGACGACGATTCTGAAACGGTCTGGGTCACCAAATACGGCTTAAAAGCGTTCTCCCCAATTGCCCAGGGATTTCCGTATTCCGATTTTGACGATTTCGGAACGGCCAGAAGTTATGGCTTTAAGCGGCAGCATCTTGGGCATGATATGATGGGGCAGGTTGGAACTCCCATCATTGCCGTAGAATCCGGCACAGTGGAAGCGCTTGGTTGGAACCAGTATGGCGGCTGGCGCATCGGTATCCGGTCCTTTGATCAAAAGCGGTATTACTATTACGCCCATCTGCGGAAAAACTATCCCTACCAGTCTGGCCTGGAAGTGGGCTCCCAGGTTCAGGCCGGAGATGTGATTGGCTACATGGGCCGAACCGGGTACAGCCGAACAGAAAATACTAATAACATTGATGAATCCCATCTCCACTTTGGCCTTCAGCTTATCTTTGACGAATCCCAAAAGGAAGGAAATAACGAAATTTGGATCAGTTGCTATGAACTTGTAAAATTCCTGCGGCAAAACCAGTGCCTGACCGAAAAAACACCCGATACCAAAGAATGGCACCGGGTATATGGCACAAAAGATTTTTAAATGTATGGCTTATTTTCCGCCGCTCCTACAGCGCGACTTTTACAACCACTTTTTTTACCGCGCAAGGGCCGCCCGCCTGGCAGCGTGGCTTATGGGCGTCTTCCGGGGCAACCACAATCAAATCCCCCTCTTCCAAAAGCACGGTGCCGCTAAGTTCTGGTTCCTCATAAAAAATCAAATCATTGGCTTCATCCTTTGATTTTACAATAAGGCCATCCCGTTTGCATACGCCAAACTGTTCTTTTCCGGAAACCATGTATTGAATATCAAAATACTTCTCATGTGTTTCAAAGGAACCATCTCCTGGCAGGATCGTGGTGTACTCCTGTACATTTGCCACTACCTTATCCCCCATGATAGGGTAGCTTCCTGCTGAAAGGGATGTAATATCCGTTTCTGCCAGCCACTTATAGGCACAGCAAAACTTTTCTTCCAAATAGTTATACTTCTCAGCAATTTTAATATTAGAAAAAAACATAATTCCTTCCTCCTTGTGCTATTGAGATACACAGGCTCCAGCCTTCATTTGCCGCAAGGCTTAACACATGCTTGAGCATTCATTCTGGAGGGTACGTCCTGAATTTGAACCTGCGTAATCTCTTGGTAAAACAAGTGTGCTATATCCAAAATACCATATTTTTCATTCTCACGCAACTATTTTTCACCAATTTCACAAAATGTATCTTATATTTTTCGGTTTCTTATTGCCTTTTTTACAAATCGTGATAGAATTAAGGAAAAAAGGAGCGGCCTATGAATCAATATCAAACTCTTTTTTCCCTGAAAGGAAAATTTGCCCTGGTTACTGGAGGAACTGGCGGTTTGGGAAGCGCCATTGCCAACGCGTTTCTGTTAAACGGCGCCGGAGTCGCTGTGTGCGGCGGCCATCCAGAAAAAGCGGCAGCTCTAAAAAAGCTGGCAGAATCCTTAAATCGCCCTTTCCTTTCTCTGTCATGCGATCTTACGAATCCCAGAAAGGTATCGGACATGCTGGATGCCATTGAAGATACCTTCGGCACACTGGATATCCTGGTTAACAGTGCCGGAATTAACCGCCTTATCCATGCGGAAGACTATGATGACGAAACCTTTTCCCAGGTTATGGATCTGAATCTGAACGGCCTTCACACCGTAACAAGAGAAGCAGGAAAGCGTTTCCTGATTCCCAAACGCTATGGCCGCATATTAAACTTATCTTCTGTAAAAAGCCTGATTGGAACTACCGAAAACTATATTGCCTACTGTGCCAGCAAAGGGGCCGTTAATATGTATACCCGGCAGCTTGCGTGCGAATGGGGTAAATACCAGATTACCTGCAATGCCATCGCCCCTACCTTTGTCCGCACCCCCATCAACTCCTTCCAGTTAGATGATCCGGTATTTTATGAAACGCTTACTAACCGGATCCCCCTAGGCCGGATTGGAAAAGAAGAGGACATTGCTTCCGCTGCCCTTTACCTGTGCAGCGACGCGGCCTCATTTGTAAATGGGCAGATTTTATATGTGGACGGCGGGTTAACTGCCATGCAGTAACCGCTGTAAGCACCATTACATCATACTCTTAAGAAGGCGTATGTGTATGTCCTTTCTTAAGCCTTCATGCGCCCGGCTGCTGGCGCTCCACCAATCATGAAAATCTGGCGGGCGCATTTGGCATCCCTGAACTTGGACCGCTTATTCGGCGGTGGATTTTCAAAGTAAGATCACATCACAAGGAGGAATCTATATGTTTTACGGAAATGTAACCAATTCTATGTTTGAACAGCAAATTTCTGTTCTTCCAAAGGCCTTGCAAAGCGCAATCCGTTTTTTGAAAACTTCCGATCTGGCAAATCATGAGCCAGGGAAATTTGAACTGGAACTGGACGGCGTCCCGGTTATCCTTCAAGTGCTGGACTTAACCACAGCCCCCAGAAACACCCTTCGCCCGGAAATTCACAGAAAAAATATTGACGTCCAGTTTTTAGCTGCCGGAGGGCCAGAGCGGGCAGGCTACTACAGCGACGACGGCACTGGGCAAGTGGATGAAGATCTGCTGGATACCCCTCGGGATATTCTGTTCTATAAAAACGCCCCTGATGCCCCGGAAGGCACAATTGAGATGACGGCAGGGACTTATGCGGTATATTTCCCCTGGGATGTGCATATCCCTGCTATCCAGACAGGCCCGAGTCCTGCCCCTATCCGGAAAATTGTAATCAAAGTTCCCATGGACGCATGCCTGCCAGGTAACGGCTAACACATTTTCGTTCTCTGCGAATCCACAATCGTTGGCACCTGCCTCCCTTGGGTAACTTCCCTCACGTTTTTTCTGTGGCGCTACTATAAGCGAAACAGGTGGCCATGGTTTCTTTGGAAAATGCGCGAAAGCATAAAAAACCGCTACTTTGAGCTGGGATTTGTCCATCCAAAGCGGCGGTTTTATTTTATTTTATTTGATTTCATCGCATTCCTTTTTCATATCATGCCTTTTAAAGGCAACCATGCATCACACATATGAGCACACACACTACATTTGCGCAAGGCGCGCCCGCTCTGCTTGGCACAATATTTTCTTATCTTCTCTGTTAAGATAAACCGTACCGCGTATGTGAAACAAACCTTCATGCGCCCGGCTGCGAACGCACCACCAATCATGAAAGTCCGGCGGGCGCACTTGGCATCCCTGAATTTAT
The DNA here is from genome assembly GCA_910589195.1 of uncultured Lachnospiraceae bacterium. Classification (GTDB taxonomy): domain Bacteria; phylum Bacillota; class Clostridia; order Lachnospirales; family Lachnospiraceae; genus Caccovicinus. Next base: position 30,258 of record CAJUTC010000004.1, read on the forward strand.
GCCGCCTATTCGGCGGCGGATTTTCAAAGTAAACAAGTAAGTTTCCTTTTCTATTTCCCAGTCAAATGCATGGCCAGCGGCATCATCAGATGCACCATCATCAACTTATATGCCCCATCCCCATCCCCATCCTTTAGATAGGAATAAAACAATTTATGTTCCTTCATCGTGTCCTCTGTCCGGCCCGGCACAGAAAGCGCCTTTGCTGTGGTCAGATGAATCAAATACATCAGCCTTTGGAATGTCTGCAAAAACTCCCGGTTCCCGATATAATTAATCAGCATCCAATGGAACTGGTGGTCATATTCCATAAACTGGTTGAACGCTTTCTGGCTCCAAGTGCCGCTTTTTATATTCTCCATACAGGGGCCTTGCTTTAACCGCAGCACCTTTTCCTGCTTCTCTAACAGCTTTTCCAGTTCTCCTAACAGCTTCTGGCCCTTCTTCGTTTCAGCTTCCGCCGCAATCACCTGCACGCAGAATCCTTCTATGGCGCACCGGATCTGGATCGATTCTTCCATATCCCGCTCATTTAAGCTGCGCAGCATAAATCCTTTGCTTGGAACCACGGTAATATACCCATCCTGGCTTAAGCATCGGAGCGCTTCCCTCATAGGCGTTCTTGAAATGCCAATCTGAGCTGACATTCTTGTTTCTGAATACAGCACATCCGGCTCCAGTTTTCCGGACAAAATCATTTCTTTTAAATAGTCGTATGCCTGTATTTGCAATGGGCTTTGACTTTCCATATACGGCCTCCTTTCGATTTCATCGGAGTTTTAGGCGTTTGCGAAATGTTCTCCCGCTATGAGGGGACTGGCCAAAGCAGCCTGGCCCTTTAGAGAACCATTCCCAATTTTCTATCATCAACATGTATTTGAGCGAATTCGGCCACCATCCTTTGCCTTTTGCGATCGGCTGGCTGCACCCGAAAACTCACAGCGGTTTCAGCCTGCTACCATCATATCGTAAAATTTACTCCCCGTCAATAAAAAAACACTTGACCAGTATACCGGTATACTGTATAATACACTCAGCAGATAAAAAAATAAAAATTTACAAACAAGCAGGAGGTATTTTCAATGAGCGTATTTCAGTTAGGAAACTTAAGAGTAGTTGATTTAACCAAGGTTTTGGATCCGGCAACTGAGTCCAGGCGCTGCCATCTGACCCGCTTCAACACCGGAGGCCCGATTCCGGATTTCCACACCATTATGGATTTAACCAGCCACTTAGGAACCCACTGCGAGTGTCCTTACCATCATGACGACAACTGGCCAAGTGTAGCCGATCTTCCATTAACTACCTTCCTTGGACGGGCAATTTACGTTGATTTTAAGGATACTGTAGCTCCCCGCACCCATATTACCGCCGCGGATTTAGATCGTGCTACTGCCGGTAAAATTCAGGATGGGGATATTGTAATTATTGACTCTTCCTATAAGATTCCTCCTTTTACTTCTAAGACCAATACCGATGAAGATAAACGTCTTCTGGTAGGAAAGGAAAGCGCTGAGTGGTTCCGTGATCACAAAGTAAAATGTGTAGGCTTCGGCGATGGCGTTTCCATTGAGAACAGCAACGAAGACGTAAAGCCTTTCCATGACATTTTAATGGCTGAGAATATTGTATTCCTGGAAGTACTGCAAAACTTAGAAGAGTTAAAGAGCGATGTATTCTTTATGTCTTACTCTCCTCTTCCAATTAAGGGACTGGATTCCTGCCCCATCCGCGCGTACGCCATTGAAGGACTGGCTGAATTCTCATAATTTAGCACCATTCCTGTTGAACCACGCAGGCTCACACAAAGCAAAGCCAGCACAAAACAACGGATTCATCCACAATAGAATACCAGCATCCTACCGTTTTACGGATTCTATTGTGGAATTTCCAAAACGTTTCAGCGCCCTTTGCCATCGGAAGTTTTTTCTTAGATGTTCTATTGAACCTTGCAAGTAAGCCATCATGCGCCCGGATGCGGACGCACCACCACCCATGAAAGTCCGGCGGACGCACTACCAATCATGAAAGTCCGGCGGGCGCATTTGGTATCCCTGAATGCATGCCGCCTATTCGGTGCTGAACTTTCAAAGCAACCCCCATGCCCCGCTGGGGCGCCACCATGAATAAAAGGGGGTTTCTTTAAAATCCGGGAGATGTAATTGCTACAGGGCAAAATGGGTGTATTGGAGCGCCTCCAAGCGCTCGATTTCTAATTTAGGAGGGATATTTTATGAGAATCGCGGTGATTGGCGCCGGAGCCATGGGTTCCATCTACGGCGGGCATTTATCTCTGCATAATGATGTATACCTGATCGATACCAACCAGGCAGTTATCGATCAGATCAACCAGAATGGCTTAACCATCCAAGAAAATGGCCAGGACACGGTTTACCACCCCTTTGCGGTTACCTCCACAAAAGAGGTGGAACCAGTTGACCTGATTATTTTATTTGTAAAAGCTTTGTATTCCCAGGCTGCCTTAAACGCAAACAAAGGCATCATTGGCCCAGATACTTACTTAATGACCTTACAAAACGGATCCGGCCATGAGGATATTTTAGGGGAGTTTGTATCAGAAGACCGGATTATTATCGGAACCACAGAAGATAACGGCGCTGTTCTAGCTCCGGGCCATGTACGCAGAGGCGGTGTGGGCAATACTAATATCGGAATGCTGGTTCCGGATACAGACGGCTTCCTTCCCAAGTTAAAAGAAACCCTGGATTCCTGCGGTTTCCACGGCCATATCCATGATAATATCCAACAGCTTATCTGGAACAAACTGTTTACTAACGTTTCCTTAAGCGCCCTTACTGGTGTGCTTCAGGTTCCTATGGGCTTTATCGCCGGGAATGAACACGCCTGGGCCATCACAAAGAAACTGATTCAGGAAGCGGTGGCAGTGGCGCACGGCCTGGGCCTTACGGCAGATGAGGCGGAAATCACGGAAAAGGTGCGGCTGACTTCTGTCAATTCTCCGGAAGGAATCACATCCATATGCGCCGATTTAAAAGCCGGGCGCAAAACGGAAGTAAATACCATCAGCGGCTCTGTGGTTCGCGCCTCTAAAAAATGCGGCGTTCCGGCCCCTACCCACGAACTGATTGTCCAACTGGTTCACGCGATGGAAGATCGGTAAACCTTCATGCGCCCGGATGTGGACGCACCACCACCCATGAAAGTCCGGCGGGCGCACTTGGCATCCCTGAATTCATGCCGCCTATTCGGCGGCGGATTTTCAAAGTAAACCTTCATGCGCCCGGCTGCGGACGCACCACCACCCATGAAAGTCCGGCGGGCGCACTTGGCATCCCTGAATTCATGCCCCGCCGGGGTGCCACCATAAATGAAAGGCTGCCTGGAAACGGTTATTTTGGTACATTAAAAGATAACCGTTTCCGGACAGCCTATTTCTATTACATGTTATATGTTGCGTTCGTTATCCCTTTACCGCCCCCATGGTAATTCCCTGAGTAAAATAATTCTGGAACAACAAGAATACAGTTACAATCGGCACGGCTGCCAAAGCAGCACCGGCCATAATCACCCCGTAGTTAGTGGAAAACTCCTGCTGAAGGGTTGCCACTCCCAGTGAAATGGTTAACCTGGTCCGGCTGTTTAACATAACCAACTGCATAAAATAATCGTTCCAGGTATTAATAAAAGTAAAAATCGCAAGAGCCCCAATCCCTGGCTTGACAATGGGAAGAACAATATTGGAAAAGGTAAGGATCTCACCGCTTCCATCTATCTTTGCTGCCTCCAAAAGCTCTGTTGGCACATTTTCGCTGAACTGCTTCATCAAAAAGATTCCAAAGGGCCAGCCGCACAGAGGAAGAATGATGGCCCAGGAAGTATCATGGATTCCCATAAAGGAAACCAGCTTCATTAAAGGAACCAGGATTACCTGTTTAGGCAGAGCCATGGCAAAAACAAAAACGCTAAATAACAGCTTATCGCCATAAAACCGTTTTTTGGCCAGTACATAACCTGCCATGGCCGCGGTCAGACAGACAATCAGCAGCGTCAGACCTGCGATAAATACACTATTATAGAGCCACTGCAGAGCCGGGTTCTGAAACAGCTTTTGGAAATTCTCCATGGTAGGCTCCAAAGGCCACCATTCCGGCGGAAGCTTTACTGTAACTTTTTGTGATTTAAACGCACCGGTTAAAATCCAGTAAAACGGAAAAATAAAGATTACGCTCAGCACCAGAAGAAATAGCATACCTACCATATCGATTGGCTTTGTTTTCTTTTTCATTGTCTTCCTCCCTTCTAGTACTCAACATCGCTGCCCAATGCCTTAAATTGGATAAAGCTGATCACACCGATAATTAGGGCTAAGATCACACCCATGGCATTGGCATATCCGTATTCAAACCGTTTGAAAGCTGTTTCATACAGATAATACATGATTGTTGTGGTTCGGTAATTGGGACCGCCGGAAGTTAAGAGCTGAATTAAAGAGAAACACTGGAATGAATTAATGGTAGTAATTACCACAATATAAAGGGTAGTAGGCAAAAGGCTGGGCCATTTAATTTTCCAGAATACCTGAAGATCATTGGCTCCGTCCACCTGGGCCGCCTCCACATAGTCTTTCGGAACATTTCCCAAAGACGCAATATACAAGATAATCGGCTGGCCCACGCTGGTGGTAATTAAGATAATCAGGATTGCCCATAACGCGTATTTCTTATCTCCGGTCCACATAATATTCCGCTCAATTAAATTGGCTGATTTCAACATCCAGTTTAAAATACCGTTTAAGGGATCATAGATCCACTTCCACACTACGGTTACCGCAACGGTTCCCGTTACTACCGGAAGGAAAAACACACAGCGGAAAAAGGAGCGGGCAATGGGATTTTTCTCATAGGTAAGAGCCGCAACGAACAAAGAGAACAGCACGGTCAGCGGCACCGATCCCACTACCAGAAGCAACGTATTCACCAGGGATTTCTGCCAAACCTCATCCTGGAACATGGTAATATAATTGGATAAGCCAGTGAATGATATCCCCTTCATATTATAGCGGAAAAAGCTGGTAACGACTCCCATTCCCATGGGAACCAGAACGAATACAACAAAGAACAATAATGCCGGTGCCAGGAACGCATAAGAAACCAGGGTTTCCCGCATCCGGATTTTATTAATTTTTTTCGGCTTCATCACAAACCTCCATTCATTTCCGCAAATGGTATCTGACTGACGGGAACATTCTCCCCATACTACAAACGGTAATATGGGGAGCTGCCCAAACGAATTGGAACACGGTATCCTTTAGGAACCTGGCAAAACGCCTGCGCTCTTACTTTGAAAATCCGCCGCCGAATAGGCGGCATGCATTCAGGGATGCCAAGTGTGCCCGCTGGATTTTCATGGGTGGTGGTGCGTCCGCATCTGGGCGCATGAAGGTTTACTTGGCATTTTCAATGGATTGGTTTGCCTTTGCCACAAAGTCATCCAAGGCCGCCTGGGGTTCGGAATCGCCATTCAGCACAGCCTGCAGCATGGGGAACCAATATGTTCTCATCTCTGCAAAACCGGGGATGGTATTATAATAAGGAGAATAATACTTGGTTAGGGATGCATAAAAGCCCATCTCTTCATTGCCAGGATATAAATTACCCATAGACTGGCGAACCGGGAATACACTGGTTTTTACCACATCCTTTGGCCCCCACTCCTCATCATTGCAGATAAAATCAATAAACTTTTTGGAAGCTTCCGCTTTTGCATCGTCGCCGTTATCAAATACGCAGAAACCGTTTACCAAATATTCCAGTGCCGGAACGCCATCCTCAGAGGGGAAGGGAAGGGCAATCACTTCAATGCCATTCTCTTCTAACGTTTCCGCTCTCTGGCTTGCCAGGCCTGGTGACCAAAGCGTGGTAAAAGCGGTATTGCCTGCCACAAACTGATCCACATCCTCGCCGCCGTTGTAGGCGGAACCGTTTAACATCCAGCCTTTATCTACCCACTCTTTAATCTTGGTCATGGCTTTTACGCCGCCCTCATCATTAATGGTGTAAGTGGTAACCGCGTCGTCGGTTACGGAGCTGTTGTAAAGGTTGGTTACAAACGCCCGGATCCCTTGATCGCCGCCCTGCCCGGAGCAGTAAACGGTTGCGCCCATGTATCCTTTATCGTATAATTTGCCCATCATCTCTTCAAACTGTTCCGTAGTCCAGGTTCTGTCACCTTCCTGGTTAATACAGTCCATAGCGCCAGCGTCTTCCAGGGCGTTTTTGCTCACTGCCATGCAAAAAGCCGCCGTGCTGATGGGATACATATAATAGCTGTCGCCGGATTTGCAGGAGTTTAGCAGCGCTTCGTTATCCACATCTTTTACAAAATCGTCTGTGAACATATCATCCAAGGCCACCAGCTTTCCATTCTGCGCATAAGAAATAATCCGCCCGGGCGCGTCAAACAGCACATCGCATACGGTTCCGGCTTCAATGGCCGCGGTGATCTTCTCCGGCCCGGAAGTAAAGTCAATGGTTTCCAGCTTTACTGTAATATCCGGATTCTTGCTCTGGAAGGCATCGATAATCTCCTGCTCATACGTACCGGCTGGGTTATCTCCGTCCTGGGCAAAGGTGGGGAATGCCCACCAGGTAATCTCAACTGCTCCGCCATCCGGAGTATTTGCTTCTGCCTGATCTTCCTTTGCGCCTGCCTCCGTCTGGCCTGCGTCGTTTGAATCAGCAGCCGCTGTTGTAGCGGCAGTGGTATCCGCTGGGGTGTTGCCGCCTCCGCCTCCACACCCTGCCAGGGCGGAAGCTGTCACTGCCATAACCAGGCCTAATGAAACCATTTTTTTCATAAAAATGTCCTCCTTTTCCGTTTTGTTTCACTTATTTTTACTGGTTAATGCTACTATAGCACAGATTTTTCTTTTTGTCAATTTGTTGTAAAAAAAATTTCTTTTTTACATTTTATTAAGCAGTTTTCTTATTTTTAATCGCAAAAAGAAGCTTGCTGTCCATATTTTCGATATTTTTCGCAAGCTTCTTTTTTATATTTTGTATATTTTTTACAAATCCATTTTCCGGCGTATTAGCACGCTTTTATGGCCTGATCGATCATTGCCGCGCACTTCTTAACCTGCTCCATATCCTCAGAAACCAATGCTGGCAGAGGCTTTCTTACGCTGCCGATGTCCAGGCCTTCCCGGATCTTAATGATTTCTTTCATCACTGCGTACAGATTGCCCTTGCAGGCGCACATGGCATAAATGATTGTGTCGGCGTCATTCTGAATCTTCCTGGCCGCTTCGTAGTTTCCTGCCTTGCACAGGTCAAACAGCTTCACATACAGCTCCGGCATTACCCCATACGTTCCGCCGATTCCGCCGTCAGCGCCCATAGCCAGACCGGAAATTAACTGCTCATCCGGCCCGTTAAATACCACGAACCCTTCTCCTCCTTCTGCCTTAAACATCTGAATGTCTTGTACTGGCATAGAACTATTCTTTACCGCCACTACTCTTGGATTTTTCAGCATTTCTTTAAACAGAGGCATGGTCAATGCTACGCCTGCTAACTGGGGAATATTGTAAATTACAAAATCGGTATTAGGAGCTGCTGCTGAAATATCATTCCAATACCGGGCAATGCCGTACTCCGGCAAATGGAAATATATCGGCGGGATCGAAGCGATAGCGTCTACCCCAAGGCTTTCCGCATGAGCCGCAAGTTCACAGCTATCCGCTGTATTGTTGCAGGCCACATGAGCAATAACTGTCAGCTTTCCTTCCGCCGCTTCCATTACACCCTCTAAAATCTCTTTCCTCTCCTGTACACTCTGATAAATACATTCACCGGACGAGCCGCCCACGTATAACCCCTTTACGCCTTTGCCTAAAAGGTGTTTTGTCAATGCTTTTGTGCGCTCGCTGCTTACCTTACCATTCTCATCGTAACAGGCATAAAATGCCGGAATAATTCCCTGATATTTTGTTATATCTTTCATCTCAATCCCATCCTTTTCCGCCCAAAAGGGCTATAATCAATGATTGCAAACGCTTCTTTTTCAGCATTGCTCCGTTTCGTGGAAGCCTTGTGCTGCCTGCAATCTTCCATCCTGTTTCCTCACCCGGATCGGGCATCCTTGTTTCTCCTCTTTTTTCGGATAATCTTCCCGGTAATGGGAGCCTCTGCTCTCCCTGCGCTGCCTTATGGCACTCAGCATGGCCTCTGATAATTCCAGCGCTCCTTCCAACTGCTTCCCGCAAATATACTGTTTTCCTGCGTCTGGCACAGCAGACTCAAATTCCTCTGCAGTTTGATAGCTTACCCGGCATTGTTTGGCTTCCTTCCTGATTTCTTCCACCTGGCCCAATGCCCAGGCAAGCTCCTTTTCACAGCGGACCACCATAGCCGCCCTAGTATTTACCTGCCGCAGATCCTCTAAAAGCTTTCCTGCTCCTGGAATCCAGGTGGTTCCCCAAGAAGCGCGCCTAGTATCCGCACCCTTTCCGCCGGCAAAACCAGCGCCTTCCTTTGCCTTCCGGCTCCAGGCCGCCCCATGGATCCCTGCCGCTTTTCCAAATACCAGGCCGTTAGCGGTAGACAGGCCCCCCAGCCGGTCCGCGCCATGCATTCCTCCAGTACATTCCCCGCAGGCATACAGCCCCGGCACACCGCTGCTTCCCTCACAGTCAATCTGGATCCCTCCGTTGGAAGCGTGCGCAAATATGCCAATCCGTACCGGATCGTCGATTGTCAGGCCTTTTTCCTCCAAGAGCCACTGGAAATACGTCCTGATAAACTCCGGCTGGTGTTCCTTTAACTCCTTTTGGTAGGTCAAACAGATGCCCTTGGAATGCCATCTCTCCTTAAGAAACAGCCGGATATCAATCTGGCCGGAACCAAGGCGGCAGGTAAAGGGGCCGTGGGTGGAGCGGATCTCCATCTGCTCCCTAAGCTCCTTCTCATCCCAATCCTCGAAAACGGAACGCCCCGTTTCTGGATCGGAAAATTCACTGAAACGAAATACTTTTTCGTTATAAATGGTTTTTGGGGCTGGTGTGAGAAACCCTGGCATCATCTGCATAAACTCCAGGTTGACTAAATAAGCCCCGGCCTGCAGTGCCAGATATTGGGAGAGTCCCGTCACATCGTCGGTATTTAACCGACGGGAAAACAGCCCGCCCAAGCCGCCTCCGGCCAAAATTACCGTGGGGCAGCGGATAGAAAGAAACTGATAGTCCGGATGCCCGCTTCCGTTCCCGCTGTCTTCCACATCAAAGGCTTTTAGCTGCCTTACGGCGCCGGCGCCGGTTATTCGCCCTTGCTCCAGAAAAAGGTCGGTAATGGTGGTAAAGGGCAGTTCTTTAACAGAGCATTTGTTTAACTCCTTCTGGAAGACGGGTTTCGAGCTTTCCTTGATGAGCCCGTGCCAGTCCCGGTTTTTATGGTCAAAGCAGGGGATAAATTCCTTCTCCTTTTTGTTTTTGGCTTCCTTCAGGGAAACCCCCATTTCCTGAAGATCCAAAATCCCTTCTCGTATCCCCATGGCCAGGAACCTGGCCAGCTTCGGATCTGCCATCCCCTCTCCTACCTTAAGGATGGTTTCGGTCAAATCCTGCTCATCCCCTTCGTTCTCTGGGCCTACCAGGCCAAGACCCCAGGTTCCCGGGTAAAAGCTGGAACCGGAAAAGATGGGGCCGCTGCTTGCCAGCAAAACTTTGGCTTTGCTTCTGGCTGCCCAGATGGCGGCGGTAACCCCTGCCAGACCGGCCCCCACTACCAGTACGTCCGCTTCCACAGTTCCTTCTAACATTTTAGTGCCCCTTTCTGCCCGTATGATTTCGGAAGCTGGTTGCTTATATTGGAACATTCATTCCTGTTTCACTATTTACTCCTGCCTGCCCGCACTTTTACCAGACCCCATTCCAAAACCCGAAACTAGGATTTCGGATCTGCCGGCGGTTTGATCTGCCAGGCTGTTTGTATCCGCCAGCTTACTGCTCCTTCTCGCAGATGTTCTTAATGTTCTCTTCCGCAAAATGGCAGGCGATATGGTGATCCCGCCCGTTGATCTCATATTTCTTTAACTCTGGCTTCTCTGTTTTACAGATTTCTTTACACTGCTTGCAGCGCCCGTGGAAATGGCAGCCGCTTGGCGGGTTCATGGGGGAAGGCACATCTCCTTCCAGAAGGATTCGGTTCTTCTGGTGATGAATATCTGCCACCGGGATTGCGGATAGCAAAGCCTGGGTGTACGGATGCACCGTATGATGGTAAAGCTCGTCCGCATCTGCCAGCTCCACAATCCTTCCCAAATACATCACAGCGATCCGATCGCTGATGTATTCCACCACGCTTAAGTCATGAGTGATAAAAATGTAGGTAAGCTGCCGCTCTTCTTTTAACTGTTTTAATAGGTTCAGCACCTGAGCCTGGATAGAAACGTCCAGCGCGCTAACTGCCTCATCGCAGATTACCAGTTCCGGGTTAATGCACAACGCCCTGGCGATGCCGATTCTCTGACGCTGGCCGCCGGAAAACTCATGGGGATACCGATCCATGTATTCCCGCCGCATGTTTACGGCCTCCAGCAGATCCCCGATAATTTTCCGCCGCTCCTCCTTGGTTTTTACCCCGAACTTTTTCAGCGGGTCTGACAAAGACTGGAAAATGGTGAAGGCTGGGTTTAGGGAGGACTGGGGATCCTGGAATACAATTTGGATTTTCTTCCTGGCCTCGTCCATATCGTTGCCGCTTAACTTCTCTAAATGCTTTGGCCCGTCGGCAAACTCATAAACCATCTCCCCTTCTGTAGGCTTATAAAGCTGGAGAATGGTTTTTCCCAGGGTGGTTTTCCCACATCCGGATTCCCCTACAAGCCCCAAGGTTTCCCCTTTATAGATGGTCAGGTTAATATCGTTTACTGCCTGCACATAGCTTTTGGTCTTCCCCATAAAGCCGCCCTTTACCGGAAAATACGTCTTCAGACCCTTTATGGTCAATAAGGGTTCCTTTGCGTTCGCATTATTTGCCATCCTTCATCACCTCCTGATATCTAGCGCACCGCACCATATGGGTGCCCCCAAGCATCGTTTCCCCTGGCATTTGCTTCCTGCATTCCTCACAGGCGTAATCGCACCGAGGCTCAAACTGGCAGCCCGGAGGCCGGTTATAGGGATCGGGGGTTGAGCCTTTGATGGGGTTAATGTCCTGGTCAGCGCCTTTTCCAAGGATTGGGATGGACTTTAACAACGCCTTCGTATACGGATGTGTGGGGTGATCCAGCACCTCTTCCGCCGTTCCGCTCTCGATGATATTCCCCATATACATAACGGCCACGTCGTCCGCCAGCTCGCATACCACGCCCATATCATGGGTGATCATCATAATGGCCGTATTATAATTCTTCTTTAAATGATCCATCAGCTCAAAGATCTGGGCCTGGATGGTAACGTCTAAGGCCGTAGTCGGTTCATCGGCAATCAGCACCTTAGGGTTGCAGCTCATGGCCATGGCAATCATGGCTCTCTGGCGCATGCCGCCGGAAAACTCGTGCGGATACTGGTCAATCCGCTTTTGGGGATTGGGAATACCCATATCGGTAAGAAGCTTTAAGGCACGTTCCCTGGCCTCCGCCTTCGTCACCTTCTTGTCGTGGGATCGTATCATCTCGCTAATCTGCCAGCCGATGGTGTACACCGGGTTTAAGGCTGTCATGGGATCCTGGAAAATCATAGCGATATCCCGGCCCCTTAAGGCACGCATCTCTCTGCTGCTCCGCTCTAGCTCATGGATCCGGATGTCGCCCCGCTCGTCGCCGCTGTGGTAGATGATCTCCCCTTCTTCAATCCGGGAAAGCTTGGGCAGAAGCTGCATGATGGAAGTGGCCGTTACGCTTTTTCCACAGCCCGACTCTCCTACGATACATAAGGTTTTGCCGCTTTTAATATCCATGGACACACCATTAATGGCACGGTTGCAGCGCTCGTTGGTATAAAAATACGTCTTTAAATTTTTTACGGAAATTACTACATTATCGCTCATCTTCATCCTCCTAGCCCTGCTGAGTGGGGTCAGTGGTATCCCGGATTCCGTCGCCCATAAAGTTAATGCTCATAACAAACAGGGAAACCACAATACCGGTCGGAAGCCACATCCACCAGTTATTCTGCAGCGTGTACATATCCTGTGCCGCGTTCAGGATATTTCCCCAGGTAGGAACTTCCAGGGGAACCCCCAGCCCCAAAAAGCTTAATGCGGCTTCTTCCAGGATAAACATTGCCGTACTTAAGGTAACGTTTACGATAATGGGGCTTAACGCGTTCGGAAGGATATGCTTATAACAGATTACAAAGGGATTTAAACCAAATACCTTTAATGACTGGACATATTCCTCCTCACGGATTGACAGTACCTGGGAACGGGCCATACGGAAACAAGATCCCCAGCCACAGATAATGAAGATAATCACAATATTTTTTGCACTCTGCCCTAAGATTGCCACCAGCATCATCACCAGAATCAACTGGGGAACCGACATAAATACCTCAGAAACCCGAACCATCAGGCTGTCAAACCAGCCTCCCCGGTAAGCGCTGTAACATCCAATCAACACACCGATGGCAGCGCACCCTAACGCGCTTCCAAAGCCGATGGCAATGGACATCCTGCCGCCGTAAAGAACCCGGGCAAATACATCTCTTCCGATCTTGTCCGTTCCAAACAGATGGGCGGATGAAGGCGCTTTCAAAATAGACTTCATATCCACAGTCTTTGGTGAATAGGAGGTTAAAAGAGGCGCAAAGACGCAGGCTAACAGAATCAACAGGAAAATTACGCCGCCGATAATAGCCAGCCGGTTATTCAAAAGCTTCCGCAAAGCACGGTTGCCGGATTTTTTGTTCTTCAGTTCGCCAGACTCCTCCATCTGCCGGATCTGATCAAACTTCCGGTTCAGTCTTGCATGCTTACCATTTGCACTCATCTCATTCCCTCCTTAACCGTTCAGCTTAACACGCGGATCTAAGGCCGCTGTCAGGATATCAACCAGGGTACTCGCAAACAAGGTCATAAATACAAACAGCAGCGCCAACATCATAACCAGGTTATAATTCTGGGAACGAACCGCCGTATTAAAAGCACTCCCGATCCCCGGCCACTGGAATACGGTTTCAATTACCACGGAACCTGCAATTAATGTGGGAAGGCGGAAGCCTACCAGAACGATTACCGGAGTTAAGGATACCCGAAAGCCGTGGACTAAGTTTACCCGCCACTCTGGCAGGCCTTTGCTTCTTGCCGTCTTTATGTAGTCTTTATTCATGGTATCTAGCATACTGCTTCTTGCGTACCGCATTACGCCTGCCGTCATAGAAATCCCCAATACCAGGGCAGGCATTATCATATACTTGATCCGGCCTGCAAAATTTACTACCTCCGGATCCGTCCGTCCTCCAACTGGAAGCCAGCCTAGGTTTAACGCGAAAATCAAGATTGCACAAACGCCAAAGAAGAATTGAGGAATCGAAACACCGATCATGCCGGCTACTGTCAGCACATTATCACCGATGCTGCCTTTATTGATCGCCCCTAAGACACCTAATACGCTGCCCAGGAATGTAGAAATGCAAAGGGCTGCTACCGCAAGCTCTAACGTAGCCGGAAGCCGCTCTGCCATAATTTGAATCACCGGAACCCCGCTGGAAGAGCTGAACCCAAAATCCCCCTGAAGAAGCCTTCCCAGCCACTTAAAATACCGGATAAAGAATGGATCATCCAAACCGTACTGTGCCCTTAAAGCCGCCACCTGGCTTTCACTTAAACGAGCAAGCGCTTCTGGATCCATTAAGTAAGAAATCGGATCCCCTGGCGTCAAATCCAATAGCCAGTAAATAATAAAGGTAATAATCAAAAGCATGGGAATGATCCCCAATAATTTTTTTACTGTGTATTTTGCCATTCTTTCACCCCTTAATCACGAAAAAGCGCCTCAAAACTCCATTTCTCAACTATCCTGCTTGTGATTACGGGTTTTGGGGCGCCTCCTGTTGCTGCCTTTGCCCTCCCCCCTTCCTGCCTTCAGAAAGGAGGGGTATGTGCCAGATTTTTTATCCGGCGGTACACTAAGGGCTATGCAGGTCGGTTCCAAACTGCCTTATTTAATCTTCCAATTCTGGATATCCCAGTTATAGTTAAACTGAGGATTTCCAATCCTGTCTATTCCAGACTCGATCTTATCACTGTGAAGCAGGAAGATAGGCTGGTAGTACAGAGGAAGTTCAAATAATGTTTCATTTTCATATTTCTGAAGTTCGAAGAAAGCCTTCTTCTGAACTTCCGCGTCTACTGACGCATTGGTTGCGGCAATCAGCTCATCCAGCTTTGGATCACTTGGCGTATGGGAGTTGATGGAGTAACCGGTGGCATAGCGGTCATAGTACTCGTGAAGTGAAAGGGCGGCATTGGCAGCGTAACACATATCCCAGGTTACAGCGCTTGGCCCGTTTACCGGATCCTCTGGTGCTTTCCAAAGAATGGTAGCCAAGTCTCCTTCCACCAAATGGGCGTTGATCTTGATCCCTACTTCTGACAAATACTGCTGGATAATTGCCATTAAATCCTGAGTCATCTGATCCGTATAGTAGTAAACCACATCTAATTCTGTGTTGGGATCCCAGTTTGCTTCTGCCAAAAGGGTTCTGGCCTTCTCCGGATCATACGAATAATCATTCAGTCCGTCAACCTTATCCGCGCCATCCGGGGTTAAGCTGTTGGCAGGAAGGGCCGCTCCCTCAAAAATGCCCTCTAAAATGGCATCCATATCCAGGGCATAAGCAATTGCCTGACGTACACGCTCATCAGCCAGAGGAGCCGGTGAGCCATCTTCCTTATTAAACTTATTTAAGTATAACAAACGGGTGTAACGCACATTTACTGTATCAATGGTCAAACCCGGCGTTCCCTCTAACGCCTTTACATCCGCAATGTTCTTGGTGTAAGCATAGTCTAAACGCCCTGCCTTTGCATTTGTAACAAAGTTTGCGTCACTATCACCAGCGCTCGGGTTTAAATGGATGGTAAAGGAAGGCGCGCCGCCCCAGTAGCCTTCAAAAGGCTTTAAAATAGTGTAGTTATTCATCTGCACTTCGTCTACCATAAAGGGGCCGGAACCGATAGGACTCTGGAAGTATTTCGCCTGCTGCAGGGAAATGGGATCCGTATCCTGGAGGTGCTTTTTCGGAAGCAGCGCAAACTGGGTAAAGGTAAGCAGCGCGTCCGGCGCGACCTTTTCGAATTTTAAGGTAACCGTATTCCCGTCCACCGTGATTCCGGAAATATGTTCCGCGCTTCCATCCACATAGGCAGCCGCGCCCTCAAGCGCCTCAAAGGTAGAGCGGAATACCGAGTTTAATACAGTAGTTTTTAAGGAATATTCAATGTTCCACTGCACCTCTTCCCCGGTAATGGGTTCCCCGTCATGCCAGGTAATCCCGTCCCTTAAGATAAAGGTCAAAGTAGAACCATCGTCGCTCATTTCATACGACTGGGCCAGATCTCCCTCCCCGCTTACAGGCGCCAGGTTCTCATCAGCAAAAATCAAATGGCCGTATAATGCCTTATTATACATATAAGTTCCCGGATTCAGCCAGGGTGTTTCAAAAAACTCAGAGGGGCCGCCATTGCTGTAAAGTACTCCCGATTCCCCAGGGGATGCGGCATCCGCCGAAGCTCCTTCTCCTCCTGCCGCGCTCTCAGCCTGGCTTCCGGCTGCTGCCCCAGAGGTATCTGACGGAGCCGGATTTCCCGAACCGCAGGCTGCCAGAGATACTGCCATTGCAAGTGCCAGGCCCAGTGATAACATTTTTCTCTTTCTCATTTGACCATATCCTCCTTCTAATAGTAGAAGCGCGTACAGATGTCCTTTGGCATGCTGTACCAGCCACCAAATAATCCGATTCCCTTACCATCTGCCGCGCCGTTGTTGATAGTCTTATTATAGATATAAAAATAATTTTTGTCAATAATGTTTATAAAAAAAATTTTTTTCTTTTACAACTTAGGGGATTTTTTACAGCTTCTTCAGCCACATTTCTACTTCTATCAGCCATGTTTCACAGTGAGGATTCTGAAATTTTGGATCTCCTCCTGCCGTTTCCCGGGAAGCCAGTGATAATCCATGAGGGCCATCCGGAAAAATATGAAGTTCCACATTGATTCCTTCCCTCCGCATAGCCATAGCCAAAAGAAGGCTGTTTTCCACCGGCACATCCTCATCAGCGCAGGTTTGCCAGATAAATGCCTTTGGCGTATGGCTGCCTACCTGTTTTTCCAAAGAAATCAGTTCCAGATCTTCGTTTGAAGGCCCTCCCTTATGCTCGAACAATCTTCCGGCAAATTTTTTATGGCCGTAAGGCCCGGAAGTAATAACCGGATAGCCCAATATCATCCCATTGGGGCGTATCCCTTCCCCGCTTTTTTCTCCGATCGCCTTCCATACAAATTCCCTGTTCCAGAACACCCCTAAGCTACAGGCCAAGTGGCCACCTGCCGAAAAACCGCACACAACAATCTTGTTTGGATCCACTCCCCACTCCTTTGCCCGGTTCCGGACAATGGCAACCGCCTTCGCAAGCTCTAACAGGGAAGTTGGAAAACCGTCGGGAAGTACGCTGTACTCCAGCACAAAGGTTTGGCAGGCCATACGGGCAAACGCCTTTGCCACCGGTTCCCCTTCTCTTTCCACCACTTGCCAATAACCGCCGCCAGGGCAGATAATCACTGCCGTTTTTTTCTGTGTTTCCTTTTGCTGCCCGCCGTTTTCCGATTGAAAATCCCACAAATACGCTGTCAAACAGCCTTCCTTTTCCATCTGTCCCGGAACGTTAACAGGGATTTTTTGCGTTATTTTTTCCTTCTTTTCTTCGTTTGCCATGATTTCGCCTTTCGGTAATTTTTTTTATTTAATATTAAAACCAAGAAATTATTTTTTATTTTCATTGATTTCCAGACCGGATAATGATATGATGAAGCATAGCACAAAGCAATCGGAAAACCAGATGATTCAAAATGATTTCTATTAAGGAGGTTTCTGTATGAAAAAACACATTGTATGCTTCGGCGACTCAAATACCCACGGCTACCGTGCTGAGGATAACGGTCGCTTTGGCGAGGATCAGCGATGGACCCGGCTTTTGGAACAATACTTAGGGGAGGAGTACCTGGTTTTGGAAGAAGGCTTATCCGGGCGCACCACCTGCTACGACGATCCCATTCACGAAGGCCTCTCCGGCCTGTCTGCTATCTATCCCTGCCTGATGAGCCACGAACCAGTGGATCTCCTTATTATTATGCTGGGAACAAATGACACAAAAGAACGGTTCGCCTCTTCTGCCGCCTGCATCGCCTTGGGATTAAAACGCCTGGTAGCCAAGGCAATCGCTACCACCGACTGTTGGAAAAACAAGCCCAACATCTTAATCATCACTCCCAAAAATATTGATAAGGAATACCAGCAGACCGAGGTAGGGTCTACCATGGGACGGGGGTGCGCTGAAAAATCAGAGGCGCTTGGCCCAGAATTCAAAAAAATCGCGGCGCTAATGGGCTGCCATTACTTTGACGCAAATGAGGTCGTAATGGAAAACAACCATATCGACTATATGCATCTGACCGCCCAGGGGCATCAGGCTCTCGCAAGCGCCCTTGCCCATTTCGTTCCCCAATTGATCCCTTAATTAATTCTTCATCCGCCGGCTTGACGCCCGTTCCCCTGATCTAAACGCGCGTTTGAACATTCAGCCTGTCAGCAATAATAAAACTCAGCATCCATAAACAACAGTTCTTACCGTTTCCTTGTTGCATTCAAGCCCTTGTGTTTATGTTTGCTGAGTTCGCTTTGATTTCAAATCCTTTTAACATATCTCATTTTAACACATCTTTTCCGCTACTGAAGCGCTTGTCTTTTCGTTATTGGCGCTGCACTGGTTAAAATACCGCTTGTAATACTCCATATACAGCAGATCAATTAAGAAAAGCTGGCTGATCTCAGCAGAGGTGGAACCGCCCTGAAGAGGCCCCTCATTCGCTCCGGAGAGCAATGTAATGTCCGCATACGCGCTGAGAGGTGATTTTACAAACCGGGTAACGCATATGATTTTAGATCCCGCCTTTTTTGCCACTTCCGCTACATGGATTGTATCCTTTGTGGCTCCTGAATAGGAAAACATAACCGCCACATCCTGAGCCGACATGGTAGCTGCCGCCATAGACTGCATGTGAGAATCCTGAATCCCAAACACCTTATTCTCAATCCGCAGAAATTTGTTCATCGCTTTCATAGCGGTAAGCATACTGGCACCTACGCCGAAAAAGAAAATTCTCCTGGCTTCATGAAGCATAATAATCGCCTGGTTTACGTCCTCTTCCCGGATCAGGGAATAGGTTTCCGTCAGGGCATTTATGTTGGTATTCAGCACTTTTTTTGCCAACTCGCCAAATGAATCATCCAGGGAAATATTATTGCCCGTAAACTGATCCATGTCTTCCTGCCCTTCGCTGATGCTTAAGGACAGCATCATTTTAAATTCTTGGTAGCCTTTTAATTCCATGGTTTTGCAAAACCGGAATACACTGGTATCTCCTACTTCGCAGGCCTCTGCCAGATCCGTAATTGACATAAAAAGTACATCTTTTGGATTTGCAAGAATATAGTCAGCCACTTTTTTTTCTGCCTTAGTCAGTTGGTTATATGAGGAACGGATTTTCGTAATAAAGTCACTTGGCATAACATATCCCCCTTACTCGCTGTATTCTGACTGTTCTCAGAGCGTGCCAAAACACGGTGTTCTGCCACGTTCTAATGCTGTCTTTCCAGTATTTCCGCCGCCAGGCTTGCCGCCCCTAAAAGCCCGGCCTGATTCCCTAGCTGTGCCTGGCAGATTGTTACTTGGCTAAAACTGGACATTATCTGCTTTTTGGTCTTTTTTCGCACCTGCTCCAAAATATAGCTTTGCGCCATCACGCCTCCTCCCAGTACAATACCGGAGGGATTGAAAATATGAATCAGGGAAATCAATCCATAGACAATCTGGTCAATCCACTGATCCACCAGTTCCCGCACCTTTGGCTCTTCGAGCCGCTCAAAAATCTTTCTGCCGCTGTTTAAGCTTTTGTCCAGTTGTTTCCCCCGGTCAACCAGCGCCGTTGCGGAAGCGTATTTTTCATAGCATCCACTGAAGGGTTCCCCCTCCCGCCGATCCTCCGGATGGATCAAAATCCCCCCAAATTCCCCGGCTGAAAAACAACTTCCACGATAAAGGGAACCGTTTAAGATTACGGCGCCGCCCACGCCCGTTCCATAAGTAATACACAAAAAATTATCCATGTGGCGGCCCGCCCCGAACCGGCTCTCTCCTATGGCTGCGGCATTTACATCATTTTCTACCACAACCGGAACAGAAAATTCCTTTTCCAGAATATCCCGGATATTCATTCCGGTATAGCCAGGAATATTTTCATTGGCATAACGGATCATCCCGTTTACAGAATCCACCTGGCCTGCTGTGCTGATTCCAATCGCGTCAAAACTGCCATAGCCGCGCAGAATCTTTTTGGCCTGTTCCATCACGTGGGCGCCTCCAAGCTTTGCCCCTGTATCCTGTTCTTTTACCTCTTTTGGAAGGTCCCCTGTCCATATCCCTGATTTAATAGAAGTCCCTCCGATGTCCAATGCCGCAATCCTCACGGTGTTCCTCCTGTCTAACGGTTCTTAATAGCTTCCATAAAACGGTTTGCGATTTCAAGAGGTCTGGTAATCGCCCCGCCGACTACGATGGCATGAGCCCCGGCCTCCAAAACCTTTACTGCCTGATCCGGGTAATGGATCTTGCCCTCGCCGATTACCGGGATATCCACTGTTTCCGCAAGGCGGCGCACCAGCTCATAATCCGGCTCATCCAGCTTGGGGGAATATGAGGTATATCCGCTCATGGTCGTTCCCACAATATCAATCCCCAGCTTCCAGGCATTAACCCCTTCTTCATATGTAGAAATATCCGCCATTAAAATCGCATCCGGATACTTTTGGCGGACTTCTGCCACAAACTCATTTACGGTCTTGCCATCCCCCCTTTGGCGCAAGGTGCAATCTAAAGCAATCACATCGCTGCCTGCCTTTGCTAAATCGTCTACTTCTTTCATTGTTGGCGTGATATAGCTTTCAAACCCAGGATACTGAATCTTTACCAGGCCAATTACCGGAAGCCCGGTTTCCTCCTTAATTGCGATTACATCACGGATACTGCTGGTACGGATCGCTGGCGTCCCTGCCATCTTACCTGCCCTGGCCATTAAGTACATAATCGACTTTTCTTCCACATACAACGGCTCTCCGGGCAGTGCCTGGCACGACACAATAATTTGCCCCTTGATCCGTTCAAAAAATTCCTGTTTGTTCACGAAAAAAGTTCCTCCTTTTTACAATTTGCACAAAAAGCTACAGTAACCTGTATTTGTTATCTCTAATATAGCATAAATAAAAAATTTTTTCAATGCAAAGTTTGTAAAAAAATTTCCTCTAATTTTCCCCATTTATCATTTGCCTTTGCTTATCACATGCCCAATATGGCAAAACCCTAGGCTCTGGCATGGCTTCAATCTTTGTAAGAAATTCTTCACATAAATTTCATCATTGACAAGAAAGATTATGATATAATTTTTTTACGATACTTTTATCAGCTCATTCTATCAGGAGATTACTATATATGAAAAAACAAATCTTTTACCGTTCTATCAGCACAGGAATCACAGCCCTTCTTCTATCTTCCGCTATGGCCTTTGGATCTATTGCCCAAACCACCATACCGGAACCGGATTCGTTCCTTTATCCGTTGGCCATCGGCCCCGGCCTCCAAAATCTGTCTTTAAATGATCGGTACGCAACCTACCAGTGGGGTCTAAAAAATGACGGCGAGTTCCAGCTTGTTCAGATGACCACCTCCTTCCGTTCTCTAGATTCTGTATACGGAAAGCGAAAAGGACGTTCTTCCTCTATCTCCCTGCCGGATTTGGAACCTGGGATGTTAGAGTATCAATCTACCGTTATCAATGCCGTTCCGGGAATGGACATTAATATCCTTCCTGCCTGGAACCAGTATGATGAAAAGGCGCCGGAAGAAAAGCGCCAAGTGATCGTCGCGGTTATTGATACCGGAATCGATTATTCCCATCCGGAGCTGGCAAACGCCATGTGGACCAATCCCGGTGAAACCCCCGGTGACGGAATTGACAATGACGGAAATGGATATATTGACGATATCCACGGCTGGAACTTTCTTACCGGAAGCCCTACCCTTTACAGCGGAACAGAAGACAGCCACGGCACCCACACAGCAGGCACCATCGCTGCGGCGAGAGGGGGTGGAGGCGTGGCCGGCATCACAGATAACCGTTATGTAAAATTAATGTGTCTGAAGGCTCTGGGCGGCCCCTTAGGAATCGGCTCCCCAAGCTCTGTGGCGCAAGCGATCCGCTATGCAGAAGCCCACGGCGCTTCCATCTGTAATTTAAGCCTTGGAACCGCCGCTTTCAGCCAGGAGCTGGAAGACGCCATTAAAAATTCCAATATGCTGTTTGTAATCGCGTGCGGAAACGGGGATTCCAAAGGACTGGGTTATAATATTGACGATACCCCCATTTATCCAGCCTCCCTGCCCTATGATAATGTAATATCCGTAGCCAGTTTCCTGTTTGACGGAAGCCTGGCAGCCAGTTCCAATTTCGGCGCCGCTTCTGTCGATATTGCGGCTCCCGGTTCTTACATTTTAAGTACCGCCCCCGGCGGCGGCTATGCCTTTATGAGCGGAACTTCCATGGCCGCCCCCATGGTAACCGGAGTTGCGGCCATGGTATATTCCTACCGGACAGACTTCAGCCTTTTGGATGTGAAGCGCGCCCTCCTTGCCTCGGCACGGCCTTTAGAAAGCATGAGCGGAAAATCCGTAACCAGCGGCATACTGGATGCCTATGGGGCATTAAATTTTGGCCTTAAGCCGGGAATACAATAACTCACAAGAAGGAGGTCTTATGAAGCGAATATCTTATCTGGCTGCCCCTATCCTATCCCTGTTCCTGATTGCCCATTCGGCGCTGACTGCCTTTGGGGCAGACGAAAAAATCGATACGGTTTCCCTGACTGTTGTTGACGCCGGAAATCTGACAGCCGGAGCCCCAATCGGCGAACTAACCGTAACCACCCAAGATTCCCAGTATTATGTGGATTCCGCCCGCTTTCTGAATGATCATGAAATCTGGCAAAAGAATGAGCGGCCAAAAGTGCGGGTTGAATTGTATGCCGATGAATACTGCCGTTTTACCCACACCAGCAAGCACTATTTTACCTTAAATGGATACGGGGCGGTTTTTGCCTCCGCAGCCATTATGGACAATGGCGCTTATATGGAAGTGGATCTTTACCTGGATCGGGTTTCCGGAGATGGAGATTTTTCCCAGGCAGATTTTAGCCTTTCCTGGGACGGCAATACTGCCACCTGGGAAAACCATTACAGCACAGAGGGCTGCGAAGTACGGCTATACCGCTGGAACAGCAGCGGCTCTTCCAGTTCTGTTGTTACCACTAAAAAAACGGCTTTGGATGAATACGATTTTACCAGCTATATGACCAGAAGCGGCTATTATACCTTTCGTGTCCGCCCATATGACTCTGGTTTTGACACCAGCCAGATGTGGTCATCCCATTCTGAGAAGCAATATGTCACAAGCGATGAAGCAGCAGACAACCGGGATGACGATTTTGGAGAAAACGGCGGCGGATGGGATTCCTATAAAGGGCCCGGATATGAAGGTTCCAGCTCCGGTGGCTGGGGATATGGCGGGAATGATTCAAATTCCCAAAAAGGCCCTGGATACGACAATCTTGCATCCGCCGGAAACCCTGGCATCAATTCTTACGGGAAATGGATTCAGGATGCCTCTGGTTGGTGGTACCGCTATGATAATGGCGGATGGCCCTTTTCCTCCTGGCAGATGATTAATGGCAAATGGTACTACTTTAACGATCAGGGATACCTGCAGACCGGATGGATCTGGCTGGATGATTCCTGGTACTACAGCTTCCCTGACGGCTCCATGGCCACCGGATGGCAAAAAATCGGACCTTATTGGTATTATCTTTCCAACTCCGGCCGAATGGCCTCTGGATGGACGCTGATTAACAGCGGGTGGTATTACCTGGATCCAAATTCCGGCGCCATGTGGGTGGGATGCTTTACGCCTGACGGCCACTATGTAAATGGAGATGGAGTAAGGTTATATTAGCAGGCAGCAAGCCACATCTCCAAAAGAAAATGTCCACTTCCTGAAAATCCGGCAAAATTATGGCAAAGCAACAAAAAGCAGAGGCAAACCAGCTCCCTCACATCGGTTTACCTCTGCTTTTCGTTTTCTCTATTTTACATACTCCCTCTGAAAGCGTTTCACGCCGCATCCGAAAACCTTAGAATCTTTCATTTCCTGCCGTTTATTCCATCCTGCTTCTTCTTTTTCATTTCCAGCTTTCCGATTTTTTATGAGAACGTTCTCATTCAGTAATTACATTATATCACATGGTTAATTAATGTAAATTCGCATAGTATCCAAATCATTCCATACTTTTTTGTATAAAATAGCGAGAACGTTCTCATAAAAGAGGCAAAGAGAAAGACCGTCACTTTCCCTTTATCAGGCCCAATGTTACAAATCCCTTGTAAAGACCATCTTCCGATACTGGCGGGCAGACAAAATCAGCAATGTTTTTTAACGCCTGGCTTCCATTTTCCATACAAACCCCGAATGCCGCTGTCCGGATCATTTCCAGATCATTCATGCTGTCGCCAAAGGCAACGGCATCTTTTGCGGAATAGCCAAAATGGCGGCAGACCTGCTCTAAGCCTCTTCCCTTATCAAACTTCCGGTTTACAAGCTCTCCGTTGATTATGCCAAACTGGTCACCCTCCTGAATGCAGAACACAAACTCCCTTTCTAACAGCTCTTTCGGTTCTTTGAGCTGTTGGGCAAATCGGCACATTATGACGATTTTATAAATCGGCTGCCCTTGATACGCTTTCATCGGAAGGATTCCCAGGGACGATTCAATCTGCTCTCTCCACCGCAGCAGCTCGCTGTTTCCCCCATCGTTCTCATTTTGCTTTAAAAATTCTTTAAAGCTTTCATCGGTATAAGAGTTGTCCCTGCACTCAATTGTACAGAAAATTCCATTGTTTTTCAATACCCCTAGCACCCGCAGCTTTTGCTCCTGGGTCATGGGACAGTCAAACAGCACCTGGTTTCCACATATAATATAGCCACCAGAGCTTGCAATCACCCCGTCAAATCCGTATTCCAGCAGCGGCGACAGCATAGCATAGCTGCGTCCGGAACATAAAAATACCCGGTGCCCCTCTTCCTGAGCCTGCCTGATAGCCATTAAGGCGGAGCCTGGCGGCGTATTGCTGCCAGGCTCTGTAAGAGTACCGTCAATATCCAGGAAAATCAGTTTCTTTTCCATTTTCCCTCTACTCCTTATCCTTTTTTAAATAATAATATCCATAGGCCGGAATATCCACACCTTTGGCCTTCATTCTTTTGCCGGAAATCAAATCGGTGTAATCTCCATCCTCTTCATCAATCCAGGCAGTGCGGTCAAGTTCACAGAAGTTAAATAGTCCAATCAGCTTTTCCCCGTTATAATACCGTCCGATACACAAAACCCCTGGATCCCAGGTTTCAATCGTCCAGGTATCTGCCTGGGATACAAACACACACTCTTGCCTTCGGATTTGCTCTAACTGGTTTAAGCCCATGAATATTTTGCCTTCTATTGTTGAACTGTCCTTAACCCGTTTCGCCAGCTCCCAATTCATAGCTCCTCTGTGGATATACCTGGAATCAGCTGCCTTATCCATATCTTCTTTGTATGAATAATCATTCACCTGGCCAATCTCGTCACCGCTGTATAGTACAGGAATGCCAGACTGCATAAACATATACGCATGAAGCATCAAATCCTTCCGGATAGCCCGTTCCATCCCCTCTTCATCCTGCTCAAACCCAGCTTTTTCAATCCCGCACATAGAGGCTGTGGTTCCGCAGAACCTGGCGTCGCCTGTAACCGGATCGGCGTTATACAGTTCACCCCGGCTGCAGCTTCCGTCAATGTACCCTTGGAAATAGTCATTTAAATACTTCTTATGAGGCCGCTCTTCAATCCCTCCCATCTTTAAGGTATTGTAATCCAGGCCCCATCCGATATCATCATGACAGCGGAGATAATTTAAAAACAAGTATTCCTTTGGAAGACTGTTTACAATGTCAAGCTGCTTTTTTAGCAGGCCTACATCCCTGGTAGCAACGGTATGCCAGGTGGTTGCCATGGTGGTCACATTATAGAGCATATGGCATTCCGGCTTTTCCACCGTTCCGAAATAGGGCACTACCTTTTCAGGCTCCATAACTACCTCTCCTAACAGAAGGATTCCCGGGCATACGATTTCACTAATCAGGCGCATCAGGCGCACAATGGTATGTACTTTTGGCAGGTTCCGGCATTGTGTGTTCAATTCTTTCCAAATATAAGGCACCGCGTCAATTCGAACAATGTCAATCCCTCTGTTGGCCAGAAACAGGAAATGATACATCATCTCATTAAATACCCTGGGATTTTTGTAGTTTAAATCCCACTGATACGGATAAAATGTAGTCATAACATAATGGCCGATATCAGGAAGCCAGGTAAAATTACCAGGAGCCGTAGTAGGGAACACCTGCGGCACAGTACGCTCATACTGGGCCGGGATATCATAGTTGTCAAAAAAGAAATAGCGGCTCATATACTCCCCTTCACCCTGGCGGGCGCGTCTTGCCCACTCATGATCTTCTGAAGTATGGTTCATAACAAAATCCATGCACACATTGATATTCTTTTTATGGCAGGCTGCTGTAAGGCTTTCCAGATCTTCCATGGTTCCGAGCTTTTCCTGAACCCGGCGGAAATCGGACACGGCATAACCGCCGTCTGACCGGCCTTTTGGCGTATCAAGAAACGGCATTAAATGAATATAGTTTACATTGCAGGTTTCCAAATACTCCAGTTTTTCCTCAACCCCCTTCATATTTCCCGCAAAATTATCAATGTAAAACATCATTCCCAGCATATCATTCTGCTTATACCAGTCTGGTCTTTTCTCACGGCTTTGATCCAGCGCCTTCAGATCTTCCCCTCTTTCCCGGTAAAAACTGCGCATATTTTCGCAAAGTTCCGCAAACATGGAACCGTTATCATAAAGTTCCATGTAAAGCCATCTAAGTTCGTCAGAATGGCGGTGAAAGCGTTCCATATAGCAGTCCATCTCTATCTGGTTTTTTGCGCTTGCCGCCGCCATATCTCCTGTTTGACTGTTTTTTAGAACCTTCTTCCCTGCCGCCAGGCTGTTGCCATTTTTCGTTTCCGCTTTCCTCATGATGCTGTCCGCCTTTCTTAAATTTCGTTTGAGTTTGCCCTTCTCTGCTGATTCTTTCTTATTGTGCCAAACCTCGCCATATCCCATTCCACTATGGTGGCGCTCCTGCTTATGGTTCAAAATCCGCTGTGAACGTTTGCCGCCGGATAAGCGTTACGTTCCGGCATTCCAAATGGGATGAAACGAAACCATTTTTGTGGTATCGTTCTCATGTAATGATAATAAACAACCTGGCGCTATTTGTAAACTGGCAGAATTGCTAATTTCCCAGGCGATTTTTTTACAATTTTTACAACCGCTGGCCGGTCCTTTTCCCATCTCTTATGCGTGTTCCGTTGATTCGGAACCGGCTTCACGGAACGAATCACGTTCTACAATCCGGTATCCCATTTTCATTTCCCGATAAACCGGGTTTTCCGCTTCCAGCAGGTCAATCAGCATTCTGGCCGCTTCTTCCCCGCTGGTTTTATAATAAAAATGAACAGTAGTCAAATTCGGCTCTATAATCCGGGCGATCTGGGTATCCCCGAAACCGGCTACCTGGATATCCTTTGGAATCCGTTTTCCCTGCCCCTTTAAGTACAGCATAGCGCCCACCGCAATATCGTCTGTGGCACACAGAAGACCATCCATGTTGGGATGTGCCCGCAAAAGGTCTTCTGCCGCTTTCATTCCGGATTCCACCTGGAATACGCATTCTACCGCCCGGCTTTCTTCCGGGTTATGCCCCGATTCTTTCAAGCCATCAAAAAACCCTTCCAGCCTGCCTCGGCCTACCGCTTCATCCTGTACGGTAACGCCCGCATAGCAAAGGCAGGAACAGCTTACCGCCATTTTGCGTGCCAGCTCCTTGGAAGCCCGGTAATCATCTTGGTACACGCAGGAGTACCCGGACAAGTACTGGCCTAAAATAACCACGGGAACCTGGTAATCCTTTAGTACGGTAATGTGCTTCTTGGTAAAGATTGTACCGGATAAAATAACGCCGTCCACATGGTTTTCCCGAAACAGCTTTAAGTATTTCAGCTCTTCCTGCTCGTTATTTTCCGTATTGGCCAAGAGGAGCTGATAGCCTCTTTTGGCCAGCACGGTGCTGATGCCGCCTACCATGCGGCTGATGGTGTGGGAATCGATTTTGGGGATAATTACCCCAATCAGCCTTGTTTTTCGGGTTCGCAGATTTTGGGCTTGAGAAGAGGGCTGATACCCGGTTTCTTCGATTACAGCCCGGATCCGTTCCCGTTTTTCCTCACTTACATATCCCTGGTTTAAATACCGGGACACGGTGGCCCTGGACACTCCGGCCAGCTTGGCAATTTCATTTATGGTCATACTGCTACTTTATCCCTCCGTCCTTACCGTTCACCGACGCACCCATTTTCCAAACAAGGTCTTCCGGTATCGGCTCAGCTCCTCCCTGGCGTCTTCCCTTCCCTGGGCTTTTTTCAAATACTCCGCCCCTTTTTTGATGTCCTCCAAAACCCCCAGGCCACGGGCATAAATTACCCCTAGCATATAATCCTTCTCGCTGCTTTCCCAGGTAACCTTTTCCAAAAATTCTCTGGCTTTCTGGTAATCCCTTGGCGCTCCGTATCCGTAAAAATGTGCTTTTGCCAGATAAACCAACCCCCAGTTATTTCCTTTTTCATAGGCTTCCGTTATCAGGGTGATCCCACGGTTATAATCCTGAATTACCCCGTTGCCGTCAAAATACATAGCACCCAGTCGGTTGCGGCAGCCAATGCTTCCGGAAGGCAAGCCCTTTTCATAGCACTCTGCCGCATAAGCCAAATCCTTTGGTGCCGCCTGCCCCTCCTGGTACGCTACGCCTACATAGTACCAACTGTCTGTTTCACCGGCCTTGGCTGCCTTTTCGTGCCAGCGAAGGGCGTCTTCTTTCAGACCCAGTTTATCCAGTTCTTTGGCGTATATGTACTGGTGGGGCGGATACCCTTTCTCCGCGCCGATCCGGAAAATCCCTGCTGCCTTTTCCGGCTGTGGCGGGATAATATCTTCATCCCCTTTTAAATAAAACTGATTTAGATTATTGCCTGCATGGTACATCCCGCCTTTGTATGCTTTCCAAAACCAGTCCTCGCATTTTGAAATATTTTCCTTTAAATACTGTTTAAATTCTTGGCTGTTTGGAAATGAATCTTTGCCTTTCCCCTGAATCTCCAAAAAATCCCACCAAAAATAGGTATTGCCGATGGTATATTGGCAAAAGGCATCGCCTCCTTCTGCCTTTTCCAGCACAATGTCAAATGCTTCCTTAAGGCTTAAAAAGGGCATCTTTTTTCTTCTCCACATCGGAAGTTCCCCACTGCGCAACGATACCAGCACGCCGACAGCGCTTCCCTGCTCTACCGATTTGTGAAGCAGGGCAGACGCCCTTTTATCATCTTCCGGAAAACCATGGCCGCTCCAGGTATACTGATATCCGCACAAACACCTGGCCAGCAGGCAGCTTGCGTCCCCATCCCCGTCAGAAGAAGCCTGCTCCAAACGCCGGAAGCTTTCTTTCCCCCTTCCAGCTGACATGTCATAATAAATATCTTTAAGCGCTTCTTCTACCACATCACTGAAAAATCTTCCCATATCCATCTCTTCCCTTATCCTGTTTTTCCTTGCAGGCGTCCCCAAAATTTACGTGCGCCCTGAGCACGTGACACAGGGTCATTGATACGTCCCTGTAAATTCCCAAGTGGCCTGGATGCTTTTAGTATATTCCCATTGCCCAAAAGACACAAGACTTTCCCCATCGATTTAATAGGAAATTCATTTATTGTGTTACCGTCAGATTATCATGCCCGCTCTTAACTATTTCTTCCGTACACCTCAATCTGTGTCATGGCCGGAAATGGCGACGGATCATCCGCTTTGATCAGATCACTTATCTTCATCCACGTAACCTGTTTCCTCTCTATGTCAAACACATGGGGTCTTTCGCTTTTTTCCATCTCCACCACTTCCCGGCTTCCGTCTGAAAAGGTGAGCGTAGCCTGAATCCACCAGTTGTCATGCGGAAAATCCGCCCTGGTATACAGGCAGATCTGGTCCAGATCGACCGGGCGTCCAAATTCTAACGTCAGCTCCGCATCATCCCTCCTGTTAATTCCCCAGGATTCATAGGGCCAGGCTCCATGGGATCGGTTGGCCAATACCCCGTCTAAACAATTGCGGGCCGCAAACACCGACTCGCCCCTGGTTTCCACATTGGCTCTGGCATGGGGATAGCATCCCGAACCCCCGTTTTGATCCATTACGTTCTTTGCCAGATTCCGGTAGCCGGCATTTTCATAGTCCTTTGCTTTCCTCATGGTGATGTAATGCAGGCCTCCTGTAAACGCTACCGGGTTATACGCAATCTTTTTCTCCTCGAAGGGAATCACATACTCCAAACGGCTCACCGTCAGATACACATATGCCTCGTCCATGGCCCCGTCTGTCCGGATTACATAATAAGTGTCGCTCTCATCGGTTTCAAATACAATCTTGTCGCCAGGCTGATACTCCCCTTCATAAACCATCAAAATCGATTCCTCTCCGAAAACCCGGAATTTCTCGGTATCCTTCCCGTCACATACGGTAATGCTTACATTTGCCATGATGCTTCTCCTCCTATTTCCTCACAAACGCTTTTATTCTTGTTTCTACTATTATCCGTCTTCCCTTCTCAATCCGGTAGGCCACCGCCGGGATATTCCCATTAGGATACAGCACATTAGTATTGGGATCAGCCTGGATTACTAGGCCTTTGGCTTTTGGCCCCTTTCCCAAAACCTCACATTTCCTGTCTTCGTACCAGACCCCCGCCTCTGCCCCTTCCTCCCTTTGGCCGTATCCCTTTGTAAACCGCTCCACAGAGAAACCACAATCGTAGGCCATACAGTCATAGCTGCTTTCAATTGTATGAATCCTTCTGTGGCCGTTCTCCTCCGGTATCACCACTGTGGTCACCAAAATCCCGGGAAAGGGCTGCCAGGTACTGATAACCCGATCTTCTTTTACCTCATAAGACAAGCTTACCTTCCGCACAAACACGTAATCATCACCATCAATTACAAATGCCAAGGCAGAATCCGGGGCATTTTCATGAAGCACAATCTGGCTACGTGCCACCGAAAAGCCAAACCTGGTGGAATAGGCAAACTTGGAATACTTCTCCGGCACATGGCCGTGACCGTATTTCTCACACACGCCTGCCGGATATGCCGTCACCTGATTCTCCATCCGGTGCACAATCATATCCGCCTGCCTAAGCATTTTTACCTTTTTAAGCTCTGGCAAAGGAGCCGCTTTTTCGCTCCAAAATTCATGGTCATCCGGCAGCGCCAGGCACAAAAAGCTTTTCATTCCCCAGTAAGGGGATCCGGGAGCATTATACCGCTCCGCCATAATCAGGTTCGGATAACTGTATCCGATGGTCAGCACCCCGTCCCGGTCATAAATTTTCTGACTGTCCCACCAGTCCAGATGCCTGGCCAGGATCCCCTTAACCACAGAAAGAGAGATCCCGTTTAAACCCGCAAATACGTAGGCGGACCAAAATGCCGCCTGGCCGAATCGGTAGGCTAAGCTTCTCCCATACGGAAGGGCAGAGCCATTCTCATCAAACCAGAAAATAAAATCCCCTGCAAATATCTCAGCTCGCTCCCGGAATGCTTTGCACCTTCCTGGATCTTCCGACTCCATCGCCACCGCGTACAAAAGACCATAATAATGCATGGCAAAGGAAATATAGTAATCTTTTTGGGCGGATCCTCCGTCCCGATACCAGCCTTCCCCCAAATAGTAAGACTCTATTTTCTCAAGGCCGGATTCCAACTTTTCCCGACTGAAGCTGCACCCTCTTTTCTTTAGCGCCACATTGACCAAAATCATGAAAAACTGCCAGTTACAGTCTGGAATCTCATATTCATTGATCTTGTAGAGCCAGACTGCCAGATCCTGCTTTCCTTTTTGGCTTAACGGCTCCCATACCTGTCCTGG
Source organism: uncultured Lachnospiraceae bacterium (assembly GCA_910589195.1). Classification (GTDB taxonomy): domain Bacteria; phylum Bacillota; class Clostridia; order Lachnospirales; family Lachnospiraceae; genus Caccovicinus. Next base: position 61,747 of record CAJUTC010000004.1, read on the forward strand.
CGCAAATATCATGCCCCACGCGATGGCAGCCATCTCCACAAACCGCTGATCGTAATCATGAAAACCGCCCCAATATTCCTCGTGAAGCGGATCCGTGCCATTTGCAAAACCTTTTTGGTAAATGGCCTCAAACTCCTGATCGTGTCCTCCTCCGGCCCAAAAGGGAACCAATGCCCATAGAGGCCTTGAAAAAGCCTCCATCTCAATCGTGTCCCGGGAGTACGTTACCCCGCTGTCACCTAAATGGAGCCTGGCCCCGCCTTGGCTGTATAATGCTTTCAGCGGATCCAACAGCTTATGCAGAAGTTTCTGAAAATCTTCCTTCGTTTCTAATCTCATTGCCTTCTTACCCTTTCTCTTCCTTCCATAACAGAGCACATGTTCTTACTATATTGGTTCCAGTACAGCTCTACCAGTAAGGATTCCATTCTCCGCTAAGCCTGGTTAATGCTTCCATATAAAAATAATCTCCCCAGATGTTGCAGGCATCCACCCCTTCTGGCGTGCAAGTATTATAAGGCGACTTTTTGGAATAGGTGCTGTGGAGCACCAGACCATTGGATGTTTCCATAGATGTTACCCGGTAATGATCCACCAGCGACTTCATGATCATTTCTGCGATTTCCCTGTAATATGCCCCGTCTTCTGGCTCCATGTACTTTGCCATCTCCAACATGCCGCAAGCTGCGATGGAAGCGGAAGAAGAATCCCTTGGTTCTTCATCTCCCTCTCCAAATTCCAAATCCCAGTAGGGAACCAGATCCGAAGGTAAATGTTCCAAAAAGTATCCGGTTACATGCTTAAAGTCTTCGATATAGCGCTTTCTTTTTGTGTACCGGTACGCCACAGCCGTCCCATATACCCCCCAGGCCTGTCCTCTGGCCCAGGCAGATCCGTCCCGATAACCTTGGCAGGTAGCGCCGTGATCCGGCTCCCCGGTTTCCATGTTCATAAAAAAGGTATGCCAGGTGGAATAATCCTCCCGGATTACATTGGCAATAGCCGTATGGATATGCTTTTCCGCAATCTCATGATACCGCTCCTTTCCCGTTTCCTCAGAAGCCCAGTACAGCAGAGGCAGATTCAAAAGGCAGTCAATAATAAACCGGTAATTTTCCGGCTGATCCATAGGCCCCCAGGCCTGAATAAACTCTCCTACCGGATGGAACCGGGTAATCAACTGATCGGCTGCCTTAATCGCCGCTTCCCGTCCCTTTTGGCTTCCAATCAACTTATAGCCTGCCACACAAGATGGAGAATATAAAAATCCCATGTCGTGATGATCCACTTCTCTTTTTTCGTTGATCCGCTCTAGAAAACTGTCAATCTGAACCTGCCCCGCTTCCTTTAACGCATCCGCCTCCCTGGCAAGTCCCTTCTTTCTGGCCCATTCCCAGGCCAGCCATATCTGCCCCGTCCAAAATCCAGTGGTCCAGTTTACATTTTCGGTGGCCTGGTAAAACCCATTTTCGCTGTAAGCTTTCTTAAAATGGCAGGTAAATTCCTTTAAATTATCCATGATCTGCGTAAGGGCAAAATCCATGGCCTGGTTAATCTCCTCCTGCCTTATCCTGGTCTTATCTTTTAATAATTTGGTAACCTTCTCACTCAACCTATTATCCTCCTGTGATCCCGCTTGCGGGATTTTATTATTCGATCCGAACATAGCCTGACAATCTGTTTTCTTGTTTAACCACGCAGAAACCGACAGCCATGCCGCCGGTTTCTCCACACGTTTATCCTTTCACTCCTGTCGCCGCGATTCCTTCTACGAAATACTTCTGAAGTGCTAAAAACACAATTAAAACTGGAATCAATGACAGCACCGATGCCGCCATAATCAGTCCGTACTCGGAAGAATACTGGCTGATAAACATCCGAAGCCCAATCTGCAGCGTCTTCTTGGACTCGGTTTTTAAATAAATCATAGGGCCTAAAAAGTCATTCCAGGTAGCCACAAAGGTAAATATGGTTAATGTGGACAAGGCCGGTTTTGAGAGAGGAAGCATGATTTTCGAATAAATCTTGTACTCGCTCATCCCGTCAATCCTGGCTGCTTCGCACAGCTCATCTGGAATTCCCTGGTAAAACTGCCGCATCATAAACACGCCGAACGCTGAGAATGCCTGCAGGCAGATAATCGCCATATGGGAGTCATTCATCCCCATCCCCCGCATCATAATAAACTGGGGAACCATATAAACTTGCCACGGCATAGCTATGGTAGAAATATAAGCCATAAACAGCAGGTTCTTATATTTAAAATCCAGTTTGGCAAAGGCATATGCCGCGAAACTACTAGTAAGGAGCTGAAGAAATGTTACGATAATCGTCAGCTTTGATGTATTTAACACGAACTTGGACAACGGGATCTTAGTCCATATATCCACGTAATTCTGCCATCTGGGATTTGCTGGTATCCACTGGATCGGGAAAATAAATACATCTTTATCCAGCTTTAAGGAGGCGGAAAGCATCCATGCAAAGGGAATCAGCATCAAAACCGCAAGGGCAATCAATACCAGGTACAGAACCACACGCCAGAACTTATAACTTTTGCTTTGTACTTTCATCTCTCACCCTCCTAGTTCGCATACTTCTTCTCGCCTCTGAACTGAATCAGAGTTACCGCCAATACCATAAGGAACAGCACCATAGCTACCGCGCTGGCATAGCCTAAGTTCCAATTCCGGAAGGCTTCTTCATAAATATGGTATACCAGGACAATTGCTGACTTATTCAGCACTCCATTGGAGCCGCCCGCCAGCATATACACAATATCATATACCTTAAAGCAGTTGATCGTCAACATAATCGTTACGAAAAACGTGGTAGGCTGCAATTGCGGCCATGTAATGTACAAAAATTTCTGCCAGGTATTTGCCCCGTCCAGGCTGCAGGCCTCATAAAGTTCTCCATTAATCCCCTGTAAGCCTGCCAGGTAGATTACCATATAATATCCCATATTTTTCCAAACACTAAACAGCACCACCGTAAACATAACCCAGTCTTTATCCGCCGACCATTTTGGAAGGCTTTTTGCAGCCACTCCCAGATTATATAAAATCATATTAACCGGCCCGCTTTTCTGAGGGCTAAACAGCATATTCCACACAGCCGCCACCGCTACTAAGGAAGCAACATAAGGAAAAAAGCTTACGGTACGGAAAAAGTTCCGGCCCTTTACCTTTTGGTTCAGGATAATTGCAAGACCCAACGAGCAGATTAGGGTTAACGGTACAGTGGCGATACAGTAAACAATGGTATTTTTCAAAGACGCAAGGAAGCGGTCATTTTGAAATGCCTGAATAAAATTATCCAGCGCCACAAATTTCATAGCGTTATTGCCATCCCACTGGGCAAATGCCAGGACAAAGGCAAAAATAATCGGAACCAGGGTAAATACGCAGAACCCGATAAAGTTGGGTGCTATAAAGGAATATGCCACCAGATCCCGTTTCGCTTGCCTGCTTAGCCGTTCCCCTGTTTTCGCCTGCTTGATTTTTCCTTGGGTGTACTCAATTTGTTTGATCAGCTTGTTTTGCTTTTTCTTATCAGATGTGTTGCTAAGCTCCTTTTGCAAGGCCAAGAGCCGTGGCTCCAGCTTTGCCAGTTTTTCTTTTACAGCATTGGGGTCAACCGTTTTCTGATTTGCCATATTTCCCTCCTTCTTTAAAATCGGACGGGCCAATAACCGGCCCGTCCGCATCGTTTTGTATACCGACGCATTTGCCCTTTCATCCAAAATGCTGCGTTAGTACACTACATTATCCCATGAAGTTTGTCATCTACTGCCCTAACACCGCGGCAACGCCTTCATTCATTTCTTCAATACCCTCGTCAATGGTGCTGCCCTCTGTCATAATGTTGTCATGGCCTTCATTCAGAACCGTTTCAATCTCAGAGCTTTTTTCATGGACAGGCATTTCCAGATAGGTATTAGCCGTCTTAAGAGCTTCTGCACTTGCCTCATCATCCGGGAAACCTTCCATACCTGAAATCGCCGCTACAACTGCGTCTGTGGTAATGGCAGGGATCGTCCCAGTTTCCGCAACTACTTGGGCACCTTCTGGTCCACATACGAATTTTACAAATTCCCAGGCCAGATCCTTATGAGGAGCAGAAGTTGGAATGGACAGGCAGGTAATGGTAGCCAGGGTAGAACCAGGCTCTACGCCTTCTGCATGGGGATATTTTACAAGACCCCAGTTCGCAACTTCCTCTCCATATTCTCCGGTCTTAATCTTTTCAATCAGAGTTGGGATGAACCAAGAACCCATATTCATCATAGCCACATTTCCCTGCGCAAAAGCACCGGAATAATGTAAGCTTGAAGTTTTCAAGGTTGCGTAATCCTGGCATACGCCGTCTTCCTGCTGAGCCAGGATCATCTCATAATATGGTTTTAAAAACTCATAATTGCCGTCTACGATGGAGTTTTTGCCGTCCAGAATCCCAAACAACTGAACTGCGGATCTCCAGGTGTGGTAGTGGGCGCCGTATACTTCCTCGCCGGGAGTGGTATTGGTAACGCTTCTGGCCAGGGCATCATACGCCTCAAAGGTCATATCATTGGTTGGGTAGTCAACTCCAGCGTTGTCAAATACGTCTTTATTATAGAACATTACCCAGAAATCACTTCTGAATGGCAGTTCATACAGCTTTCCGTCTACTGTTACCTGGTCGGTAATGCCGCCGTACTGAGATAAGTCAACACTGTCTTTTGCAATATAATCATCCAAGGCTTCCAAAACGCCTTTGTTTACCAGAGTTGTGTAGCCTGGCACGTCTTTAATGGTTGCAATATCAAAATCGGATCCGCTTCCTGTCAGCTCTGTGGCAAGCACGGTCTGATAATCCGCGGAACCCAGATCCACCATTTCAATTTTCACCCCTGGATTGGCAGCTTCAAACGCTTCAATGAGCGGCTGGTAGTATACGGTTGAAGAAACATCCCAAACGGCCCATTTTAAAACGGTATCCCCATCTGCCGCTTCCACAGGCGCCGCTGATGTAGTAGATTCGCCTGCATTTGCCGCTGTGGATTCTGATGTGGCAGGCTCGGTGGTTTCTGTTCCGCCGCCTGACCCTCCACAACCGGCCAGAGCCACAGCTGTCATGCTGCATGCCAGTGTTAATCCAAGTAACCTTTTTTTCATCATTCTTGTTTCCTCCTCTTTCATAGCATTTTTACTATGGTTTTAGTATATCGCAGACTGTCTTTTGCCAGAATAGAAAAAATTGCACAAATACTTCACTATTTACCGATATTTTTTGTATTTTTTAATTCCATGTGTTTTTTTATGAATTTTTGGTAAATTTCTACGTTTTTCATTTCCTCCGCCATGGTATGGTTAGCCGCCTGCAGTTTGCCACAGCTTCCGCCGCACGAAACTATTGACTTTTTTCGTGGAATGCATCATACTTTTTATAATCCCGTTTTTATCAAACATACAGTCAGGAATTCATATGAATATAAGCGCGTTCACTAAAACCATAAAAGGAAGAATCATTGCCATCACCATCGGTACTACTTTGCTAATCACCTTAATCACCGTAAGCGTATGCTTTTTTGTATTCCAATCCCTTTTAAGGAGAAACCAGATCCAGTCGGTGGAATTTAGCCTGCAATTAGTAGCCAATAATGTTTCTTCTGATATGAAGGATATTATTTATTTTACCAGGTGGTGTAATTCCAGCAGTGACATTTTAACATACCTGGAAACCTTTCAGGATAAAGACCCTTTAGCCATCGCTTCAAGAACAGATAAAACACTCCGGAGCGTTGCCTTAAAGTGCTCTGAGCGTTTAAAAGAAGAATACCGCAACACCAACCGCCATATTACCAGAGTCATTGTTTCCAACAATACCTGCACGAATTTTCTCCAGGTGCTGCCTACTTCAGGGAATCCTCCTTCCTACAATGTTTCCGCTCTTTCAAAATCCCAAACCTTCCAGGAGCTTCTTTCCAGCCCTGAGCTACAGTGGATTGGGATTATTAACGACCCTTTTTACAAAAGTTTCCAGGAGGTCCCCATCATCCCGATCGCGCGCCCGATTTATAACACCTTTGGAACCAATTCCATCGGATGGGTCTATTTATCCGTATCCACTGATGTGATTACCGACTATTTAAAATCCTTCCCCCTTCCCAGCGACAGCCGCCTTTATTTTACCATGGGGGAAAAATTCTACCTGGTCGGAGGCGGGCATTTCAGGGAAATGGAACCGGATTTTACGGTGCTTTCAAACGAACATATAAGTGAAGTGGATGCCAATACCTTAATTCAGAAAATCCGGATGGATAGCGGGGAACATGAAACTCTGATTACCCACTCTCTGGGGCAAGAAGGCTGGTATCTCCATCAGATTTTGTCAAAAAAGCAGCTTGTAAAACAGCGGCAGATCTATTTGCTGCTGATTGCCGCAATCTGCGTTTCCATATTATCTCTGGGTCTGTTTATGGTCTTTTCCCTCAGCCGTACTATCAATCAGCCGGTTTCTAAAATACGCAAAAAGATCAATGAAATCGCCCATGGCGACTTTTCCAAGGATGATTCCATCGAATGGGAACATGAACTAGGAGATATTGGAAAGGGTATTAATACCTTATCCCTGGATGTGGTAAATCTGATGGAAAAACGGATCGCCGACGAGAAGCAAAAAAAGGATCTGGAATACCAGATCCTCCAAAGCCAGATTAACCCTCATTTTCTTTACAATACCTTAAACTCCATTAAATGGATGGCTACCATCCAGGGAGCTTCGGGCATTGCGGAAATGACCACTGCCTTAGCCAGGCTATTAAAACAGGTAGCCAAGGGTTCTTCCGCCATGATATCTTTAGAAGAAGAGTTAAACCTGGTGAAAGATTATTTCCTGATTCAGCAATACCGCTATGGGGGAAGTATTTCGATCGAATATAAAATCCAATCCCCAAAACTGTACCAGTGCCGGATTCACCGCTTTTCCCTTCAGCCTATTGTTGAAAACGCCTTGTTCCACGGTATTGAGCCGAAAGGCGCCGCCGGAAAAATCCTGATAGACGCACAGATCTTGATGAATAAAGAGAACGAAAACCTTCAGATTTCCATTACCGATAACGGAGTCGGGATGTCTTTAGAAAGCATTGAAAAGGTCCTTCACCAGAAGCCCTCCAAAAACAGTGCCGACTTTTTCCGCCAAGTAGGGATTGCCAATGTGAACCAGCGGATCCAGCATGAATTCGGCGCCTCCTACGGTATTTCCATTGACAGCCAGTTAGGCAGCTATACCACTATGACGATTGTAATCCCTTGTATCATACCTGAACCGCCGGATTCCGCTTAATGCCGGTTTGAATATAGCTTTTCGGGAATGGGCGGTTTCAACTCCTATTTCCAAAAGCAGAAGTTTGGTAAATTGGTGCACTGGCCAGACCCCGCTTAAGAGAAGGTTTCCTAATTGCCTATTTAAGAAAAACGGAAAGGATCATAAACTGCCATGATAAAATTATTAATTGCGGACGATGAACCATTAGTTCAGATCGGCATTCAATCCATGCTGAACTGGGAGGACTACGGTATCCAGGTCTGCGCAACCGCTATGAACGGCGCCGCTGCCCTTGAATTGATCGAGGAATATTCCCCGGAAATCGTAATTACCGATATCCGTATGCCTATTATGAATGGTCTGGAGCTGGTAAAAACCTGCCGGGAAACCTATGGGCGGATCCCTCTGTTCATTATCCTTACCAGCTATGAAGAGTTTGAACTGGCGCGGCAAGCCCTTTCCTATGAGGTGTTAGATTACCTGATTAAGCTGGAGTTAGATCCCCAGTCTTTAAAAAAATCCATTCAGAAAGCGTTAGACCGGCTCAATGAATTAAAGGCCAGCGAAACGGTCCGCAGTGCGAACCGCCCTCCCTTTTTACAAAACTACCTGGATAAATTTTTCCTCCGGCTCCTCCACAATCTTTTTGACAATAAGGAACAGTTTCAAATCCAGGCCAAGGACTTAAATCTAAACTTTGACAACCAGTATTACGTGGCTGCCCACTGCGAAATTTTAGAAAGCTCCTCCCGGAAAATGCCGCACGAAAAGCTGATGAACTTATACAGCAGCACACTGCAGATGGTAAAGGATATTTTAAAACGCCACCTGGCCTGCCAAGTAATTTCATTGGATTTAAAGCATTTTTCAATTATTTTCTTTTTTTCTGATATCAGTGAAAATGGGCGGAAAAAAATGGTGGAGGCCTTAAAAAATGCCGCCACCATGGTACATAATTATTTTAATGTACAGCTTATGGTAGGCATCGGCTCTATAGCCTACTCACCGTTTCAAATCAGCGATTCCTATCAGGACGCAAGAATTGCCTTTGCCTGTGCCTCACCGGAAGATCCCTTCCGGGACTACAACCAGGTACAGCCGGAAAATATAAAAAACTCATTTAATATTACCTTGTTTAAAAATGATTTAAAAAAGGCCTTTGAGGAATTTGACACCAGGATTCTTTATGATACCTTAACTCAAATGATCCAGTTGTTCCGATCCAGCTCAGTCCGTTATCTTCAGGCCATTGACGGCGCCTGCAATATCCTGTACCTGGCCTTATCGCTGCTGCCCTCTGGCGAAGAAACCCTTACGGAAATTTTTTCGGAAGATCCGGACAATTACCGTTCCATTTACCGTATGAACAGCGCGGAACAGGTAGCAGACTGGATGACCCGCCTTCGGGACGGCCTTTGCGATACCTTAAAATCCAAACGGGTTTCCTATAAGGAACATATGATTTCCAATATTCAAAAATACATTCAAAGCCATATTGAGGAACGGCTGACTTTAAATGAAATCTCTGCTGTTTTCGGCTTAAGCCCTAACTACTTAAGCGCCCTGTTTAAAAAAACCTGCGGGGTAGGGTTCTCTGAGTATATTACCCAGATGAAGATCAGCCGTGCAAAAACCTTGCTGCTGGAACAGGATATGAAAGTGTACGAAATCGCCGATCAGCTTGGATTTGAAAGCGCCTTTTATTTCAGTAAAGTATTTAAAAAAGTATCGGGAGTATCTCCCCGTGAATTTACACAGCAAAAAACATAAAGAGGTCTGAAACCTGTACCGTTTCAGACCCTCTTACCCATCCCTTCTGCCTGGAACGTATCTTAATCCATACTCGTTCCTGCCATCTTGCGCTACATCTTATGGCAGGCAGCTACCGCCAAAGCCTTTGATGCAGCCGGCAAATCCTAATCTCTGGGAATCATAATCTCTAAAGAAGTTCCCTGGAACGATATTAATGTCCGGAAAATATTATGCTTCCAGGCCAGCTTAAGCCTTTGATCGATAATGGGGATTTCCTCTGTTTCGATTCCAGAAGCCCCCTTTATATAACAGCTTCCCAGGCTGCCAATCTCCATACGATAGATTCCATCCAGATTCCCCTCTTTTGTTTCCTGTCCCTTGGCCTTTCCCGTATCCTGCGTAATGCAGGGCTTTTCATACGTCATCAAAGACAGCACCACTGTATTGGCATCCTGGCTGCCTTCCCAAGTGTCTGTAATCTGGATATCGCCACCCTTTTTCAGGCATGCCTTTCTGATGTAAGACGCTATCTGGCATGGCGGGTAAGCGCCTTCCAAATCCATACAAATCCAGGAGCAGTCCTTTTCAAGGCAAAACTTCACATCCCTAGCTTTATAGTCCTTTCCGTCCTTTTCCATTATCTGGCCGAATGTAGGAAGGTTGTGATACTGAGACTGCATGGTCCAGATGGTATACCGCTCCGGTGAAAATGTTTTTTTCGTATAGCTTTCTACCCCCACATCAATAAACATGGGCTGCCCATCTTTATAAATGGTAAAGCTTCCCACATCATTATGGTTGTGGCTGTCCGCGTTATCCCCTGCCTTTACTGCCAGGCAAAACCGGCTGTCTCTGGCCACGAACAGGCCCGCGCTCGGAAAATAGCAGTCTTCTTGCCAATCTGCCCCTTCCTTTCCTTCCACCTGTTTTGCGGCTTCTCTCTTAAGGCTTTCCTGTGCCTGTTCCATAAGTTCTTTATGGCAGAATGCGGCCTGTACCCGGTACATCAGATTATGCTCTTCCAAATCCAACTGTTCTTCACATTCTTTGTAATCCCGGGCTGCAAAGTCCATTAGTTCCGGATTGCCTGTCCGTTTCCCGAACAGGTATTCCCTGGCTCTGCAGCGCCCGGCCAATGGAGAGCAGTCTGCGAAATTCACATAATAAGGCCCGGCTACATGAACCTTTTGGATATAGGAGGCAATATTTTGAATTTTTTTCTCCTGATAAAGCTTCTCAAAAGCGCCGCCGCTGACCTGGTTTAAGATTTCCATCGCGTTAAACAAAGTAAGTCCCGCATGGCGGTAATACTGTGCCCCTTCGTCGCAGCAGCCGTCCTCCCCATACTCGTCCAGAAAATAGTCCAAGCTTGCGCAGGCCTTTTTCAGGATCCCTTCTTGCGCTGGTTTGGGAAGCTTTCTGGTAAATGCTGCTATCAGTACATTTTGGGTGCACCAGGATGTCCAGTTATTCATGGGCGATTTTCCATCCCCCATCCACCAGAAATGCTCACTCTGGTAAGGATCCAGCACCCGTTCCTTCAGGTTCTTATCTACCATTTTTGAAATAACCGGACTCACCTTTCCCAAGGCATCTCTCAGCAAATACTCAGCCATAGCTAAAACGGCGCCTGTTTCCGCAGCGAACAAATCCACAATCGGTCTGGAAACATCTGGCAAGATATGCTGAGGCGTATCCCGCACATATGTATTATGGGCCGGAAGCTGCCATGCCGATTCCTCACAAATCGCAACAATTCCATTGAGCACCCCGTCTAAGAAGCGCCCCTGGTACTGGGCACATTCCGCAAGAACCAAAGCATTCAGCACCGTTCTTTTTTGAAACAGCTTACTTTCATAACCGCTGCGGTTTCCGGTCCGGCAAAACTCCATAAAATCCGTAGCATAGATAGGAGGAAATTGATAATCCAGCCAGTTTTCCCCCTCTCGGATTAGCTGTTCCCTGTAGGATTTTGGTACTTCTTCCCAGGCCTTCCGATCTTCGGCTTGTGGATACACGTCAAATAGTCCGGTCAAACCCATATGTTCCCCAATCTCTTTAAACATAATAACCTCCATTCTCCACTGCTGCCTGCCGCAATAACGTTCTCCCTGCTTAGCAATGGCACAGAACCTGCCGTTTAAGAAAACTCCGGCATCCGCAACTTTAACCTATGTAATGATACACCTGGAATTATGGTATGTCAACGTTCCGGCCCGTGGGATTGTTATATACGGATTGTTATATATACTGTTATGTACATACGTTGTATCACAACAGCCAGTGGGGAATTCCGCAAAATGGGGCACTAGCATATTTTGCCGGATACTTTGTAATCAAAAAGCGCTGTGTCCCAGCCAGCAAAACCTGACTGCCCCAGCGCTTTTCCAGAGTGTGTCTGAAAATTGTGTTCCGCCACACTCCAATCATTTAATTAATGTTCTTTTTTCCGCCGTTTCCGAATCAGAAGGATCATCAGCATTCCGCTGACAGCAAACATCGTCAGTAGCGGAGCATAGGTTATGGAACCGTCCCCTGTTTTTGGAAGAACCCCCAGAGGCACTAAAACATCCTCAATCATTTCCAGCAGCGGATTTGTAGCCAGCGGAACGGCTTCATCTTCAATATTCTCCAGATTGGCTAAGGCCGGATCCTCATCTCCGATTGCAGTAGGCGTGGGCGTTTCTCCTCCGCCTTGGGAGCCGCCACCTCCTCCTCCGCCTCCGCCTCCGTTCCCTCCTCCAAAGGGATCGGAGTTTTTGTTGCTATCCAGTTCTTCTGCTGTAAAAATCCAATGGATCTTCCCCACTGCATCCTGAAACTCATTGCCCATGGTTATGGGAACGGTCAAGGAAAGGTCTATTTGTACCTGGCCAGCCTTTTGAAAGGTTCCTAACAATACATTCTCCGCCAGACCGCCCGGCTGATCTGCCGATCCCTCAGACAGAACCTGTCCGCTTTCCATTACTGTTAATGTCATCTGCTCCAGAAAGCCTTTTGCCGTTTCTTCTGCCGATTCTGCTCTTAAGTAAATTCTTACCCCCTGGCTGTTGTTAATGGTATTGCTTACAATCACCTTCTGCTCCAAAGTATCCCCTGGCATTACGCCTTTGAAATTTTGAAATAAATCCCGTTCCCCGGGCACAGTAACAAATGCTTCTGCACCGCCTTGGTAGGTAATATAAGAATCCTCTGCCATAGCCTGCCCGGCTGTTCCAGCCATCAGGGCTACTCCTATTATCAGGGCAGCTATCTGTTTTATTCTATTTTTCCTTCTCATATCCGCCCTCCTTTAATCGGCGCTATTTGCTGTCTGGCCACCACTTGTAACCAGGCTATACGCTTCCTGCCCCCAGGCCTCTTTCACTGCCTGATCTGGTCTTGCCTGAATCAAGGATGCTGCAACGTGAAGCTGAAACTGAAGTTCATTTCCATATTCATCTTTTTTTGTTGCCAGCGGCTCACACAAATTCACCAGCACTGTTGTTTCCTTTCCGGGAGCTACTTTTTGAGTATAGTAATAAAATCCATCGCTGCCCAGCTTCCAGCCATTTCCATCCGGGATATCCAGACGGTAATCCTGGCCTGCCTGAGGCGTTTCATTTATGATTTCCCCATTGGAATTCACCCAGTTGGGAACCAGCGCCACCCGCACATAAGCATCCGTGTTTCCAGTATTGGCTACCGTTACATCCTTTTTCACAAACTGGTTAAATACTTCTTCAACATTCCCCTTAACCACAGCGCCTTCGAACCAGTTGGTTATTTCATTGGTGCCCGCAACTAAATATGCCAGTGACGTGCCAGTGGCGGAAGCGCCTAGCAACATTGCTGTTATCATCGCCAGAAAAAATCGTTTCCGGCCCGTTTTCCTGCGTGACCTTCCTTTATCAGAATTCATACTTCTCCTCCCTTAGATATGCAACCTCCCTTACCGCGGCTGCCCCCTGCTTCCCCTGAAACCGGTTTGTTTCCTGTGTTTCATCACTGAGCCATTGACGGTTGGATAAGTGGTTGACAACCGTTACCTGACCTTTTGGCGTGCTGCTGCTTAATTCAGCAGTTTTAACTGATCCGTCTGCCTGGTAGCGCCAGGACCAGTTTTCCTTCTCTTCTACGGTATATGCACCTACCGGAAGACCGGTTATGGTTTTGCTTCCTGTACCAGTAATGGAAATCAAAAGGTCAACGCCGCTATTGGCCTGTCCCGGCTGGCCGGTAACCTGGAACAAGAATACTTGATCCTCTGCTTCCAGCTTATCCCCCTCCCGGTTACCCATATCTTTCTGAATCGTTAAGGTGCAGGGAAGTACATGGATTATAAATTGCCCCTTATCCTGCCCGTTTTCGGCTTCGAATTGGCATGGCCGATTCAGGCTGCAAGAGCAGGCGCTGTGGGCAAACGTAGTATCCTGGGTAATATCCACTTCCCCGATTTTTATTTTTGCTGTTACATACGTGTCCTTTGCCCATTCCCCATTTTCCGGCATTGGTGAAAATTCATACCCGATTTCCGGTTTTTTATGAGTAGTCCCATCTTCCAATACTGCAAGATCCGCTGGTTTGGATCCATTGCTCCACACAGTTAATGTTTCGTCCTTATTTGGATCATACGATTCTGGTTTCTCACCCAGATAAATCTGGCTGTCCTTAAAAGTAAGCGTTGGTTTTAAGATGTATACCATTGCTGTTTTCTTTTTTGGAGTTATCTCCACAGGATCGGATCCGTCTTTGGGTGTTACGGTACAAATAACCGTATACTCTGCATCATCCTTCTCCCATACGGTTCCTTCCTTAACTTCTAGTTCACCGCTGGTTTTCCCGTTTGGTATAGTATAGCTTGCTACCACTTGTTGGCCTTTTTGAAATGTATATGTAATATCCACATCCCGGTTATTAATGCCGTCTGGAACAAACCCGTCCGTATATTGGATCAGCTTTTCATAATCCGGCTGGTTTGTTAGATACACGGCCTGATCTGTCACGTTGGTTTCGTAGCGGATCGGGATATACGCTTCACAAGAGGTAAATGGTGTAACTCCTTTTCCGTCCTTCCATAAGCCGGAACCCTCAGCATTTGTGTTCTTCGTACCACCGCCAAATGTTTGACCGTAATCTGGTTCAATGGGAATTTTAATCACCAGCTTTTTCCCTTTTGGTTCCGTTCCTTCTGTTACGAAATTACCATCTGCGTGAAAGTCAAAGTTGCTGATGTCAACGGTTTTCCCATCAATCATTATTTCTGCATCATCAAACTGCTGTAACTTGCCCCATGTTTCATTTCCCTCGTAGTCTGCCGTGAAAACGGAAATATCCCTTTCATCGGCTCCCTCCGGAAGCTTAAACTCTGGTGTAATAATATCTCTGATTACCGTTGTTTCGTCTAACGCATAATCGGCTGACCCTACTTCCTGGGAAATCTGTTCAAATATATGGTTCAAATCCTGAGCATCCTTTGCCGCCAGATAATACCCTTCCTTTTCAATGCTCCCTGGAATAGTCAGATTCCGGGCATTGGGATAGTTGGAAGATACATAATGCATATATTGGTCTGTTTGATTAGTAATGGGCTTCTGAGCCGGATTGGCACCGTCAAATATGCCGATTGTATATATGGTCACCCCATTATCTTTCATGCTTTTTGCGTGTCCGATTGCATCGTTTGCCACCACTTTGCTAAAGGAGCTGTTGGTAGTGGGAACCCCGTCCGTAAACATAATAACAACCCGGTTCCTTTTTTCTTCGTTCTTGGAATCTTCGCCAAAAATATTTTTTGCATTTGCAAGTCCTAAGTCAGACCTGGTAGCGCCTTCGGTCTTCAATGAATTGATTGCTGTTATCAGAGCGTCATTTACGCTGCCATCCTGCTGGGCGACCGGAACAAAAGCCTCCTTAGCCACCTTCTTTCCAGTTTTTATATTGGATCCGCTGGAAAACCCCACAATCGCAATCCTGTGCTGGTCACTTCCATCACTATCCGCAATATTTTCCATAAACTGATTTAAAGAGCTTTTCAAAACATCGACCCTTCGGATTGAGCCAGTACCCCAATATAAATTTGCTTGTATAAAATTACTGTCATTAAATGGCTCAGATCCGCTGCCAGATGATTGAATTGTTACGGTCCTATTATTGGAATCTCGATAAGAATATGTATACTTGCGTCCCAACAGCGCACTCCCGCTTCTATCAAGTCTAACCGTTGCAAAACTTCCATCCTCTAACTGATATGCCAATTCATTTCCGGCACTTATCCCTTGATACAATCCGCCGTTTGTTATCGTTCTGATCACCTTGGTATAAGATGTGGAGGTCATGTTATATTCCATACTCCCGGATTCATCCAATACGAACACAATATCCGTAGGAACCATCTCCGTAACAATGGAAACCTGCCCTTCTACGTAAGCCTCCAAAGTCAGCTCATATTTTCCGTGTTCCCCTTCCTTTGGTTCAATGGTTTTCTTAGTGATAACACCATCTGGCTGGATCCAGGAATTGGTTCCTTCTTCCATCTCCTCCATTGATGCCGACGCGCGGCTGCGGCTCATTTTTCTTGCCTTTCCTTTAGCGATTGGCGTAAGGAAGGGGGCAACTTCTGTATAGCTTTGAATATCCCGTTCTACTACTATTGTTTCCCCTAATGCCTGCTGCAGCATATAATCAAAAAACTCTTCCTGCTCTTCTTCCGGCAAAAGGGAAATCAGAGTTTCTCTCTCTTCCTCATCCAGGCTCCAAAACAGCTTCAGGATCGCTTCCATCGGCATGGCCTCTAATTCCTCTGCTGTGGGAATCCTGTTTTCCTTTTGGCTGCTTCCGCTGCCAGCTTCCGTGCTGCCTCCGGAACCTGCTCCTATACTGCCGCTTCCGGACGCGTTGCTGCCAGAAGCCAGATGTCCCGGCATGCCGCTTCCTTCCGTTTCGGATCCGATCGTTTCTTCTGGGTCTACGATTTCTTCCGGCTTCCCTTCTTCTGCTGCTGTGGTTTCTTCTGGCCTTGGCGATTCCGTTTCCGCTTCTGTAGTTTCCTCTGGCCTTGGCGCTTTTGTTGCTGCTTCTGTAGGAGCTTCCGGCCTTGGCGATTCCGTTTCCGCTTCTGTGGTTTCCTCTGGCCTTGGGGATTTTGTTTCCGCTTCCGCAGGAGCTTCCGGCTTTGACGATTCAGTTCCTGTTTCCGCAGGAGCTTCCGGCCTCGACGATTCGGCTCCTGCTTCTGTAGGGTCTTCCGGTCTTGGCGCCTTTGTTTCTGCCTCCGTGGTTTCCTCTGGCAGGTCTGCAGAATCCGTCACCTGGGAATGGTCTGGTTTGTCGGAATCGGTTTCCTCTGGTTTTGCTTCCCCTTCCGTTTCCTGCCCCTCTCCCTCAGGTCTTTCCTTTATGGGATCAGAATCCTCTTTTTTGCCGCTTTCCTCCCTGCTTTCTTCCGCCCCTGCTGATTCATTCTCTTCCAGGTTATCCTTCTGCAGATCGGAATCCTCTTTCTTTCCGCTTTCTGTTATTTCTTGATTTTCTTCTGCTTCCAGCCCTTCCTTAGGCGTGGTTGTTTCTTCCTTTTCCGTATGAGCTAAGTCCTGTGGCTCCTTAGCCTCAAGGCCTTCTTGCGGCAGATTTTCTTCCTCTGATAAGCTGGTTTTCCCACTAGCTTCCCTGATATTTCCCAATTCCTGGAATGTACTGGTTCCCGCATACGATGGATCCGGCATGTATGCCACCAGCATAAATGCCATGACAAAGCTAAGAATACCGGAAAGGATTCGTTTTCTTTTCATACTCTGCACCTCTTTCTGTCTTTATTCTGCAGGCCATCCAGCCGCATCCCATATATTGGAACCGTTATTCGCCCATTGAACTGCCTGAGCATCTACTTGTAAAAAAACAGTACACTTTTTATATTCATTTCCCATCCTTTGGTCAAACGCAACGGCTGTAAAAAAAGCGGCAGTCTGCCCGCCTGCCTCCACCGGCTCCTGATAGTAATACCAGCCATCCTGCTCCGACCAATCTTCCTGATTCAAAACCAGTTGAATCTGTTCTCCCATTTCCTCATTTCCCATTTCCTTTCCGTTTGCAAGCACAGCGCTTGTTACCGGGCGCACCCGAATCCAGGCTGTATTCTGCCCGGTATTCTTTACATAAGCGATCTGATCCACAACCTGCCCCGGCATAATCCCTTTCATGCCTCCTTGAAGTAGTGGTTTTCCGTCTTTCGTTTCCCTGCAAAGCTCAATCTTCACATTTCCTGCTGTAATTACATTCTCTGTCTGTTCATTAGCAGTAAAATATGCCAATGAGCCGGCTCCCGCAAATGAACAGGCCACGATCGCCATTGCGATTAACAAAACCTTCCTTTTCATACCTGCTGCCACCTTCCCTTTCTTTCGGCGCTCATTCCCTTCGCTCTATAATCAAATTGCTGTTTCTCAACCCGCAATTTATTTTCTAAATTCATTTCCAATTTCCAAATTACTACAGAAAGCATAATGTTATATCCACTACCTTTCCTGGTCTGATTTCCTTATGTGTATGGTTATCCGGAAACCTGCCCGGATAACCATAGCCACATACAGCCTGCCTTTGTTCCAAGTAAACCTTCATGCGCCCGGATTCGGACGCGCTGCCACCCATGAAAGTCCGGCGGGCGCACCCGGTCTATTTCGCTTTCACCGTTCCAGCCGCCTCTATAATGAGTCAAATTCCCATTGTGAAAACATGTTGAAACCTTCATTCCTGATCAAAAAAGAATTTCCAATCCCATCTAATCTTACGGATTCTGTGCATATTGGTTAAACGGATTTGACGCCCCACTGTATGGCAGCGCTGCTGCAAATGCCGCATCCGCACTTTCAAATCCTGCCGTCTGAACGCCTTCCGCCATTACCTGAATGTTTAACCGCTTAGCTGTATCACTTCCGCTTCCTGTCAAAATAATGCCCTTGTTTTTCAGTTCTTCAATAATTTCATTGGTTACTTTTGCATCCATATATACGCCGGTGATGGCATCTGATACTGTGGTGTCTTCTGGCGCAAGGCCTTCCGGATACGTAGCCACATAAACATTGTAATTTAAGTTTCCGATTGTGCTGGTATAGGCCTGGTCTGCCCAGCTCCACTCATCCCCTCCCTTAACAAGGTGAAGATATCCGTTATTATCAAGTTCAGCAGGAACTGCGATATGTACCCTTACAAACGCGTCTTCGGAACCCGTGTTGGTTACATCTACTTCCTTTTTCACTGCGTCTTTCTCTTCACCGGGATACAGCTTAGAATCTGGTATAAACTCTTCATCTAAGCGAATGTCCACATCCCCTACCGTAAATACATTTTCCTTGCTATCTGTATCTGTAAAATATGCAAGTGAACCTCCCACTACCAAAATGGAAGTAACTGCCACTGCCAATGCCGTCGTTAACGCTAATTTTTTCTTCATCATATAATTCTGCCTTTCCAAACGTTTCATTCATATCGTTTCTGCATAACTTACTCTGCGCCAGCCATTAATTTCCTGATGGATTTACCTGCTGCCAAGCTGCTTGGGCATTCTCCATATTGGCTTTCTGTACGGCATATGCCTGGAAGGATAAAGTGGGAAGACCATCTGTTCCTGCCACTTTCAGCTCGTCCATATCTGCTTTTGTCACAGCGCCGCTTACAGTCACCGCCCCATTCGGATAAGCATCCGTTCCCTTTAAAATATAGCTTGTCCAATCGTTTGTTAACGGGTTGAAAGCATTTGGAGCTTCATTCGCCGCTTCTCTATAAAATACATTCTCTGTACCTGCTAACAACATCCATCCTTCCGCTACATCCTCCGATGTAAATTTTCCGAAAAATGTTTCGTAATTGGCAGACGGCGTAATTTTCACAAATACATAGCAAGGTTCGCTTCCTGCGGTTACCGTTACCTTCGGATCCTTTTCAATCACATCCCCTGGAACCATTTTTGCGGTTTGTCCCAAAGGTTTGGTTTCTTCCAGCTTAATGTCCACATTCCCATAGGTAAATATATTTACCACTTCTGCCGTTGAGGCTGTCAGCCAGGCAACGGTAGCTCCCATAGCGCCGCCGAATATCAGCATGGCTGCCATTAACATGGCAACTGTTTTTTTCCTCATCTCACAAAATCCCTTTCTGTGTTTCTAATGTTAGCGTGAGCTTGAACGTTCATTCCCGCCTGCTGTGTAGATACTCTAATTTGCTGCTGCGCCTGGGTTCAAAAATTCGGTTGGAAGCGCGTTAACTGCCTCGTTTGCATCTGTAAATCCGTCAGCCTGGATCAGGCAGGCGGTAATGGTAATCGAGTTTCCTCCTTCGGCAACCGTTTTTAATTCCTCATATTTCGCATTCTCTTTTACGCCAAACTTGGAAAATACTATCAAATCAGTATCATTCACTCCTGGCGTAACAACTCCGTCTTTCCAGTAATAAAATCCTGGTTTATCTGCAACTTTAGTCCAGTTCTGCTCAATCTGAGCCGCGATTGTCTGAGTCGAATCTTCAATCCCACTGATTCCATTCTCAACGTGAACAAATACGTAACACGGTTCACTTCCTCCCTTAATATGTACAGTTGGATCCTTTGTGTACTCATGTCCCGGAAGCAGCTTATATTCATTTTTTGTTACTCGTTCTGCACCCGGCTCTGCTTCGCCGAGTTCGTTCACTTTTGCCTCGTCCAGTCCTCCGTCTTCTGCAAAGGCAACATTATTTCCTACTGTAAAGGTATTATTTACCGTTTCCGTCTGGCTGGTCAGGTATGCAAATGTCCCCCCAATGGCTCCCACGCAAATCATAGCTGCTGCCGCTGCCGCAATAATCTGTTTCTTCATACTCCTTGCTCCTTTCTCGCACCTTTTGTGCATAAAAAATTAACTTTCCTGTAGCTGTTATTTTCAGCTACATTTCTTCTATAAATCAAAGCTTTCGCTTTAATTCCCTATTGAGTTTTCCCTTCGGATTCCGATTCCTTATCCTTCTGTTTCAATTCCTTCCCTTTTAGAGCCTGTTTGCCGTCTTCCTCCCCTGTTGTTCCATTCTCTGCCGCTTTTTTCCGGTCCATTTCGTCAGCTTTATCTATCCAGTCCGGCACAAAGGTCAGCAAAAGCAAAATTAACGCCCCACTGGCTGCCAGATAGATACCAGGCGGTTTCGTCACATAATCCGAAACATATCCCAGGCCAGGAATACAAAATATGGGCTTTCCAATCAAGTTATTAAAATGCACTGGTCTACCATCATGCATAATATTTCCGTCCGCATCTTTATTTGCGATTCCTTGGGTATAAAACTGCTGGTTTTCCAAATCAACCTCATATACCTGATGGGTTGCCACCACCAAATCTTCATTTAAAATAAATGTAATATTGTCACCTGCCTGTATGGACTCCGGAGCAACTTTTTTTACATAAATTAAAGCGCCTACCGGATATTCCGGCTCCATGCTCCCGCTTAAAATGGTATACGGAGTCAGGCCTGCCACCCGTACCCCCGCCAACAGGACTGCTAAAACCACCACCAGGCCTACTAAAATGGTAGTTGCTCCATTCCATATTTTCTTAACTGTTGGATTCATTCGGTTCCTGCCCTCCCTACTGTTTTTCTTCCTGCTTCCTCTTTTGTGTACTTTATTTTCACTGGTTCCTTCAAAAAATTCCAATGGCTCGCAACACCCTTTGTATCTGGCATGCTACGTTTTCACTGGTTGTTCCAAAGGCCGGGGCATAAAGTAAACTTTATGCCCCAGTGAAAACAAGCCGTTCAAGATATAATTTTTTTACATGTTTTTTCAAAAAAACCGACAATGTAACGCTTTTGTTAATGGTTATTGTGATATACTGAAAAAAAACGGAAAAATGTAACGAAAATGGTTGATATTTAAGAAGTATTTATGATATACTACGTGAAATATGAAACTGGATAACTAAACAATTTGTATTTTGATACCGGGGAACAAAGTTTACTTCATTCCCCGGTTTTTTGGGATTTTTTCACAATCCCATTTTTTGTGGTCAGACCGCCTTTTTGTCTAAAAATGTTGCCATTTGTCCAATGCTGTGGTAAGCGGTTCCTGGATCTACCATTGATGGCAGGCAGCTCACCTTCTGAATATCACGGAAGGAGAGCAACCCTCCGTTTACATAGAAACCCGCAGGGGAATCTAGGAAAGGAGGGCTCATGCAATGTTGATATTGGAAGTACTTCTTGCAGTTTTAAGTTCATGTATCGGCTGCTTCAGTCTTGGCTGTGCCATCAGCAGCAGAGATAAAACGCAAAAATAACCGCCCTCGCCTGACCAGATGAGCAGTTATTTTTGCTTAGAATATAATTAGGTCTAACTGTCTATCGGTAATTTTCCTAAGAAGCACCTGTTCGAGCAGGTGCTTTCTTTGATAATAATCTACCATGTCCGCACACTTGGCACCACCATAAATGAAACTGTGCAGGCGATTGGGTATTGAATTTAACTTCACCACGACTTATACTGGTATTAACGGCAAAGGTCGATTTATTTTGGGTCTTGCAGCCCGTTAACTAAACTGATTTCAGGTTTCCTCATTTATGCCACCATCTGTCCAGTTTCTTCCGGCAAAGGATGTATAGTAAAATGACAGCAGACAGGAAACCATGCCGCAAATTTCCATGGAGGTGCCGCTTCGCGGCCCCGTTTTCGCGCATTTCAGCGCAAGGGCGCTGGATTTTCAAAGTAATTATTTCTATAATTTTAATTTCACGCCTGATAAAAGGCGCAATACGGAGGAATCAATATGCCCCATAACATACAAAATCTGCCAATGGTACAAATTAAAAAAGGCGCCGGACGTTCCTTAAAAGCCGGAGGCGCCTGGATTTATGACAATGAAATTGATACCATAACTGGCTCTTATGAAAACGGAGATATGGTTTTGGTAACCGATTTTGACGGTTACCCCTTAGGCCAGGGATTTCTTAACTTAAATTCTACCATTGCTATCCGGATGATGACCCGAAAAAAGGATGTTGTTGTAGATGAGAATTTTATTGAAATGCGGGTAAGGTCTGCCTGGGAATACCGAAAAGCCGTGTCAGAAACCGGAAGCTGCCGTCTGATTTTCGGAGAAGCCGATTTCCTTCCAGGCATTGTTGTAGATAAATTTTCCGATGTTTTAGTAGTAGAATCCTTAGCTCTTGGCATTGACCGTTGGAAAATGGTAATCTTAGAAAAACTTTTGGCTGTCCTGTCAGAAGATGGGATTTCCATCCGGGGCATCTATGAGAGAAGCGATGCCAAGGTGCGCCTTCAGGAAGGGATGGAGCGGTTTAAAGGATTTATCGGAGAGCCATTTGACACGAAAGTAGAAATAATGGAAAATGGAGTTCGCTATCTGGTAGATGTGCAGGACGGGCAAAAAACAGGGTTCTTCCTGGATCAAAAATATAACCGCCTGGCAATCCAGCGCCTCTGCCCAGGAAAGAAGGTATTAGATTGCTTTACCCACACCGGTTCATTCGCCCTGAATGCGGGAATTGCAGGCGCTTCCTCCGTCTTAGGCGTAGACGCTTCCCAATTAGCCATCAATCAGGCAATTGAAAACGCCAGGTTAAACGGCTTATCCCAGCGGGTTCAATTCCAATGCTCTGATGTTTTTGAACTCCTTCCTCAGCTTGAAGCCAAGGGAGAACGATTTGATGTGGTGATTTTAGATCCCCCCGCCTTTACCAAATCCAGGAATTCCATCAAGAACGCAGTAAAAGGATACCGTGAAATTAATCTTAGAGGTATGAAATTAGTAAAAGACGGCGGTTTCCTGGCAACCTGTTCCTGTTCTCATTTTATGAGTCCGGAGTTATTCACAAAAACCATCCGGGAAGCGGCTTTGGGCGTCCATAAACGGCTGCGTCAGGTGGAGTATCGGACGCAAGCCATGGATCACCCTATTTTATGGGCAGGCGAAGAAACTTCTTACTATTTGAAGTTTTATATCTTCCAGGTAACAGAAGAAAAATAAACGGCGGCGTCCTGGAACACTCTTTCTTTGCGCTCTTTCAGGTTGCTTAAAACGCGAAATGACTTGCTTACAACAAACGGCGCTATATTCCTGATAAAGGAAATAGCGCCATTAATATTATCACAAATAGTCACAGTCACGATTAATCCCATCTGTTTTGTTTTGTTTCGCTTAACTTAACTTGCCTGATCCGGACAAGATTCTATCGTTCTTCATTTACCTGGTTCTTGTGATAAATTCCATATGTGAACTACCCTATTGTCTAAAGCCAGTGGGATTGAGGTGATCTTATTTCAAATTTTGACAACCGAAGATGTGGTATGCTATTAATACAATAAATTTGTAAATGTGTACTTTTACAAATTTTTTTGTTTTCTACAGCCTTTGCCTACTTTACCATAAAAATGTCGATTTTGCAACAGAATTTACAGATAGAAACAGGCTAAACCGCCTGTTTGTAAAAGTACGCATTTTAAAAAGGAGGGCAATTTGGTGGCAATTACGACCAAAGAGAATCAAAAACTGTATATCTATTTTTTAAAGATCATTGCCATATATATGGTGCTTTTTAATCATACTGGAAATGCGGGATTTGTATTGTTCACCGTTGCCCATGATTCAAAATTATACGCATTTTATCTGTTTAACGCAATCTTAATTAAAATCGCTGTACCTTTGTTCTTTATGACATCTGGCGCGTTGTTATTAGGAAAGGATGAATCTTTGAAACATCTGTTGCAAAAAAGATTTCTGAAGTATGTGGTCATATTATTTGTGGGATCCGCCATATCATATTTATATTCTTCCCTGCGCCAGCATTCCGCCCCTTTATCAATCACGTACTTTTTTAAGACATTGTATACGTCAAGGTTAGCCAACGCATATTGGTATTTATACACTTATCTTGCCTATATTTTGACGCTTCCTTTACTAAGGCGATTGGCCAGAGCCATGACCAATAAAGAATACTGGTGGATGATTGTTCTGCATGGCTTGATCAATAGCCTTTCGATCATAGAATTTCTCATATGGAAAGGAAGCGCTTCCCACAATGGCAGTTTTTCTCTCTTTATAACGACCAACTATATCTTTTATCCCTTAACCGGATATTTTATTGATCAGCGGCTGCGCAAGGAGCAGTTTACCAAAAAAAATTTTTTACTGCTACTTGCTCTCAGCTTTGTTGCCATAGCCATCTGCTGTGTTATGACTCAGTATCGGTGCACCTTAATCGATGAATGGCAGGAAAGCTCCTGCCAGACATTTTTTAACACTTTGATCTTTATCCCTACGCTCACTGTGCATTATGGAGCAAACATGTACTTTTTCAAATACAGACCCCATCCATGGATCGCTCAAGCCATTTTTGTCGTTGGCCAAACAACGTTTGGCATCTATCTATTTGAGGATATATGGAGGAATGAAACTCAGTTCGTTTTTACATTTCTGAAACCAATTATTCATACTTTGCCAGCATGCTGGATATGGATCGTAACCGCCTGTTTCCTTGGAGGGATTGTTACAATGGGATTTAAAAAGGGGTTCAATGCCTTAAAATCTATAGGATGATTAATCAAGCAGTCAAACATGTTATTCCACAATCAGCCCTTACCTTTTGGAATCCGCAGTTTAAACATTTGCGTCCCAATTTGCCTGACCTCCAAAGGCGCCTCCTCTGGTAATGGTTCCAGGGGGCTGATTGTAATCTGCAGCAGTTCATCTCCTATGGTTTCCATCTCACAATGCTGATATTTCCCGTCTTCCCCGTCTGCTAAAAACCGGGTTTGGTTCTCCAAATCTTCTACGCTGCTTACCATAATCCGGTTCTGGTCCCAGTCCAACTGCCAGCAGGCCCCGCCATCCAAAACGGCAAGAAGGCTTCCTGTAAGCAGCCCCATTTGCTGCTGCCCGGAAAAATCAGGTTTCATCCGCATAAGCGGGCGTGGAAACTCCTGATCATTGGTCCAGCCTTCATAATAAAGCCACCCGTCCGCATAGGATAAACCATCATACACCTGGTACAAAATATTTGCGGTCTGGCGGTTTCTTCCGTCAAAGCAGATACTTGTCAGACCCGGATTTTTAAAATCCATTAATGTTTCTTGGGCGGCTGCCGTATAAATCAGCCGTTCCTCTGTAAGTACCACCTTTTGCTGTTCCCAGCTCTGCATGCAGGCAAGGGGATCCAGAATCTCTTCATTTCCATTTTGATAACGAACCAGCTCCATGCGGCCATAGGGCAATGAAAAAACAGAAGCCTCAGGCAATCCCTTTCCTTCACCCGCCTTTTGTTCAAATTCCAAAAGGGTTCTTGGTGACCGGAACAAATAGGTGTAATCCTCTCTGGAAAATAAATACATGCACTGGCTAATTTGTCCCTTTTCATTTACCAGTTCTTTTCCATCCCCCAGAAATAAAAATACTTGCCGCATTACCTGCTCATCCGGATCGTAATATCCATACCAAAGATCCCGCAGAAAACAAGTCCCATCGCCGGAAGGCCTTCCTCCTAACACAGCAATCCGCCCGTCTTCCATCTTGAGTACATCAAAATCCTGGTTGTCGTTCCAACCTCCATTTCCCCAGCCAGATACTACAAAATCCTCTCTGGCGCCACCGCTTAGAAACCGATCTTCCTTATGGATTCCATCACCGCTGGCGGCTGCTTTTGGAACTGATTTCTGGATAGCAGTAAATAATGCTTCATATTCCCCCTCATTGGGATAAAATAAATCCGGATGCCAGCAGCCGTCTGCATCTTTTGAAAATGAAAACAGGCCAAACGCTCCGTGAAACATAAGCAAGTCTTCGGAGGCGGCATCCAAATATACCCTGCTTACCTGCTCATTCTCTGAAACGCTTTCAGAAGATTCCTTATTTTCTGCCCTATGAGGCAGCAATTTTACAGAACTGAGCCAATCAAAGGAAATCGACTGCAAAGGATCCTCTCTGTCGTCATCTGCCCCAACTTTTCCGGCAATAAAAATACTGGTAGGGCCATCCGCTCCTCCAATGATAACTGTAGTATCGGAAGTTTCCCCCATCTTGCTCTCCTCCCCTTGGTTTTCTTCCTGCTGGCCTGGAGATTGAGATTTTTTTACATCTTTACCGCTTCCAGGCTCTTTGGGCAGATTTGAATTCCCGCTTACCAATAAGCCAATTATTACTACAGTTCCAATTAAAGCTCCTGCCGCCATAGACCCTTTTCCCGGCTTATGATAGGACAAGATATTTTTGATTCTTTGATAAGCGGAGTGCTTTCCAAATGCCAGAGGAAGCAAACAGCGGTTCCTTCTCTCTGCTTCCTTTAGGAGTATCTTTGAATATTCTACTCTTTCCTTTTGCCCCCGCTCAAAAATCACCTGCTCATCACAGGACATTTCCATATCTTTGCACATGCCGCGAAAGCTAAGCCATGCCATGGGATGGAACCAGTGAATCATTAAGGCTCCTATCCATAGAATTTTTACCAGTCCATCTCTTCTTCGGATGTGAACCAGCTCATGGTGGAGAATCAAGTCCTGTTCCTCTGGTTCCAAATCAGACGGCAGATAGATCACAGGATACAAAATTCCCATGGTAAACGCTCCGCTGATTTGATCCGATGCCCGAATGGCGATCCTTTGTTTCCCCTGTTCCATTGTCCCCTGATTCCTGGAAGCAGAACAGATCCTTTGAAGTTTGACCCACTGCCACAAATGATAGCAAAAAAATACAGCCATTCCCAAAATCCACAGCACAAAGGCGATTGCCAGTACTATTTGTATGGGATTCACGGACTGGTCTTCCGATACAGGCGCCAGGGAATTCATCACCGTTTGATTTACCGCCCGGTCAAGCCAGATTACACCCGTTTCAACTTCGGGTTTCTGTGTATACACAATTTCCATCCCAATTGGCTTAGGATTTACCGGAAGAAGGCTGACAGGCGCGGTCAGCACCACTGGACACAGAAAGCGGAACAGCACTGCCATCCACAGCCAATACCCATACTTTTTGGGAAACTTTTTCATGATTCCTCTCCATACGATCACCTCAAATGCCGTGCAGCCTGCTGCAAAGCTCATATTCAATACCCGTATCATAACCGCTTCCATATGCTTCCTCCTTTCCTCACTGGCATATTTTCATTTCTCTTGTTTTCACGCCCATCATTTTTCTACCGCTTTTTCGATCATAGACCGCAGTTCCTCTGCTTCTGCCTTGGTCAAGGTTCGGTCTGATAAAAAGGCCGTTACAAAGGCCGGAAGAGATCCGGAAAAGCTTTTCTCCACTACCGCCTGGCTTTCCTTGCGCCGCACTTCCTCCTCTTTTATCAATGCAGTTACTGTAGCCTGCTCATTTTTTACAAAGCCCCGCCTGGCCAGCTTTTTCAGCACAGTAAAGCAGGTGGACTTTTTCCAGCCAAACTTCTCCAGGCACAGCCTGGCCAGCTCCATAGAGCGAACCGGTTCATGCTCCCACACCAGCTTCATAAAGCGGTATTCTCCTTCAAATAATTTCCCATCCGAAGCGAAAGTTTGACGAATTTCTCCTGAATCCGGAAATACCGAATTTGTCATCTCTTGATTATGCTCCATCCCTTGCACTCCCCCTTTTGTAAAATCTGGCTCCTCCCGCTTTTAGTTTCAATGAATCTTCTTAACGGGAAATTTATTTGCTTTAGGTCTATTGCAATAGTCCTTTTTATAAGTCTATCATAATAGACCTTTTCTGTCAATCTTTTTTATTCCTGAAAATCCCAAGGCTAGAAAATGCCCCTTATCAGCCATCAAAACTGATAACAGGCACTTTGCTCTGTACATACAAGTTCCGTCATTACCAGACCTATATAATAACAAAAATAGCAGGTAGCCATAAAGGCCACCTGCCATATAAAACAAATTATATCCTCTCATCTGTACTGTTCGAACCTTATCATGCTGATCTTTCCCTGCACATTAATTTACACTTCTCTTTACATAGGTCGTATGAAGCAGATGATGGGCTTTCTTGCTTCCCGGCTCGCCTAAATATGTTGCATACAATTCTTTAATAGCCGGATTCTCGTGGGACTTGCGGATGGGGTTATTCTGATCCAGATCATAGAGCACCTTAGCCCGCAGTGCCCGGATATCTGTGGTATTGCGCACATGTCCTGGCTGCTGTGGCTGTCCGCCGCCGTTTACACAGCCGCCCGGGCATCCCATAATCTCAATAAAGTGATAATCTGCTTCCCCATTCTTTACCATATTTAACAGCTTTCTTGCATTGGCTAAGCCGGATGCTACGGCAACCTTCACATCCATGCCAGCTACCTGGTAAGTGGCCTCTTTAATGCCTTCTGTGCCTCTGACTTCTGTAAAGTCTACACTCGGAAGTTCCTCACCGGTAAGAGTTTCCACAGCCGTCCTTAAGGCAGCTTCCATAACGCCTCCTGTTGCGCCAAAGATTACTGCTGCTCCTGTGCCAAGGCCTAATGGTTCATCAAACTTCTCATCCGGAAGCTCCGTAAACCGTAAGCCCACTTTTTTAATCATCCGGGCCAGTTCCCTGGTGGTCATGGAATAGTCTACATCTGGATATCCGGCGCCATCTTCATCAGGACGTCCGATTTCAAACTTCTTCGCGGTACAGGGCATTACAGATACAGAAACGATATTCTTTGGATCAATTCCCATCTTCTCCGCATAATAGCTCTTTGCAATGGCTCCGAACATCTGCTGGGGCGACTTGCAGGAGGACAGGTTCTCTGTCATATCCGGGAAATAATGCTCACAGTATTTTACCCAGCCCGGAGAACAAGATGTAATCAGCGGAAGCACGCCGTTATTCTGAACACGATGAACAAATTCATGGGCTTCTTCCATAATGGTTAAGTCAGCGCTGAAATTGGTATCAAACACTTTGTCAAAGCCAATACGGCGCAGAGCGGCTGCCATCTTGCCTTCCACATCGGTTCCGATGGGATAGCCAAATTCTTCTCCAAGACCTGCACGGACAGCCGGGGCGGTCTGCACAATCACGTGTTTTTCCGGATCGTGGATGGCTGCCAGCACGTCGTCAATACAGGATTTTTCCGTTAACGCTCCAGTAGGACATACTGCAATACACTGACCGCATGATACGCAGGAGGTTTCTCCCAATCCCATCTCAAACGCCGAACCTATGTTGGTGCGGAATCCTCGCTCATTAGCTCCGATAACGCCGATGCCCTGGGTATGCTCACAGACAGCCACACAGCGGCGGCAAAGAACACACTTTGAATTATCCCGAAGCATATGGGCGGCGGAATCATCGATGCAGGACGGGGTTCTTGAACCGTCATAATAGCCTTCATCCTCTACGCCAAGCTCCTTTGCAAGCTGCTGCAGCTCACAGTTTCCGCTTCTCACACAGGATAAGCACTTTCTATCATGGTTGGATAATAGAAGCTGAACCGTTTTCTTCCTGGAATCTAATACCTTTGGAGTATTGGTCCATACTTCCATTCCGTCATTAATGGGGTATACACAGGAAGCCACCAGGCTTCTTGCGCCCTTTACTTCTACCACACAGACACGGCAGGCGCCGATTTCATTGATTTCCTTTAAAAAGCACAGGGTAGGAATCTCAATGTGGGCAAGCCTGGCTGCTTCCAGGATGGTGGAACCCTTTGGAGCAGAAACTTCCATGCCATTGATTTTAATTGTAACATTCTCCATTTGTTCTTCCCTCCCTTATCTCTTACTGATTGCGCCAAACTTACATTTTTCCATACAAGCGCCGCATTTTACGCACTTCTCCGTATCAATAATGTGCGGATTCTTAACGGAACCGATAATCGCTCCTGCCGGACAGTTTCTGGCACACAAGGTACATCCGCGGCATTTGTCACGGTCGATCACATAAGACAAGAGCGCCTTACATACGCCTGCCGGACATCTCTTTTCCTTAATATGGGCTTCGTACTCATCCCGGAAATACCGGAGAGTGGAAAGCACCGGATTGGGGGCTGTCTGCCCCAGACCGCAGAGGGAATTATTTTTAATATAGTAGCAAAGCTCTTCCAGCTTATCCAGATCTTCCATGGTAGCCTGGCCCTTGGTGATCTTAGTTAAAATTTCCAGCATGCGCCTGGTTCCCACACGGCAGGGAGTACACTTGCCGCAGGATTCCTCTACTGTAAACTCCAGGAAGAACTTGGCAATATCTACCATACAGTCATCTTCATCCATAACAATCAATCCGCCGGAACCCATCATGGATCCGATGGAAATCAGGTTATCATAATCGATGGGGATGTCAAAATGTTCCGCCGGAATGCATCCGCCGGAAGGCCCGCCAGTTTGGGCTGCCTTAAACTTCTTTCCATTTGGGATTCCGCCGCCGATCTCTTCAATTACTTCCCGTAGAGTGGTTCCCATAGGGATCTCTACAAGACCCGTATTATGGATCTTGCCGCCCAGAGCAAATACCTTGGTTCCCTTGGACTTTTCTGTACCCATAGCCGCGAACCATTCCGGCCCGTTTAAGATAATCTGTGGAATATTAGCATAGGTTTCCACATTATTTAAGATGGTTGGCTTTCCAAACAATCCTTTTTGCGCCGGGAACGGAGGACGTGGACGCGGCTCACCCCTCTTGCCCTCGATAGAAGTCATAAGAGCCGTTTCTTCACCACACACGAAGGCGCCTGCGCCTAAACGTAAGTCAATGTCAAAGTCAAATCCGGTTCCGAAAATATCTTTTCCTAACAGGTTATACTCTCTGGCCTGCTCAATAGCAATCTTTAAACGGTCAACTGCAATCGGATACTCAGCGCGGACATAGATATAGCCCTGGTTAGCCCCGATAGCATAGCCTGCGATGGCCATAGCTTCCAGCACCACATGGGGATCGCCTTCCAGCACGGAACGATCCATAAATGCTCCCGGGTCGCCCTCATCCGCATTGCAGCACACATACTTCTGATCCGCGTCATTTTGCTTTGCCAGTTTCCACTTTAATCCAGTAGGGAAGCCGCCGCCGCCTCTTCCTCTCAGTCCGGAGTCCAAAAGAATTTGGATTACATCATCCGGAGTCATCTCCGTTAATACCTTGCCAAGAGCCTCGTAGCCGCCAGTGCCTATGTACTCGTCAATCACTTCCGGATTGATCACGCCGCAGTTTCTTAACGCCACACGGTGCTGCTTTTTATAGAAATCCGTGTCAATCAGCGCCTTTACTCCTGCGCTGGTTACGGTTTCATCATACAGAAGGCGGGTTACCACACGCCCCTTTAATAAATGCTCTGAAACAATCTCCGGAATATCCTCAACCTTTACCATGGAATAAAAGCTGGCATCCGGATATACAATCATAATTGGCCCAAGGGCGCATAAGCCGTGGCATCCGGTCTGGATTACCGCCACCTCATCCGTAAGGCCCTGTTTTTCAATCTCATTCTTTAATCTTTCAATAATCTGTGGGCTTCCGGAGGAAGTACATCCGGTTCCGCCGCAGACCAGTACATGTGAACGATACATATTGTGTCTTCCTCCTTATTTGATATCAGCAGCGCCAAGAGTATACTCTTCTACCACATGGCCGCCTGCCAAATGGCGGTTTACTACTTCAACTGCCTTTTCTGGGTTCATGTGGATATACGTTACTTTAGGCTCTCCGGGAACCATAACCTCTACAATTGGTTCATACTGGCATAAGCCGATGCATCCCGTCTGAGTCACCGCTACCTTATCGGTCAGGCCTCTTTCCTGTACTTCCTGGGAAATCTTGGTCAAAACCGGCCTTGCGCCAGCCGCAATCCCACAGGTGGCCATGCCCACTACTACTCTGGTATGGTTATGATCTTCTGCCCGAAGACCCACCTGGTTCTGCATCTTTTCCCGAATTGCCTTTAATTCAGCAAGCGTTTTCATGTTTTCCTCCAATCCGTGCGCATTTAGCCGCACATACAGATACAGGTGAACGCTCGATTCACCCGTTTCCTTCACTTTGCGGGTGCTTTTAAGAACAAGCAAAATTTGCTGTGTGCCTTAGAGCACCGCATCCTGATCCACTTCGCTTTTATTTTCTGTCAAATATTCCATAATGTATTGGGAAACTTCCGGTTCCGAAAAAGGAACCCCTTCCAATATCTCTTTTAGCTCCCTGGTATCCAGTATAAACTGCCGTTCATCCACCTGGTAAGTATATACAAAATCCGTTTCCGGATGATACACGATTAAGGTATGTATGGTGCTAGTAATATCGCCCAAGGGCATCCGGTCAATATGGGACAGACCGAATACTGCCGTTACTCTGGTTCCCTCCCCTACTTTGGAATCGATGGAAAAGCTTCCTCCTGTGCTCTCTGCCGCGTACTTGTAAAAGGGAATTCCAAGGCCTACCTTCCTGGTGGTCCTGGTTGTAAAAAACGGATCCGTCACTTGGTTTACCTGTTCCGGCGTCATGCCGCAGCCATCATCCTCAATCCGGACAGTCAAGGTATCTTGGCTGTGATTGGCCTGAATCAGGATGGAAACCAGATTCGCCCCTGCCCTGGTGGAATTTTCCGTCACGTCTAATATATTCAGGGAAATCTCCGGCATCATAGGCTAATTATACTTTGCCAGGATTCCGGGAATATCATCAACCACCAGCCTGCCGTATACCTCACCGTTAATCATCATAACAGGAGCAAGGCCGCATGCTCCTACACACCGGCAGGAATCTAAGGAGAACTTTCCGTCCGGAGTACATTCCCCATTTGTGATGCCCAGAAGTTCTTCCAGCTTTGAGAAAATATTGCCAGAACCCTTTACATAACACGCTGTTCCCAGACAGACCGAGATCTTATATTTGCCCTTGGGCTGCAGCGCGAACTGGGAATAAAAGGTAGCCACCCCGTAAACCTTCTCCAGGGGGATCCCCGTTTCGTTTGAAATCATTGTCTGAACCTCAATCGGAAGATATCCGTAGATATCCTGAGCCTTCTGCATAATTGGCATCAGGGCGCCTTGGGTATCTTTGAGCTCTAAGATTACTTTTTTCAAAGCCTCTTCCTGCTCCTTCGTCCCGGAAAATGGGACTGTCTGTTTTTTGCAAGCCATATGTTACCTCCTCATTTACTACCCGCCTGCTTAAAGCGGTACCTTTCCCAATGTGTTTCACGTATCTGTTCCACCATTTGGGAATTCAGGCTAGTGTGTTTCTGCTTGATGAAAATTATTCGGCAAAGTTCCACCAGATATGATACATACAACACACTAGATGCATTGTGCATTGTGCAATGTGACTATAGTTTACCATGTATCACCAAAAAAGTCCACATAAATTAAATTATCGCGAAAAAAGATAGGGAAGTCAACAGTAGATCATTTCCAAAAATTTTGATGTCAGCAGCCAGTTACTTATAAAAATAAGACCCTTCTAACCGGTAAACGAAAAATGCTCTAAGCGCCTTTTCACGAACCGGGAAGGATTCATGATTTAAAGCCACTTAGAGCAGATACGGCCAAAACCGTATGATAGAACCAATAAAGAACTTTGGATTTCAAGATGTGGTGTCAAAAGGCCTTTTGCCGCCTTGATACTGGCCTATACATCTGGAATGATTTTATTCAGTATAATGGCCACAAATGCCGCGCTGGCAATACCGAATCCTAAAATGTATTGCGCGAATACCAGCAGGGCGTCCAGCGCCCCTTCCGGAAGGATATTTAACCACGGCGTGACGATTGCGGAAATCGAAACAATGTTGTTGACATCGGTCAGCAGACCAGCAGCAAGAAATCCCGCAATCAGGGCAAATATCCCAGAACCGATCCGAGAAACGGCAGCAAACGCATATCCTTTCTCAAGCTTGCCTACTGGCAGACCTAACGCAATACCGCCTCCGACTGCGGGAAAGTAATAAAAAATTTCATTGTACCAGGCTTTCAGTTCTTCTGACTGGATCCTTAGATGTTGTATGGTCTGATTAAAATCGTTATCGTTCATAATCGCCTTGATTTTATCAATCGGAATCCCAATCGTCCTAAGGTATACAATCAACGCGAACTGTGCCACCTGGCGATAGGAATATTTACGGTATCTGTTATTGGGATCCCGGTATTCCGGCTTGAACAGCCCAATTTTGTCATAATAATGAAGCGTCGGACGATTTACGTTAAATAGTTTCGCAATTTCGCTGAGCGATAAATATTGTTTCATCTTATTCCTCAATCGATTTCAAGAAATTCTTTCCATTAATTTTTCTGCCTGCATTATACATGCGAATTTCCATCCTGACAAGGTTCCTCTCTTAAACTCTTAGCCGCTTTTATTTACCTATTTTTTCCAAAATTATTTTTATTTCCGTTCTAACTTGTTAAAAAACTAACGCTAGAATATTAGTTGATTATTTCTAAATCTGATGGTATCTTTATTATAAGTCTATACAAAAAGAATAAAGGAGAGGAGAACTATGACAGTTAAGGATGTACAAAATACATTAAAGGCCAGGGTCTTAACCGGAGAAGATCTGTTGGATCAGGAGGTGCGCTCTGCCTGCGGTTCCGATATGATGAGCGATGTGCTTGCGTTTTCTAAGGATCATTCCGTACTGCTCACCGGCCTTTGTAATCCGCAGGTAATCCGTACTGCAGAAATGCTTGATATTGTCTGTCTGATTTTTGTCCGTGGCAAGAAGCCTGACGACTCCATTATTCAAATGGCAGCCGAGCGGGGAATCGTAGTTCTTGCCACCGGGCACCGGATGTTTTCTGCCTGCGGTATGCTTTATGAAGCCGGACTGAGGGGAGGTGCCATCTGATGGAAGATGCCATCCGCCTGACCTATGAAATTTCTCCGGATGATTTTACACGTGCCGGAGAGGCCAGCAGCGATGTAAAGAAAAAGCTGAAGCAAATGGGAGTCGGCCCGGAAGCCGTCCGTAAAGTGGCAATCGCAATGTATGAAGGGGAAATTAATATGGTAATCCACGCAAAAGGCGGAGAAATCCGTGTGGATATTACTCCTGAAAAGATTCTTATGGTATTAGATGATATCGGCCCCGGCATCCCCAATGTGGAGCAGGCTATGCAGGCCGGCTTTTCCACTGCCCCGGATGAAGTCCGATCCTTAGGCTTTGGCGCTGGAATGGGGCTGCCTAACATGAAAAAATACACCGATTCCATGGAGATCGATACCCGGATCGGCGTAGGGACGAAAATTACAATGGTGGTGAATATTTAATGGATAAATTTTATCATTCTGTCCGTCTGGACCCCAACTTATGCAAAGGCTGTATTAACTGCATTAAACGCTGCCCTACTGAAGCAATCCGGGTTAGAAATAAAAAAGCGCTGATTAACAGCAAATTCTGCATTGACTGCGGAGAATGTATCCGGGTTTGCCCTCATCATGCCAAATACGCAATTTATGATAAGCCGGAAGAGATGCGCCAGTATGCCTACACCGTGGCCCTGCCGCCTCCCAGCCTTTACAGTCAGTTTAATAATTTAGATGATGTAAATATTGTATTAAATGCCCTGCTCCTTATGGGCTTTGACGATGTATTTGAGGTCAGCGCAGCCGCGGAACTGGTATCGGAATCCACCAGAACCTATCTGGCGGAGCACAAGGATCAGCTTCCTATTATCAGTACCGCCTGTCCTTCTGTGGTCCGTCTGATCCGGGTTCGTTTCCCTAATCTGATCCCTCATATGCTGCCCTTAAACCCTCCCATTGAGATAGCCGCTATGCTGGCTGCTGAAAAAGCCATGAAACAGACCGGTCTTCCCAGGGAAAAAATCGGTATTTTCTTCATCTCCCCGTGCCCTTCTAAAGTCACCTATGTGAAAGCGCCTTTAGGGAATGAAACCAGCCAAGTAAACGGCGTCCTGGCCATTAAAGATATCTATCCTCAGCTTCTTTCCAGGATGAGCGCTGTGGGAACCGATTACCCGGATATCGCAACCTCCGGAAAAATCGGAATCAGTTGGGGACGGAGCGGCGGCGAGTCCAGCGGCCTTTTGTCTGAAAATTACCTGGCGGCTGACGGAATTGAAAATGTAATCCGGGTTTTAGAAGATTTGGAAGATCAGAAATTTACAAATTTGGAATTTATTGAGCTGAACGCATGCAACGGTGGCTGTGTAGGCGGTGTGCTGACTGTAGAAAACCCATACATAGCGGAAACCAAACTAAAGCGTTTGCGCCGCTACATGCCGGTAGCACGCACCCACATGTCCCATGACGCCGAGGAAGTAATTCCATGGACTACTGGCGTCCAGTATGAACCTGTTTTCCGTTTGGGAAATAATATGATGGAAAGCTTTTCACGATTAAACCAGGTGGAACGGCTCTGCAAAAAACTTCCCGGCCTAGACTGCGGTTCCTGCGGCGCCCCAACCTGCAAGGCCCTGGCAGAAGATATTGTCCGGGGCGATGCCAAGGAAACCGACTGCGTTTACTATTTAAGAGAAAATCTCCACAATCTTTCTGAGGAGGTTTCCATCCTGGCAGAAGATCTGGCAGAAGGCGACAAGGGAGGAAAAGAAACCCTGCAAATTTTAAAGGAATACATTCAGCGGATTTCTGATGAAATGAGCCATTTAGATCGGCATGAAGAAGAGGAGGATTCAAAATGACAGTTCAGGAATTATGGGATAGCGGATTATTAAAACAAGTAAATGAAGGCGACGATATGGAACGGGAAATCACTAAGCTTTTCTGTTGCGACTTGTTAAGCATCGCCATGAGCAAGGCTCCGTCAGGCTGCGCCTGGGTTACCGTAATGGGAAATATGAATACCCTGGCAGTGGCATCCTTAGCCGATGCCGCCTGTGTGATTATGGCAGAAGACGCCCGCTTAGATCCCACAGCGTTAAACAAGGCAAAAATGCAGGGGATTACGGTAATGGAAACAGAACTTCCCATTTTTGACGCTGCCCTTTTAATCCATCAGCGCCTGTCTGCTCCGGAGAATCCACTATGATCAGCCTTACTTATGACCTGCATCTCCATTCCTGCTTATCCCCCTGTGGCGATGAGGATATGACCCCGGCCAATATTGCGGGAATGGCGGCCATTTTAGGCCTGGATGTAATTGCTGTAACGGATCACAATTCCTGCAAAAACTGTCCGGCGGTTATGGCAGCGGCTGCGGAATACGGAATCTTAGCCATCCCAGGGATGGAAATCAATACGGCTGAGGAAGTTCACGCGGTCTGCCTGTTTTCGGATTTAGATTCCGCCTTGGAATTTGACAGCTATGTTTACAGCCAGCTTTTGCCTTTTCCCAATAAAGAAGAAATATTTGGCCGTCAGCTTATTTATGACAAAGAAGATCATATCTGCGGCACTGTGCCAAACCTGCTGATAAATGCCACCAGCATTTCCTTTGACAGCCTTTGGGATCTGGTAGGCTCCTATGGAGGAGTAATGTTCCCTGCCCATGTAGACAAACAGGCAAATAGCCTGATGGCAAACTTAGGGTTTATCCCCCCGGACAGCCAATTTACTACTGCGGAAGTAAAGGATCTGCGTCAGCTCCACCGCCTGAAAAAAGAACACCCCTACCTGGAAAAGTGTCGGATCATCAGCAATTCTGATGCTCATTACCTGGAACATATCCATGAAGCAAACTTAACCCTTCCAGTGGAGGAAAAAAGCATCCAGGGAGTATTAGAAACGCTGAAAGGCAAGTGAAATGGGTAAGGCTCATATTAAAAAGATTATGTCCCATCAAATACGCGTAAACTATGCGGGTTTGATGGGGCATTTACGTAAAGTCTATCCGTTCAAAAGCCTAGGCCTGCATGTTACGAAACAAATTTTCTCATACCATCTGCTATTTTGCTTTCCTCTTAAGAGCGTTACAATTTTGAAACCATCTTTCCCTTTGGCTAACCACTATCGTTCCCAGCACATGCTATATTCTATTTCTGATGTTTCATCATCAATCCCCTGCGCCACTATTTTAAAACCCCGTTTCATATAAAAATCCACTGCCGGAATATTCTTCTTGTAAACGTTCAAATCCAGCTTTTCCCTATTCTTTTTGGCAAAATCCAGCAATTTGCTTCCAATCCCTTTTGCCCGTTCTGATTGATCTACAAATATTCCTGCAATATAGGTTCCCATGATTCCTATAAAACCATTGATTGCGCCATTATGTTCCGACACATAAACCTCTGCCTGAGGAATCATCATTCTTACAGTATCAAGCTTACCATTCCAATACACAGAATCAATAAAGGAATGGGCTTCCATATTCCCATTGAGCCAGATAAGCATTATGGCATCCATATCAACATCTTGAAATTTTCTAATCATATTTTTCACCAAGACCCAAGCGAAAATGCCTGCATTTTCATTTGGGGCGCAAACACAAAGGGGGAAAGATGTGTGTTTGCATATTATCCTTTCTCCTTTTTTCTTTCACCCTTCCTCCATTCTGCAGGTGTTTCCCATAGCGTGTATAAACACTGTTTTTCGTCAGATGCGCATTATATTCTGCGAACCATTCGGATCGAATAAGAAAGGCTTAGGCTCTACGCTCACACCATGACGAATCAGCAAAGTGATTCATCATGGCAGGCCCCCCGATTCAAACAAAGTTGCAGCCATTCTTCCTTTTAGGACTTGTATATTTTTCCAATTCATTGTAAAATAAAATTGGATTCTTTTCCAGCATTTTTGCGGGAAAAGAAATATGTGTTGTTGCTGGTACTCTCAGAAATCCTTTGAATCCGAATACAAGAGCCTTTTCGGAATTCGCAACTTTAGGATTTACAAATTGAAACAGTTTCGAGAGAACCTTATACCAAAAAAGGGGGAAAACAAATTTGAAAAAGCAACTAAAAGCACTATTGATTGCCGGCATATTAGCAGGCCTTACCATTCAGCCTGCCTATGGCGCCGGCATTGCCGCAAAGCAACTGGTTCCGTCTGTCCGCTTCTACCAGCCAAGTGAAGAAGATATTTCCAAAGGGCCAGGCGCTGTCCAGCAGGCTGCGCAGGCAGCCCGTGAGGCACAGGAACAAGCTCAGGCAGAAGCCCTGGCAGCTTCACAGGCGGCCTTTTCTTCAGCCGCTAAAACAGCCCTTACTTCATTATCTTCTGCTGTTTCCAGCACGGCTGTCCAGACAGCGGTAGAAGCACAAGCTCAGGCAGAAGCCTTAGCGGCAGCCCAGGCAAATTATATCCAGTCAGGAGCCGTCCGTGTTCTGGATCCTACAAAGCCTATGATTGCCCTTACTTATGATGATGGCCCACAATCCTCTGTAGGAAACCGAATCATGGATGTTTTTAACCAGTACGGCGGCAGATGCACCTTTTTCATGGTTGGCGATCGGGTTCCTGCCCATGCCGCTGAGGTGCAGCGGATGGTAAACGAAGGCTTTGAGGTAGCAAACCACACCCAGAACCACAAATATCTGAACCATTTAGGCGCTGCGGAAATCCGTGCCCAGGTAGAAGCCTGCAATAATACCATTGAATCCATCTGTGGAGTCCGCCCTACCCTGATGCGTCTTCCCGGAGGAAATAAAAACGCCACGGTTCTGGCAAATGTTTCCATGCCAATTATTCTGTGGAACATTGATACTCGTGACTGGAAGACCAGAAACGCCCAGTCTACTGTAAACGCAGTCCTTGGCAAGGTAAAAGACGGGGATATTGTCCTGATGCATGAGCTTTATCCCGCCACAGCAGACGCTACCGATATCCTGGTTCCGGCTCTGGTTTCCCAGGGCTTCCAGCTTGTGACAGTCAGCGAATTGGCCTATTACCGGGGAGCTTCCTTAGTCCCGGGAACAATTTATAACCGGATTCCGTAATTTGGGCGAATGCGCCAAAACCGGTTTCATCTCCTTTGGAGATCCTTTTGTTCCTAACAGCGCAGCAGGATTGGGAATTGAGATGATTTAAAACGATAAAGGATGCCGCAAAATCTGGCCTTCCTGCAATAATAGATGAAATCCACCGATTATCTTCTAATATTGTAGAAATCACCAAGTTTTGCGGCACCTTTTTTATTGAACAGCCTGCATCAATGTTTCGTTTCTGAAACGGCCTGCCACATCGTTTCTTTTGTTTTTCGTTTCCCTTCCAAACTATGCAGTCAAACTACATGGATAACCGAAAGCGCGGTTACTTTCTTTGCATCGCGCTCTTCTCCACCAATAATAGGAACTTGCAAAACTCCTTTATAAGAAACAAGATGTGTTGTCAGCTAACTTGGACACTGGGAAATCGGATCGAAATCGAAAATCCCTTTCCTGATTGAGATTCTGCTATTAGCTGTAAGTTAAGCTCATTGGCCATCATTTTTGTTAAATATAACCCCATACCGGTGGCTTTCTTCTGACTATCAGTAGAATCGCCGGTAAAACCCTTCTGAAAAATATAAGGAAGATCATAGCTTTTGACACCCATACCGTTATCTGCAACGGTGAGAATTTCTGCCCCGTCCAGGCGATGAAGGGACAGGGTAAGGTGGGGAGCATCACTACTATATTTGATAGCGTTGCTGATGATTTGGCCCAGCATAAATTGAAGACCACGGCGATCGGTATAGACGGTTTCACCCTGTAACCGGTTTTCGATGAGAAACTGCTTTTCCTCCAGCAAAGGGGCGTAATCCTCCAGGACTTCTTCCACAGCATCTCCCAATTCCACCGCTTCAAACCGATAATTTTTCGTATTGCTTCCCAGACGGGCGTAATAGAGCATTTGATCAATATCCTTCTGAAACTGGCTGCGCACATAGTTTAATTTTGCTTGCAGCAAAGGAGGAAGCTCATCGGCTCGATTATCCAAAATCATGGCAAGCAGCGATAGAGGGGTTTTTGCTTCATGTACCCATCCCTCCACATATTCCTCATAATCCTGAAGGGATTTCCCCATCTCCTGGATCCGGCTCTGCTTTTCCTCCAGGATAGCAGCCAGAAGATGAAGCT
This sequence comes from uncultured Lachnospiraceae bacterium, assembly GCA_910589195.1. Lineage (GTDB taxonomy): Bacteria > Bacillota > Clostridia > Lachnospirales > Lachnospiraceae > Caccovicinus. The sequence continues at coordinate 102,680 of CAJUTC010000004.1, forward strand.
GTTCTTGTTCTTGCTGACTCACCGCGCTCAAAAGCTTCTCCGCATTTATCACATCCGGATCCATTAAAAAAGCCTGAAACAGCACTCGTTTACGCTGCTCTTTGAGATGAAAAACCAGCATGATAGCTGAAAAAAGCACAAGACTTGCCAACACAATAATTCCAATCAGAACCTGAAACACCTGTGCGTCAGAAAGCCAGAGAAGCAGCGTAAAAAAGGCATCTATTGTCAGCAGCAAAAGAAGCCACGTGGTATATCGTTTTAAGGTTTTCCAAAGCTGCTTCATCGTGTATCCTTCGTTTCCAGCCGGTAGCCCGCCCCACGGACAGATATCACTTTCTGTTTCATTCCTAAACCGGCCATAGTCTTTTTAAGGCGGGTCAGATTCACCTGCAAGGCATTCTCATCTATAAACTCGGTTGTATCCCAGAGCGCCCTGCAAAGCTGATTTGCAGTTGCCAAATTGTTTCCTGCCATAAGCAATGCTTCCAATAACTTTCCCTGATTCCTGGGAAGTACTACAGATGTGCTGTTTATATATAACGTATATGTCACACGATCCAGCAGGAATCCTTGCCCTTCCAAAAGATTGGTTCTGCCTTCGTACCGTTTGAGAATATTGGTGATTCTAGCCAGCAGCCGTTCCTTACGGCAGGGCTTTGTCAAGTATTCATCCGCTCCAAGCCGGAGGGCGTGTAATTCATCAGCCAACTGATCCCTGGAAGTCAAGACCAAAACCGGGATAAACGTTTTCTGTTTGAGATCCCGGCAAATCTGAAAACCACTGATTTCCGGCAGATTAAGATCCAAAATTACCAGGTCAGGCGTTAGGACGCTCAACTGCTCCGCTGCATCTTCAAACGCGGTTACTTCCAATGCTAAGTATCCCGCCTTCTCCAGCATGCTTAAAAGCTCATCCCGCATATAAGCTTCGTCTTCTACAACCGCAATTCGCTTCATGACAGCCCTCCCTCCTTTCTTAATCGGTTTTCAAAATCTCTTTGTGCCTGGTTCGCAAGCCAGCTTGCGTCGGATTTTACACCTTTTGATCATTGTTTTGCTATTCTTCTCTCTGCGGCTGCATCAATGTCAGCAAGTACCGATCGCTGGAGCGTTTTATAACAGTCATATAGAGGTATTCTACCACACAAAGCACAAAAATCATAGCAGCGAATACCATAAGCATTTCCCCTTGTGTTCCCTGCATCTTAGAGGAGATCAAACCGGAAAACAGGGCCTTTACCCCAAAGAAGCTGCTGACCGATGCCACAGCGACAGGGAAACCCATAAACCAGATGATTTGTTTCCTGGCAGAGGTACAAAGGTTTTTATAGGTAGCGCCCAGATGAACCAGCGTCTGGTATCTGCGTCCTGTTTTCTGCTGGTTCATCAGAAACTGGACGCCTATGATAGTATTGGCGACTACCAGGAAGATGATGGCTAAATAGATGGTAATATAGCTAGCTGCCACCATGTAGAACAACTGCCGGCTCATATTTTGCAGATAGCTTTCATATTCGATGCCCATGTCCTGAAAGCCAATTCCATCCAGCCGGGTGTTCAAATCAGAAATCGCAGTTATCAGGCTGCTGCTCTTTAAGGGGGCTTGGTTCATAATACCGTTGATGTAAACCCCATATGTTCCCTTTGTATAATATAAAAACTGCTCGTCAGGTAAGATTAAGGCAAAAAGAAGCGTAATCGATCGGTCCGTTACCAAATCCACAGACTGGCTCTCCCCCGTTAAATACAAAAAATTTCCATCCAGCATGACCTGTGGATTGGCGGAAAGGATCTTGTTTAACATGGCGGTTCTGGACGCACTCATAAAGTCGGGATCCTGATAGACCGCAGCCTCATTCGCTGCCAATGTCAGCGCCGGCTTACCGGCAGCCTTTAGCAAGCGGTTATAATCTGACAAACAGATAAGGTGAGGAGCGTCCACATAACTTAAATTGTTCAGAAGAACATCCCGATCCTCTGACTGGTCAAGGCTGCGCAAAGACTCCATAACTGAATCCATCTGAAACACATTGTGGTAATTCTCTGTGGCGCGGGCGTATCCAATCCGCATTTCAAAAAGCTGAGAGAACTGGCTATCAAGGCCATTTTCCTTTAGTACCGTCTGTAAACGAGGTAAGACCTCCTGTGGATTTTCCGTAAATTTATCACTGAACGTATAATCCAGCACATGAGTCCCAGCTTGCTGGTTGGCGTTGGCCATTCCAATGCCGGCTCCAAAGCAGCACACAGCCATCAAAATCAGCAGGGAGCTAACTGCCATAGAGGCGAACTGATGAATCACATTTTCCTGAATTTGACGGAATGTAAATACATGAAGCCTCTGATCGGCTTTTTTCACCTTTACCAGAAAAGCGATTACTACTCGTATCCCATAAAACAGAAGAATCGTCCCCAACAGTCCCAAAAGAAGTGTAACGAATATTTTGTCTGCTTTATGCCAAGTCCTCCTTTGAGCGGCCATGATATAGGCGGCTGCCAGCATCATGATGCCTACGACTGTGCAAATTCCATAAAAAGCTGCCGGTCTTTGTCTTTTTTCATTTTCGGAAGAACCAGTCAAAAGAGCGCCAATCTCCTGACGGCTGATTTCACTGCTAAGAGCCAAAAATGCGGCCAGCTTAATGGCAAGAAATCCAGTAATGGTAAAGCCAATAGCAGAAAAAGAAAATGTAAACTGATGTCCCATGATCCCTATGCCTACAAGCTTTGCGGTGATAAGGCTGATAAGCTCAGAAAGCAGAACCGCAGCCGGAAGACCAATGGCCAGAGCCAGGATGCTGCTCAAAAAATCCTCTGCAAGAAGCATGGTAAAAAACTTACTTCTTCGCATCCCCATTATCAGATAGACGCCAAACTCTTTTCTGCGGCATTCCAACTGATATTTACAGGCAAAGTAAATCAGGAAAAACAAGATCCCCAATGTTATCCCATAGAAAACGAGAATCATCAGCAGCAGTTGGTTTACCGCATCACTTTCCATTTTCCTGAGGAAAACCATCACATCCTGCTTGGAAAGGGAGAGAATCATATAAAAAGCCACGATGGAAATGACCAGAGAACTGAAGAACAGGCCATTTTCCTTGCGGCTGCGGCTGCTATTTCTAAATATTAAATCAGAGAACATTACAACTGCCACCTCCTAACTGAGCCACAACTTTCAGAATGCGCTGGTAGAAATCCTGCTGGCTCTCATCGCCACGGCGAAGCTCATGGAAAATCACCCCGTCCTGGATAAACAGGATTCGTTTACAAAAGCTTGCTGTGTTGGAATCATGGGTCACCATCAAAATGGTGGCCTCCTCGTCCCGATTTAGGCCGGAGAGTTTTTCCATAATATTCTTTGCGTTTTTACTATCCAGCGCGCCTGTGGGTTCATCAGCAAGAAGCAGTTTAGGATGGAGAATCATAGCTCTGGCTACTGCTACACGCTGGCACTGTCCGCCTGACATCTGGGTAGGAAATTTGTCTAGTACATCTGTAATCTCCAAATATTCTGCCAGTTGCTTCATGCGCAGATAGCCCTCCTTTTGTATCATATTGTGGAGAGAGGTAGGCAGCAAGATATTTTCCCCACCGGTAAGGTTATCCAGTAATTCAAAATTCTGAAACAAGTAGCCCACCGTTTGGCCCCGGTATTCTGCCAGTGCCTTGCCATTTAGGGTATGCAGTTTCTTCCCCTCTATCACAATACTGCCGCTGGTTGGTTTCATTACGGTTGCGATGCAGTTAAGCAGCGTGGATTTTCCAGAGCCGCTGCTTCCCATAATTCCCAGGAATTCCCCAGGCATTACTTGAAAAGTAATTTTGTCCAGTGCCTTGGTTTGGTTCGGTACATTGCCAAAGGTCTTGCTTACGTTTTCAATATTCAAAATCGGTTCCATTTGATCACCTCCTGTGCTTTCTGCTCAAATGATAACACAGGTTTCTGAAAAATAACACTTACAGTCGCTGTAAGGTTCAGCAGACATAAGCGCTGTCCGTAAATACCGATTGTGATATCTCCCGTCTTTTTTCAATCATGATTCAGAGATATAAAAAATTTGCCAGCCCTATAGCCTACAGAGCTGGCAATTGAAACTTCAAAATTGAAGCTTCAAAAATCCTACGCGGACATTTCTTTTCTATCAAACATAAACTGGTATTTTCTTATTCCTTCTGTTCCTGCACTTCTATCTTCCTGATTTCCTTTGTCCTGATTTCCCTGCAGATCCCGTCTATAAATTCTTTCAGATCCTTTTGCCCTTCGTCGCCCAGGAAGCGGCTTCTGACGGATACTTTTCCGCTTTCTGCTTCCTTCTCTCCTACTACCAGCATATAAGGAACCTTAGCAATTCTGGTTTCTCGTATCTTATAACCAATCTTTTCAGACCGCTTGTCCACTGTGCACAAAACCCCATTGGCCTTCAGCTCCTTTTCCACAGTTTCCGCGTATTCCAGATACTTGTCAGAAATAGGGAGGACGCGCACTTGCTCTGGACACAGCCAGGTGGGGAACATGCCTGCATATTTTTCAATCAGCCATGCAAGGGTTCTTTCATAGCAGCCAATGGATGTGCGGTGGATGATATATGGGCGGACTTTTTCTCCATTTTGATCGATATAATACATATCAAACTGTTCCGCCAGCAGAGCATCCCACTGAATTGTAATCATGGTATCTTCTTTTCCATATACGTTTTTCGCATTAATATCCACCTTGGGGCCATAGAACGCGGCTTCTCCCACATCTTCCACGAAAGAAATCCCCAGTTCGGTTAATACTTCACGGATGTGTTGTTCTGTCTGATTCCAAACTTCCGGTTCCCCGATATATTTTTCCCGGTTGTCCGGATCCCATTTGGACAGATGATACGTAACATCCTCTTCCAGACCCAGGGTAGTCAGGCATTTTTTTGCCAATGCCAGGCATCCCTTAAATTCTTCCACCATCTGATCCGGACGGACAATCAGATGCCCTTCTGATATGGTGAACTGGCGAACACGGGTTAGGCCATGCATTTCGCCGGAATCTTCATTGCGGAACAGGGTAGATGTTTCCCCGTATCTAAGGGGCAGATCCCGGTAAGATTTCTGGCTTGCCTTATAAACGTAATACTGGAAGGGGCAAGTCATGGGGCGCAAAGCAAATATCTCTTTTTCTTTCTCTTCATCCCCCAGCACAAACATGCCTTCTTTATAGTGATCCCAATGTCCGGAAATCTTATATAAATCGCTTTTCGCCATTAATGGTGTTTTCGTGCGGATGTAGCCCCAGTTATTATCTTCCTCATCTTCAATCCACCGCTGAAGCGTTTGGATCATCTTTGTTCCCTTAGGCATCAGAAGGGGCAGGCCCTGGCCGATTACATCCACTGTGGTAAACAGTTCCATCTCCCTGCCCAGTTTATTGTGATCCCGCTTTTTGATATCCTCCAAGTGCTTTAAATAAACTTCCAGCTCTTCCTTCGTCGCAAACGCGCTGCCATAAATTCTTTGCAGCATGGCATTCTCTGATTTTCCCCTCCAGTAAGCACCAGAAGAAGATGTAAGCTTAAACGCCTTGATCCCTTTCGTGCTCATCAGATGAGGGCCGGCGCACAGATCAGTAAACTCTCCCTGGCGATAGAATGAAATCTCTGCATCCTCTGGAAGATCCCGGATCAATTCTGCCTTATAATCTTCATTCTTTTCCTCCATAAACCGGATTGCCTCATCCCTGGGCAATGTAAATTTCTCCAATTTCGCGCCCTTTTTGATGATTTTCTTCATCTCTTTTTCAATCTGATCCAGGTCTTCCCTGGAAAACGGCACCGATTCAAAATCATAATAATATCCACTGTCAATGGCCGGCCCAATGGCAAGCTTTACCTGTGGAAACAGGTTTTTCACTGCCTCTGCCAGCACATGGGAGCAAGTATGGCGCACAACACGAAGACCCTCCGGATCCTTCGCGGTTAAAATATTGACAGCGCAGTCCTGTTCAACCATGGTTCTTAAATCCACTACCTTGCCGTCCAACTCTCCAGCACAGGCAGACCTTCCCAGGCCTTCGCTGATATCATACGCAATATCAATAATCGAACGGCTTTCCCCGTATTCCTTTACAGAGCCGTCCTTTAATGTAATCTTCATTTGTTTTCCTCCCGTTATTTTCATATATCCGAAAACGTCTAATCCGGAACAGATGTTTCCAGCCATTTCCTATGCTGTTCGGCACATAACCCCTTATTTTGCGGGAACAATTTCCAGCCAATATCCATCTGGATCCGAGATAAAGTAGATTCCCATGTTGGGATTCTCGTAGCAAATACATCCCATCTCCTGGTGCTTTTTATGGGCGGCTTCCATGTCATCTACTGTAAATGCCAGATGAATCTCATTATCCCCCAAATTATAGTGATCCTTTTCCCAGTCCCGCAGCCAGGTCAGCTCTAACTGAAAGCCGGTGGATCCATCTCCTAAATAAACCAAAATATAACTTCCGTCTTTTGCTTCCTTCCGGCGCACTTCCTTTAATCCCAGCGCCTCCTGGTAAAATTGGATGGACTTGTTTAAATCCATTACATTATAATTATAGTGGGCAAATTGAAATTTCATTGATTTCCTCCTCAAATTATTTTCTGTTAATGTTCTTTCTTTCATCCATGGCGGCTCCCCTAAAATATATAGGAAGGTTACTGTACAAACACTTCCCCCTGTCTGCCAATCTTTACAATCCTATCTCTCATACTGCTGTCCGGATGCTCTGATAGCCATTTGTCGATAATGGAGTAATCCTCCCAGCAGTGCATGGGGTATACCCGTTTTGTGTCCGTCAATTCCAGAAAATAGTCCATCCCCTGGGAATAATTCTTCTCCTGCCTTGGATCTAGCGGAATAAAGGCAGCATGGATTTTTCTTCCCCTCAGCGGTTCCAAATATGCTTTAAAATCCGCTTCCATCTTCTGGTTCCACTCCTTTGCCTCTCCCTCCCACTGCCAGTTATTTAAATCACCGGCATGGTAAAGCACCTGTCCTTCCGCCTGTATCAAAAAGGCCACGCCTTCATCTGTTGATGGTAACGTGCTTACCTGTATCTGGGAATCCTTCCACTCACAGACCGGCTTTAAGGAAACGGTCTTGCATAGCAATTCCTCTGGCACACGCTTTAGCCAAATGTCATGGGAAAGGACATATTCCACATTGGGGTACTGGTCTGACAGTTTAAAAATATCCGGGTTAAAATGATCCTCATGCCGATGGCTGGAGCAAACATACAGTTTCTTTTCTTCTGGTATCACAGGGAGTTTCCCCTGGTAATAGTCAAACAGGATTGCCACCTGTTCCAATTCCACCAAAAAGCCACTATGCCCGATATAAGTAATTTTCATAACCCACCTTCTTCCTTATGCGGGGGCCTAAAAGTTCGTTTCCTGTCACCGTCATATCGGCCATGGTTCCGGATTTTTAAGGTTCCCCCAAAGCTTCTCTTTTCCTTTCCCATCATACCACATCTGTTTTGGATAAATCTACCGGAATTTGAATCTCTGTTACAAATTTTGAGCTGTCATTGGTCAGACCATAGTCAACCATGGTAATTTCTTTAGAAAATCCAACTATTGTGTAATGACGGCTCCTGATGTATTCCATCAGCATCTCATAATACCGGGCTGCCGATTCATGGCTGCCCTGAAACCGCACTATGACACAAGTTTCCTCTGGCAGGCAAAGGATATTGTGCTGGAAGCTGTCCTCTTCATCCAAAATAATAAATACGCTGTCATATGGTTGATACTGCCCCTTTTGCAGACGCTCCTTTGAAATCCCCAGGCCAACTTTTCCTAAAAATGCCGCTGTGCCGCTTTCCTTTTCCTCTAACTGGCGGATGGAATGTTCCAGATCCAGATAGCTTTTTGGCAGCAGATACTCTTTTAAATATGCCATCCTTCGAAGCGGCTTTACCACAACTGTCACCACATCAAATTTCGATTCCAATGCGTCTGACAACTGTTCCAGACGATGGCTGATCTTGCGTTCGATCCGCCAAAGCTCCTGCTGTCTGCGTTTTACCTCCTGCTGCTGCCAAAGGAGAAGCTGATAGATCTTATCCGTATCCCGGTTTTGCAAAAAAGCCGCAATCTGTTCCAAAGGCACATCCAATGCCCGCAAATATCGTATGGTATTTAACGCCTCAAACTGCTTGACTCCGTAATACCGATACCCGGTTTTCTGATCCGTATATTCCGGCTGCACCAGGCCGATTTTATCGTAATGCCTAAGAGTGCTGATACTCACATGAAACAGCCTGGATACCTGCCCGATTTTAAACCGGGCGCTTGTTTCTTTCATCTTCTCCCCTCTTTCGCCTGCCGGTTCAGGCAACTTGCCTGCTTCTAGTTTTTGCTCTTTTATGCCCCTCATATAAAACATATGACAGTGTATACGTTGCCATAAACCAGGAAACTATGGGCGCAACCATTCCAAGCTTTCCTAAATCGTCTGAAAAATACATTCCAAACAGATACACCATGGGAATCCGCAAAAATAATGCCCCAAAGCAGCAGCTTACCATTGTCCATAAGGTTTTTTCTCTTCCATTTAAATAGCCATTCAAGCAGAATACGATAGCAACCATAATATAATCGTAGCTGCATGATTGAAAAAACGGAACTCCCGCGGACAGAATCGCTTCGTTATTGTTAAACACCCGGATCATTGACTGGGGATTTATCTGGGCCCATCCCCAGAAAAGTATTGCCACAAATAACGCGAAACTCATTCCGTACCACAAGGATTTTCTTGCCCGTTCCGGCTTGCCCGCTCCCATATTTTGGGCGGTAAATGCTGCCAAAGCGTTGGCAATGGAAGTGGCAGACAGCATGGCAAACACATCAAACTTGCTGCTGATCCCTACCACAGCCGCCGCATAGACGCCGCATCGGTTCATTACCGCCGTCAAGTATAAAAACGAAATCCGAACCATCAATTCCTGGAAGGAAATAGGGATTCCTACAAATGCCAGTTCTTTTACAATGTTCTTTTTTGGGCGGAAACTTTTTAATTTAAAGTCAAAAATAAACTGCTTTTTCTTCAAATACAGGACAGCAATTATCATACTGATTCCCTGGGAAATAACCGTTGCGTAAGCGGTTCCGGCCACTCCCATATTCAAATACTTTACAAACCAAATATCAAGCACCACATTGAGTACACAGGCCACTGCCACAAACACCATAGGGCGCACCGAATCCCCATATCCCCGCAAAATGGCGCTGATTGCATTGTATCCACAAATAAATACATTGCCTGCCGCGCAGATGGCCACATATTGGTATGTTAATTCAAAAAATATGGAAGACGTATTCATAAGAACCAATAGAAAACGTCCAAACTTCAAAAGTAAAGCGGTCAGCACTAGGGCAGTAATGAAAAAAATGGTCAATGACGTTCCAATTGTCCGTTTTACCTGTTCAAAATCCCGTCGCCCCATATATTTTCCAATGAGTATGGTACTTCCTAAGGTCAGGCCGGTAATAAGACTGGTTACAATCTGAGTTACCTGGGTTCCGATAGAAACTGCCGCCACACTCTCCGCGCCGCAGCACCTTCCTACCACAAACAAATCAACCGCGCCGTATAAGGACTGCAAAATATTCGCAACCAGGAATGGCACTGCAAAGAAAAGAAGTTTTGCTAAAATCGCTCCTTCTGTCAAATCATTTTTTTTCATAGGTTTCATCCTCCCTTTTCTGTTGGTGCTCCACATGCTTCTGAAACAACCTTCCGTCGGTTGATTATAAACCCTGTAACTATTATAGAGTCAATAGCAAAATCCGTCAAATCAAATCTGGAATGCTTGTTACTTTGAAAATCTACCGCCGAATAGGCGGTCCAAGTTCAGGGATGCCAAATGCGCCCGCCAGACTTTCATGATTGGTGAAGCGTCCGCATCCGGGCGCATGAAGTTTTACTGGGAAAGCAAAGAAACACACCCTTTCAGCCACCAAAAAAGCAGCAATTAGAGTGTGTTTCTTTTACCTGATGAGGGGAACGTATGGCAGAGATCCCTTTACCCATTTTTCAATTTGCTTATTTGCTCATCTTCTCAATGGCTTCAAACAAACCGTTTATATAAGTAGCTCCTAACGCGCGATCGTACAGGCCATATCCTGCACGTCCTGTTTCACCCCAGATCATACGTCCGTGATCCGGCCTTACGTAACCATCGAACCCATTATCATACAATGCCTTCGCAATAGCAAACATGTCAAGAGAACCACAGGAAGACAGATGGGCACGCTCCTCAAATCCCTGATTATCCGGAAGGACTGCCACATTTCTCATATGCACAAAATGGATCCGCCCCATGGCTGCGTACTTTTCAGCCATCCGTACCACATCATTTTTGCAGGCACAGCCTAAGGAACCAGTACATAAAGTAATTCCATTATGTTTATCATCTACCAATTTTAAGAACCGATCCAGATTCGCTTCGTCTGTAATTATTCTGGGAAGGCCAAAAATACTCCAGCATGGGTCGTCTTCATGAATGGCCATATTTACGTCGCACTCAGCGGCAACCGGGATAATTTTCTCCAGGAAATATTTCAAATTCTCCCAAAGGGCGTCTTCCGTCATGGCATGATACTCTTCCACAACCGCTTTTAAGCCTTCTCTGGTATAGCTGGAATCCCATCCGGGAAGCGTTAAATCGCTGTCACTTTCCAGCGGATTTACCTTATCCACCTGCTCCTGGTAATACACAAGGGAGGTAGAGCCGTCTGATAGTTCATGATCCAACTGGGTTCTGGTCCAGTCAAATACAGGCATAAAATTATAGCAGATACATTTCACTCCCGCTTTGGCAACCCGGCGGATATTCTCACAGTAATTGTCAATGTAGCGATCCCTGGTGGCCTTACCCAGCTTAATGTCCTCATGAACTGGAATGCTTTCAATAACTTCAAAATGAAGGCCTGCCTCTTCTACCTGCCTTTTTAACGCCGCAATGCTTTCATTGCTCCAAACTTCCCCCACCGGAACATCATACACTGCCGTTACAATCGAATGCATCCCCGGAATCTGCCGGATATTCTCCAATGTAACTTTGTCATCTTCGCCATACCACCGAAACGATAACTTCATGTGAAAACCCTCCTTATAATTTGTATTTGTTTTCCTTCTGCTTTTTGGCCGAAGCCTTATGGTTTTATTATACAAAATAATTACATCGATTGCATAGTGCTAAAATTGTAGCTTATATTGCAAATCTTGCGGAATCCATTCCGTAATCTATATTTTAGGAAGGCATGTTCCATTTTTCAGTATGTCCGGAAACACAAACTCCATACGAACACTTGGTTTAAAATTCATTTGGCAATCAAAATTCAGCCCGCTTCTTTGTCAGGTATCACCAATTTCCCTACATCTTTCTTAGCATGTTTGCCCATTGATTCGAAAGGCCTTTTTTGTTATGCTGATATCGTAACATGGCATGCCTGTATTTTGTTCCGGCTGCCCTTTACTTTGAAAGTTCGCCGCCGAATAGGCGGTCTAAGTTCAGGGATGCCAAGTGCGCCCACCGGACTTTCATGGGTGATGGTGCGTCCGCTGCTGGGCGCATGAAGGTTTATTATAACTGCTCTTTGACAAAGTCATATCTATATCGCTGTTTAAAACGTAGCTGGATCCATGGGGCATACGTTTGGTTTTCTGTTCCAAAACGTAGCGCACTTTATGACCCGCCAAAACCGCCGGCAGTACACCAGAAATATAGTTGATTGCGCAAAAGCAAGCAGGTTTTTGAGCAAGAAGGAGGTTAACGATGAAAGGATCCCTACTAATTAAAAATGTCCGGCACCTTGTAACATGCAACGACAAAGAACCGGTACGTAACAATGTAAATGTGCTGATTCAAGATGGTATTATTACCAAAATCAGTACAGAGGAAATGGCAGCGGACGATGTGATTTTCGCGTCCCATATGGTGATGTATCCCGGATTAATCAATACACACCATCATTTATATCAGACATTCAGCCGAAATTTACCCCAGGTACAAAACATGGAACTGTTTCCATGGCTGAAAACTTTATATGAAATTTGGAAAAATGTGGATAACGATGTGGCTTACTACAGTTCCCTGACTGGCATGGGCGAACTGTTGAAAACCGGCTGCACCACCTGTCTGGATCACCATTATGTATTTCCAAAAGAAAAAGGCCATGGCATTACGGAAGCTCAATTTGCGGCTGCCGATGCCCTGGGCATCCGCTTCCACGCCACAAGAGGAAGTATGGATCTGAGTGTAAAAGACGGAGGTCTGCCTCCAGACAGTGTTGTACAGACAGTAGATGAAATTCTTGCTGACTCAGAAGAAGTGGTAACAAAATTCCATGACAGCCGCCCGTATTCCATGCGCCAGGTAGCATTGGCACCCTGCTCCCCCTTTAGTGTTACAGGAACCTTGCTTGAGGAGTCAGCGAAATTGGCACGGAAGCTGAAGGTTCGGCTCCATACCCATTTAGCGGAAACAAAGGACGAAGAAGCGTTTACCTTATCCAACTTCCATATGCGCCCTTTGGAATATATGGAACAATTAGGCTGGACCGGGCCGGATGTATGGTACGCCCACGGTATCCATTTTACTGATGAAGAGCTGAAACTTCTGGCCAAAACCAGAACTGGGGTGGCCCACTGTCCCATTTCAAACATGAAGCTATCCTCCGGAATTGCGAAAATCCCAAGAATGTTGGAACTTGGCGTTCCTACTGGCCTTGCTGTAGATGGTTCCGCCAGCAACGACGGCTCTAACCTTTTAGAAGAAATGCGGGTAGCCTACCTGCTTCACCGCTTAAACTGGAGCCAAAATGCCCCCAGTGGATACGATATTTTAAAATTGGCAACTAAAGGAAGCGCTGGTATTTTAGGGCGGCCTGAACTTGGAGAACTGTCAGAAGGAAAAGCAGCCGACTTCTTTTTAATCCGCTTAAACCGGCTGGAGCTGGTGGGCGCCCAGTATGATCCGGGCTCCATGTTGTGTACCGTAGGTTTAAAAAGCCCTGTAGACTACACTGTTGTAAATGGGAAAATCGTGGTAAAAGACGGGCAGCTCACGCAAATTGATGAAACTAGCATTGTTGAAAAAGCAAGTCAGTCCATAAAACGCTATTTGGCCTGACCAGTGCTGTATCCCATATGCAGATCCTACGGCGTCGAATACTATCGGGTTCCATTCCCGTTTTATGCCTGTTTTCTGCTCTGTCATCACCATATTTCAAAAGACCCAGGACACGGTTCCTCTTCTCATTTACGGGAATGGTTCAAAGCAGGCACGGGTGTAGGAAGTCCAAAAGGACTTCCTATACCATTTCCTATACCCGATCCGTTTTCGGAAATCGCTTCCTTATTATAAGGAAGCAGCATAAATGTGCCATAGCCGTTACAAACCAGGTAACCGGGTAAGCAAGATACAGCGTTTCCAAAGAATGGTGCCACTGAAATACCGTCATAATCCAAACCACCCGCAGGCCGCAGGCACCAGTAAGAGATACCAGCATGGGCATTACGGCATAGCCCAGTCCACGCAGGCTTCCCACCAGCACATCCATCCACCCACAGATAAAGTAGGGGCCGCATATCATCATAAGACGTTTTAAACCGCACTGGATTACCTCCGGGTCTGAGGAATAAATCCCCAGAAGCCGCGTTCCCATCAGTACAAATCCACCTCCCATTATCAGGCCAATCGCCGTTACTACCCCCAGGCATAAAAACAGGATCCGGTTAATCCGGCTGAATTTCCCGCCTCCAATGTTCTGGCTGGTAAAGCTTAAATTTGTCTGATAAACCGCATTCATCGCATTATATACAAATCCTTCCAGATTTCCAGCGGCTGTACTTCCCGCCATAGCTACTGAACCAAAGGAGTTTAAGGAAGATTGAACCAATACATTTGATATGGAAAATACGGCTCCCTGAAACCCGGCAGGCAGCCCGATCCGCGCAATCCGTTTTAATGTCCTGCGGTTAATTCCCAATTCAGATAACTCCAGCCGGTAAGAACCGCTGCTTTTCATCAGACAGCGGCAAACCAGGACAGCAGAAATACACTGGGACAACGCTGTCGCCAAAGCAACTCCGGCAACTCCCATATGGAAAACAATTACAAACATCAGATTTAACAGCACATTTACAACCCCGGCTAAAATCAAAAAGAGCAAAGGCCGCTCTGTATCCCCGATTGCCCGCAGTATCGCGGCGCCGAAATTATACAGCATAATCACAGGCATCCCCACAAAGTAAATCCGCATATATAGGGCAGACTTGTCTAAAACATCATCCGGCGTTCCCATCAGTACCAAAAGAGGCTTTGAAGCAGCGGCGCCGATTACGACCAAGGCCACACCACAAATCAGGCTAATGGTTACCGCGGTGTGCACCGTATCCTTTACATCCTGATCTTTCCCAGCCCCAAAGTACTGGGCTACCAGCACATTCGCGCCTACAGACAAGCCAATAAATACATTAATTAAAAGGTTAATCAATGCTGTTGTGGATCCTACTGCCGCCAAAGACTCATGGCCGGCAAACCGCCCTACCACAATCACATCTGCTGCGTTAAACAAAAGCTGCAGAATTCCGGAAAGCATCAGCGGTATTGCATAAGAGAGAATCTTTCCTAAAAGCGGGCCGTTGCACATGTCCATCTCATATGAACGTTTCATAATTGTTTTTAATCCTTTCCATTTTCTGTTGTTCACTGCCCGCGGCAGATTCCTGTAAAAATCTTTCGCAGAGCATAGGGTGCTGGGAACACACGCCGCCGAATAAGCGGCATAAATTCAGGGTTGCTGTGTGCCAATAGCGCACGTCGCAACGGCCAAACTAGCACGTAAAACCAAATGCGCCGCTAAACCTTTGCCTGAGATGGTACGTTACCGGGCGCATAACAGTTTCGGAAACCTACCACACTGTTAAAGGAGTTTAGCACAGTCTTGACAATTTTTCAATGACGAAAATACACTTAACAGAAAATGTTGTCCATGATATAATGAAAGAAACATATCTCTTATCCGCAGCCTGACTGCCGTGGACACGGTATCATAAGGAAACGTACCCCTTATCCGCAGCCTGACTGCTGTGGACGCGGTATCATCAAAAAGGGGTAGGATACAAAAGGATAAGGGATATCTGTCAATTCAGCAAAATGTAATCTCAGGAGGTATTACTATGGCACTCACAAGACCAAATGTCCTTTCACTTCCCACCATGAATGAAGCCTGGGCAGAAACCGCAAAAAATTATGAAAAAGGAAATTTAACAGAACTTGATTACTGGTGCTCTCCTTCTATCACTTCTACTGATCCTGCGCGCCATGCTGAACTGGTGGGCCGGACAGTACAAGTGGCATTGGAAGAATATTCCAACATCGTCCTGTACGGCACCATTAAAACCATTGAAATCTTGACAGTAGAGGAAACCTTTGAGAAATTCGGCCCTGGAGGCCTTAATATTTTAGGTCTTCCCAAATGTACCAGCGTAACCGATTTCCTCCGTGAAATCCATGAAACCCTAACTTCCTCAAGTCCGGAAAAAATTAATGTATTTTCCCCTATGGCAAATATTATTATCAATATAAAGCCGATTCCTGCCCACTTAAAAAATGGAAGAGGCAACCGCACCATCTTGAAATAATGGCTTCCATCTCCATAATGAACGCCATTTTATAAGAAAGATTTTCTTAATGGTTCATTTTTAAAAAATCGTCAGAAAATCGTAGGATAATAGACAAAAATTATTCAAACAATTTTGGGAAGTTTCAGGTAAAATAATAGCAGATACTTTATTAACGGCTTAACGAAAACAGGAGTATGAAAGGATGGATTAATTATGAAGATATGGAAAAAAGCTGCTGCTGCCCTGATGGCTGCCCTGATGGCCGGCTTTACCACCGTTCCCGCACTGGCTGCTGAGGAACGGACAAAAATCGAAAGTGTATCCCTGACCTTCACCGCTTACGATGACAGTGAAGAGTATGGGGAAGTGGAGGTAACCTCAAAAGAGGGATCGTTTTCTGTGGAAGATGTGGAATTTCTTTCTAATACTGCCTCCTCCAAATATCCCAGGGTAAAAGTAACCCTGACGGCAGAAGACGGTTATTACTTTGCCTCCTCCAACAGAAGTTTGTTTACATTAAGCGGAGAGGGCGCATCCTTTTCCAGCGCCAGCCTTCGTAACAGTAAATCTACCATTGTGGTAACAGTACAGTTAAAGAATTATACGGGCGCCCAGGCGGACGTAGCGGATGATGTAGAATGGGATTACGAAGGAAGCGGTTCCTGGGGCGAAGTAACAAATGCTGGTTATTATGAAGTCCGGCTGCGCCGAGGCGGCACTGTAATCGGTGAAATTATGAAAGTAGATGACACTCAGTTTAATTTCTGTAATATGATCACCCAGACTGGAAACTACTCGTTCCAGGTTCGTACCGTTAACCGCTATGTATCCGCAAACAAAAGCAAATGGGTAAGCTCGGAACGCTGGAGCGTGGATAGTGAAACCTTACAGCGGATCCGCAGCAACGCAGCAAATGGCGTAAATAATAACTTATACAGCACCGGCGCCAATGTTTCCGGCAATACCGGAACTACTTCTCCTACTGCCTACAACGGATGGCAGCAAAGTCCCAGCGGCTACTGGTACCGCAACGCTGACGGCACCTGGCCCGCATCCTGCTGGCAGCTAATTGATGGCCAGTGGTATTATTTCAATGCCAGCGGTTATCGGATGACCAGTGAATGGCTCCATCACACAGACGGCAACTGGTATTACTTAGGGCCCAATGGCGCCATGCTTACCAACACCCGCACACCGGATAACTGCTATGTAGATGGAAATGGGATCTACATTCCAGGTGTATAAAGAAAGATTCCCTTCCTCATCTAAAAAGCAGTATTGTATCAAAAACGGTTCAAACGAAAGTCTGAACCGTTTTTCTATTATTTTTCTATCGGTAATCCGTTTTCGCTCTGCTTTATTACGGTTTTCCCTGTTTTCCTTTTTCATCTTCCGCCCTTCAATAAGCTTCTGCCGCCTATCGGCTGCTTCTCTGATACGCCAGCCTCTCCTCCCCATTTTCCAGGTAAATAATTCCGCATTTTTGAAATCTGTTTTTTTCCAAAACGTGCTGCATTACCTTATTATCACGGTGGGTATCGATTTTTAAATTATCCCACTGTTTTCCGGCCCAGTCAAAGCAAGCCTTTGCGAACCCTTTACCCTTCCCAGAACTTGCTATCCGGTGGATCACGCCATAAGGCTCCTGGTTCAGCCATTCCCCCTCATAAATCCTATCATAGGCAGGATCCGTTTCAACCGAAAAATAAAAGGTTCCCATCAGCTCTCCCGCCTGTATCTCTTCTCCTTCTTTCCCGTCCGCCGGCCTTTCCGCCAGGCAAACGTAAGCTTTTCCTTCCTGAATGCCACGTTTTACAACTTCTTCCGTCGGATAAGAATCCTTCCACTGGTTTGGGTTCCCTGTCGCCTTCATAAACTGCCGGGCCACCATATATACATCCATTAATGCCTTCAGATCATTTAAGTCCGCCTTTTTTATTATCATCATTTCCTCCATTCTATGGGTGTTTCACCACATAGCACCCCCCTTTATCGGGCGTGCGCCAGTATGGGTGGAAATGGATTTCCCGCACTCTTTTGCCCTCCCGATGTTGAAACACGCTCTAGTGTACTGGCATATTCATATTTTGTCAAATGACTTGCCCAAATATAATCCGGACAGTACACTATTATAAATGTGCCATATAAGCAATCGCCGCATCGATGCATGCTTCCATTCCTGCCTTTTGGCTGTCAAAACACAGATGGTAATTTTGCGGTTTTCCCCATTCATTTCCTGTATAATACTGGTAATAGTCTTTTCGTTTCTGATCAATCTCCCGAACCCGTTTTTCCATCTTCTTCCCCTCTTCCTCAGACAACCTTTCTAACTGGAGAAGCCTATGAACCCGTTTTTTTAAATTTGCGTAAAAAAACAGGTTCAGGCACTGTTCATCCTTTAGCACCATATCTGCGCAGCGGCCTACAATTACACACGGGCCATGCTGGGCCAGACGTCGGATCACCCTGGACTGGGCAATAAAAATCTGGTCCGACATAGGCACCTCGTAAGTATGGGAAAAGGGCGTATATTCCACTTCTTCTTTTTCCATAAAAGCATTATCATACATTTCAAAAATATGTTCCTCAATTTCAATATCCTCAGATGCCATTTTTATTAATTCCTTATCATAAAAAGGGATTCCGAGCCTTTCTGCCAATTGATAGCCAATCTGGCGTCCCCCGCTTCCAAATTCCCTGCTAATTGTAATCACTTTTGTCATAAAAGCACCTCCCCAATCTTACTCTTTTGCCATAACAGCTATCTGATAGAATCTCCGCCTTAAATTATATCATAGATTTACAGTAACCGGAACCTGATTTTTTCGTTTCAGCAGGAAACTGAAATCTCATCTTGCTCTTTCCTGAAAATACGGTAGAATATAAGATAAGACAATATTTACCACAGGAGGATTACCATATGAATCATTGCGTTACCTTAGGAAGCACCAATATAACGGTAAATAAAAATGGGTTTGGCGCATTGCCTATCCAGCGGATTCCTGCCGAAGCATCCACCCATCTTCTGCAAAAAGCATATAAAGGCGGTATCAATTTTTATGATACCGCCCGCGCTTATACGGACAGTGAGAAAAAACTAGGAGAAGCCCTCCATCATGTCCGGAAGCATATTTATATCGCAACCAAAACCATGGCCACTGATGCAGATGGTTTTTGGAAGGATTTACATACCAGCCTAGAAAACCTGAACACCGATTATGTGGATATTTACCAGTTCCATAATCCGGCCTTCTGTCCAAAGCCTGGAGATGGATCCGGTCTTTATGAGGCCATGTGTCAGGCAAAAGAACAAGGAAAAATCCGTCATATCGGAATTACTAACCATCGTCTGGCCGTGGCCAAAGAAGCAATCCAATCCGGACTTTATGAAACCCTTCAATTTCCATTTTCCTATTTGGCAACAGAATCCGATTACGAGCTGGTTCGTATGTGCCATGAGAAAAATATGGGATTCCTGTCTATGAAAGCATTGTCCGGAGGCCTGATTACCAATTCCGCCGCCGCTTATGCGTTCCAGGATCAGTTTGGCCATGTACTCCCCATCTGGGGAATCCAGCGGGAATCGGAATTAGACGAATTCTTAAGCTATATCCCCAATCCCCCGGCTATGACAGAAGAAATTACTGCCCTGATTGAAAACGACCGCCGGGAGCTGGCCGGAAACTTCTGCCGGGGATGCGGATATTGCATGCCATGCCCTGCAGGGATTGAAATTAATAATTGCGCCCGCATGTCCCTTTTAATCCGGCGTTCTCCTTCTGCCAGCCATTTAACCGCCCAAGCCCAGGCAAAGATGGAAAAGATTTCCCAATGCCTCCACTGCGGCCAATGCAAATCCAAATGTCCCTACGGCATTGACACGCCAATGCTGTTAGAAGAAAACTATAAGGATTATCAGGAAATCCTTTCCGGAAAGCCCCTGTAATGCAAAACGGTGTTTGCGTCTTACTTTCTGCCAGTTTCATGAACCGGAGTGGAATGCTGCTTACCGATTGTACCGGAACCCTGCATATGCATCCATTCCGTGTTCATGAATATCCAGGCCTTCTAGTTGCTCTTGATCCGTAACCCGAAGGCCTGTTGTTTTATCTATCACTTTAAACACAAGGAACATGGTAGCAGCAGTCCAGGCAAGCACTGCCACCGTGCCAATAAGCTGTATGTTCAACTGGGAAAAGCCTCCGCCATAAAACAGACCGGCTATCTCATTCTCAGGCGCTGAGGGGGTGGCAAATAGACCGACCGCAATGGTTCCCCAGACGCCATTACAAAAATGAACCGCAACCGCGCCTACCGGATCATCTACATGAATAACATAATCACAGAACCAAACGCCAAATACTACCAAGATTCCGGATACAATACCGATTGCAAGAGAGCCCAGGGCGTCGGTTACATCGCATCCGGCGGTAATGGCAACCAATCCGGCCAAGGACGCATTTAAGCACATAGACACATCCGGCTTTTTGTATTTCATCCAGGTAACAATCATACAAGTTACCGTCGCAACCGCCGGGGCAATCGTGGTAGTTGCGAAAATAGAGGCAAGCTGAGGTCCTGATGTTGCCGCGGCACCGTTAAATCCATACCATCCAAACCATAAAATAAAACAGCCCAGGGCTCCGATAACAATGTTATGGCCGGGAATGGCATTCGGTGTTCCATCCGGATTATATTTGCCGATACGCGGCCCCAGCAAGGCCGCGCCCAGCAGCGCTGAGGTTCCTCCTACCATATGAATTGCGCAGGAACCGGCAAAATCATGAAACCCTCTTACAGCCAGCCATCCGCCGCCCCAAATCCAATGGGCTTCAATCGGGTATACCACCAGGGAAATAACCGCTGAATAAATACAGTAGGAAATAAATTTCGTCCGCTCTGCCATCGCGCCAGATACAATGGTCGCTGTGGTTGCGCAGAATACCAGATTAAACACAAAATTTGACCAGTCAAAATTCGCATAGTCCGTAATAATTCCCAATGTAGGAATTCCGATAAAGCCACCCAGGGCATCTTCCCCAAGCAAAAGGCCAAAACCCAGAAACATAAAAACAACGGTTCCAATGCAGAAATCCATCAAGTTTTTCATAATAATATTGCCTGCGTTTTTTGCCCTGGTAAATCCCGTTTCCACCATGGCAAAACCAGCCTGCATAAAAAATACGAAAGCAGCTCCTATTAAGTACCAAATTCCAAAAATTTCCTTTAACATTACTTCCATAACATTTCCTCCTCTAACATAATCCGTTCCCACAGCTTCTTAACCGCCACCGTTCTTCCGGGATTTCTTTGCCTTCCATAAAAAGTCGCTACAATCTGCCATCCAAAGAAAGACCACATCTTATTCCCATGAAGATTCCGGCGCTTTTGACACCTGAATCTTATAAATTAAAAAGGAGAGAACAGCAGCTTTCGCTCCACTGTTATCTCCTTTGATAATCGGATACCCTGTATGAAGTTTGATTACGGTTTCGGCCTTTCCTACAAAGCCTGTTGGCCATGCTCTCCAGTACGGATCCGGATTGCGTCCTGCACTTCGTACACAAAAATCTTTCCGTCACCGTAATTTCCTGTATTAATTTCTTTTACTACCTTGTCAATAATAATTTCGGCAGTTTCCTCTGATACAACGGTTTCTACTTTTACTTTTGGAAGCAGGTTCACCACATATTTGGTGCCTCGATACATCTGAGTATATCCTTTCTGATTGCCATAGCCCATAATATTGCTTACCATAATACCGTTAGCCTGGCATTCTTCCAAAATCTTCTTCAGACTTTCCAACCGTTCTGATTTGATTATGATTTCCAATTTTTTCATACAGTTCTCCTCCTTCACTCTTCCATCTGCCCTTATCTCGCCACATGTGGGATATGCAAAACGAGGGCATTTCCTTTCAGAAACACCCTCGTTTTGCATGAAATTATTATGGCATAAAGACAGGCATTCTGTCAAACATCTTTTTGACGAAAAACCAGTTCCCATTTCCAAAATTTCTGTAACTTTTTACCATTTATTGTGTATTAAGCCGATAATTTCTTTTTATTCCTCTCCGGCTTTAAAATTGTAAATCGGTCGGATCCGGTTTACAATCTTAGCCGTTTCTCCAATATTTTCCACAATCTCCTCAATCCCTTTATATGCCATTGGACATTCATCCAACGTTTCCGTATTGACCGAAGTGGTATAGATCCCCTTCATCTGCTTTTTATATTCCGACACGGTGAAGGACTGTTTTGCCTGCGCCCTGGACATCAGCCGCCCGGCTCCATGGGGCGCGGAACAGTTCCAGTCTTCATTGCCTTTTCCAACGCAAATCAGAGAGCCGTCCCGCATATTGATGGGAATCAAAAGCTTTTCCCCAGAACGGGCAGATACCGCGCCCTTGCGCAGGATCATAGCCTCTGTATCAATATAATTGTGGATCGTCGTAAATTCTTCCTCTACCTTTAGCTTCATTCCTCGTATGATTTCATCCATCATAGCCTTCCGATTCAGCATAGCAAACTGCTGAACCAGCTTCATGTCATGAATATAGTCCTCCATCAAGGCACCGTTTACATACGCCAATGGTTTCGGGATCTTGGTCAGTACCTGTGCCTTCCGCTTCCTTATGGCCCGCTGGATTTCCTTCTCCCTTCCTGACATTTTATATTCCGCAATCATACGGTTTATATCTGCCTTTGTATTTTCATTTAAAGACTGGTACGCTAATTCCTGATAATACTGGGCTACTTCCAGACCCAAATGCCGGGATCCGGAATGAATGACCAGGTAAAGCCTTCCTTCCTCATCTTTATCTGCCTCAATAAAATGATTTCCCCCTCCCAGCGTTCCCAACGACAATGCTGCGCGATTCACCTGGATTAAGCCTTTCCGCAGGCAGCGAAGCTCCTGTAAATCAATCTCCTCATAAAAATGATGAGGTTTTTCCCGAATCCGGAAACCTGCTGGGATCTTTTCATAGATTAATTTGTCAAGCTTTTCCAATTCTATATGCTTATTCCGGATCCGGATCGTTTCCATTCCGCATCCGATATCCACCCCTACCAAGTTTGGCACTACCGTATCCCGGATCGTCATTGTAGTACCAATGGTACACCCAGCTCCCGCATGGACATCAGGCATAATCCGAATTTTCAGATCCTTTACATATTCCTGGTCACACAGAAGCTTGATCTGGCCTTTGGCCGTTTCTTCTATGTGATCCGTATAGACCTTTGCCATGTTATACATTCCCTCGATAATCTGCATGTTTCCCCTTTCTTGCACAGATAACGATAAACCCTAAAAGCAAAAGCGCCACTGCCATCCAACCTGCCAGCCTTGCCGTGCTGCCATTCCGGAACATATCATAATACCCTTTTAGATAGATAAAAATAATAATTGCCGGAACGCAGTAAGACATATACCACCTTAACCCTTTTGGAAAGGACATCCCTTCCCCTGCGTTAACTTCCTTTAAAAAAGCGTCCCAGCCCCATCCATTCCTGCTTGTACAGAACAGTACATAGCCAAGGCTGCCTAACGGGAGCAGGTTATTAGAAACAATAAAATCCTCTAAATCCATAATAGTAGTTCCGGCTCCTAATGGCTGGATTCCGGAAAGCAGATTAAAGCCCAGAACACAAGGCATACTTAACAGACAGACTAAAACTCCGCTGACAAGCACACTTTTTTTCCGCGGCCAATTAAATAAATCCATATTAAACGAAATCAGATTCTCAAAAACCGCAATAATGGTACTCAGCGCCGCAAAGGATAAGAAAAGGAAAAATAATCCGCTCCATATTCTTCCCCCTGCCATTTGAGCAAAAATATTTGGCAGGGTAATAAATACCAGGCTGGGGCCTGCCCCCGGTTCGATTCCAAAGGAAAAACAAGCTGGAATTATAATAAATCCTGCCATCAGCGCCACAAACGTATCCAAAACCGTAATACTGACCGCCTCTCCTGTCAAGCTTCTGTCCTTATTTAAATAACTTCCAAAAATCAGCATGGCGCCAATTCCGATGGATAAGGTAAAAAAAGATTGGCTTAACGCACCAAACACCACATTTCCAATTCCGTTCTCCACCATTTTCTTAAAATCCGGAATCAGATAAAACCGGATCCCTTCTTCTGCCCCGTCCATAAAGAAGGAGTGGGCAGCCAGCACCAGCATGATCATCAAAAGCGCGGACATCATTCCCTTTGACACCCGTTCAATCCCATTTTTTAGGCCGTAAAGGCATACGGCAAAGCCAATGATACAGACCAAAAGGGTCCAAAAAATCATAAGGCTGGGATTTAACAGCATTTCATTAAACGCATTTGCTACCTGCTCTGTTCCGGCGCCTGCAAAGTCGCCCCGGATGCTGCGAACACAGTAAAACAGCATCCAGCCTCCTACCATGGTATAAAACATCATCAGCATGTAGCATCCCACAATCCCAATTGCTTTCAGCCAATGCCAGTGGCTTTTCTTTGGCTCCAGCACTTCAAATCCGGCAGCTACACTGCGGCGGCTTCCCCGTCCTACCGCAAATTCACATACCAAAACAGGGATCCCCAGCATTACCAGAAACACCAAATAAATCAAAATAAAGGCAGCGCCTCCGTATTCTCCACACATATACGGGAATTTCCATACGTTCCCTAGACCGATAGCACAGCCTGCCGATACTAAAATAAAACCAAGCCGTGATCCAAATTTTTCTCTTTCCATTTGTAACCTCCATAAGAAAATTAGAATGTCCTTTCATAAAAAGCTGTCGCCGGAAGCTTTTAAGTTCTATTATAATTCAGACCCTTTCTGATTGCAACGAAAGAATTTAGGTCAAAAAAATCCTGCCTGTTTTCTGCGCATCCCCCGGAGGGTTTACAGGAACCCCTTTCATTCATGGTAACATCACCACGGCAAACATGAGGGAGTACTGTAAACAAGCTTATATACCAATATCTAGAATAAAGTGAGCGCATTGCACCTTTTGGCACCTGAACCCTATAAAGCAAAAAAGTCCCCCGCCCAAAAGCGGAAGACCCTCTTTTATAGCACTTTTTCCAAAAAGGATTTGGCACGCTCGCTTTCCGGTTCTCCGAAAAATTTCTCCGGCGGGCTATCCTCTAAAATCTGGCCGTCATCAATAAAGCAAATCCGATCTGATACTTCCCTTGCAAATCCCATTTCATGCGTTACCAAAGCCATGGTAATTCCTGTATGGGCCAACTCTTTGATTACCTCCAGCACTTCCTTTACCATCTCCGGATCCAATGCGGAAGTAGGTTCGTCAAACAGCATAATCTTAGGCTCCATAGCTAACGCTCTTGCTATAGCAATCCGCTGCTTCTGGCCGCCAGAAAGTTTTCCCGGATAAGACTCTGCCTTATCTGTCAGTCCTACCAGTTTTAAAAGCTCCATGGATTTTTTCTGCGCTTCCTCTTTAGACAGTTTATTTACCCGGATCGGCGCATAGGTCATATTTTCCATCACCGTCATATGGGGAAATAAGTTAAAATGCTGAAACACCATACCGATATTCTTTCGAATATTCTGGACATCCGTCTTTGGCTGTGTGATATCCTGCCCTTCGATCATAACCTGTCCCTTTGTTGGCCTTTCCAACAGGTTAATACATCGAAGGATTGTGGATTTCCCTGAACCAGAAGGGCCGATTAATGTAACCACCTGTCCTTTTTTGATCGTGAAATTAATCCCCTTTAAAACCTTAAGTTTCCCGAAATCCTTATACACGTTACGCAGCTCGATCACTTCGGTTTACCCACCTTTCCAGTCGATTTGCAAATGTCGATAGGATCATAACAAATATATAGTAAATGCACGCAACTACCAAATATGGCTCAAAGAAGCGGAAACTCATAACTGTAATCTGGTCTGCCGCCCTTAAAAGCTCCACTGCTCCGATATAGGATAAAATCGATGTTTCCTTTAACAGGGCAATGGCTTCATTTACCAAGCTTGGAAGGATATGTTTAATCGCCTGAGGCAGGATAATATCCTTCATCATATCTTTATATTCAATTCCAAGGGACTGGGCAGCTTCATACTGCCCCTTATCCACTGCCTGGATACCGCCCCGGAAAATTTCAGAGATATAAGCCGCCGAATTAAACGAAAATGTCAGGATGCCGGACTGGGTGGTAGAAAATGTAATACCCAGAAGCTTTGGCAGGCCAAAATGGACTATACAAAGCTGAACCAGCAGCGGGGTGCCACGGAAAATCGAAGTATACACCCGCCCAAACCAGACAAACGGCTTCCACCTGCTGATTTTTACCAGGGATAGCAGCACCCCCAGCAAGAATCCGAAGACAGCACAAATGGCTGTCATTTTCAGCGTCAGAATCGCGCCATGATACAAAAATGGCCAATATTGCCAAACACAAGAAAAATCAAGTTTCATATGTGCCGCTCCTTTATCATTAATCTAAAATAAACTGTTCGCTTAAGTGCTCTGCGATAATAGAATCCAGTTCGCCATTCTCCATCATTTCCTTTAATGTGTTATTAAAGGTTTCGTAATATGGAGATTCCTTGGGGAAGCCAATGGCAAAACAGTCGTCTGTTTTATCTAACAGGCTCATCTCCAGCCCCTCATTCTGCTTTAAAAATTCGGTTGCGCCTGCACCATCAATGATACATGCGTCCGCACGCTTGCTATTGACCTCCTCGATGCAGGCCGGGCTTCCCTGAATCCCAACTGTTTCCGCGCCTTCTACGCTCTCTGCCACCTGCTGATAATTCGTTCCGAACACATACGCTATCGTCTTTCCCTGTAAGGATTCCAAATCCGGGTAGCTGTCCTCAGACCGGTACACGATGGCATTTCTTGGATAGAAGAAAATTTCAGAGAAATCCAATGTCTGCCGCCGCTCGTCTGTAGGAGCCATGCCGCCGCTGCAAAAATCAATCTGACTCGCCTGGATTGCCGCCATCAGGCTCTTAAAGGGCATATCCATAAATTCGACTGTACCGCCATTTTTCTCTACAATAGCAGTAATAATGTCAATGTTCATTCCCGTATAGCTTTTGCTTCCGTCTGCTGCCATTTCAATGGATTCGTAAGGAACAAACGTTGCGGAACAGCCAACCTTAACGGTTTTTCCATTAAATGGGTTATCTGCTGAAGGCTCATCAGCCGCCTTTTCCTGGCTCTCAGAGTTTGCTTCTTCACCTGACTGGCCGCCTTCTTCTGTTTCGCTGCCATCAGTAGCCTGGCTTTCCGTTTCTGACGCCTGGGCGGTTAAAGTCTGGGCTGCTGTCGTTTCCTGGGAAGTCCCGCCGCAAGCCGTTAATGCAGCCGCTGTCAAAGCAGCACATAACAGTAACGCAAGTTTTTTCATAATCTCCACTCTCCTCATTTCATATTCATAAACATTCGATTGCCACATCTCCGTATCAGCAAAAGCCACCGATATCCCGCACATTAGTAATCCGTAAAATTTCCTGTATTTATCTGAATTTCCCCTATGATGCAGGCTAAAGCAGGTTACATAAATCATCCAGAAATGCAGTGCAATTCGTCAACATCATAGCATAAATATACAAAATAATCAATATAGCATCTTATAAGTTTACAAAAAAGTTGCGGCAGCCTGAAACTTATGTTATTATTTGCCTTTAGAAGTATAAGTTTTTAAGGCACACGCTAAAAGGCACTGAAGCGTGTTGATACATTCATTCCTGCCATAAAAATGCAACTGGCAAAACCTTTCCAATTATTTTCAGGCTTTCACATAAGGCATGAATTCGCAAAGGCAAAATTTATGCAAAACTTATATTCACACGAATGCGGAATTACGCAAAAACGTAAAAAAGTAACAAGCAATGGCTTATAACAATAAAAATTAAAGGAGAAAGGCGATGTATTTACCAATCGACGGAAAAACAAACGGGCCACAGATTACCTGGCCGGATAACAAACGGATTGCTGTTATGCTGACGTTTGATTTCGACGCGGAATACTTGCGGATGTCACGCGCAAAATCAAAAGGAACCTCTATCGGCTTTACCGATTTTTCCAGGGGCCAGTATGGACCTTATGAAGGTCTTGCCCGCTGCCTTAACATGCTGGATACTTTTAATGTAACTGCTACCTTTTTTGTACCTGGAATTGTAGTCGAACAATATCGGGAGCAAGTTGAATCCATCCATGCCTGTGGACACGAACTTGCCTATCATGGATATCTTCATGAATCTGAGCGTGGTATCTCAAAAGAAGAGGAAGAAGCAAATATGGAACGATGCGAAGCCCTTCTGAAATCCATTACAGGCAAACGTCCTGTAGGACACAGGGGGCCAGAAAGTATCATTTATCCCTTTACGCCAAAGCTTTTGGCAGAACGAGGCTACATCTACAGCTCTTCTATGAAAGACTGTGACTGGGCCTACCAGTGGAAGGATGGCAATACTGCCATTCCATTAATTGAGCTTCCCTGCGATGTTATGATGGACGATTTTACTTATTATTATTTCACCTTCAGCGATCCGGCTGTGCGGTCAATGTACTGTAACCGGGAGGTTTTTCAAAGCTGGAAAGATGAATTTGATGGTCTGGCAGAAGAAGGGAATAAAATTTTCGTGTTAAAACTTCATCCTCAAATGATTGGCCGGGCCAGCCGAATCGCCGCTCTAGGCCAATTCATCGGGTATATGCAACGGCATGGCGCTTGGATCGCCCCCTGTCAGGATGTAGCAAACTATGTTCTCGCCTTTTCCTCCAGTCATCCTGCTGTTTCCGGCAGAAAAAACTCATCACAGGATCCTTTTCAGGTCTGCCCCTCTTGCGAGCAGGCCTCCGGGCACGGCGGCTCTGGCGAGCAGGAGCCATGGCAGGATGGCCTGCGGCAAAATACTATGGCTCAGCAATTCCTGTTCCATAGTGCTTTACAAGAAGTTTCTCTGCCTAGGAATCCCACAATCCAGAAGCTGCCGCCCTATCAAAATCTTCCTTTCCTTCCGATTTCCCCTGCGTGGCCAGAAG
Source organism: uncultured Lachnospiraceae bacterium (assembly GCA_910589195.1). GTDB lineage: Bacteria > Bacillota > Clostridia > Lachnospirales > Lachnospiraceae > Caccovicinus. Next base: position 131,344 of record CAJUTC010000004.1, read on the forward strand.
GAAAACGGATTGCGGTTATGCTGGCATTTGATCTGGATGCAGAAACCATGTGGACAACCAGAGGTGATGGCAATCATGATCATATTACTAACTTGTCCCGTGGCATCTACGGCCCTAAGCAAGGAATTCCCAGAATTTTACAGATGTTGGATACCTGGAATATAAAGGCTACCTTTTTTATTCCAGGCGTAATTGCACAGGCTTATCCGGAAGTTGTAAGAGAGATTAACCGCCGTGGCCATGAAATCGGCTATCATGGCTATTTCCATGAAGAATTTACTGCCACCACCTATGAGGAAGAACATGCAACTATGCTCCGCGCAGAACAAACCATATCCCGAATTTGTGGCCAGAAGCTGGCAGGACACCGGGCGCCGGGAGGGGTAATCCACGATTATTCCCTGAAACTATTTTTGGAGCACGGCTACTGCTACAGTTCCAATTGGCGAAGCAGTGATGGTCCTTTTATCCATAAAATCGGCGGAAAGGAGATCCCCTTAGTTGAACTTCCAAAAGATTCCATATTTGATGATACTGCTTATGATTTTTATACCGATTCCTCACCAGAACGATATGAATTAAAATCGCCCAGTGAAATGTTTGAAATTTGGAAAGAAGAATTTGACTCCCTGGCTGCTGAAGGGCGAATGATAAACTTTGTGCTTCATCCTCAGTTTATCGGCAGGTCTAGCCGCATTCATATATTGAGTGATCTGGTTGGATACATGCTGGCTCATGGCGCCTGGTTGGATACGAATTACAATATTGCTTCTTATATATTAAAACAGAGAGGATTTACAAATGAAGCAAACTAACACAGACACAAGGATTCCCAGGAATCCGGCCTCCAATGCCCTGAGCCTAGGAAAAAGCATACCGGAAACCATCCTGCGCCTTTCCGGACCCGCGATTCTGGAGCAGTTTTTAATCTGCCTGGCTTCCCTAGTAGATACCGCTATGGTAGGTTCCATTGGAGCCGCCGCCACTGCCTCAGTTGCCATTAATATCTCAACTGTATGGCTTATTAATGGCTGCATCACCGCCTTAAGCGTAGGCTTTTCATTTTTAGTTTCCCATTCAGTCGGAGAGGGAAATCCAGAAAAAACAGAATCCGTAGTCCGTCAGTCGATCTCTGCTTCCATTGTATTAGGCGCGGTTCTAATGACAGCCGTATTATCCCTTCACCGTATCCTTCCTAACCTTTTAGGCGCCGCCCCTGAAGTTCTCCCGAACGCCCAGATTTACCTGGGTATTATCGGTCTGGGATTGGTTCCACAAGCTTTAGGCGTAGTGCTGTCCGCTGTATTGCGTTCAGCCGGAAACACAAAAATTCCAATGGCCGCCAATATGAGCGCTAATTGCCTGAATGTACTGGGGAATTTTCTCCTGATTTATCCCTCCAGGCAAATTTCCCTTCCCGGTCTTCCTATCGGGTTTCAGACCATTTCTGTCTGGGGCGCCGGGCTGGGAATCCAGGGTGCCGCCATTTCTACAGCCCTTTCCCAATACGCCCTGGCATTCCTTATGCTCTATCATATTTATCATTCCCCTACTGCCGCGAAAATCTGCATTCGGGGAAACTATCAATTTCGGAAATGGACCTTGCGGAGCCTGTTTCGTATCAGTGTCCCGGTACTGTTAGAGCGCTGTACCCTGTGCCTGGGGCAGATATCCCTGACAGCGATTATCTCTGGGTTAGGGACAATCCCTCTGGCAGCCCATTACTTAACAAATCAGACAGAAGGTCTTTTATACCTGCCTGCCTATGGTTTTGCCTACACCGCTACAACCCTGATTGGGCAGTCGTTAGGTTCCGGGAACAAAACACTTGCATCACGCTTTTCGAAAGATATCTGTATCATCAGCACTATCGTAATTATTATCGCTTGCATACCTGTGTTCCTTCTGTCCCGCCCAATCATCCGATTATTTACCACAGATTCCCAGGTAATGGTTTTAGGAACCCAAACGCTTAAAATAGCCGCCGCAACCGAAATCTTTTTTAGCTTTTCTGTCGTTGCCAGCGGAATCTGCCGAGGTGCCGGAGATGTAAAATTTCCCCTTGCAGTCAGTATGATCGGCATGTGGGGCTTCCGAATTGGCCTTGTATGGCTGGCAGCCCGAGTTCTAATGTTTGGTGTAGCCGGGGTGTGGATCGCCATAGCTATTGACTGTTTTGTCCGATCCTGCCTCTTCCTTTACAGGCTTTTGGGCGGAAAATGGATGGAATCCAATGACCTTGCCCAAGCCTGACCTATGTCTGCTTAATATTTAAAATATACTTCTGATAACCATTATTATCATACGTTTTATTAGGCGTTTGGAGTCCTCTTTTCAAAATACATGGGGTAAGAAACTGCATGAGATAGTCAAATGCATAGAGTAAGTAAACTACATGAAGTAAGTAAACTGCATAGGATAATCAAATTACATGGGATAATCAAACTAAACGAATGAAGACAATTTGCCACTTGGGCAGCGCCTGTTTTTGTCCCGTTTGGCCAGTCCCGTCATCCATAGAAATTGATTCTCAATCGCCTAAATACATTCTTTTTACGTAAGGAGGCTACCATGGAAGATTCTTATGTGCTGCAAATATCTGACCGCAAATTTTCTGATTTATATCTGTGTACCTGCGGCTATTCTAAATGTGAACCGCTTCACAGCTTTGGCCCGGCAGTGCGCCCTCATTTCCTGCTTCATTACATCCTGGAGGGTCAAGGCCGCTATCATGTGGGAAGCAAACATTATCATTTGGAAGCAAGCCAAGGATTTTTAATTGAACCAGAAGTCCAAACTTTTTACCAGGCAGATGTCCACTCACCATGGACCTATCTTTGGATTGGTTTTGATGGAAACCGTGCCAGGGAATACCTGCGGGATATTGGATTAAACAGCAACCAGCTTATTTTCCGCTGTCAAAAATCAGAAGAACTGAAAAATCTAGTTTTTAAACTTTTGAAAAACAACACCATCACCGCCAGCAACCAATTTTTACTGGAAAGCTGCCTATACCGTTTTTTTTCTGTTCTGGCTCAGGATATGGTTTTATCCCCCCAAGCAGGATCTGGAACTGCTGATAATTTATATGTCCGAAAGGCTATGGAATATATTCAAAATAATTACTACAATGGCATCAATGTAACTGACATCGCAAATTATGTCTGCATTAATCGAAGCTACCTTTATACCTTATTCCGGGAACATATGCAAATTTCACCTCAGGATTATTTGACCAACTACCGAATCACCCGGGCGCTGGAACTTCTTAGCATTACAGACCTGCCAGTGGAAGGCGTAGCCCAGTCCTGCGGCTATCGCGATTCCCTCGTTTTTGGCCGGATTTTTAAAGCGAAAAAAGGAATCACACCATCTCAATACCGGAAAGAAAGCCGAAAGCAGCACTTGGAAAACCAGAAAAAAAATCAGCAGCTTCCAGATGTGGAGTAATTGCTATTGTATGGCGGTGATGTTTTCAAAGTGAATGTTAGTAATTCATTGAATGAGCAATCTCAAAATTAAACTGATGTGGTTTTAATATGGAGCACAGGATACCTTCATACTAAGAATATATTGTTTCCAGAAATTAAGCCTTAACGAACTCCAATACTTCCAATATGGGAGCCGCCTTTTAGATAGTGCTACTATAATTTTTTAGTAAACGATTCTCAACTGCAAGTTTACGAACTTTTGCAAGCCAGTAGTAACTTTTTAATGAAATGTCATGGCTTTTTATACCAACCCTAATTGAATATACTAAAAGCTCTGCATTGATGAATAACATCTATCCAGTTTTGCAGCTTTTCTGATTATCATGAAATCCATGAGATTATGCCTCATTATGCGAATTAGAAATTTTAGAGTCAATGCTCTAATTTTGAAATCCAAATTTAGGAAAAATCTCATGGATTTCACTATACGTTTTTATTAGATACTTATGAATTTTCAATACAATTTCTGCTCCTATTCAACATTTCAATCCACACTCCCGCACAGGGAGTGACTAATCTCTCTGGCGTTACCCGCATTCAGAGCCGATTTCAATCCACACTCCCGCACAGGGAGTGACAATATCACTTAGGTCTATTATAACATTCCACCGTATTTCAATCCACACTCCCGCACAGGGAGTGACCTTTCACTGGAAAACGCCCTGATGGACGTACAGGGATTTCAATCCACACTCCCGCACAGGGAGTGACATGGAAACCACGGGATTTTTGGATGTGGGGTGCGATATTTCAATCCACACTCCCGCACAGGGAGTGACCCAATCTTCCTGGGTTCTTGGTTTATCCCATGCATTTCAATCCACACTCCCGCACAGGGAGTGACAAACCTCCAAAAGGACATGACACTTCTCGAATCGATTTCAATCCACACTCCCGCACAGGGAGTGACTTACATTTGAAAGCTCAATAACTTGTCTTATAGATTTCAATCCACACTCCCGCACAGGGAGTGACCGTTTGCTGTATGGATGCCCAAACTGATACGGTTATTTCAATCCACACTCCCGCACAGGGAGTGACACAACAAAATTTGCGGACATATCCTCATTTACTTATTTCAATCCACACTCCCGCACAGGGAGTGACATGGTTTTTTTTGCCATTATAAGCATGTTAAAATCAATTTCAATCCACACTCCCGCACAGGGAGTGACCTTACCATATCCGCTGTTACAATTTTATATTTCGATTTCAATCCACACTCCCGCACAGGGAGTGACAATATTATGTCAACTTATGCCGACTCTTTAATCTTATTTCAATCCACACTCCCGCACAGGGAGTGACCACAAAGAACGCTGTATCGGACATGTGCTGGATATTTCAATCCACACTCCCGCACAGGGAGTGACTGTGGAGATAGTTTTCTCCGCCCCTGGCTTTAAATTTCAATCCACACTCCCGCACAGGGAGTGACGGCTTATAGGCAGGAGGTTCTTAATATAAAAGACATTTCAATCCACACTCCCGCACAGGGAGTGACGGGCCAGGTATGTTCCGATATTTGCTAACCCTACTATTTCAATCCACACTCCCGCACAGGGAGTGACTCGTTTGTGTACGCAAATGATGCAGTTGGTATTGATTTCAATCCACACTCCCGCACAGGGAGTGACCCGAATACCAATACTCCATTAATGTACCAAAACGATTTCAATCCACACTCCCGCACAGGGAGTGACGTGCTGCAATTAGCTTAAGTTACATTAGACCCGAAATTTCAATCCACACTCCCGCACAGGGAGTGACTTGGGATAAAGCCACAAATGTATATCATGCTATTGATTTCAATCCACACTCCCGCACAGGGAGTGACGCGGCAAAAATCAGTTTATAATGATTGCATACATATTTCAATCCACACTCCCGCACAGGGAGTGACATAATAGACTTATCAAAGGAACGGAGGATATCGATTTCAATCCACACTCCCGCACAGGGAGTGACTTTGTTGGTTGTAGGGATGACTGATATAGAGTAATTTCAATCCACACTCCCGCACAGGGAGTGACGGAGGAAAACAATTCCTTAAAGGGGCTAAAAGTGATTTCAATCCACACTCCCGCACAGGGAGTGACGCTTTTGCACCTCTAACTTATCCGCAACGTACGGGATTTCAATCCACACTCCCGCACAGGGAGTGACGAGTGGTTTTCGAACCTTACCAGTTGCATATTTATTTCAATCCACACTCCCGCACAGGGAGTGACCGCTCCTGCTGCCGTGAACGCTTCCAAGGGACAGAATTTCAATCCACACTCCCGCACAGGGAGTGACATATTGCAAACCTTCAAAAGGACATGGAAATTCTATTTCAATCCACACTCCCGCACAGGGAGTGACAGCAAAATCAAACAAAAATTGCTTGATTTCCTTTCTAAAAACAAACATTTATAACAATCTTTCTAGCATTTTATATAACTTACCATCTTAAATAAAATCCATTGTCATTAAATGGCCTAATTTTTTAGTGCGAATGCCCTCTATTTTTTCTAACCACTTGCTATTCGCACCAAATTATTTCACAAAATCAATATATCATCTGCCGCTATTCCTCTTTCAACCCCCACATGCTCGATTTTAGTTTTATAATGGTTGCCTAAATAGTAAAATCTCAAGCTATCAACCTTCTCATCAATAATTTCTGTTAAACTATTCTTTAGTTTTACACACTGGGCAGAATCAAGAAGACATTCAAAAACTGAATTTTGCACACGTCTTCCATAATTAACACATTGTTTTGCTACCTTTCTCAAGCGGCTTTTTCCTGCCGCTGTTTCTGTGTTGACATCATAAGTAATTAATACTAACATTTTTATACCTTTTTAACTAAAACTTATATTTCCTATCATTTCCATAAAAATGGAGGATACTCATCTAAATCTTCTCGCAAGTATCTTGCAAGCAACATTGATTGTACAAAAGGAACCATTCCCCATTCGACCTTTTCTTGCAAAAATGGGTGAGTAATAACTTCTTTTTTACGATTTTGCCACTCAATTAGTATCTGTTTCCTTGCTGTATCTTTCATAAGTACTGCGCCATTTTCTCTTTTTTGAAAATCTTTTGCTGATATAATCCTTTTATTAATGAGTGTTAGAACAAAACGATCAGCCAGAACTGCCCGCAGCTCTTCCATCATGTCCAACGCAAGCGAAATTCTGCCTGGCCTGTCACAATGCATAAACCCTACATATGGATCTAATCCAACGGTTTCCAATGCCGCAGCTGTAGTATTCGCTAATAAGGTATATGTAAATGACAACATAGCATTTACATTATCTAATGGCGGTCTCTTATTTCTTCCTTGAAATAAAAAGTCTTTTTTCTGTTGTAAAATCATTTCGTCAAATACACTGAAGTAAACACTTGCAGCCTCGCCCTCATATCCACGAAGTTCATTTTTACTCTCACAATTCCGGATGGCTTTTAAAGACTCTTTTAAATACTCTGTTGCTTTTTTTACACGTTCATAATCAACTTGCATACTATGATCACGAAGAGCTCTCTCTAGTACCCATCTTGCATTATATACTTTCCCTATAATACAATTTTTAGCAATAGCAAGACTCTTTGCTTCTTCTTCAGCTATTTGATATTGAGCCTTTCGAAGTAGTACATTCCCCTTGATGGTGCCAGTTACCCTCCCAAGGAACTTCCCTTGAGGCGATAAATAACATAATGAGATATTTTTTTCCGCACATGCCTCCATTAAGGCTGGGCTTGTACCCTTATAGCCAAATGCAACAATCCCTTCTAAATTGTGCAGGGGAAGCCGTCCTATTTCTAATTTTTCCTCTAATACAACAACATTTTCACCATCTAATGCCAAATAGCTATGTGGGGATGTTACATACAACGTATTTAATAATTTTTTCATTCCTGAGCCTCTAAAAATATCTGGCTAATATATTGTTTTACATTCGGAGCTTTTCCTAACTTGGGAAGACAAATTTCTTTCAGCGAACATGCATTACAACTTTTACTCCACTTTACTTTTGGGGTCCAACCTCGTTTATATAATTGATGCATCTCCTTCAACAGTTCTTGAACCTTATAGCGGAGTTCCTCTGTT